>NZ_CP114052.1:0-665009 GCF_027125355.1 Peptostreptococcus equinus | reverse complement strand
CTCACCTTTGCAGCAGTTTCATATCTATCCATCCCATATATTTTTTGAGATAAATATGCTGTCTTTTGACTATAATTACTCGTCATATCATTTACTTTAAGATTGCTAGTTTTTATATCATTTACGCTATTTAAGTTATTATCTTGGTTATTTAAATCAATATTTGATTTATCTATAACTAAATCTTTTGAATTCTGTGTATTTGAACTAGTATTTACTTTACCTACACCAAGCTCTACATTCACTTGACCAGAGTTATCATTTATCACTAAGTTTTCCACTTGTTTTGCATCTATTGTAACATCATTAACAGCTTTATTGTCTTGTGCAAAAGATGTAGATAACATACTAGTAGAAATCAATAAAGAAATAATTAAACTTTTTAATTTTATGTTGCATTTTTTCATTTTTAACCTACCTTTCTTTACCTGTATAATTATATCATATTTAGTTACAATTTGTAATAAATTTATTGTATATAAAATTTTATTTGTAACTATTTTTTTACTTTTTATTAAGATACTCTCTTATAAATTATAGTCATATAAAAAAGACGATAAACCAATTTATGTTTATCATCTTTTTTATTTTACTTTATTTAAATTTATTATATAAACTATATCTAATTTATTCCTTCAATTTCTTGTATGTTGGCATTATTATTTGCTGTATCATTAGATGGGGTTGTATTTTTTTTATTATCTACCTCTTTCATTATATTACCTTCTTTATCCCTATTAATTTTTTGTGTTGGTAAGAAATCTGTATATACACCTCTAATAAATGGATATTTGAAATTAGATATTTCTTGTTCATTGTTATAGTTGAACATATATATTCCCATTCCTGTATTATTAATCTTATCTTGTAAATCTTTAGAAATATTAGCATTATTTATTGATAGAATCTTTATACCATGTTCAAAAGAAAAATCTATAGCTTTGCTTATTTCTTTTTCATTTTTATCATAAATAGTATAAATCATTGATTTAAAGTTATAAATATTCATTATAGGTTTATACATATGAGAATTATTTATTTGTGGTATAATTCTTTTCAAAATTTCAGTATCAACATTTTTTCCCACTCTTAATAATTCTTTATAACTTTTATTGACATTTGATGTAGAATTATCCTTTAAATCTACTACAAAATATACATCTTTATGTTCTTTCATATAATTAGCTATATCTTCAAAACTCAATGTAGTATACTTACCTTTTATTTTTTCAGATAAGAATTTTTTCTGTGTAGGCTTTTCACTAGACCAATTCTCAGGAAGCTTATATGCTTTTAAATATTCTTTAGAAAATGAATGACATAGTACTAGCTTACCATCAGATGTCATTGTCAAATCTCCCTCTAAGACTCTTATTCCCTTGTTATATGAACTTTCCATCGCCTCTTTTGTATTAGTGTATTTAAATCCATCTACACCACCAAGAGCATGAGCAATAAATTTATTTTGTTTTATCCAATCATAGTTAAACTTATACGGATAGTTATTCATATACACAGTACCATTGCTAGCTTTTTCTACATTGACATCTAATACTTTATATATAAAATCTATTGGCATATATAAGGTATCTTCCATATAAACTACTGGTCCATCAATTGTAACTTTATTAGCTCTATTAGAATATTCTACAATATTTGATCCTCTCTTTAGATGATATATACTTTTTTTGTATTTTAAATCTATTCCACCATATGGCTTAAAAGTATATGACGTATCTGCTCCGAAATTCTCACATAATTCTATAATTGGAACATAAACAGTCTCTCCCTTTATCTTATAAGGTTTATTCAATTTTACTTTTTTATTATTAATTACTAGGTTCTCTCTAATATGCGTATTCTTAAACTGCGATATTAAATTCTTTTGGCTATTATGATATAAGAATAATTTAAATAGGGATATCATTATTAAAAATGCTATAAAAATTATTAGGCTTTTATTTAAAAGCGAACCAAGTCTTTTTTTATCAAATTTTTCCATAATTCCCCCTATAGATTTATTTTTATGTCCTTATAAATAAGGATCCATGAGATGCCTACACAAACTAAAGTCGCAATTATCGAATATAAAAATGATGCATTATATAAACCTGATATAGGCACTATAAAATCCGTACATATCCAATTATTAAGAGGTAGCCATGTATCCGTATAAATAGATTTTATATGGATTAAATTAATCAACTTGTATAATATTATAGATAATACAGTCACAAGAATAGAGTTCATTCCTATTCTTCTAATTAATCTACCTATTCTTCTATATTTTGCTATATCAAATAAAGCATATAATACCATCATAATAAAATACATATATGAACCTATTCTTGTAATGAAACTTATAGAAAATACATTTCTATTTACAGGAATCCATATAGAAATAATGTTTGAAAATAACAAAAATAAAATTGTTAATATAAGCAAATCAACAAGTTTTTTTACCTGATCATTTATCCTATAATAGTTACTTAAAATTGCCTTTATTGATCTTGGATTTAACCAACTTTTAATATCGTGCCATAGGCTACTTCTATTAAATCCATTTCTTTTTATACTTGAATTTCTAATATATTTTATATATTTTTTGTCACTTACATGTTTTTTGTTGAATATACAACCAATAGATACACCTAACATAGATAAGGAAAGAGAAGAAAAAGAAGCTAATATACCTTCTGGATTTATTCCGCTCGTTGTCATAAACATTGACAATAATCTTCTGTCAACTGTTACAAATGTGTTATTGCTAATATTAAAACCATTTATATAAGCTATTATTGTAAATATCATAGACCATATTAATGCCATAAATACCATGAGTAAGCCTAAATTATTATTTTTAATTTTTAACCTTACAAGTCCCAAATAAATAAATGTAATTATTACATAGTTGATGGCTATTAATTGTAGAGGTCCTGTTATTCTAATACCTTGATTAAAATAATATATTAGATTAATAAAAATACCTATTATAAATAAAAATAGGAATTTAATGAATATTTTCTCCATAATAATAGAAAAGGAATCATATATTCTCAAATATTTTTTAATAAAAAATGGAACTGACATCCCCATTGTAATCAGCAACATAGGAACTATTAAATCAGCAAAAGTAATTCCATTCCATTGTGAAATTTTAAAAGTATTTGAAATATTATTTTCAAGTCCTTGGTTTATTATAATTAATGAAAATATCACCAATATACCTCTTATAAAGTCAATAGAAGCAATCCTAGTGTTAGAAAACTCCTTATCTAGTGCTCTCTTCTCTCTATATCTAAATATATATTCTTTATAAATTTCATAAATTTTATCTTTATTCGCCATTATTTTATCCTTAAATTTATTTATTTGATTAATAATTATATTAATCTTGTTCCTTCTTCATCTTGAACAATTAATTTATTTTTCATCATAGTGCCAAGTGTTCTTTTAAAATTTTTTTTACTTGTATTAAATACTATCCTCAATTCTTCAGGATCTGATTTGTCATTAAACCTCATAAAACCATCATTTCCTTCTAAATAAGAAATTATTCTCTTTTCTAGGTTATCTATTTCATATCTTCTCTCAGATCTAGTAGTTAGCCCAACTCTTCCATCTTCGTATATTTTTATAACCCTTAGATTTTCTAACTTGTCTCCTTCTTTTATCCTTGTGTAATATTCCTCTTTTAAAATTATACCTAAGTAAGCACCCTCAATACAAATAAGAGCTGTTCCATTTGTTTGGAAGCCTATTACATATCCACTACAAATATCACCTTGTTGCAGATTACTATCTAATGATAAATGTGGCTCCACATCTGTAGTAGCAGCCAGTCTACCCGTTTTATCTATATATACATAAAATGGATAATATTGGTCTATAAAAACTGGATATTTCTTTTCTCTAAATGGTACTAGTACATCTCTTTCCAGACCAATATCAATAAAACACCCTATATCTGTATTATCACACACTCTTAAAATAGCGACCTCATCTTCACACGCTAATGGCATTTTCTCACTAGCAACTAATCTTTTTTGTGAATCTCTATATACAAATACCTCTATTTCATCTCCAATTTTAATATCCTTACTAATAATATTTTTTTTATGCAAAAATATATCATCATTTGTATTTCCTGTTTGTCCATCTAAAAATAGACCATATTCTTTTTCTCTAAGAACTTTTAATTTATTTGCTCTACCAAAATTAACCAATTTACACCTCTACCACCTACATACATTTGTATCTTTTGCTGCTTTTTTGACTGCTTCTGCTACTGCTTTTGAAATACCTTCTTCAAAAGCTAGAGGAAGAATATATTCTCGGTTTAACTTTGCATTATCTACAAAATTTGCTATTGCATACGCCGCTGCCAATTTCATCTCCTCGTTAATCTGTCTTGCACCACACTCTAATGCACCTTTAAATATACCAGGAAAAGCCAACACATTGTTTACTTGGTTAGGAAAATCACTTCTTCCTGTACCTACTATAAATGCTCCTGCTTCTCTAGCTTCTTCAGGTAAAATTTCAGGGTCTGGATTAGCCATAGCAAAAATAATAGATTTATCTGCCATTGTCTTTACCATTTCTCCCGTCAACATTTTAGGTTTTGATACACCTATAAATACATCCTTCCCCTTTAGTGCATCTGCTAGTGTTCCACTTTCATTATTCTTATTAGTATATTTAAGCATTTCTTTTTGAACTTTATTTAAATTTTCACTTTTAAGATTTAATATACCTTTTCTATCACATAGTAATATATTCTTTACATTTAAACTTAAAAGCATTTTACATATTGCTATACCAGCGGAACCTGGTCCATTTATTACTATTTCGAGATCTTCTAGCTTCTTTTCTGCAAGCTTTGCAGCATTTATTATACCTGCACTAACTATAATGGCTGTTCCGTGTTGATCATCATGAAATACTGGTATATCTAATTCTTCTTTCAATTTTTCTTCTATTTCAAAGCACCTTGGCGCTGATATATCTTCAAGATTTATACCTCCAAATACCGGTTCAATCATTTTTACAGAATTTATTATCTCATTTACATCTTGAGTTGCTAGGCAAATTGGAAAAGCGTCAACTCCTGCAAATTCTTTGAATAATATGGCCTTACCTTCCATTACTGGTAGTGCAGCCTCTGGACCTATGTTTCCTAATCCTAATACTGCAGATCCATCACTCACTACTGCAACCATATTGCCCTTGCATGTATATTTATATACATCATCTTTTCTCTTATTTATTTGTAGACAAGGCTCAGCTACACCTGGTGTGTAAGCAATAGATAAATCTTCTTTATTTGTAACCTCTACCTTGCTTTTTATACTTACTTTCCCCTTATTTTGCTCATGCATTTTTAGGGATTTTTCTCCATAATTCATTATTATCACCACTTTCATAAATTACTTTATATTTAATAATTTTATCTTATATTAGATAAATTTTCCATCCCTAGAGTCTAAAATTTATTTATTTGCATGAAATATCATATAAATTATTGCCATTAGAATCTATACAAACTGTCAAAATCATATTTTCCACTTCTAGCTTTCTTACAGCTTCAGCGCCCAATTCATCATATGCAATTATCTGACATTTTTTAATTGAGTTTGAAATATAAGCCCCTGCTCCGCCTATAGCAACTAAATAGGCAGATCCATACTCTTTCATTGCATCAATAACCTTTTGTCCCCTTTTACCTTTTCCTATCATAATCCTCAATCCTCTTTTCAAAAGAGGTATAGTCAAATCATCCATTCTATAACTTGTAGTCGGTCCAGCCGATCCTATAACTGAGTTTGGTTTTGTAGGTGATGGACCAACATAATATATAGCCTTCCCATCTAGATCAAATGGTAATTCCTTTTTATCTACAATAGCCTGACACATTTTTTTATGTGCTGCATCTCTTGCTGTATAAAGAGTACCGCTAATACTTACTATATCTCCTGCTTTTAATTTTCTTACTTCTTCTTCGCTTAATGGTAATCTTAAGTTTATCATTATAATCCCCTTATAATATTACTTTTTTATGCCTTGATGAATGACAATTTATATTGACTACTACAGGTAGACCTGCTATATGAGTCGGAAAAGTTTCAATATTTACAGCTAATGCAGTAGTCTTGCCACCTAGACCCTGTGGACCTATCCCTATCTCATTGACCTTCTCCAACATTTCAATTTCCAAATCTTTTATAAACTGATTTTCATTATGCTCCCCTATTTCTCTGAATAAGGATTTTTTTGATATTTGTGCACATTTGTCCACAGTTCCTCCGATTCCTACGCCTACAATAATAGGTGGACACGGATTAGGTCCAGCTTCTTTTACAACTTTTAGAATAAATTCTTTTATCCCTTCTATTCCATCAGATGGTTTTAACATCTTCATCTGACTCATATTTTCACTCCCAAATCCTTTGGCTGCATATTCTATTTCTAGTTTATTGCCTTTTACCATTTCATAGTGAATAATGGCTGGTGTATTATCTTTTGTATTTATTCTTTGTATAGGACTTACTACTGATTTTCTTAGATAACCATCCACATATGCCCTTGATACACCCTTATTTATTGCATCAGTGATTGTATCTCCTTCTATATGAATGTCCTGACCCATTTTTACAAAAAATACAGCCATACCAGTATCTTGGCATAGTGGGATTTGATTTTCTTTTGCTATTTTTGCATTATCTATTAAAACACCTAAAATGTTTTTTGCAACTTCACTTTCTTCTTTATCTCTATTCTCCTTGAATGAATTAATTACGCTTTCATCCAAATTAATACATCCATCAATACACATTTTTTTCACCTGTTCTTCTATTTCTAAAGAATTAATTATTCTCATAAAACCTCCATCTATATTGTTAATTCTTCAAAAGATGCGTCCAAAATTTTAATAAGTTTTTCAGCTGATAGCTCTATTTGGTATCCAATTTTTCCAGCGCTAACAATTATCTTATCCTGATCTTTGGCACTTTTGTCTATAAAAGTTTTATAAACTTTCTTCATAGCTAATGGAGAACAACCTCCTCTAATATATCCTGTAACTTTAGTTATATCTTTTACATGAATCATCTCAACCTTTTTTTCTTTACTTACTTTTGCAGCTTTTTTTAGGTCAAGATTTTCTCCAACAGGAATTACGAATACATAATATTCTTTACTATTTGCCTGAGTTACTAAAGTCTTAAATACGCTTTTAGGATCTTTACCGATTGCTTTAGCTGCTGTTACACCATCCACATGTTCTTTCTCCACACTATATGTATAAAAATTATAATCTATATTTTCACTTTCCAATAATCTCATTGCGTTTGTTTTTATATTTTTCTTTGACATAATATCACCTCATTTATATTAATATATATGAATTTTATCTTAGAACTATTGAGTTTACTCTATAGTATTTTGATAGTGCAACATTTAAGTAATATTTTGGATTTGCACTACAATCATTCATCTCATAGGCTGCATTATATTCATTAGCCGTATAAATAGGTGGTATTTGTACATTATTAATATTTCCACTATTTTTGCTATCTCTAATCAATATCTCTCTCGCATTATATTTTTGATAATAAGATTTAGAATCTTTTATAGCCAATGTGTATGTATCTAGATTATAATATGCAGTTGACAAAAACATAATTATTACTAAAACATAAGCTATAATCTCTTTTTTATCTTTAATTCTATATATTGAAATAGACATAGATAATAATAAAATAATAATAGGAAATAAGATGGCTTTTATATTAATATCTTTGTTAATACCTAGGCTATATGCACATAATATTGATGATATATAGTATATTTCTGCTTCCCAGGATTTATTTTTACTTAAAAATCTTGATAATACAATCAAAAGTAATCCAACTAACAATAGTATCTTTAGGTATTCATCTATTACTAAATTTAATTTACTGACATTTGAAATTAAATTATTAATAGTACTTATGTATATATTATCCATCCCCTTTGAATTTGACGGTGCTGTAATCAACACTATAAACCCAATCAACTGATTGAAAAACATAAAGATGATATATATGATTTCTTTTCTCTTATCAATATACATAAGTGCAAAATAATAAAATGTCAATATCAACATGATAAATACAATATATCCATTGGTCAAGCCCATAAAAAATGAAAAAAATACATACAAGAATTTTTTTCTAATTGATATCTTACCATCCATTGAATACGAAAGCTTTCTTAAATAATTTAAATACAATACAAATAAAAAAGAAATCCACAAATATTGAGCTGTACCACTCAACCAAAGAAATACATGTCCAAAATAAGGTACAAAATACCAAATATAAAAATATATACTTAAAATATATATTATAGAAAATGTATTAAAAAACACTCTCGCTTGTTTTTTTTCTATATATTCAAGCCCTACATCACTTACTATTAACTCTTTTTCTACATTTTTAGCCAAAAAATTAAAAATATTATATACCAATAGCATAAATACTATTCCATTAATAAAGCCACTTAAATCCTTGTCTATATTTAATAATATCTGACCTATAAAATTTGTTAAAAATGAACCATTTATATTGTTATACAATATCTTTTGAACTTCAAAAAAAGATTCTATACTGTCAATTTTTTTAGTGGATAGTACATACATATTTGTAAAATCATTTGCTACAAAAGGAGTGTATAAATTAAGTATCAACATGAATATAAACACTAAAAATAGAGCAGTAATAATTGCAAAATCAATTCTAAGTCTTTCTTGACCCAGTAAATATTCTACTTTTTCTATTAATAAATTAAAACTATAATATATTTTTTTAGGTATATAATTTATGTATTTATTTTCTTTGACTTTTTCAAAAAGTTGCTCATAGTATTCTCTATTTGTGAGATTTTCACTTATATGAGCTGGAATTTTTTCTTTTAAATACGATTTAATATCTTTCATCATCCATTCACCTTTAGTTTAATGATATTATTGAAATAAAAAGAGGGGATATAATCCCCCCTCCAATATCCTATATTAAATAGTCTTATAATTCTATTTTATCTTTTAATGCTTCACCAATTGTTCCAAGAGTTTCTTCTCCAGTTGACATAAACTGACTAAGGTCTTCTTCTGGCTCTCTTGATAATTCCTTTATAGAAAGCATCATTCTCTTGTTAGCTGGATTAAATTTAATTACAACAGCCTTTATTTCGTCTCCAACATTTATTACATCTTCAACCTTGTTTACTCTACCTTCACTTAATTCACCTATTGG
Source organism: Peptostreptococcus equinus (assembly GCF_027125355.1). Taxonomy (NCBI): domain Bacteria; kingdom Bacillati; phylum Bacillota; class Clostridia; order Peptostreptococcales; family Peptostreptococcaceae; genus Peptostreptococcus; species Peptostreptococcus equinus. The sequence goes on along the minus strand of NZ_CP114052.1, from coordinate 655,716 downwards.
TAAATAAGCTTCAATACCAGACTTAACTTCTACAAATGCACCCTTATCAATTATTCTAAGAACTTTTGCTTTTACTACAGAACCAACTGATACTTCATCAGCGATTAATTTCCATGGGTCCTGATCTGGATCTTTTAATGCTAGCGAAATTCTTTTAGTTTCTGGATCAACACTTTCAACGAACACAGTTACTTCATCACCAACTGAAACTACTGATTCTACTGACTCTACTCTTGTCCATGAAAGATTATTAATATGAGCAAGACCTTCAATTCCACCTAAGTCGATAAATGCACCATAAGGCATAATATTTGTAACCTTACCAGTTCTCTTTTCACCTTCTACAAGTGACTCAAATATCTCTTCTCTCTTTTTCTTAGCTTCTTCTCTTTCAGCCTTTATTCTAGCTCTTTCAGCTTCTCTTTCGGCTTTTATCTTTTCTTTCTTTTCTTTTCTTTCTACATCAAGAACTTCCTGAGCAACTTCTCTATGAGATACTATTATTCTATTTTTTCTTGGATTTACTTCCTTAACATAACATTCTAAATCAAGTCCTACATATTCATTTGTATCCTTTACAAACTTAGTATCTATCTGAGATATAGGCATAAACATGTTATGTGATTTATATCTAGCATACAAACCTCTCTCTAAAGCTTTAGTTGTATGTACTGTTATTGTCTTATGTTCTTCCATAGCGTCTATTAATTCTTTTAAATCCGCTTGTTGTTCTAACTTTAATCTAGAGATTTTTATAGTTGCATCCTTATAACTAATATTAGTTATAATACCAGTAATTTCCTGTCCAACTTCATAAACATCTTCTAAAGACTTACCCTTAGATAGGTTCAATTCATTAGCTGGTATTACACCATCAAAACCAACTTCTAAACTTAAAATAAGCTCATCATGGTTAATTTGTGCAACCTTACCTGTAATTTCCTCTCCTACATTTATCTTACTTAGCTCCTGCTCTTGCATGTCAAGTAGCTCTTGCATTGTCATATTGTTTTCCATTATAATAACTTCCTTTCGTCGCATAATATCCTTAATTATTATTATATCATATAGTAACTAATATTAAACAGTATTATTTTAATATTTTTACAATATATGTAAATATTTTTCAGAATATAATTAATCTTTATCCTTCGTAAAGATTTGTTGACTGAAATTCCGGATCACAAGTGACATCAATTCCTAGTTTTCTAAATATTTGTTCATCTACATTTGATAAAATTACTGTTGAATGGGCTTGTGACCCTTTCAATAGAGGTAACTTATCCATAGCATACTTCGCAATTGGGTTTGTAACTGCACTAATGCTCAAAGCCATTAGAACCTCTTCTGAGTTTAGTGATATATTTCTACTCTTTAAAGTATTTTTCTTTAAATTAATAATTGGTTCTAATACTATTTGTGGTATTAAATGTATTTCATCTGATATTTCAGCTAAATGTTTTACTGAATTTAATATAACAGCTGCAGGTCCGTTTAATAAATCCGAAAACTTTCCTACTAATACATCGCCTTCATCTAATTCTAATGCTACAGATTGGCATACATGGCCATCATCTATACAGCAATGCTTCTCATTATATTCTCTTGCTATGTTTACAACTTTTCTATCTTCGCCCTTTAAACCAACCGATTCCATAATCATCTTCATTCTTGATACAGCATCCTTATCTAAAGAACCCTTTTTATATTCACATAACGTTTTAAAGTATCTTCTTATTATTTCTTGTCTTGAAGCTTCACTCACAATCTCATCATCAAAAATTCCAAAAGCTACCTGATTAACTCCCATATCAGTAGGTGATTGAAATACACTTTCTTTGCCTGTTATTTTTTCAATTATCTTTTTCAATACAGGAAATAGTTCTATATCTCTATTGTAATTTACTGTCGTTTCACCATATTTTTCTAAATGGAATGAATCAATCATATTTACATCATTTAAATCTACTGTTGCAGCCTCATAAGCAATATTTACAGGATGCTTTAATGGCAAGTTCCATACTGGAAAAGTTTCATATTTTGAATATCCTGCTGACTTACCTCTTTTATTTTCATGATATAACTGACTTAAGCACGTACCTAATTTACCGCTATTTGGACCAGGTGCAGTCACTACAACTATCGGCTTTGTAGTTTCAATATATGGATTAGCTCCAAAACCTTCTTCACTAACTATAGTATCCACATCGGTTGGGTATCCTTTAGTATTTCCATGTCTATAAACCTTTATTCCTCTACGTTCTAATTTATTAATTAAAATAGTAGCTGCAGGCTGACCTTCATATCTAGTAATTACCACTGAATTCACATCCAAATTATAACCTCTTAGATCGTCAATCAATCTCATAACTTCCATATCATAAGTGATTCCTAAATCACCTCTGACTTTATTTCTTTCAATATCGCCCGCATATACACAGATAATAATTTCTACCTTATCTTTCATATGACTTAATACTTTAATTTTTGCGTTTTCATCAAAACCTGGTAATACTCTTTTTGCATGTAAGTCACCTATAAGTTTTCCACCAAACTCAATATAAAGCTTATCATAATTATTTACTCTTTCTAGTATGTATTTAGTCTGTTCTTCTAAATACTTATTGTGGTCAAAACCAATTTTCATATATTTCTCCTCTAAATTATAAATATTTTCCAAGAAAACTATTGACACCTTATCAATAATGTAATAAAATAGAGTTCCATCACAAATTCAATAATATTACAAATTGCACATAGCCCAACTATGTGTTTTTTTCTTGAAATAAACTAAGTACTTATTATATCATTATTTTCATAAACTAATCAAGTATAAATTTTATTTTTTCTTAGCAAATAATTTATATTACAATATCTCCTAATATTTCCTTTACATCTTCAATTCCAGAAAATATCTCTTCTCTAGTGAAATTCATCTTTTCTAACTCATCTTCAGGCATCTCTAATAACATAGTATAAAATTCCCCAGCTATATAAACAGAATTAGGGCTTTTTATTTTTGATATATTCTCAAATAAAGTATCTTCAGCATGATTAATCTTACCTTCCATCACCAATCTTTTTATAGTTATTAATAATATTTCTTCCATCGGATTATATACAAAATCCAAATCACTTAAAGAACTGTATTTTCTTCCCAAAAGCTCTTTAAATACTTTTTCTCTCTTTTCACTTTGTAATCTATCTACTAAAGCCATATTTCCTCCTAAATTATATAGTCCCCAGAAAACTGGGGACTTTGAATAAAATATAGTATTTGAACTAATGTAATCTTATTAGTATTTTATAACTCTTTATGTGATATTTTATAAAATAATTTATAATTATCATAAATAACTTATATTTATTGTTTATCAGTGTTTTCTAACTTGATTTCTTCAGGTTTTTCAAGTAATTTCTTGTCTATAGCGTTTATATCTATATCTATATTTGTATCGTTCTTTTTCTTATCATCTGACATTACTTCTTTTATACCTTTAAAAGTTCCTAAGAAATTTACTGCATCTGATGGTAATACTAACTTAGATGATTCACTCTGTCCTAATTTCTCAAGAGCTTCCATAGATTTAAGCGCTAATATATTGTCATCAATATCAGCTTCTTTCATTGCACTAAATACCATTCTAATACCATCTGCCTCTGCCTTTTTAGTCTCACGAATTACTGCTGCTTCACCTTCTGCCCTAGCTGTATATGTATTTCTAATAGCCTCTGCTTCACCTTCTGCTTCAAGTATCTTTAACTGTCTCTCACCTTCTGCTTCTCTAATCATAGCTTCTTTTCTAGCTTCTGCCTTAAGGATTGCAGACTGTTTTTCACCTTCTGCTATTAGTATTTTAGACTGCTTTCCACCTTCTGCCTGTAGTATAGCTTCTCTTCTTTCTCTCTCTGCACGCATCTGTTTTTCCATTGCGTTTTGTATATCTTTTGGAGGTAAAATATTCTTAAGTTCTACTCTGTTTACCTTGATGCCCCAAATATCCGTTGCTTCATCTAATATAGTTCTCATCTTGACATTGATTATATCTCTTGAAGTAAGAGTTTCATCCAAATCCAAATCACCTATAATATTTCTAAGCGTAGTCGCTGTAAGATTTTCTATAGCAGAAATCGGATTAGCTATTTCAAATACATAGCTTTTTGGGTCAGTAACCTTATAGTAAACTACCGTATCTATTTGCATAGTTACATTATCTTTAGTGATAACTGGCTGTGGTGGAAAATCTACAACCATTTCTCTAAGATCTATCATATATGCCATTCTATCCAAAAATGGTACTAAAAAATGAATACCTGTTTTTGCTTCTGCATGAAATTTACCCAATCTTGTTATTATACCAACTCTAGCTTGCTTTACAATTCTTATGCATCTAAAAGCTAGTATTATTAATAGTACAACTATGATAATTAAAAAAATTAAACCCATATTTTTCCTCCTAAACTATACTTTCTCTACAATAAGTTTTACACCTTGTATTCCTCTAACTATAATTTCTTGATCACTTTCAATTGTTTGCTCTTGGTCAAGTGATACTGCTGTCCATTCTTCACCCTTTACTTTTACAATACCGAACTCTTTTGGAGATATAGTTTTAACTACATAACCTTTTTTCCCAATAAAGGCATCAGCATTTGTATCAATGCCTGCCCAATGTGTATTGTTTTTATCTCTATCGATCTTGATGAGCTTTTTTGTTGCAAAATACAAAAAAACACCTGATACAATAGCAAAAACAAATAGTTGAATTAAAATATTATCAGTAAAGTATGAAGTTATTATTGCTGCTACAGCTCCAATACTAAACCAAATCATTGTAAGGCTTAATGTAGCTGCTTCAATTATTCCAAAAGCAATAGCAATTATTATCCATATAATCCTCATGCTTAGTCCGAACAAAGTATATCCTCCTTTTATATTTTTATTTCTTGACATCATTATATATCATTTTCATGATTTTGGGTATAACTTTATTCAAATCATTAGCATTGACTGTAAAATTATCTTCGTAAATATAATCACCGCACAATCCATGTAAATATACTCCAAAAATTGCAGCTTTAAAAATATCATAGCCTTGTCCACAAAGAGAAGTAATCATACCTGTTAGTGTATCTCCCATTCCTCCATTAGCCATACCTGGATTTCCTGTTGTATTGATATATACATCTTCACCATTAGTTATAATAGTATTTTTACCTTTTAATACTATTATACATGAAGCTTTTTTTGCAAATTCTTTTGAGTATTTAACTCTATTGGATTTTATTTCTTCTACACCTACACCTATTAATCTAGAAAATTCGCCTAAATGAGGCGTCAATATTGTTCTTTTATTTATATCTATAAAATTTCTATCTAATACATTTATTCCATCTGCATCTATTACTAAGGGACCCTTATATTTATTTAATAAGTTTTCTAATTTGTTCTTTGTTGCTGGAGTATTTCCCATTCCTGGTCCAAAAGCAACTGCATCAGCATTTCTTAATAATTTATTTACTCTAACACTTTCCTCTATGCTACAAGTCATTTCCTCAATTAACCTTATAGCATTTACCTTTTGGACATCATGATCACATATTAGACTTACAAGTCCAGAACCAGTTCTTGTAGCAGCTCGTGTTGTTAGATATGCTGCTCCATAATATCCTCTTGAACCAGCATAAACCAAAACCTTTCCACAGTCAGATTTATTACAATCGTCTTTTCTAATCTTGAATATTTCTAATATGTATTTTCTATCAACATACTTTTCCATAATATGCCTCCTCTACTAGAATACTTAATTGATTTATAGTTTGATTAATTTTTCTTTAAAATTTAATCAATTTCCTTATATAAATGTCCACTATTATAGATTTTATTATACTTAGTCGTAAGTTTTTTTAGCTGAATATCAATATTTAATTTATTATACTTATCATTATTTATTACCTTTTTGCTATTTTTCAATTCATCATCTATAAAATTTTTATACAAAGCTAATATATCATATGATTCATTATAGCTTTCAAAGGAAAGAGATATTTCATAATTAGATATTCCCATATTATTTAAATATTTTATATCCTCAATAAGATTTACACATTCTTGGGCGTATATTGTTGTTCTACAATTCTCATCTTGTTTTAATCTAAATTTTTGACCATCTTCAGATTCAAGTGAATAAATACTTTTATTACATTTAGAATCTCTCTTATCCTTTTTACACAACTTTGTTAATACTCCCATTGGACAATATTCACTTATCATCATTTCAGTATTACCGTATACAATGTACTCTAGCTTATCTTTATCTTTTAGCATAGAAATCTGATTAGCTGAAGCTTCTTGAGATATACAAATATTTTTTGCTCCTAATTCCTTATAAAAGGCAATAGATTCACTATTGAGAATATTAAGCCATGAGCTAATATATAAATTCTTTCCTCTAAAATTATCCTTAAAATATTTAATTTGCCCGTAGTTAGAAACTCTAAATCCATCAATTAAATCCATATACTCGTATCTTAAGTTATCCAACAAACTATATACATATGTATTTTCATTTCTAACTATTCTTGGTAAATATATTATAAATTTACTGTGAATTTTGTTTTTCTCTTTGTATACTTTAAATAAATTCAAAGCCTGTATTAATAAAGAAGGTTCTCTAAAATATATATTATCTAGATCTAAATCAAGACTTGCTTTTAACTGGTCGATTGTCCAACAGGATACAGATAATATATTTTCTTTATTATCTTCCTTGCAAATTACTATATTTTTATTATCTATAAGTTCTCTATTTAAATCATTTTTGTATTCAATGAACTTATCATATACATGCTTTCTTTTAATTTTTATTTTTTCTTTATAAAGTTCTTCAATAGCTACCCTTCTCATCTCATTTATTTGACTAATTGGCATAGAAACCCCCTTGTCTAATTCAATATTGATATTATCAATTTCAAAAGGAGTATTTCCTAACTTACTTATTTGACTAAGTAATTTTTCTGAACTAAGCTCTACCTTTATAGCTTTTTCTACTACAGATTTACTAATTGCTTGTCCAATATTTTCATTATCCCTAAATATAAGCTTTGCTTTTTTATTTAAGTTTACATCTATTTTTGCATCTAAAGGTATTTTTATCAGCTCTTTACCTTCCTGATAGGTTTTTCTAGCTTCATTTAATAACTCGCTATCATTAGTCTTATAGATATCCGTTCCAGATTTTATATATCTTGGAAAATCTATTTCTATAGTTTGACCAGCTCTAGCACTTGTCTTTATATTTTTACCATCAATAATCCTTCCTACATCACCACCGCCTATATTCAATCCATCACCTTTATTCAGATCTTTTTCAAGTTTAATCTTTAATCTTTTTCTTTTATTATCGTAAATCAAAGCCTTACCAATATATAAGCCTCTATTATTAGGCTTATCTGCATTCATTATATCAGCTCCACATTTATTGAATAAATAACCTTGAGTAAATTTTCTGTTAAATATAGAAAATAAGTCATCTATATCTTTTTGTACAATAGGATAATTTGAATTATTTATACTTGAATCCATTGCCTTTCTATATCTATTGACTACAGTAGCTACATATTCTGGTTTTTTCATTCTACCTTCTATTTTAAATGAGTATATTCCAGATTTAATCAGTTCCTCTACATTTTCAATAGAGTTTAAATCCCTTGGACTGAGCAAATATTCACCCTTGGTATTAATATATTCTTTCTCTTCTGAATCATATAGTTTATATTTTTTTCTACATGGTTGTGCACATCTTCCCCTGTTACCTGATCTAGTACCTATACTAGTACTCATAAGGCATTGTCCAGAATATCCTACACATAATGCACCGTGCACAAACACTTCTATATCAACATTTGTATTTTTAACTATATATGATATTTCTTCTATATTTAATTCTCTTGCTAGCACTACCCTAGAAAACCCCATATCCTCTAAAAATTTAGCATCCTTTAGTGAATGAGCAACCATTTGCGTACTAGCATGTATTTCAAAATTTGGCCATCTCTCTCTTATGGACTTAGCCATACCTATATCTTGTAAAATAAGTGCATCTACATTCGCTTCATATAAAAACTTTATATACTCTACAAATTCTTCTTTTTCACTCTCTTTTATCAAAGTGTTAACAGTAACAAAAACTTTGCAATTTCTTATATGGGAGTACTTAACCGCTTCTATAAGATTTTCTTTATCAAAATTTGCAGCACTTGCTCTAGCACTAAAAATTGTACCTCCTAAATATACAGCATTTGCACCATTTTGTACTGCAGCCTTCAATGATTCAAAACTACCCACAGGAGCCAACAATTCCACCTTTTTTTTCATATTTCCTCCAACTTCTAAAAAAGACTACCTGCATATGCTTGTAGTCTTTTGATAAAACTTTTATAAATCTATATTTAATACTTATTTATTAATAGAGTTTTTTAAGGCTTCATAATTTAATTGAATATTATATGCCTTATTTTGAAATTCACTAGCCATAGCCTCCGCTACAGCAACTTTACTTTCCATTTCTTTAATTTTGTTTTCTAGATTTGATATTTTCTTTCTGCTATTTTCTTCCAGTCCTTGACCATCTGTGGACTCTTCAGCCAACATATGATCTTTTTCAATTAGTTGTTTTCTTAAATCAAGAATCTCTTGGTTTAGCTTGTTGTTTGAAGCATCAGACTCTGCTAATTTAGCTAATACTTTATCAAACTCTTTTTCTATACTTTCATCCTTATTCGTGCTTGTATTTTTCATTTCTTCAATTTTATTATTTAGTTCTTCGATCTTTTCTTTGGCATCAAAAAGCTGATCTGCTATATTAACTGAAGTTAAAATAGCTGCATTAATCTTACTAAGTGAAGGTGCAGCTTTATTTATCTTAATCAATTCACCATCTATAAATTTTGCTACCTTTACTATTTCAGCCTCGTTTTTTTCGCCTGCAACCGTATATTCAACACCATCTATCTTAACCGTTACTTTATTCATGATTTCACCTCATCTTATGCATAGTAATTTTCCTATATACTATATATTATACAGCAATCTCCCTTTTAAAGCTATATATAAATAAAAAGTAAGGTAGTTATATTAACTAATCCTTACTTTTTATTAAAAACAACTTTTATATATCTTAAAAATTCAATTTTTAATTATTAATCTCTAAGTTTTGCATCTAGTTTTTCTTCTAAGGCTTTTAAAATAGATGAATGTACTTGTGCAATATCATCATCAGTTAAAGTCTTTTCCAATGATCTATATACTATAGAATACGCTACGGATTTTTTACCTTCTTCTATTTGAGCACCCTTATATACATCAAATAAATTACATGCTTCTACTAATTCATTTGCTTTTTCCATAATCACTTCTTCTATTTGACCTACTTGGATTTTTTCGTCTAGTAATAGAGCTATATCTCTAGTAATTGATGGATATTTAGGTAACTGACTAAATACTATGCTTAAATCAGAAAGTTCAAACATAATATCTACATTTACTTCTGACAGATATACTCTCTTAGAAATATTATAATTATCACAAACCTGAGGGTGAGCTTCACCTAATGTAGCTATGTGCCTTCCATCTACAAATACATCCGCACATCTACCTGGATGATATGAAGTATTTTCCTTTTGAGCTACAAACTTAGGATTTTTAATTCCATTTCTCTGGAATATTTTTTCTAATACACCCTTTAGCGTATAGAAATCTACATTATCTCCATACATGCCTAAACACAATCTTGTTTCTTCCACTCCAGCCATATCATCTGGAGTAAATATGTGGCCACATTCAAAAATATTAGCTTTTTCCACATTATGTGAGTTATTTGTTGACAATACATCCATCATATTTGCAAGCATAGTGCTTCTCATAATAGAAGTATCTTCACCTAGTGGATTGATCAATTTGACTACATCTCTCAATTTTGAATCTTCTGGAATCTTTACTCTATCTAATCCCTTTGGACTGACAAATGAATATGTAATCGTTTCATATAAGCCGCAAGCAATTGCTGTATTCTTAATGTTATCCACATATTTTTGCTTATCTGTCTTTACACCAGCTGTAGAATTTCCTTGAAGTTGAACAGATGGTATGTTTTCAAATCCATATATTCTTGCTATTTCCTCGAAAATATCTGCTTCTTCTACAATATCTAATCTAAAATATGGCACTTCTAATTCTAATTCATTGCTAGTTTTAAGGTTACATTTAAATTCTAATGATTCTAATATAGAACAGAATTTATCCATAGGAATATCTATACCTATTCTCTTATTTATTCTGATTGGATCTATAGTAAGCTTTTGTACTTGTTTAGGATTTGGATAAGTATCTACTAACCCTTTTACAACCTTACCAGCTCCCAATAATTCAACTAGTTGGGCTGCTCTTTCTATTGCAAGCTTTGCATTTTCTTCAGACACACCTTTTTCAAATCTTGAAGATGCTTCAGTCCTAAGACCTAATCTCTTAGACGATTTTCTGATATTTTCTTTGTTGAAAACAGCTGATTCAAATAAGATTTCTTTTGTATCTTCTTTCACTTCAGAGTCAAGTCCACCCATTATACCTGCTAATCCTAAATTTTTATCAGCATCACATATCATAAGTGTATCTTCATCAATCTGTCTTTCCTGCCCATCCAATGTAGTAAATATTTCTTCCTTATCAGGTGTTTTTACTACAATTTTATCTCCATTTATTTGTCTCATATCAAAGGCATGCATAGGTTGCCCCATTTCAATCATTACAAAATTTGTAATGTCCACTATATTATTTATAGGTCTAATACCTGATTCAATAAGTCTTCTTTGCATCCAGTACGGAGATCTCTCTATTTTGATGTCTGTAACTTTTCTAGCCAAATATCTTGTACATAAATCATTATCTTTTATCTCAACACTTATATTCATATCTTTGTCAGATTCTTCTTTTACTATTATGTTAGGAAATTTCAATTTATTATCAAGCGTTACAGCAGCTTCTCTAGCTATACCTATCATTGATTTACAATCTGGCCTATTTGATGTAAGTTCAAAATCAATTATAGCATCATCTAAACCCAATACATCCTTTATATCCTTACCTAATTTATAAGAATCTTCCATGTCTAAAATAAATATTCCATTCTTTTTGTAGTCTTCAACAAATTTTTCATCTATTCCTAATTCTTTTGCTGAACACATCATCCCATTAGATTCTATTCCTCTTAGCTTTGATTTTTTTATTTTTATACCACCAGGTAAATTTGAACCATGAGTTGCAAGAGGTATAATGTCTCCAACTTTTATATTTTTAGCTCCAGTAACAATTTGAATATTCTCTTTTTTTCCGATATCTACTTGTGTCACTACAAGTTTTTCAGCATCTGGATGTGGTTGTATATCCACTATTTTTGCTACTACTACTCCTGATATTTCATCACCAAGATTTTCTATTGTCTCAGTTTTTGTACCAGTCATAGTCATTTTATCACCGAATGTTTTCGGATCCACGTCTATATCAACATAATCTCTTAACCATTTTAATGAAACTAACATATTAACCTCCTTAGAACTGATCTAAGAATCTAATGTCATTTTCGAACATTAGTCTTATATCATCAATACCATACTTTAACATACCCAGTCTTTCAACTCCCATACCTGCAGCAAAACCACTGTATTCATTTGGGTCTATTCCACAATTTCTAAGTACATTTGGATGAACCATACCAGCTCCTAATATTTCAATCCAACCTTCGCCCTTGCATACTGGACACCCTTTGCCACCACATTTAAAACAAGTTACATCTATTTCTGCACTTGGCTCTGTAAATGGGAAATTATGGGGTCTAAATTTTGTCTTTGTATCAGGTCCGAAAAGCTTTTGTACAAATCTTTCCATAGTTCCCTTGAATTCAGTAAATGTAATATCTTTTCCTACCACTAATACTTCTATTTGATGGAACATTGGTGAATGTGTAGCATCAGGACTATCACTTCTAAAGCATCTACCTGGAACAATAATTTTTAGAGGGAGATCATTATTATTTACAGCTTCTTTCATTGTTCTAATCTGCACTGGAGAAGTCTGCGTTCTAAGAAGTATATCCTCTGTAATATAGAAAGTATCTGACATATCCCTTGATGGGTGATCTTTAGGTGCATTTAATGAGTCAAAGTTATTCTCTACAGTTTCAATTTCTGGACCATCTGCTATAGAAAATCCCATCCCCATAAATATTTCTGTTACTTCATCTATCATTTTACTAATTATATGTTTTTTTCCTATTTCAAATGATTTACCTGGCATAGTTATATCAATTGTTTCAGACTTAATTTTTTCTTCTTGCATTTTTTCTTGAATCGATATTTTCTTTTCGTTTATTTTTTCAGTTATAGCTTCTCTAACTTCATTTCCAAGCTTTCCTATTACTGGTCTCTCTTCATTGGATAGTTTTCCCATTCCTTTTAGTATTACAGTCAAATCTCCTTTTTTACCTAGTAGGTTGACTCTTAATTTTTCGATTTCGTCAAAAGTTTCTGCTTTTTCAATAAATCCTAGCGCTTCTTCTCTAAGCTTCGTAAGTTTCTCTTTCATAACAATATCCTTTCACTATAAATTTTTATACATAAAAAGACCTTTCATCCATAGGGACGAAAGGTCTATAATCGCGGTACCACCCTAATAGTTGTAATATCATTTTTAAATGACAAACAACCACCTCAAAAATTTAACGCATTTAACGTCTTTATCTACTATATATTTCAACAAAGCTGCTCCAGAGTGAACTTCCAAATAGCTCATATATAATCTTACACCCACCGATTACTCTCTATAATACTGGCCAAAAGTACTTTTCTCTTTCAAAGCATTTATATTATTCATATTATGTGCTTTATTCTACCAAATAAATTATAAAAAATCAACTAGTAATTAATTAAATTTATTTATTAGCATTAATAACATACATTAATATAGCGGATGATATTGCTACATTTAAAGATTCTGCTTTTCCGTACATAGGTATCTTTACCAATACATCTGATCTTTCTTTCCAAAATTCACTAATTCCATTAGCCTCATTTCCTACAACTAATGCAACTTTTTCTTTAAAATTTATTTTATCATAATAATTTTCTGTATCTAGCGAAGAGGATACTATTTGCATATTATCTTCTTTTAGCAGTTTTTCAATTTGAATATCCTCTAAAAATGCCATATCCATATAAAACATAGAACCCATAGCAGATCTTACTACTTTGGGATTATAAACATCTACACATCCCTTGTTAAAAATCAATAAATCAAAACCTGCAGCATCAGCTGTTCTAACTATTGTTCCTACATTTCCAGGATCTTGTACTCTATCTAAAACAAGAATTTTTTTTAAATCTCTTTCTTTTATTTCATCAATACTAAGACTATTCATCCTCATAACAGATAAAACTCCTTGAGTATTTTCTGTTGTTGATAAACTTTGAAATAAATCATTCGCCAAAATATATAAATCCGCATATTTATCAAACTTACTTATATTTTTTTTATTTAAGTCATTTTTTGCAAAGTTTTGGCTAATAAAAATAAATTCAATATCTGCCTTATATTGTATAGCTAATTCAACAGTTCTTAGTCCTTCTGCTAAATATTTTTTTTCTTTATTTCTATTTTTTGTTTTTAATAATGATTTAGCAAGTTTAAATTTACTATTATCCTTGCTATTAATATATATCACTATCTCTTCCACTCCTCTTCAGACACTAATAAGGCAATTTCTTCAATAACCTTAGACTTTCCAGCTATTACTATTATATCTCCATCTGTGAATTTTCTATTAGGATCAGCTGGTACTTCAAATTTACCTAATTCATCACATCCAGATTTAACTCCTACTATATTTATATTATATTTCTTACGTGCACTCAAATCTATTAGATTTTTACCTATCCAATCTGTCGGTACAGTAACTTCAAATATTGAATGTTCTTCATCAAGCTTCATGTAATCCACTACATTATCAAACATCAAAGATTTAGCAATTTTTTCTCCCATATCTACTTCAGGAAATACAACTTTATCTGCCCCGATTCGTTTTAATACTTCTGCCTGCAATTTATCTTTTGCCTTACTGACAACAAGAGGTACACCTAGTTCCTTAGCTATCAAAGTTGCCATAATTGATGCTCTTAAATCAGTGCCAATAGCCACTATAGCAACATCAAAGTTACCTAGCCCTACGTTCTTTAATGCATGTTCGTCAGTTACATCAACTATTGCTACATTTTCTATGTCTTCTGATATTTGTTGTATTACATCCTCATTTCCATCTATAAGCATTACTTCCTGCCCCATATTAATAAGGGTTTCAGCTACTGATTTTCCAAATCTACCAGCACCAATAATCATATATTGCTTCATTTAAATTTCCTCCAAATATACTAACCTACTATTACCTTATCTTCTGCATACCTAATCTTTTTCTTACTATCAGCTCTTACAAATAACGAAACTAAAGTAAGAGACCCTACTCTACCTGCAAACATCAATATAATTATTAATATTTTTCCAAATAAATTTAGATTGAAACTTCCTGCTAATGACAAACCAACTGTAGCGAAAGCAGATGATACTTCAAATGCACTTGAAAGCAAACTAAATTTATTTGATTGGGTTACATTTAATAAATAAGTTGAAGTAACAACTACTGTCAAAGCAACTATTAATACACCCATGGCTTTTCTAAATGTGTAAACATTTATTCTCCTTCTATAAGCAGTTATTTCGTTTTCATTTTTTAAAAAGGCTCTAAGTCCCATAAATATAACTGCTAAAGTAGTAGTCTTTATACCACCACCCGTAGATGCAGGAGAAGCACCAATAAACATTAATATTATCATGATAAACAAGGTACTCTCTTTAAATTTAGTAAGATCTGCAGTTGCAAAGCCTGCTGTTCTAGTAGTTACAGATTGAAAATATGATAATTGAAATTTATCCCATAAACTTAAATTTCCCATTGATGCTTTATTATTAAATTCTCCAAACATAATAAGCACTGTACCAGCTATTATTAAAATCAAAGTAGTAGTCAATACTAATTTTGTAGTAAGAGTAATTCTGCAAACTCTCTTTCTTTGAAATATATTGGCCATTACTAAAAATCCCAAACCACCCAATATAATAAGACTTGTAATTGTAAATACTATTATAGGATTATTATAGTAGGATACAATAGATGAATATTGACCTGTTAGAGGACCCATCAAATCAAATCCAGCGTTGCAAAAAGCTGATATAGAGTGGAATACACTAAAACCTGCCCCCTTTAATAACCCAAACTGAGGTATAAATACTGTTGATAAAATTAAGGCTCCTAAAGTTTCCGTAATAAATGTAAATTTAAGAACATTTATTACTAGCTTTATGGCTCCTGATATTTCATTTTGATTTAAAGATTCTTTAATTAATATTCTTTGTTTTAAATTAACTTTTCTTCCTAAAACTAATACTATTGATGTACTGATTGACATGAATCCTATACCACCAATTTGTATCAACATTATTATTATTATCTTACCAAATATACTCCAATGTATTCCAGTATCAACAACTACTAAGCCTGTAACACAAACAGCAGATGTAGCTGTAAATAAACAATCTATAAAACTTGTTATGTCACCAGACTTAGATGCTAATGGTGTCATAAGAAGTAATGCTCCAATAAATATAACTGTAGCAAAACCTAAAACCATCATCGCAGCTGGACTAATTTTATGCAAAAAAGACGGATATTTTAATGATCTATTTTTCATAATATAATTTGTTAAACTAGCATTAACTTCCTTTCACTTAAATTTCCTTGCAAAGTGTATAATAGTACAAAAAAATCTATTTTGCAATAAAAATTATGTGAAGTTTATGTGATTTACCTGAAATTCACATATTTAGAATTAGTTTTGTACATAATATTACCATCACTATCTTTTTGTGCTAAGTATATTTTCACTTTTTTATTTTCTATCTCTCCGTCTATTTTCAAGTTATTTTTATCTAGATATATAGTTTTTACTTCCTTGTCATCAATAAATACATTAGTGTACTGATTAAAAGATGTTCCGCTCACTATATATGACTTATTAACGGTTTTTATATCGTCAAAAGTTAATTTTCCATCACCTAATTTCATATTAGATTTTTTTTCTATTTTTTTCTGATTGAAATAATAGTTTTTACCAAACAATAAATCATACTCCAAAAGCTTTAAATTTTCTTGATAGTTTTTATCATTTGATGAATAATTATGAATCATGTTTATTGGTCCATATTTTATACCAGCTATTTTTTCTACATATCCAGATAGTTGATATGAATCAATTAGCTTAGGTACATCTACTTTATTCTCTCTAAAGTTGTTTGCAATTATATATTTTGTTTTATAAAGATTATCAACAGACTTATTTTTATAAAACAACTTTAAATTAGGCATGTGATCACCATAAAATACCAATATAGTAGGTTCCTTGCTTTCATTTATTTTCTGTATTAATTCTCCTACCATCTGATCAGTTTCTTTTAGCCTATTTACATAATATAAAATTTGATTTTTATCATTATCACTTACTTTTGATTCAACACTGACCTTAATTTTTTGTCCACTATTTAAATAATAATTAGGATAATTATTATACCCTTTCAGACTCGCCGCAAATATAAAATCATTAGATTCATGTGTTTTATTAACTTCTTGCATTATATACTCACTTAACATCTTATCTTTGTAAAATCCATTTTCATCTTTCTCAATATTTGTCATAGTTTCTATAGGTATATATCTATCAAATCCCATATTTTGATAAACTATACTTCTATTATGAAAATTTCTATCAAAATTATTGATAGCAGTGCTCACATATGCTTGCTCAGATAAATCTCTCAACATTGATAAAGAGGATTTCTTGGATAAAAAAGTCTTATACGCAATCTCACCCTGTCCAGTATAATTGCTATTGAATCCTGTCAACACTTCAAATTCAGTACTTAACGTTGAATCTCCTGTGACTGGAACCTTTAAGTCACCAGAAGTGTACTTATACATCAACTTTCTCATGTTTGGAATAGGATCCTCACTATATTTGACATAAGGTATTTGTGAGGGATCTATAAATCCTTCTATTTGTACCATGATTATATTTGCTTTTAATGACTTATCTTTATTAATATTTCTATTTTCTTTTTTATTATAATAGCTCTTTAATTTATCAATTTCATCAGCATTATAATTATCAGGTTTTTGACCATTAAATTTAAATACTTCATCTATAAAGGAGTATATAAATCCATTTTTTTTATAGTTAAGATAAATATCTGAACCTTTTTTGTCCATGAATCCAGCTTTTTTTATTAAAGGTATTTGCATTATAAATAAAAACATCATCAATAAAATAAATATTATTTTGCTAATTTTAATATTAGCTTTACTTTTATCTTTTAATATAAAAATTATAGCTATACTTATAAATACAATTAACGATATAGATAAAATTAATATATTATATTTGTTTATATAATTTCCCATTATGTAAATGACATCTTTGAAACTAATTATATCAAATGGAGATAAAGGCATACCTCTATTTTCATAGACAAATCTAGAAATAAAAGCCAAAACAAAAAATAAATATTCAATGATTAAATAATATAAATTTTTTTTTATTAAAAAAAATCCAATAGATAAAAATATCAATTGTATACCATAGTTAACAAAAAATTCTAATGGCGATGAAATTATAAAGCTCAAAGCATCCATTATGTTAAACCTTGATATAGACTCTACAATAAATGTTCCCAACAAAGCTAAAATAGATACAGTCGCTATTTCAAATATAGAACTACTCCTAAAAAAGGAAGTAGTTCTATATTTATCAGTCTCTTTTATATTAAATTTTTGTTTTTTGTATTTACTATTTAATTTATTAACTTTAATATTCATAGACTTTTCTTTCATTATTAATTAGTAGCTTTTGCTACAGAGTTTAATATCCCTTGGTCAACATTTCCAAAACTAGTTATATTTTTTGCAACTTTAAATATTGATTTATTGCTATTTTGTGAAACAAATACTATTGGCCTAGAATTCTTCCCTGCTAATGGACCTCCTGTAAGAGAGTCTACTAATTTGTATGCATCGCTTATATAAAATCCTGTCTGATTAGGATAAAATTTCTTTACAACATTAGCGTTTGTAGAAAATCTATCATTACCACTAACTCTCTCTGCTTTTATCTTATTCATAAGCGTATTTTCAACTATATTAGTACCACCTATAACATATCTTTTTCCTATTGTAGAAATCACTTTATTAGAATCTTTATCCAAAACCTTACCATTTGTCAAAATTATAGGCTCTCCATTTTTAGCGGCAAGTGGTGATATACTCAAAGCATCAATCTGTCCAGTGTATCCATTTGCTATATAAACTCTATTTATATTTGGTTTAAAAGTTTTTATTTCATTTGCTATTTTAACACTTGTATCAAATCTATTAATACCACCTAATCTTTTTACCTGAAATTCTCCAACATTTCTTAACTGTGTTTCTAAGTTCTTGCTTATTGTACCTTCATTTCCTATAAGATATATTTTTTTAGCAACATCTAATCTCAATTGTGTTTCATTAGGTATAGTATCCTTATGAGTAAGCAGTATAGGAGACTTTGTAACTCCAGCTAATCCACTTGCACTTAATCCATCTGCAAAATTATTATTATCTGCATTTACTAAAATTACTGTATCATAATTACCATATTCGCCAGCTATTTCAGACGCTGTAGAATATCTATTATCACCATATAATTTCTTGATATTTGAAACTGTAAGAGCATTTGTAGCACCTACATTAGAAAGCATAATAGCTGTAGTCATTATTAAAGTCAGTATTTTTTTTGATTTGCTCATAAATCCCTCCAATTATTTTTCGTTAAAATAAAAACAGCCATGATAGGCTGCTTTTCCGGTACTATCTTTCGCACTCCTGATTAGCTACAGTACAAGATGTTTTACAAGCTGACTGGCAAGAAGTCTGACATTCACCACATCCACCTTTTGCTGCACTTTGCTTTAGAGTTGCACTAGAAAGAGTTTTTACATGTTTCTTTTCCATGAGTATACCCTCCATTCATATTATTTTACACCTTATTATAGCATAAATATATTCAAAAAAATAGTATTTATCTATTTGTAAAAAGATAAAGTTAGTCCATTTTTTCTTCTACTTCAATTATTTCTTTTGTTTGAGTTTTTTCTATTATTCTACCTATAGCCCATCTTTCAAACGGAACTTTAGTTCTATTTGGTCCAAGCTCTAATATAACTTTTTCTTCTTCAACTTTTGAAACTTTTGCAATTATTCCCCCAACTGTAACTACTGTATCCCCTTTTTCTAGAGAATTTCTCATTTCAGTCAATTTTTTTTCTTTCTTTTTTTGTGGTCTTACAAGCAGTAGATAAAATATAACGAATATTAATACCCACATACCTAGAGCCATTATCATCTGGTTATTTTGCATATTTTCCTCCTAAATATTATTCATATTTTAATATTATATCATAATCTTTTAATCATTATAATGCTTATATATAATTTTTATTTCTTGCCATAGTATTTTTCAAAAAATTCATTTCTAAAGTCCATAAGCCTATCATCCATTATTGCCTGTCTAACATCTTTCATTAGTTTTAACAAGAAACGTAAATTATGATTTGTAATTAGTCTAGCACCTAATATTTCATTAGTTTTTACTAAATGTCTTATATATGCCTTTGTATAATTTTGACATGTATAACAATCACATTCTGGATCAAGTTTAGTAAAATCTTCAGCATATGATGCATTTCTAACTACTATCTTGCCTTGACTAGTCATAGCAGTACCATTTCTAGCTATTCTAGTAGGCAGGACACAATCAAACATATCTATACCTCTTAATACACCTTCTATCAAGTCATCCGGTGAACCTACACCCATTAAATATCTAGGTTTATCTTCTGGTAATAGAGGTACCGTATAATCTAGGACTTCATACATCATCTCTTTTGGTTCACCAACACTAAGTCCACCAATGGCATAACCCGGTAAATCTATATTTGTTATTTCCTTTGCTGATTGTTCCCTCAAATCCCTATACATTCCACCTTGTACTATACCAAATAGCGCCTGCTTTTCTGTATTTTTATGTGCTTCTTTACAACGCTCTAACCATCTAGTCGTTCTTTCAAGAGAATCTTTTACATATTTTCTATCTGCTGGATATGGAGCACATTCATCAAATGCCATCATAATATCTGAACCTAAGGAATTCTGTATTTCCATCGCTTTTTCAGGGCTTAAAAAGTGTTTTGAGCCATCATGATGTGATCTAAATTCTACACCTTCTTCTGTAATTTTTCTTAGTGGACCTAAACTAAATACTTGAAATCCACCGCTATCTGTCAAAATTGGTCTGTCCCAATGCATAAATTCATGTAAACCACCTGCTTTTTTTATCAGCTCATGCCCCGGTCTAAGATATAGGTGATATGTGTTGCTCAAAATAATTTGAGAACCTATTTCCTTCAACTCTTCAGGTGTCATTGATTTTACTGTAGCCTGAGTGCCAACTGGCATAAATATAGGAGTATCTATTACGCCATGTGGAGTATGTAATTTACCTAACCTAGCACCTGTTTGTTTACAAGTTTTTATTAATTCATATTTTACTGCGTACATTAATTACCTCTCTAAAATTTATTTTATAAACATTGCATCTCCAAAACTAAAAAATCTATATCTATTTTTAACAGCTTCTTCATATGCATTAAGTATATTTTTTCTATTTGATAGTGAACTCACTAACATTATAAGTGTTGATTCTGGCAGGTGAAAATTTGTAATTAAATTATCCACTACCTTAAACTTATATCCTGGATAAATAAAAATATCTGTCCATCCATTTTTTTCAGCTATATGACCATTTTCATCAGCTACAGATTCTAAAGTTCTACAGCTAGTTGTCCCTACACAAATAACCCTTTTATTATTTATTTTAGCTTTATTTATTTTCTCAGCTGCTTTTTTACTTACGCTGTAATACTCAGAATGCATCTTATGATTATCGACATCATCCACTTTTACAGGTCTAAACGTTCCAAGACCAACATGCAATGTTACAAAAGCTAAATTAATGCCCTTGTTTTTAATTTGTTGCAAAAGTTCTTTTGTAAAATGCAAACCAGCTGTAGGGGCTGCGGCTGAACCTTTATGCTTTGAGTATACAGTCTGATATCTATCCTTATCTTCCAAAGTTTCAGTTATATACGGTGGAAGTGGCATATTTCCCAATTCATCCAATATTTCTTCAAAAATACCATTATACTTAAACTTAACTATTCTAGAACCATCTTCAAGTATATTATTTACTTGTGCTATTAATTTACCATTACCAAAGCTAAATTCACTGCCTATTTTAGCCTTTTTACCTGGTTTTACAAGAGTTTCCCATGTATCATCATCATTTCTTTTAAGCAATAGAAATTCTATTTTTCCACCAGTCGCAACTTTTTCCCCTATAAGCCTAGCTGGTATTACCCTAGTATCATTTAAAACTAGACAATCTCCTTCATTTAAATATTCCAAAATATCTTTAAAAATCTTATGTTCTATCTCACCAGTTTTTTTATCCATGACCATTAGCTTAGAACTAGATCTATCACTAATGGGAACTTGGGCAATCAATTCTTCTGGCAAATCATAATAAAAATCACTCGTCTTCATTTATTAACCTCTATTTGTATTTACTAATTTATTTCTTTTCTTGATATGCAATACCCAAATGTTCATATGCTTTTGGCATAGCAATTCTTCCTCTTGGAGCTCGATTTATAAATCCAAGCTGAAGTAAATATGGCTCATAAACATCCTCTATTGTATTTCTATCTTCACCAATAGAGGCTGCCAAAGTATCCAGACCTACTGGTCCACCAGAAAATTTTTCTATTATTGTAAGCAATAATTTTTTATCCACAAAATCAAGACCCAATGGATCCACTCCAATTAATTCTAGTGCATCACTTGCAACTTTATTTGTTATTTGTCCATCTGCTCTTACTTGTGCAAAATCTCTAACTCTTTTCAATAACCTATTAGCTATTCTAGGTGTCCCCCTAGAACGTTTAGCTATTTGAATAGCACCATCATCCATTATTCCTGAACTCAATATATCAGAGGATCTCTTAACTATTTCTGCTAATTCTTCTTCATTATAGTAGTCCAATTTACAAATAACTCCAAATCTGTCTCTTAATGGATTTGTAAGCATGCCTGCTCTTGTAGTTGCACCAATCAGCGTAAATTTAGGTAAATCTAATCTAATACTTCTAGCTGATGGACCTTTTCCTATTATTATATCCAGGCAATTATCTTCCATAGCTGGATACAATACTTCTTCCACACTTCTGTTTATTCTATGAATTTCATCTATAAACAATACATCATTTTCTTGCAAATTTGTAAGTATTGCAGCTAAATCTCCTGCTCTTTCTATAGCTGGTCCTGAAGTTATTCTTAGATTAACTCCCATCTCATTAGCTATTATACCTGCTAAAGTTGTCTTACCTAATCCAGGGGGGCCATATAGAAGTACATGGTCTAATGCCTCTTTTCTACTAAGAGCAGCCTCAATAAAGATTTTTAATTGTTCTTTTGATTTTTCCTGACCTAAATAATCATCCAATGTCTTGGGTCTAAGGCTATTTTCTATCTCAAAATCATCTTCCCTCATTGTAGAGGTAATAATACGTTCTTCTTCCACTTATGTCACCCCATTACTAAAACTTAAAACTTGTCTTCATTATATATTCTAATCCCTTTTTAACTATATCTTCAACTGACATACCTGGTTGCTTTACAAAATTTACTGATTCATTTGCTTCTGTAGATGAATATCCAAGTGCCATAAGTGCATCTATTGCACCATTAACTTCATCATCATTTTGTGATGTATTTAAATTCTCTATTTTCCTATCTTCTATACTTTCATCGAATGTAGCTTTTGAAACTTTATCTTTTAATTCCAATACTATTCTTTCAGCCGTCTTTTTTCCAACGCCTGGCGCCTTTGCCAAGGATGCAGTATCAGAACTAATAATATATTGTCTAATTTTACTAGGACTTGCAAATGACAACATAGCTAATCCAACTTTTGTTCCAATTTTTGATACTGATGTTAGAAGATTAAACATGGTTTCTTCATCTTTTGAATAAAAACCACATAGACTTATATCATCTTCCCTCACTATCATTTTTGTATATATCTTAGTATCCTCGTTCTTTCTTACATTTGCAATCGTATTTGCTGAGGTATTTAATTTATATCCAATATTATTATTTTCTATTATTAAATAATCCAAACCTATTTCTTCTATTTTACCTTTTATATAACCGATCATTTGATACCTCTCCTACTTCTTAAGGAATTTATCAAGAGTTTTTCCTACCTTATTAGAATGTGCATGGCATATGGCTATAGCCAGTGCATCTGCAACATCATCGGGTTTTGGTACAGCTTTTAAATTTAGAAATGAAGTAATCATTCTCTGTACTTGAACCTTATCAGCCCTACCATATCCACATACCCCTTGCTTTACTTGAAGTGGTGTATACTCATACACCGCTTTATTATTTTCAACACAAGATAATAAGATTACTCCTCTTGCTTGTGCTACTGTAATAGCAGTAGTAACATTTTTATTAAAAAACAATTCTTCTATTGAAACTTCATCAATATCATACATTTTAAATAACTGGTTCATCCCATTATATATCATCTGTAATCTATCTACCACATCCATTCCAGCTGGTGTAGTTATAGCTCCATAATCTAAAGTTCTAAATCTACTATTTTTATATTCTATCACGCCATAACCAATAATAGCCAATCCTGGATCTATTCCTAATATTATCATTTCATTCCCTTTACAAAAACATTTGTTCACATTAAACCAATTTATATTTTATCATACATATTATCTTTTCACAAATATTACAAATGCTTTCCGACTAATTCTTCTATATATTTTTTCTTTTTATAAAAAATCATCCTATTATCTATTAAATATCATTTTCTTTATATTTTTCACTATATTTTTTACTTTTAGAATGTTATAATAATATCAAATGCTAGTACATATTTTTACTGCATAAAGGATTATATTGTTTAATTTATTCTTTAAGGGGGGAATTAATTATGGATATATGTCAAATAGGTAATCATTTAATAGAATACAGAAAAAAAAATAATATGACTATCAAGGATTTTTCTTCTGTCTCAGGTGTAAGTACCGCTCTACTTAGTCAATTAGAGCGTGGAATGGGTAATCCCAGTTTAAATGTTTTAATCGCAATTGCAAGAACCATGAGTATACCAGTAGCCGCACTGTTTGAAGAAGCTATAAATCTATCAGACTTAGTGAAAAAATCTAATGAACAAACAATTATAAAAGATTCTTATAGTGATGAATTTGAATTTCAACTTCTTACTACAAAGACATCAAAATTATGTAAGGATTTGTATAGAATCGCAATAAAACCAACCACTGATAGTAATTTTTATCCATTTGGTAAAAGCAATAATGATGAAATTATTTATATGGAAAAAGGTAGTATTCATATTTTTTCTGATACAGGTAGCAATGTTATATTAAAAAAGGGAGATTCAATTAGATTGCCATCAAAACTAAGATACAAAATAAAGAATACTAGTTCGTATGAAAGCTATATTTTATATGTTACTAGTAATTCAAAAGAAATTTTATAGCAAAAGCGCTTAGGTTAACCTAAGCGCTTCATATTTTAAATCATTTTTTATTAGTCAAGTACTACTATTTCTAAATTTCTTCTACCAAAGTCATTAGCCTGAGCTTCTGAATTCATAAATATATCTATTTTAGTTCCTTTTATAACCCCGCCTGTATCATTGGCTATAAAAACTTTATTGAAATATGGTATATACACTCTTGATCCTAGAGGTATTACACTTGGATCTACTGCAATAGTACCCCATCTTGGAGCCTGACCTGATGCTGTAGTTCCATCACCTGCATATGCAGTAGCATTGGATGTATAAGTCTTTCCTGAATACCCACCCTTACTTGAAGATGTATTTGCTTTTGAAGTAATATTTTCTTTATTTACTTGCTTGTTTTCATAGTTTGTATTATTCTTGTAATTTTCTTTACTTTGAGTATTTGATTTTTTATTTGTTTTTACTTCTTGAACATCTTCTGATACTTGTTCATTTTTCTTATATTTATTTGACTCAGTAGATTTTACTTTGTTTTTTGAATAATTATTATTTTTTGAGTAGGTTCTACCTGCGTATGCACCATCTGAATCAAATTCAAACGATTCACCATCTATTTGAGTAGTACCTCTTACACTATGACCATTTTCATCAAAATAATACTGTACTCCGTCTATTTTGGCCCATCCGTATACTCTTACTCCATATCTATTGTAATATCCATAGTGGCCATTTTCATTAGTCCAACTACCCTTTGTATTTCTACTCTGTCTAACACTTACATTGTCATCATCGTTTTCTTGGTAATTCTTTTTATTGTTAACAGTATCATTTTCTTGACTATCATATGCTCTACTTATATAAGCACCTTTTGAACTAAATTGATATGATACACCATCAACCTCATATATTCCTGTAACTTTATGCCCATTTTGATCAAAGTAATATTGTACTCCATCTATTTTGGCCCATCCGTATACTCTTACCCCATATCTATTGTAATATCCATAGTGGCCATTTTCATTCACCCATGTTCCACCAGTTCTCTTTTTATTTAATTCACTTTTATTATATTCATATTGTGTACCTTGATATGCATTTGCTTGTGTATCAATTGTAGCTCCTACAAAACTTAGTCCTAATAAAATACTCGATGCTATCGTTATAGTTCTTTTCATAACACTCTCCTTTTGTTTCATTATTGTATAAATATTTGTAACTTTTTTGTTACTTTTTAACGTTACAACTATATATTCTAATATAAATATTACAAAAAAGCAACATTTTTATTTTTATTCCTTTTTAATTATTACATTTCTTAAACTTTAAACTTTATTAAATTAAAGTTATAAACCCAATTTAAATTTTATACTATAATATCAAATATTAAATTATTAAACAATAAGATATAATATCCTTCTTTAAGCAAATATTTATGAATACGTGTTTTCTTTTTTAAAAAAGACTAATAAATTAAATTTTTCTGATTTTTTTAAAATTTAACTTTTAAAATAAAATTTGCTGGGTAAATAAGGATTAAGAGAAACAAAATAATTTGTTAGTTATATTATAAAAATTATTTTTGTTTATTTTATATACTAACATAAAAAATAATAATATAAAGGAGTGAATATTATGTTAATCACAGACGGAATCAGAAGAAGAATGGAAGATGCAGTATTAGAAAGAAGAAGAAAAGAAAGAAGAAAAATGAATGCAGTTGGATTATTTGCAGGTGCAACTGGTTTACTAGTAGGTGCATTTTTAGTACCAGAAGATAAGAAAAACATGGTAGTTGATAAGGCCAAGGAAGCTACTGAAGAAGCAAAGGCACAGGCTCAGAAAATTTCAAATGATGTTACGCTAAAGTCTAAAGAACTTGCTAATAAAACTCAAGATATAATTGATGAACAAAAATGCAAATTAAATGAATCAAAATCTAAAATTAAAAGTTATTTAGATAATAAGCAGGAAGAAATGATAAGTGTAAGCGATAAAAAGAATTTACAGGCTGATATACAGGAAGCTAAAAAAGATATAAAGATATCTGCTAATAACATTAAATCTGATGCTGAAGTATTAAAGGAAGATATAAGTCACTTACCAAATAATAAGTAATAATATAAAGGAGGAATCTTATGAGTTTTACAATAGATATGGAAGTTCTGAACTTTATATTAGCTATAGTTGGTATAATAGCATTGGTTTTCCTAATAATGTTATTTGCTAAAGTAATAGGCTTATTAAAGTCAGTTCAGAAAATACTAGATAATAATGAATCGAATATAGATTTAACTATATCTACTTTACCTAGCATAACTAGAAATGTAGATGGTATACTTGATAATACCAAAGATATATCTGCCGTTGCAGTTGATGTTGCAGCCGATGTATTAGATGTAAAAGAAAAAGTTAAATCAACTGTTAAAACATCTGTAGATGTTGCTAAAATAGTAAAGACGACTTTTAAGGGCAGATGTTAGACCCCTTAAATTATAGACATATGGATATTTTACCCCCAAAAATATTATATAAAACGACCACAATGTGGTCGTTTTTTGTTTATATATACTTGCAATAAAAAAGCAGCTGTAAAATACAACTGCTCAGGATATTAAGCTAAGTTAGATTTAGCTACTTCAACTAATTTTGCAAATGCTTCTGGATCAGCTATTGCTATTTCAGATAACATCTTTCTGTTAACATCTATATTAGCCTTCTTCAAACCGTTCATGAATTTAGAATAAGACATGTCATTCATTCTACATGCAGCATTTATTCTCTGTATCCATAATTTTCTGAAGTCTCTCTTTTTCTGCTTTCTACCTATATATGCATTCTTTAAAGCCTTCATTACGAACTGGTTAGAAGTCTTATATAATTTACTTCTTGATCCTCTATATCCCTTCGCAAGCTTTAATACTTTTTTATGTCTCTTATGGGCATTCATACCCTTCTTTACTCTTGCCATTATACTTCCTCCTAATATCTATATCCTACTTGTATGGTAATAATTGTGCTATTCTCTTTGCATCTCCATCACTTACTAAAGTTGACTGTCTTAAATTCATCTTAGTTTTCGCAGATTTCTTAGTAAGTATATGACTCTTATAAGCCTTAGCTCTCTTTAGCTTTCCGCTTCCTGTTCTTTTTAATCTCTTTGCTGCACCTCTATGTGTTTTCATCTTTGGCATAACAAAATCCTCCTCTCAAATTTTATCTATTTCTTTGGATCTATAATCGCAACCATATTGTTACCCTCAAATTTTGGGGCTTTATTTGGTTCTCCAAACTCATTTACTAATTCGATGAATCTCATCATCACTTCTTTACCTATGTCCTTATGACCTAATTCTCTACCTCTAAATCTAAGTTCAACTTTAACCTTATCTCCTTTTTGTAGAAATTTAATTGCCTGATTAGATTTAGTCTTTAAATCATTATCTCCAATACCTGGTCTTAATCTAATTTCTTTGACACTTACAACCTTCTGCTTTTTCTTAGCATCTTTTTCTTTTCTTGCTTGCTCGTATCTAAACTTACCGTAGTCCATGATTTTGCAAACAGGAGGCTCAGCATTTGGAGAAATCATTGCCAAGTCCAAGTTTTTTGCACTAGCAGCTTCTAAAGCTCTATTAATTGATACAATTCCTAACTGTTCTCCAGTTTCTGATAAAAGTCTTACCTCTTTAACTTTAATCTCTTCATTGATTAATATTTGTTTACTAATACTAGACACCTCTTCTTTCTAAAAATAATAAAGTCTAAATGGAATACTACTCCAACCCGGTATGGTAACTTTTAATTTATACAATAAAAAAGACGGATAGTAATCCGTCATAATAAGCATAATTATAGCATACAATAAATTGTATTTTAAACTTATTAACCACACTAAGCTTTGCCGTATGGTGAGAACAGATTCTACTTCTTTTCTACTCTATCTATTCTACACCATGGCATTTTTTTTGTCAATATGTTATATTTATTTTTTTCTAATCTTTATATTTATTACCAAGATATTAGTTCATATCCGTCCTCTGTAACAAGTATTTGGTGTTCCCACTGAGCTGATAGTGAACCATCTCTTGTATATGATGTCCAACCATTCTCCTTATCTACATATACATTTGCTTTTCCAATATTAATCATAGGCTCTATTGTAAATACCATACCAGGTACCATCAGCATTCCAGTATCTCTTCTTCCAACGTGAGAAACAAATGGTTCTTCATGAAATTCATTTCCTATTCCATGTCCTCCAAACATTGTAACCACAGAATATCCATGTTCATCAGCATGTTCTTTTATTGCTGCTCCTATATCACCTATATGTCCCCAAGGTTTAACTTGTTCTATACCTTTTTCTAAGCATTCTTTTGTAAATTCTACTAGTTTTCTTGCTTCATCAGATACATTCCCCACCATAAACATTCTTGAAGCATCTGAAAAATATCCATTTTTTATAGTAGATATATCTACATTAATAATATCTCCATCTTTTAAAATAACTTTTTCACTTGGTATACCGTGGCAAACTTCATTATTTATTGATGTACAACAAGACTTTGGAAAACCCTCATAGTTTAAAGGTGCAGGTATTGCATCGTGTTCTATAGTATAATTATATACTAACTTATCTATATCTTCAGTACTCATTCCTGCTATTATTTTACCTTCTAAAAAATCTAGTATTCCTGTATTAACTTTTGCACTGATTTTTATTCCTTCTATATCTTTAGCCGTTTTTATATTAAATCTTTCTGGTACTATATGACCTTTTAATTCATATTCTCTTATTTTTTCATCTAAACTCATATGGCATTTTTTATATTTTAAACCACTACCACACCAGCATTTATCATTTCTACTGTCCATTTTTACCTCCTATAATATTACTTTACCCTATAATCATACCACAATATTATAGATTTAGAACATTAAAATAAATAATCTACACATACTACTATCTAAAATAAAACTAGTTTATATCATTCATATAAACTTATATCTTTCCATAGATCAAATTTTTTAGAATTAGGATTATATTCAATGCTTGGTCTAGTGTTGAGTATAAATGTAAATTTATTCTTTTCATCATATTTTTTCCAAGTCATTGGCCAATTACCATTAGGATTTCCATTTTTACAAAATTGAACAAAACCTCCATGCATAAATTCATATATTTTTTTCAGTCTCTTTTTAGAAGTTAATTTATTGAACTTATAGGCTGTGCCTTTCCAAGTATCAAGAGCCGAACATATATCTGTAGCATGCGTTGCCCCTAATTCCATAATTTCATTTAAGAAAGTAACAAAATCATACCTATATGAATATACGTCATTATATTTACTCTGAGCTATAGTACATTTAATCGAATCTACCCAAAATAGCCTGTCACTACTAATTGATTGCATAGCATTTTTTTCATTCAAATGGCCATATATTTTTTTAAACTCTTCAAATTTATTGGCATAGTTATTACTGTATAACATTTTTTTTATTTCTAACCATGTTCTGGGTATAGTATTCATCATATAAAATAAGTTACCCTCATCTTTAGTTGTTCCAAAAATACATTTTACATCTTTTGAAATACCTAATTCTAATGCTTCCCACGCTTTATAAGGTAACAAATCATCAATTACCGGACCTGATACAAATAACCCTGGAAATAATTTATTATTTCTTTTAAATACTTCTTGTGCTGCAGGATAAAAATCCTAATAAGTCATATCTCTCAACTTATAAACTTGATCTTTTTCTAAACCTAACTTTTTAAGAAATATCCCATTGTTTAATTCCTGTGTTCTATAAGTGTTTATATTGCCTGCTAAGCCGCTCATTGCAATAGCTTTATTAAAATATCCTCTCATATATGGACAAGAAAGCATTGCATAAACTCCCGTGCCACCGGCTGATTCACCGCATATCGTAATATTTTCAGAATCTCCACCAAAATTTTCTATATTATTTTTGACCCATTTAATCGCTATCATCATATCAGATATCGCACAGTTAGAGTCAAAGCTAGAATCTAATTTTGAAAAATCATAAAATCCAAAAGGTCCTAATCTATAGTTAAAGTTTACTCCTATAATTCCATCCTTTGGAAAGCTTTGAAGAGAAAATTCAGGCGCCGAACCCTCACCATTATGATTGCCACCACCATATATCCATATAAAAACAGGGGCTTTGATGGCTTTCTTAGGGGACCATATATTTAAGTATAAGCAATCCTCACTTGATTTTATTTCATTTTCTTTTAAATTTACTAATATACCACCACCAAATTGATATGGTCTATTAGACATTTTTCTACAATTTAATATTCCATCCCAACTATCTTTTTTTACAGCTCTCTTAAATCTAAGCTCATTAATTGGTGGATTTGCAAAAGGTATGCCAAACCATTTATACATACCATCTTCTTCAAATCCTTCAATCAAACCGGATTCTGTATTTATAATCAAACTCAAACTTATCAACCTTCCCTCGAACTAATATAGGTTTAATTTTAAACATTATTGCTTAATCTATATTATAACTCACCTTCATTAATATTTAAAGAAAATACTAGCATTGTACCCATACACTCTTATTTTTAATTTAGCTTTTAACTATTAGATTGACTTTTAATTGCCTTGAATATAGAATCAATTATAGATTCTATGTGGAGGTATTATAAATGAATAATAAAAAAATAGCAAAATTAGCACAAGCTGCAATATTAGCCGCCCTGTGCTTTGTAACATTTACTTTTTTACAAATTAAAATACCAGTTCCTGGTGGAGATGCAACATCAATACATTTTGGTAATGTATTTTTAGTATTAGCCGCATTATTACTAGGTGGAATGTATGGTGGATTGGCTGGTGCAATAGGTATGACTCTTGCAGATTTGATGGATCCAGTCTATATATTAGTGGCACCAAAAACTTTTATTTTAAAATTAATAATAGGATTAATAATTGGTGCAGTGGCTCATAAAAAAGCTCATATAAATGAACATATAGATAAAAAATATGTGTTTAAATGGTCACTAATAGCTTCAATATTAGGTATGACATTTAACGTTTTTGCTGACCCTATAGTAGGATATTTCTATAAAATATATATATTAGGTCAACCAGCAGACATAGCTTCAATTTTAGCTAAATTGAGCGCTGGAGTAACTTTTTTTAACGCCATTACCACAATTATAATAGCTATGGTTATTTACAGTGTATTAAGACCAATACTAATCAAATCCAATCTATTATTAGACTTTAAAAGAAATACAAATAATTAATAAAATATCATAAATATAAAAATAACTGAGAGTTAACTCTCAGTTATTTTTATATGCTTCTATTCTATTAGTTATGAATATAATAATAAATAATAGAAAATATATTAATGTATTATTTATTAACTCTTTGATATTTAATTCTCTTATAACTTCGACATTATTATATACTGCAATCTCTAAAACTGTCGGTATAGTCAAAAATAAAAATAAATTAAGTACTGATAGTACCATGTTAAACATAGCTATAAATTTTATGTATTTATTTTTTACATAATACACTAAAAAATAACTGATTATGGATAGTAGAGAATAAATAGTAATTGCATTTTTCATATTATCAGCTCTTATACTCTTATAAATCAAAAATAATATTGGCATAAATACAAAAATTTTTAAGAGTATTGAAACAATTTTTCTCTGATTAATTTTTTTTCCAAAAAGTTCATTTATTTTATAAATAGTATTCATTCTACAGTCACCACCATTTTTACAGTTATTTATTATCTATCCATTTAGCATATTTATCTTATATATTATAATTTTTCGCTAAATACATTAATAGTATAACATTTTCGTTAAATAAGTTCTATAATATAGTTACGATAATTATAAACAAATTTTATCAATGTTTTTGATAATCTTGACAATATAATATAGAAAAAAGTTATAAATATTAATTGTCAAAATCTATCTTCACTCAAAAAGATAAAAATAGAGAATCTATATAATTTTATTGTCCTTTTTTAAATAAATGATAAAAGCGCCATTTAATGGCGCTTTTATCATTTATTTTATAGTACTTCTACTTCTACATTTTCTCTGTCAGAAATTTGCTTTTGGATTTTTTCTAAGAACTCTTCTATCTTCATTTCTCCTAATTCACCTTCATCTCTTGATCTAACAGAAATATTTCCACTTTCGCTTTCCTTTTCTCCAACAACTATCATATATGGTATTTTTTCTAGCTGAGCTTCTCTAATCTTGTATCCAACTTTTTCAGTTCTGTCATCAAGTTCTACTCTAATACCAGCATCAAATAGTTCTTCATTTACTTTATTTGCAAATTCGGCATATTTATCAGATACTGATATTACCTTTACCTGACAAGGTGCAAGCCATACAGGGAATTTACCTGCATAGTTTTCTATTAATATACCTGTAAATCTTTCAATTGAACCAAAGCAAGTTCTATGTAACATTACCGGTCTATGTTTTTCTCCATCCTTGCCTACATATGTAGCATCAAATCTTTGTGGTAGCTGCATATCTAACTGAACTGTTCCACACTGCCAAGTTCTACCTATACAATCTCTTAGATGGAAGTCTATCTTAGGTCCATAGAATGCACCATCACCTTCATTAAGTATATATTCTACACCCATCTCTTCAAGAGCACCTCTTAAACCATCTTCAGCTATTGACCATTCTTCATCTGTTCCCATAGAGTCTTCTGGTCTTGTAGATAATTCTATATGATAGTTAAATCCAAACTTCTTATATACTCTATCAAATAGTTTTATAACACCAATTATTTCTTCCCTTATCTGCTCTGGTAAACAATAAATATGAGCATCATCTTGTGTAAAGGCTCTAACTCTCATAAGACCATGTAATGCTCCAGAAAGTTCATGTCTATGTACTCTACCTCTTTCAGCAACTCTCATAGGAAAATCTCTATAAGAATGTAAAGAAGATTTGTAATGAATTAATGATCCTGGACAGTTCATTG
Source organism: Peptostreptococcus equinus (assembly GCF_027125355.1). Taxonomy (NCBI): domain Bacteria; kingdom Bacillati; phylum Bacillota; class Clostridia; order Peptostreptococcales; family Peptostreptococcaceae; genus Peptostreptococcus; species Peptostreptococcus equinus. The sequence continues at coordinate 621,826 of NZ_CP114052.1, read as the reverse complement.
GCTTGATCGCATAATCTTCGTCATCTATTTTTAAAGTATACATATTTTCTTTATAATGGAACCAATGCCCTGAAGTCTCCCATAACTTTCTATTTAATATTAAAGGAGTTTCTATTTCTACGTAATGAGCTTTTCTATGTTCTTCTTCCCAATATTTCATTAATGCAGCTTTTAATGCTGTACCTCTTGGTAGGAATAGTGGAAATCCGGGTCCTTCATCAGGAATCATAAATAAAGCTAATTCTTTTCCTAATTTTCTATGGTCTCTCTTCTTAGCTTCTTCCATCATCTTTAAATAATCATCTAAGTCTTTCTTCTTTTCGAATGAAGTACCATAAACTCTTTGAAGCATTTTATTATTTTCATCACCTCTCCAATAGGCACCTGCTATTGATTGAAGTTTGAAAGCTTTTATTTTCTTTGTTGATTGAAGATGTGGTCCACTACATAAATCAACAAATTCACCCTGTCTATACATTGATATCACTTCACCATCTGGAAGGTCTTTAATCATTTCTACTTTATAGTCTTCTCCAATTTCTTCCATCATGTTGATAGCTTCTTCCCTTGAAACTTCAAATCCTTCTATATCTAAATCTTCTTTAACTATCTTTTTCATTTCAGCTTCTATTTTTTCTAAATCTTCTGGAACTAATCTATAATCTAAATCAAAATCATAGTAAAATCCATTTTCTATTGCTGGACCGATAGCTATTTTCGCTTCTGGATATAGTCTTTTTAGCGCTTGTGCGAATATATGTGCACTTGTGTGTCTAAATACTTCCTTACCTTCAGCATCATCGAATTTATAGAAACTTACTTTACAGTCTTTTTCTACTTTTTCATTTAGTGATGCCATCTTGCCATCAATTGATCCAACTAATACACTTCTAGCAAATCCATCACTTATTCCTTTAGCTATATCTAAAAGTGATGATCCTTTTTCAACTTCCACTATATTTCCGTCTTTTAATTCAATCTTTAACATAATAACCTCCGACATTTTTAAATTCTTTATTTTTAAAAAAACCATATTTACCCGTCATCTTCTGAATATACATAATTTCCGGACAATTAATTAATTCAGTCAATTTATGTAAATAAAAAACTCGTCTCCAAATATAAAATTTGGGACGAGTGTGTTCGCGGTTCCACCCAAGTTGGTACAAAAATAGTACCCTCTCGAAGACTTTAAGGCAGTCAACCGAGTCTTTTCACATATGCTACTGGACTCTGCTCAAAGGTAGTTTTCAAATAAGTCTGTCTAGTCGAACTTTCAGCCGGTGATTCAACTTCTCTGTAGATGATATTTATTTTACTTTTCCTTTTTCATCGCATTTATATGATATTTAAAATATTAACATATACTTTTTTATTTTTCAAGTCATTTTTAGAATATTTTATTTATTTTTTATTAATAATCAAAATATTAATAAAATTAAATTTATAACAAGTATTTCCACTTCAAATATCTACAATAATTTAATTTTATATAAATACTGTTATTAATCCCTGTACTATACCAATTATAAATCCCAACAGTAATCCTAAATTTTCTATATGAGTCAATTCTTTCTTAGATAAATTTATTATCATATTTTCAAGTTCAATCAAGTCTAGTTCATTTATTTTTTCTTCCACCATCTTGGCTATATCTATTCTAGATTTAGCTTTATCTTTAGCTAATTCCATCAAACTATCTAAACCTCTATCAAGTTCACTTTCTACTATTTCATCTATTGATGAGAATATCATAGGTTTAAACATAGATGGTATAAATGATATTTTTTCGTTTATTATAACTTGAAGTCTAGCTTTAGCATATTCTTTTAATCTGTCTTTATCATCTTCCACTATTAAATTTTCAATAATAGCATCATAATCTACTAACTCTTCTCCTACGGCTTTACCTATATTATATGCAATTTCTGATTTTCTCTTAGGTATTAAACCCACTATTTCATATCCTATAATTGGTATTCTTATTGGATTTAGTGGTTTAAAAAGCATTTTCACTGCTATTACATTAGTACTATATCCAATTATTCCCCCTACTACAGCTAGTAATAATATTCTTATAATTATTTCTTTTCCCATTATTTCCTCCATTTATAAAATTCACTTACAATAATATTATATTTATCTTTATTAAATCTAAATATTTAGATTTAATACTATTATTTTTTATTGCTACTAAAAAACTATACAAGATCCGTAGTCTCTCAGTTTCCCCTCACTTAAACAAACAATTTTCTTATTCCTATATTCTATAAATTTTCTTATACTTTGACCATCTGGATGTAAATCTATATTGCCAAAAAAACATATAGTTTCATCTCCTAGTTTTCCGGATGCACCGCCAATAAAACCATAGTCCATATCAAATAAATCAATATGCCCAGCTTGAATTAATAATACATCTAGCCCTTCTTCTATAACATTTTTATATATACCCTTATCAGATGTTATTAAAGATTTTTGATCAACTTGGCATATTGAACAGTTCGCATAACCTTGATTAATATCTATAAGTTTAGTTCCATTCTTTTTTAGCTGTTCTAATACTATTTTATCAGTACACTCAATGTTTGCAATTGCGTATTCACCCATATAAGAAACATTATAGGCAACATCTTTAGGATAATTTTTAGATAAACGTGTAGAACCACACTCAATTTTTTGGCCTTTCAAAATTATACTGTAATATTCATATGATTCAGGGCTAGCAATAAATATTTTACCATCAAAAAATAGGCATATATCGACATGAGATTCTATAGCACTATAGAGATACTCATGCTTATATGATTCAATCACATTGTATCCTATTGATGACAAATTACTTTTTATTTCTTTGCTAATTCTTCTATCGACTATTATATTTTTCAAAATAGTACCTCTACTTCTTATAAATATAAATTATTTATTTACTAGTTCATATAATTTTTTACCAAGACTATCCCATGATAAACTACTTATATTAATACTAGTATTTCTATTTCTTTTTCTATAATCAATAGCCTTATCCAAGGCTTTTGAAATATCTTCTATAAACTGAGGTATATAATCTTCTTTTGGTTGAGATACATTTATCATTTCCGGTAATTTTACAAAATTCAACAAGTCATTCGATACTATATCTTTACCTAGCCATCCTCTCATCCCCTCTATATCACTACATATGACATAGTTTCCACAAGCCATTGCTTCTAATATTACCAGTGGCAAGCCTTCATAGTACGAAGGTAGTACAAATATATCAGAACAATTTAATATTGTTGCCATTTTTTCTTGACTTACTCTTCCTGTAAATTTTACACAGTACTTACAAGTAGATGCCATTTCAAGTATTGTTCTATATTCATTTTCATCACTTGCCTGTCCCATAAAAACAACTTCTATATCGTCTTTTTCATATTTTAGTAAATTTAACGCTCTAATAAATTCTCTTAGCCCCTTACTAAAAGCAATCTTTCCTGCATAAGCTATTTTAATTACTTTTCTTTTATATATTTTACTTTTAATATTTTCATTTATATTAAATATTTTTTTATTATATCCACTTCCCAATACTTCTACTTTTTCTCTATTTTCAATAGCAAATATCTCTATAATATCTTCTTTTTGTGCATCGTGTAAAGCAAATATAATATCAATTTTAGGTATCATTTCAAGAATGTACTCTTTCATAAAAATATTTGTTTTCAATTGTCTTAAACACGTTCCATGGCAAATAGCACATACTTTTATATTTTTATACTTTTTTTCTATAATTTCTACGCAAATAGAACTTGTATAATATAGATGATGACATATTATTAAATCAGGTTTGAAACTATTAATTTTTTTTATTAATACCTCTTCAAAAACAGATTTTATTGCCATCGCCTGGTAATTAGTAATATCTCTGTACCTAGTGCTTGGATAAGGCATATTGTCACTCATTCCAGGAACATTAAAATCAAGTTTACCAGTATTATATACAACTGCTTCAACACTAACATTTTTATTAAATTTATTTCTTATTTTTTCTATGTCATCATATTTATCAATACCTACAATCATAGCTTGCTCACTGGATAAGTTTCCCATAGCATCAATTATTCCAGTCATATATACACCACTGCCTGTATAATCTGGCTTTTGAGCACTAATGTGCAAAATTCTCATAAAATATCCCCTCATTTAACTATTCGTTTATTCATTTATTTTTTCTATATTTATACAAAGACAAGTGCAATCATCCTTATCTTTAAATCTAGGTATTCTCCTAATTCTATCTTTATCATCTTCAAAATTTCTTATTTGATTTATCATAATATCAATACCATATTTGAAAGTTTCGTCTATTAATAAATCTTCTTCAATTAATCTATACTTGTCTGAATATGAGTAATATCCATCACTTGCTATCATTATTCTAATATCTTTTTCTATATCAATAATTCCGTACTTTGCCTTATCAATTGCTTTTTCATCAAAGCTTAATATCCAATAACCATCATCACAATTATTCTTCATTCTATTTTCAATAATCTGCTCTGATAAAATACTTAGACTTTCACTAAGATCAATACTATAAAAATCTTCCATATCTAGCATCGCATTAAATATATTATTGTCCAACTTACTCACACTATCATCATGTATTATTTGTACTTTGCATCCATCATCAATGTATAGTCTACAATCACCTAATATAAAATATTCCAATTTTTCGTCATTAACTCTTATTATAGTTATTGAGGCAGATGGAAAATCTATTTTTTCTACTTTTTTCCCTACACAAAATTTTTGGTAATCATCATCTACTTTTTTTATACCCTTATACATAATATCTTTTAAATTTATGTCTTTAAAAGAATTGTCGTTCAAATATTTATCCCACCAGTTAGTATACCAATGTGCATCACTTATATCATCACTTAAATTTCTTTTATTTAATCCTGTAGCACCATCCAATACCCAAAAAGTATTTTCTTTATATCCACAGGCGTCTTCATTTATTTTACCTACTCCTATTTCACTTTTAAATTCAACCTTATCTACTTTAACTGACATATTTTTATCCTCATAATTATATTATTTATCTAAAAATTCCTAACTAATAGAATCTCTTTATAATATCTTATTTATTATAAAATATATAACTCAAGTTATTTTAACATTAAAATAAGGAAGATACAATCATTAAGATCGTATCTTCCTTCTATCTATAGAGAGGAATAATGTGCTAATTAATCTTTATCAATCTACATAGTTCATCGGAAAATTCGCTGGTACTTGCATTCCCACCTAAATCTCTTGTCAAAACTTTTCCCTCTTCAAAAATTTTTTGTAACGCTAATTCTATTTTATTTGCCGCATTATATTCTCCAATATATTTTAACATCATTACAGCTGACTGAATAATAGCAGTAGGATTAGCAATATTTTTTCCAGCAATCTCTGGCGCACTACCATGAACCGCTTCAAAAACTGCATATTCTTGCCCAATGTTTGCACTAGGTATCATGCCTAATCCTCCAACAAGTCCTGCACCTAAATCTGACAATATATCACCATAAAGATTAGGCATAACTAGTACATCAAACTTTTCAGGATTAAGCACTAAATTCATGGCTGTGGCATCAACTATCATATTATCTCTATATACAGAATCATTTTTATCCATATCAATATAGATACCATTTTTATCACATACTTCATTAAAAATATCCAAAAATAATCCATCAGATATTTTCATTATATTAGCTTTATGAACACCAGTTAACCTTTTATAAGAATTATTCTTTGTATAATCACAAGCAAATTTCACTATTTTTTCGCAGGCTGGTCTAGTTATTATTTTTATAGTTTCTCCTGCATAATCTCCTATCTTGTGCTCAATTCCAGCATATAATCCTTCTGTATTTTCTCTAATAATTGTGAAATCTAAATCGCTATATTTACTCTTTACGCCCTTAAAACTTTTTATAGGTCTTACATTTGCATACAAATTTAATTCTTTTCTAAGAGCCACATTTACACTCCTGAACCCTTTACCTACTGGTGTAGTAACAGGACCTTTAATTGCAATTTTATTTTTCCTAATGCTATCTATTACATACTCTGGCAATGGTGTACCATATTTTTCAAGGACTTTTTCACCAGCTACTACCTCTTCCCATTCTATTTGAACTCCTGTAGAGGCCACTACTTTTTTCATAGCCTTTGTTACTTCTAGACCTATTCCATCTCCCGGTATCAAAGTAATATTATACATATAAAACCTCCTTAGAGTTTTTTATCTTGATTGAATTCAGTTTTCCACCTGCTAAAAGCATATTTATTTCATTGTCATTGAATCCAGTTTTGACAAAAAAACTTGTTCCTCTATTAATATTGTTTACAAGTATTCTATCTGCTTTTATTCCACTTTTCACATCAGTAATAACTAACTCATCCATCTTATTAATTAAGTCATAATCTTTTTCATTTTCAAATACTAATGGTATTATTCCGCTATTTATTAGATTCGCTCTGTGAATTCTTGCAAAAGATTTAGCTATTACAGTCTTTATACCTAAATATAATGGAGCTAATGCAGCATGTTCTCTAGAAGATCCTTGACCATAGTTATCTCCACCAACTATAAAACCACCAGAGTTTGCCATACATCTATCAGCAAATTTGTCATCTATAGTACTGAAACAGAAAGTTGACAAATGAGGTATATTACTTCTAAAAGGTAATAATTTAGCATTTGAAGGCATAATATGATCGGTCGTGATATTATCACCTGTCTTAATAATTACTTTTCCTTGTATATTTTTTGCTAAAATCGTATTTAAAGGGAATGGTTTTATATTAGGTCCTCTAACAACTTCAACATTTTCTGATTCTTCACTAGGTTCAATTATCATTGAATCATCAATCAAGAAATTTTCTCTATAAATTCCTTCAAAATCAACTTTAAAATCTATATCTCTAGGATCTCTTAAATATCCATATATTGCACTGACTGCTGCAACTTCTGGACTAGTTAAATAAACACTAGCAGAGTTTGTTCCACTTCTTCCGAAAAAATTTCTATTAAATGTTCTTAAAGATATTCCATCCGTTCCTGGAGATTGTCCCATACCTATGCATGGCCCGCATGAATTTTCTAAAATTCTTGCACCAGATGCAATTATATCAGCCAAAGCCCCATTTCTTGCTATCATTTCCATAACTTGCCTTGATCCAGGAGCGATTACTAAACTCACATTTTGAGCTACTTTTCTTCCTTTTAATATTCTTGAAACTTTCATCAAATCTTCATATGAAGAGTTTGTACAACTACCTATAGCAACCTGATCTATTTTTATTGGTCCTATTTCCTTACATGTTTTTATATTATCTGGACTATGAGGTGCTGCTACCATCGGTTCAAGCTTGTCTAAGTCTATTTTTATTATTTCGTCATAAACAGCATCATCATCTGCCAATAGCTCTGACCAATCATCTAATCTATCTTGAGCCTTGAAAAATTCTTTTGTTTTATTGTCAGAAGGGAAAATTGAAGTTGTAGCACCTAATTCTGCTCCCATATTAGTTATGGTAGCTCTTTGTGGAACTGATAAACTTTCAACTCCTATTCCTCCATATTCATATACTCTCCCTACACCACCTTTGACAGTCTCTCTTTTTAAAACTTCTAATATTATATCTTTTGAAGCAACCATAGGGTTAAGTTTTCCAATTAATTCTACTTTTGTTACACGTGGTATATTTATTGAATATGGCTCTCCTGCCATAGCAAGTGCTACATCTAATCCACCGGCTCCTATAGCCAACATTCCTACGCCACCAGCAGTAGGTGTGTGACTATCAGATCCTAATAGTGTATCTCCAGGCACAGAAAATCTTTCTAAATTTACCTGATGACATATACCATTACCTGGCTTAGAAAAATATATACCATATTTTTTAGCTACGGTTTCTATATATTTATGATCATCTGCATTTTCAAATCCCTGTTGTAACATATTATGATCTACATAGGCAACAGATTTTTTTGTCTTTACTTTATCTATATTCATGGCTTCAAGTTGCAAATATGCCATAGTACCAGTTGAATCCTGTGTAAGTGTTCTATCTATTTTAATAGTAGCTGGACTACCAGCTACCAATTCTCCCTCTACTAGATGTTTTTCTAATATTTTATATACTATATTTTTTCCCATACAATTACCTCTCTCTATAAATTTCTTAGCTATTTAAACTTCTATATATATAAGCCAACTCCTTATCAAATAACGATCTTTTTAATTTTACTGAAAGACTTCTCACTTCATCAAGTATTCTTGTAGCTTGTTCATCAGTCAATTTTACATCATATTCCATAAATTTATTAATGATGGCAGCCTTTCCTGAATGCTTGCCTATTACTATCTGTCTTTCTAGCCCAACTTCTGCTGGGTCAAAAGCTTCATAGTTCCTTGGATTTTTTATAGCACCATCTGCATGTATACCTGATTCATGCCTAAACATATTACTTCCTACTATTGCTTTCCATGCAGGTAATTCTCTGCCAGATGCATTTGATACATATTCAGATAATTCTTTAAATCTTCTAGTATCAATTTTTGATTCATACTTTAATACATGTATCAAAGACATAAGTACTTCTTCTAGAGCTGCATTGCCAGCTCTTTCCCCAAGACCATTTACTGTTACACCTACATAATTCGCACCACCCAATATACCTCCAATGGCATTAGCAGTTGCCATACCGAAGTCATTGTGTGTATGCATTTCTATATCAAAATTTGTAGCTTTATAAATTTTTTCTATTTTATTTCTAATTGTAAATGGATCCATTACTCCTACTGTATCACAAAATCTAAATCTATCAGCACCAGCCTGTTTAGCACATTCTATAAATTCTATAAGGAAATCATCATCTGCTCTTGAAGCATCTTCACCATTTACAGATACATATAATCCATTTTTCTTTGCATATTCTGTAGTCTTAACCATTTGTTCTAAGACCCAATCTCTTGAAGTCTTTAATTTGTTTTCTATATGAATATCTGATACCGATATTGATATTGCCACTGCATCGACACCACAATCTATACTCTGCTCAACATCGCCAATTACAGCACGATTCCAAGCCATTATACTAGGTTTTAGGTTTTTCTTTACAATTTGTTTTATAGTTTCTTTTTCATCTCCACCCATTGTAGGTATACCAACTTCCAACTGGTTAATGCCAAGATCACTCAACATTTCAGCTATCATAATTTTCTCACTATTGGCAAAAACCACACCTGCTGTCTGCTCTCCGTCTCTTAAAGTAGTATCAACAAATTTTAATTCTTTGCCATTTATTTTATCAGTAACACACATAATTATAACCCTCCATTTTTGCAAAATTAAAATATAATCTTTCATCTATGATTAAATTATATTATATACTTCATTTATTTTCAAGTGAATTTTTATTGAATTTTGCAAGTTTAATATTTTAAATTTCATTTCTAAAGTATTTTATAGTTTTTATAATATATATTAGCGTTTTTTTGAATAAAATAAATTTTATTAAGTCATTATTTGTTATTTTTCTGAAAATTCCTATTAAAATAAATTCTGAATATTATTATAGCTTTTATATTCAATATGGATTACCTATTAATAATATACCTAATTTACTTATTTTAATTACAAATTAAATCTATTTATTCTCTTATAAAGAATATATATAAAACACCATAATTGCTAAATATTAACTTACTATGATATAATGTATATCTATATGTTAATAGGAGGATATATGCATTTTTCAAATTTAAAAATAGATAATAACATTATTAATGCCCTAAGCAAAAATGGTATTAAAGAACCCACTCAAATACAATCAGAAACTATGTACCCAATACTTAATTTAAACAATATTATAGCCAAGTCAAATACTGGTTCTGGTAAAACACTTGCATTTGTAATACCTATTTTAAATCTTATATTAAATGATAAAATAGAAACAAGTCTAATACTGGCTCCAACTAGAGAAATAACTATACAAATAAGCCAAGTCATTGAAAGTCTTGTTAATGTTATTACAAATATAGATAAACATCCTATTAATTACATTGCTATATATGGTGGTAAAGATATAAAATCCCAAATAAAAAAACTAAATAGCAACAAAATAAATATTATAATAGCAACTCCAGGAAGATTACTTGACCACATACAAAGAAAAACTATCAAACTAGATATGATAGATACTCTAGTAATTGATGAGGCTGATCAGATGCTTCTTATGGGATTTAAAAACGAAATAGATTCAATCTTTAACAAAATAAATACCTATAAAAATCTTTTACTTTTTTCAGCAACTATAAATTCAAGCGTAAAAAAATTAGCATATAGATATGCAGAAAATTTTATAGAAATAGATACTAGCAAAGAAAATATACCTAACAAAATAGAGCAAGAATTTATAATCTCAACAGACAGGTCAAAATTTGATGATTTATGCAAACAAATAGAAAAAGATTCACCATTTTTAGCTATTATTTTTTGTAGGACTAAGGCTAGAGTTGATAATTTAGATATAAAGTTAGGACAAAAAGGATATAGTTGTTGTAAGATACATAGTGATATTAGCCAATCTAAAAGAGAAAGAATTATAAAAGATTTTAAAAATATGAAATTTCAATTCCTAATCTCAACAGATTTAGCGTCAAGAGGTCTAGATATACAAGGCCTAAGTCATATATATAACTATGATTTCCCTGAACTTGCACAGGATTATATACATAGAATCGGTAGAACTGGAAGAGTAAATAAAGATGGAAAATCTCGTTCCTTTATTACAGAAAAAAACATGCTTGTTTATGAAGAAGTTAAAAAAATATTGGAATAAATTTAATAAAAACAAAAAGGAGCATATGCTCCTTTTTGTTTTTTAACTTTTATATTATTAAGCTTCTGCTTTCCACAATCCATGTAGATTACAATATTCATAAGCACATATAGCCTTATCATCTTCTGCAAGTACAAATTCTGCTTCTGGCTTACCATCATGCGGTAAATCTACTCTCTGAACTGTTTTTTCAGTTACTAGATATATAAATGAAATATGGTGTTTTTCTTCCATTGGATGTGGTACACTACCAACCTTAACTACTACTTTGTTTCCACTAACTTCTATAACTGGAACATGCTTTTCTCCAGCTGCATCAGTAGTATTTGGTTCTATAAGCTTCATTTCTTCACCACAACATGAAACTTGACATCCTTCTTCAGGAACAACTACTTCAATTATAAAATCCTTATCTGAACATGAATAAAACTTTAAATCTTTAGCCATAAAATTACCTCCTATTAAACTATTAATTAAATTATATTTTTTCTATCTTTTTAGTACATTCTACACAAATTCCTTTTAAAAGAATCTGTGCAGAATTTACTTTAAATCCTAATTTTTCAAGACCCTTATCTGCATAAGCGACCAAATCCTTATCAATATCGAAAATTTGCCCGCAATCTTCACAAATAAAATGATTATGTTCATCTGTGTTGCAATCGAATCTAACAGGATCCCCTGGTATACTAAGTTTTGTAATTAATCCATTATCTGCTAATTGAGTTAAATTTCTATAAACCGTACCCAAGCTCAAATTAGGATTATCTTTTCTCAACTTATCATATACCATATCAGCTGTAGGGTGATTATTATTATTTTTAACTTCGTTTAATATCATTTCTCTTTGCTTTGAAAACCTCACCACTACCACCTACTTTGCTAAATATTATATTATTTCCAGTTTTCAGCCTTCACTTCGAAATACGCTTGTGGATGCTTACATACAGGACATAACTTTGGAGCACTCTTAGATACGTGAATATGTCCACAATTCATACACTTCCAAACTACTACTTCATCTTTCTCAAAAATCTTACCATCTTTTAAATTCTGAAGTAAAGTTCTATATCTTTCTTCATGTGTTTTTTCTATAGCTGCTACACCATCAAATAGTCTAGCAATTTCCTTAAATCCTTCTTCTTTTGCATCATTAGAGAATCTAACATACATATCAGACCACTCGTATAATTCACCTTCTGCAGCATCTAATAAATTTTCTTCAGTTGTTGGTATTTCTCCTCCATGAAGAGCCTTAAACCATAGCTTAGCATGTTCCTTTTCATTTTCTGCTGTTTCTAAGAATATATTAGATATCTGATTATACCCTTCCTTCTTAGCCTGAGAAGCATAGTAAGTATATTTATTTCTTGCCATTGATTCTCCTGCAAAACCATCTAAAAGGTTCTTTTCTGTTTTTGTTCCCTTAAGTTCCTGTGTCATTTTTTTACCTCCAAAATTTAATTTTATTTTCCAATAGTAGTAACTATTATCACTTACAAGTATATATTACTACTATTCATAAACAAAGTCAACCGTTATTTATCATTATTTTAAATTTATATTTTAAATTATATAAAAAATAATATTATCTAACTTTAACATATTTATTTGATACCCTTATCACTAATTATCAATCAAATTTAAAGTAGGAAAAAGTATTTTTTATAAAAAAAAGGAATGAATAAGTTATTCATTCCTTTTTAACATATATCTAAGCTTTTATTCTGGTACTATGAACTAAATTTAATATAATTTTATAATTGTTGCAATTACTCGATTCTATTTTAAATATTCCATTATAAAAAGTAGTTAATTTTGCGTAGGTAATGCAAAAATGCGCCAATATTGCGCCAAAACAATATTGTTATTGACTATATACTAGTAATAGTATTAATATATTGGTATAGTGGCTTATCCATTATTACGACTTTTTTTAATCCTATTTATAAAAAATAGAAGGTCTGGTGTAATCCAAGCCTTCTATTTTTTATTAACATATTTACTTATGCTTATTAATTTCTGACTTAGCATTGTCAGCTACTTCTTCAGCTTTTTTCCCAGCTTCATTTAACAATTCTTTTGCTTTTCCAGTAGCTTTATCTACAGCACCTTCAGCTTTTAACTTATTGTCGCCAGTAGCTTCTCCAGCAATATTTTTTGCACTTCCCTTAACCTTATCAAATACTCCTGTATCTTTCATTTAAAAACACCTCCAAAATATTATATTATTAATAGTATACCCACAAATCTGTTTTAAATTCTTAAGTTTTTATTAAAGAGACTTGCTCTTAGATTTTTCCATAGCCATTATAAAGTCTATGGCATTTCTTTTTTTCTTTATATTAATACTTTTTAAAAATAATTTTGTAGCAATAAACATACACCTCCTAATAAAACTACTTGAAATTATTTTATAATTATATTATACCCACGTATTAAAATTAATTCAATACACTGGAAAAATTTAATATAAAAAATAAGGGTAGCTAAATGCTACCCTTATTTTAATTACAGCAAGTACCCCTCATTATTAAATTTATATTTCTTATTATCAATCACTTGTTCGCCAGTTAACATGTAACCTTTAGAATTGAAATAAAACCAGTTATTGTTATATTTGAGCCATCCTATTTTCATTTCTCCATCTTTTTCTGGTTGCATATAAAACCACGCTTTACCCGACTTTAACCAACCTATCTTTTTCTTTCCATCTATATAGTAGAACCATTTTCCTTCTTCTTGTACCCATCCTTTTCTTGCTGGTGCAGATGTTTTTTGAGAATTAACTTCTACCGCAACGCTATCTTTAGATAAGTCTAAGATTAATCGTCTAGGCTGTTTAACATCAGATAAAAACTTGTTCCACTTTGCATTGTTATAGCCTGTGTAACCATGCGGACAATCTTTTCTAGTTGCGTCCCAATGTCTAACTACTTTAGCATTAGGATATTGCCTTAGAAGCTCTTTTACAAGCTCTACAGTATTAAAATACATCTTGCTATAGTCAGCATCTGAATTGACACACATTTCTATTGATATGGAGTTCTCATTAACAATGCCACCTAGTCCAGTTCCATATCCTTGATTTCCACCAACAGCATAAGCAACTGTACTATCTCCAACTATTTGAACAATATTGGTATCGTCAACAAAATAGTGTGCGGACGCTCCTACGTTGTTATTCTGAAAATACTTATAGTGTGCCATTGCATTAGCACCTCTGCTCTCATTTGCAGTCCAGTGTATAGCTATAAATTTAATGTTAGATTTACTTCTTCCCCAGCCAAAATTATATTTTCTTGAAATTGGTTTATAATAAAAATTAGTCATGTTATACCTCTCTTTCTGAATTGTAGTTTTTAGTTGAAATGCCTAAAATTGTGCCTAAAAACGTATCAAAAGCTGTCATAATAATAACTATTAAATCAGTTTGCTTAAAGCCTACAGCTACCCCTACAGCACCTACAAATATAGTAAGTGCAGGTAAGAATATCTGTGCTATCCATTTTAATATATCATATGTTTCATTTTTTAACTTCATATACTACCTCCTATCTATTAAATAATGTTTTTATTTGTTCTGAATTACGTATTACATCATCTTCAACCCTACTCAATCTATCATCATGCTTATCTAATATTTTATGAATATTATCTCTGTCTTTTTGAGATTCTTTCAAGTCATACGCTAACATATCTACAGATTTTTGCAGTGCTTGATTAGTCAAGTCATTTCTTTTCATAGCTGTTGTAAATGGCTGTACAACAAGCTTCACTAAGCTATAGACTGTTATCAATGCCCCACAAACACCGCTAAATGCAATTAGTTGTTCCATAAATCACCCCTATTAATTAAGCCCCATAGCTTTAACTATGAGACTTTAAACTTCACTATTCTACTTTATCTTGAATTACAAATAATACGTCTGTATACTTAGTTCTTATAGATTCATCAGTAGCTGTTTTCCATTTAAGCATCCCAGCTTTTGAAAAATATAATTTATACTTATCTCTTGCTCCTGTTTCTCCTTCATCCACAAATGCCATTGTTATTCTTGCTGCTAAAAATTCTCCCATTTCATTTTCTCCCTTCAAAATTAATTTAATTTTATTAAAAATATCGCGACATATTTTAATCATTTTAGCCACCTGCTACTGTTAAAGTAAGTTCTTCTAGTGCTGTTGAAAGTGTATTTATTCTCTCATTAGCTTTCTTTAATTCTAATTCTAAATCTATATTACTTTTTTGACTATTAATATATGATTCAACTATTTCATTGTCTGTTGACCCTTTATATCCACTAGCCTTTAAATCCTCTAAAAATACAACCTCGTCATAATCTTCACCCTCTTTAAAAATTAGAACCATAGTTTCATTTTTTGATCTTGGCCATACTTCAAACCATTTTTCAGGTGGAAATCCTTTGAGCTTTTCTACCCTGTCCCAAATTTTATAATTAGACATATTACCTCCTAAACTCCATTTATTGGTGTACCAGTTCCTGTAGATGTGTTCAGTAATCTAGTCGTACCATTATTTGCATATCTAATGGCATAGTCATACCTAACATGTATTGTATAACCGCTATCTTCATATACAACTTTTAACTGTGCTGCAATTGGATCTATCTTATCTAATTTAGCCTTATCTGTGGCACTCATGAGTCCGTTTGCACCAGATGTAGCTATTGCTGTGCTTGCTTTAGAATCTAAATCAGTCTTTAACGCATACTTTCCGTCAGAATCAGTTTTATTATAGTAGTTAGCTATATTTATACCATCTAATTTAGCTTTATCTGCACTTGACATCAGACCATTCACTGAACTACTAGATAATATGTTATTAGCTTTTAGCGATAGTGCTTGTGCTACTTCGGACTTATTATAATAGTTGTTTATATCTATATTATCTAACTTTGCTTTGTCAATTGCTGACATTAATCCATTAGCTACATTAGATGCAACTAATTTTAAAGCATATCTATTATCTGACTCAGACTTATTGTAGTAGTTAGATATATTTATACCATCAAGCTTTGATTTATCTGTCGTGCTCATGAGACCGTTAGCTGATACACTAGCTACAGATAGACCAGCTTTACTAGATAACTTTGAGTCTACTTCTCCTTTATTATAATAATTAGATATAGTTATTCCATCTAATTTCGTTTTATCTGTGCTCGACATTAAACCATTATATGTTCTACTTGCAACACTTAAACTAGCTTTATTAGATAAACTTGTTTGTGTTTCACTCTTAAAGCTATCAAAGTTTTTTGTTAAATTTGCCAAATCTGAAATAGCTTGCTTTAACTTTGCCCAGATAAACTTAATATAATTAGATAGTGATTTATCACCATCTATAGTTGTACTATATGTATCTGGTGCACTGCCAGTATAGTTACCTATTGCTGTATCTATTTTATCGCTATTCGCATTAACTCTTCCTACATCATAGTGATCTGTTGAGTAGTCTTTTGTAAGACCTAAGTTTTTTGTAGTTGTTCCCACTACTTAATCACCTCCTCTTTTAAATGTTGGTGTGTATAATTAGATAATTGTTCATGAGTAAAGTTAGATAAAGTTTGACTAGTATTATAAAGTAATTCAGTATTGAAAGTTATATCAAGTGGTAGCATATTTTCAAGCATTAGATCTATTGCCCTTTGCTGAAATTTAACGCCTAAATCTACCTTACATACTAAATGTTTGCTTACCGGGTTTAAGTACATCTTATAACCTGTAGTTCCGCACATACCATCCAGTATTTCTTTTAGCCTTAAATATGTATATGGAGTGTAGCCAAGCATTTTTAACTTAATCATGAATCTTCTATCTTCAAGTGAGTAGTTTGAATTCACATCCATTCTAAGAAATCTTTCCCATCTACTGCACCCAGATTCATTTAGTGTATCTAAAAAATAGTTATTTGATACACCCTCAAAATCATCCATCAAAAGCTTGCACTCAATATCATATGCTTTAGATAAAGCTTTAAATTCTTCTATTTCAGCATATACACTAGGTATATACTCAATACATGTTGGTATATATTCTGTACTAGACCCTAACATAACTAACACCACCTAATACTGGAATACTTTTATCATCTATTACAACATTGGAGTTTAAACCATTTATCTTTGTCCCAAACACATCTATTACCCCAGAAACATCTAACAATCTATTTTCTATTCTTGATATTCTAACTACAGTTGAATATTTACCTGTAGATAAATCAAATTCACCAAACTGTTGTCTTAAATCTTGCAAGTACTCTTCTATAGCACTTGTAATATCTTGAGTTACATCACTAACTAATGGATCTAGTGTAAGATTAGTCTTTATAGTTAATGACTGTTTAGTAGGGGCAAGCACTGTAACAAAGTGATCTATAGGCGCTATTCCTAGACCCTCACCATCTTGGGTAGGGGTAAGTGCATTTTGCACTATCTTAACCAATTCAGGTGATGCATCCTTATAAGATGTATCCAAAATAACTGCTTCAATTTTTGTTGATCCATCACTCGACACCTTTCTTCTAAATAACCTTACTGCACCTATATTATCCATGCCTAAAATCTTTTCTTTATAGTCTGCCCTATTACCACCAAAGGCTGGATTTGATATATTTTCAAAAAATCTATTCCTTAGATCCTCTTCTGATTCTTCATCTCTTCCATCAACCTCAATTTTAGTAATAACTGCTTTTTCAAGGCCATAGATATCTTGAATTGGAGTTAATTCTCCAATTGATTCTATATGCCCTACTTCTTCAGCAATTAGTCTGTATTTAAAAAGAGATAGGTCAATTAGTTCACTAACTGCATAATTTCTTTGTTCGTGATTAAATCTTGTACCTATCTCTACTTCTTTATTAAATTCTGCTATTACCACACCTTTTGTAGGTTCTCTAAGCTCCATATTCCTATTTTTTGCAAACCTTTGAAGTGTGAAATACGAGCATGTATCTGGAAAAGCTTCATCTTCAAGCATTCTTATTTCATGTCTTATTACTGTAAGTTCAGGAATAATCATTGCCGCTGATTGATAAATTAAAGAGGTTTCTCTTTTGTCATATTCATCTGGTATGTTACCTAATATCCTATTCATCACATATCCAAATTCAAAATTTCTGTCATTCATTATCCAATATCCACCTCTCTTTCTATCTCAATTAATTCTTCAGATATATTACTTTTTACAGTAATTTCTATCTTAAGTGTATTTCTTTTAATTTTTTCTATGATAAATTCTGTTATTTCTTCTATCCTATCATCATTAAGAAGTGCATCAGTAATAATTGATTTTAGATTTATCATTACTAAATTAATATCATCACCATACAAATTCCAAAACCCTACTCCAGTATTTTCACTTACTGTAAGTGATTGATATTTTTCTATTGATAAAATAAAAAAGATGGTCTGTTTTAACTCTTCAATACCATCTACTATGCCTACTATTCTATTATCAACCACTTTAAAATCTTTATTACTATATTTCTTTTTTTCTACCATTTCAATTAGTGCTTCAAACTCTTCTTGCTCCATTCCAGTGTTAGGTATCATTCTATCAACTCCCCTAATATTACATATTTGTCTCCACCCTGGCATCTACTTAGTACCACTGTAGAGTTTAATATATAATCAGATTTTAGCTTAAGTAGGTTTACTTTTTCCAAAGTTATTTTTTCAGTAATCTTTATCCTTAAAGGTTTAACGGATACCACTGTACCTATTATATTGTCACATGGAGCCATACTATAGAAGGTTTCTGCTGAAGCTTTTTTTATAAGTTGTAGTAAGTTAGCCATATATACCTCCTAACTATTCTTGCCATAAGCAACAATTCTTGCATATGAAATCCCCGTTTTTCCGTAGCTGTGTGAAGCAACCCATCCGCCATTAGAATATCCTTTTGAGTCATGTGAGGTATTCCCCTCAATGGTTATTATTCTTCCGTTAGAAACTTCTTTAACTATTCCCACATGATTAGTCCAATTTGCGGTTCTACTAGATTTAAAAAATATTGTATCTCCAGGTTTAGGTGTATAATTAGTACCCATAACTAATTTTCCAGCACTTTTATAGTATGATGCAAGAGTAACACATGAACTAGTTCTTGAAGAGAATTTATATTGCCCTGATTGTTTTAAACAGTAAGTAACAAAATCAGCACACCAAAGACCTGGATAAAACCAAGATACAAACTTATTTTTACCAATATGCTTCATAGCTTCATTGACTATAGCCATGTTGCCCTCTTTTATATCTACTGCTGTGGAAGTGGAGCTAATTGGTTGCATTCTTCTCCTTGCCTCTTCAACACTTGCAACACCTTTACCAAGTAGTGAATTTGACCATTCTCGTCCGCTGAACTGTCTATACCATGATTTCATACTTGCTATATAGCCATTTGTGTTATTCTCAAAACTTGGAGCATACATATTTAAAATTGCCTCTATAGATTTCTTCCCCCAATCGTATAAGTATTTGACCCCCAATAACCTAAAGTGTCGCTCTATTCCTACATCAACAGATGGATAAATTACGTGCCTACCAGATTTTTGTTTATAGTCTGGATCTGAATTTATTCCACCAAAATTATTACACTCTCTAGCTACACGTGAATCAAAATTAGGCCCACATTCCATTCTTTGAATTAGAGCTACTAACAAAGGATTTACGCCATATGCATTACCGAATTTTACGTACATTTCGCCTTTACCTGCTAATTTACCTTTTAGTACATTATTAATCATTGCTGGCGTTATTCCATGACCCCAGTCTTTATCAGCTAGAGACTTGTTAGATAAAGTATCGCCATTATTTTTTTCTTTTTCTTTTTTAACTTCTCCATCTTGGGTTACCCCTCTAGTTGATACAAATTCACCGCCTATAAGATCTAGATCCATAGAATAAAGTCCGTCTTCTACTCTATGAGTTACTGCATCAACCACCATGTTTTTAGCTAATTTCATATCACCTAAATCTAGATTTACAATTATTATTGAACCTGCTATAATTTCGACCGCTCCCATTGCTTTTTTAATTCTAAGTGTTTTAGTTTTAGAATTGTATAATTCTAAGTTTTTTGCAGCTACAGTGACAGCTTGGAATGTGTTATCTGCCTTTGTTGTTAATTGTAATTCACCCCACCTATCAATATTTTTTTGATCTCCTTTAGTATAGTAAACCTCTGCACCGTCTTTCCCAGATTTTACAGATACTCTTACCATATTATAGGTTTGCTTATCGATAGTGGACTCATAGTCAAAATTTTCTATTACTGAATTATCAATAACTATATTTTTATACATACTCTTAAGGGATTTTAATGTAAGTTTTCCAAAGTGGTCATATAAAATAAACATTTCTCCAGTTGCTTCTGTGGTACGTTCCATGGCGTTCATTATAATATCAAAAAAGCTGGAATTTTCTTTAACCATAGTTGGTATTTTATGAGTAGAATCTTGAATTTCACCTATATTAAGATGTCTATCATTTGCTATCATTTTTACTATTTGCCCAACTGATTTATTATTAAATATTACTGATTCTTTATTCTTTAAGTACCTAAGCTGGTCATAACAAGTTATTTTTATTAACTTGTCTGCTGCTCTTTGCTTAGTAAAGATAAAACCAAAAAACATCCAAGTCTGTGATATTCTAACTCTTACCTTGTCACCCTCTTCAAATTCAACTTTATCTGTATCCTCTTGAACTAGAGTAAAAGTACATTTACCGGGTACGCCTTTTCTCTCCCAAGCAATTTCTAGTCCATCTGCAACATTAACCTGATATACTTCTTTGTTATGATCTATAAAGACATCACAGTTGGTAGTGTGCATATTTCTATTTTCTATAGTCATAAATTCACCTACCTAATTACCTTTGTATACTTGGGATTTCCAGATATCCAACCCCAGCCATCAGGCCCTGCCGAATGTTTTATCTTATACCAAGTGGTTGATCCTACTTTTTGTTCAGCATATGCACAAGGCTCTTGACCTTTTTTAAACTTAGCAAAGTGAGGATAGCTTTTGCCTGGTCCTTTTCTTATGTAAAGATAGCCTACCACTTGCCATTGCTTGTGATAGCTGATACATTGCTGCTTGTTGTTCTTGAAGTCCAGCACCACCAACTTTAAACTGCTTACTCATAAGTTCAGTAAACTTTACTATCTCAGCATTTGAACTAAATGAGTCTTTAGCCATAATACCTAACTTAGTTACATTCTGTGCTATATCTAAGTATGAACCTCTAACCCTATTAGCTGAATTAAATATCATATTATTTAGTTGTTCAGTCGTTTGCAAACCATCATTTATCATACCTATTCTTGATTGTGTTTGCATATAAGTATCTGCCATTCCAATAAATGCCTTAGCGCCTTGGAAACCTGCATATGCACCAACAAGTAATTTAGCTTGATTAGCCATTCTACCCATTAGGCTTTGACCTTCAACAAGTCCAGCATTGAACTGTTGCTGAGTTGGAATCATCTTAGGATATGGATCAGGTGGTCCTGATATAGGTCCGTTATCTCCTATTCCTGCACCAGTTGGCTTTGGTATTGATGGAATACTTGGAGATAGTGGTTTACTCATTGTCTGATGAAGTTTTTCATACTCCATTACTAGCTTAGATACTTGGGCTGTCATTGATTGAAATGGACTTGATAGTCCATCCGATACACTTACCGGCATACTAATTCCTGCCATTAATTAACGCCCCCTCTCCATCTTTTTAGCTTGCTTTTTTTCTTCATCAATTCTTATATTAATGCAAGCTATTATAAAAGCTTTTTCTCTTTCATCTTCTAATAGTTCTAATGTCTTAGATGGTGACCAGTGAAATTTATGTAAACAGTAATACGCTATATTACTATCTTCGTCACCATCTTCTATTAGTTTTTTGCTTCGTCAGCTAGTCCCTTTGGTGTTTTAAATCCATTTATTTTAGATAATTCAACTTGTAACTGCTGATTTTCTCCCACTAATAACATTTCATTTAATAAATCTTCAGGAGTTAGCACACCATAAAAGTCCTGTAACTCTTTATCATGCAAATCTGGCTCAACTATGCAATTTACAGCTATCTGATTTTCATAAGCTACTGAATCAAAATCTTGTCCATTTTGTGTTATATTTGTACACCCTTTTCTTATTAGTTTTTCAAGGCTTGTTGGAATTGGTTTTATCTTAAATGGAATAAACTCTCCTGTTTCTTCATTTATAAATCTTTCTGATATAACAACTTCCTTAGTTAAACTATCTATATCTTTTTTCATAAAAGCTTGAAATTTACTCATTATATTATTCTCCTATTCTTTAATAAAAATAGGGATATGAAATAAATCACATCCCTTAATAATCTATGCACTTGGTAGATCTTTAAACTTTTCAGGAAAATCAAAATCATTGAATGTTCCTGATAAATCTTCTTCTAATATTTCAGCATCAACATCTAGCATTGATATAATCATTTCTTCAGATATACAATCTTTAAAAATTACCGATTGTCTACCAATAGTTTTTACTGAAGATTGGTCTTCATTAATAGTTTGTATATTGAATGGTGGTAGTACTCCAGTATTCTTATACTCTTCAGCTAAAGCTCTCATAGTTGATTGATTATAATAAACTGTTGCCTCCCAAGAGCCTTCCCATCCGCCCGGCTTTGCTTGTTTACCAGACTTACCAAGAACACCCTTTTTAGTTATGTTGACCTTAAACTTAGCTTTAAATTTAGTAAGATTGGCCATTACATAACGTCTTGAACCTATTTCACAAAAAACTGCACCCTGTGAACCTGCTACAGTTTCATTAGTTAAGTTAAGTGTTTTTATTCCTTGCATCTATTTACACCCCCTATATTTGCACATAATTAGTAAGATATAGCTGTCTAAAGCACTCAGCTGGAGTTATGACTGAATCAACCTTTACAGCCCCTCTAACTCCCTCTATTTGAACTTCTTCAACCTTTATACCTTTTTTATCATATGCTTTTAAAGCATTCTTTGCTAAAAATGCTTCTCTTATTTCTACTATTTTATTTTGTAGTGATTCAATTCCAGGCTTATCAATATTAACCTTTCCTAAGTACATTTCATTAAATACCTTGGCATCTGCCATGGCCAAGGCATCTAAAACTCTTATTACTTGATTGTCTTTAAATTCACTGCCCTTAGTATCAGTGGTAGTGATAAGACCATTAACATCTTCTAATACTCTTACAGAATCACCCACTTGATGATATACAAATCTTCCTTGTTTTCTAAATTCATTTAACTGAAATTGAGTAAATTCAGTTACCACATCATATTCACCTGTATATAATCTATTTAAATTAGATCTTCCAAGTTCTGCATTAGCATAAATAGCTGCTGTAAAAGGAACTAATTCATTGCCCTTTACTTTTTCGCCCTTGACTTTGTTTTTAACAACAACAACGCCTTCAAAATCATACATAGTAATATCTCCACCAATATCACTAGCTTCACATACCACTGTAGCAAACTTTAGCCCTATTTCGTTTCTCATACGCTTAGTATAAGTTATATATAGTTTCTGCAATTCCTTAGTTGTAGACATACAAGCTAATACATTGAACGACTTTGTTTCAAGCTTGTTTAAAAAGTCTTGGTGATTTTCATTTGTAGCTGTTCCATCTTCCCCGCTTGCAAGCTTTGTTCCTGCTGTTAATTCAAGTAATGAATCCGGTTTAAATGTTACAAGTATATTAGGATATAGATCCTTTGCTGTTGTTACTGTCTGCTTATCAATCACTATATAATCAAGCATTGTAATAACATCTTTTTTCTTTGGGTCGTCTATATTAGTTTGTACCTTAATAGTAATATCATTACCTCTTGTTCCGCCTTTATTAGCTATAGCATATGCATTTTCAGCCTTAGTAGTCTTGTTTAGAATGTAAAAATATACCATCTTAGAGTTTTCTATTAGTTCTCTAATTCCTTTTAATTTTTCATCAAATAAACTATAACCAAATATAGTTAATGAGTTTTCTCTAAATTCTGACGTTCTAACCTTAAATAATTCTCCTTGATTTCCGAAATTATGTTCAAGTGCTATTGCCACTATCCCATTTTCTCCTGTTAAATCAAGTGTCCTTGCAGCGCTTACTGAATTAATATAAGCACCTGCTAAAGACTTATCAGTTGTAGTGTATTGTCCACCACCTAGTGCCATTTACTACACCTCTCTTTCTAAAAATTCATTTATTATATTATCTACTTCAGCAAATGAATACTCTTCATCATCATTTAACAAGACATTTATAATATCTTTTTGATGTGTGTATCTTTTAGCTTGTAGAAACTGTTCTTTTGTATATCTAGAAACTTCTTCTCGTTCAATCTTTTTTCTAGCCACTAATTTACCTCCATATCATCAATTAAGATTCGCATTTTATCAACATTTGTATTATCTTCCAAACCTGTCATTTTTGGTTTTTGTGCCTCTTCAAATTCAACCATAACTGGATATTCTAAAAAACAATGTAACTTACCATCGTCTACCTTATATTCAATATCAAATGCTCTTACATACTTATCTCCAACCTCTAAAAGCTCTAGGACAATTGATAATGTATCCCCCATTCTATTAAGGTCATCTTCACCTATATCATCATTGAAGTACATTACATCAAACTTATGTCTTTTACTTCTTCGATTACCTAATTCATACTTAGTGATTGATTGTATATGATTAATATAAAAACAGGGCTGTTCAAAGCCCTGTTCTCTATTCTCGGAGTAGATTTCAAATTTTTCATCCCAAAATACCATTTTTAGTTTTTTAGAAATTGCATCAATTATATTATCAAACATTGAATCCCTCCTTCATATATTTTTCAAGCATTCTAAGTGCAATAGCTGGATATCTAGCTTGTGCATGCATAACGGCTCTATCCGCCATAAATAATCCATTCACCCAAGGTTTTACCAGTCTTTTTTCTATAGCTGGTACATATCTACCTACTTTTTGTGAATGCCCATAATTTACATATGATGCATAGAACATATCATTTTTAAGTGTAATACCATAAGTGTTACCAGTCTTTCTTACATTCTTTTTTGCGATATAGTCTTTTGCATCAATAGCAACACCACCAGTCCAACCACGTCTTAAATCGCCTGATACAACCGGTGTAAGAAATATTGCTTTACTTAACGTAATTGCAGCCAATTCTCTACATAAATCTCTTAGAAACTTATCATTTTCTGTCTTTTCCATTTTTTTTAGCTGTCTTTCAAATTTCTTTAATTCAGAAAAATCTGCCTTACCCCTAATGCTCGCCATAGCTAACTCCACTTATCGAGTATCTCAAGGTTTATTTCTTGATGGTCAGTATAAACTTGAGATACTGAACTATATTTATAAGCAGTTTCTCTTCCATTTTGAGTAACAACTATTTTAGCCCCTGGATTAATAACAATTTCAGGATTGATAAATAACTTTATGTTTTGTACAACTATGCCACCTTCAGCTTGCTGTATAGTCTGAGAACTGTTATAAGATACCCTACAACGGATCGGATCAGTATTAATTTTAACTGGTTTAGGTTTTGCTGTACGTCCAGTTTCTTCATTCTTTACAGCTTTATACTCATATATATCACAAGTACCTTTATATAGCGATTCTATTACTTCTCTTCGCGAACTCACATAAATCACCTACCATCTAAAATCTCTAAATGAATATAAATTATCCAGGCCATAGTTTTTACTATCTTGAATAAATTTATTAAGTAAAGCCCCTTTATCTATTGAGCTATAATATGTGATACTAACATCACCTTCTGATATTGATTTTATGCCTTTTTCTATATTCATTGATTCAGCTCCATCAGTTTGTAGCTTAAATCCAATTAAATTAGCTAGAACACGTCTGATTACTACATGTTCTAGCTCTTT
The DNA here is from genome assembly GCF_027125355.1 of Peptostreptococcus equinus. Classification (NCBI taxonomy): domain Bacteria; kingdom Bacillati; phylum Bacillota; class Clostridia; order Peptostreptococcales; family Peptostreptococcaceae; genus Peptostreptococcus; species Peptostreptococcus equinus. The sequence continues at coordinate 595,986 of NZ_CP114052.1, read as the reverse complement.
TGGTATTTCTTTTAAGTTGCAAAAATTGAGTATATCTTGAATTGTTGATTGTACAGCAAATTCTAATGAAAAGTCACTAGTTTCTATTGCAATTCCAAAAGGCTTTAATAGTTCCATTATCTTAGCCTTATATTCTTCTATGCTCACTTAATCACCCTCAAACTATCCTCTTGAAATTATTCTCGCAAGTGGTACAAACTTATCGTTGATAGCTTCAGTACCATCATTAATTAATTCCCAGTTAGATCCATTTTCTAGTTCAGCATTAGTAGGTGAGTTAGTTGCCTGAGATTTCTTTAAGTAAGATATACCAGCTACTGCTATTGCTTTTCTTACTCTAGAAATTAATTCAGTTTCACCACCCTTAGTGTGTGGGTCTCTAAACATTTCAAATGGCACCTTTGCTCCTACATCTGTTAATGATATAGCGCCATTACCTAATACGTAAGATGTATATACATCAACTGCTGCACTCTCTGCTCCTATTTTCTTAGATTCAACTGGCATATTATCATCTATAACTACCAATCTACCATTCCAAGTAGCTAGTGTTAAATCTCTAGTTACGCCATTTTCATCAGTATACTTTAAGTGTTCAAGTAATCTTAGATTTTCTAAGTTAGTGGCAACCGCTGAATGCATGAATACTAATGTGAATGAGTTTTTATTATCACCACCTGCCTGCTGAATCGCCTTGTTTAGAGTTGTAGCTCCAACTAGCATATTTTCATCTGTAGCAACTGGTGCACCTGAAGATGATATATCAAGTGTATGTTTAGCAACAAAGTTCTTATTAGCACCTTTATAATTGCTATCAGACATAGAGAATATGCCTTTTAGCACTGATAAAATAACATCCTGGTCTACATCATTCCAATAATCCTGTATCTGACTTCTTATATTAGCGTCAAAATCTTCACCGCCAGTTATATCATATGAGAAATCTGCTTCTATCCAAGAGTTCATTCTTCCTAAAGTAAATACACCCTGCTCTAATGTTTTTGTTCTATTTCCTTTTAAATCAGTAACTCCATCATAGTTAAGAGCCTGTCCACCTATTCTTCCAAAATATGGAATCTTAGCATACACAGTACCAGTCTGTGTATTATCTTTAAATACAGACTGTAATCTCTTATCTGCTGATACTATTGCACCTGAGCTTACTAATTTATTTAATCTAGCATTAGGAAATGCCTGCATGTATTTGGCCCATGCTTCGCCATTAAATGATTTTTCATCAAACTTCATAAATTTTACCCCTTTTCTCTAAATTATTTACTTTCTAATTCTTTTACGAAATCTTCGTATGATTTTTCTGAGTCTGGCTTTACACCCGGATTTGGATTTCCACCGTCTGGCTCCACCCCCGTAAAACCCTTTTTTGTTGGTTCCTTACTTTCAAAAAGGTATGGATCAGATGTCTTAATTCCATCAAGCATAGTAGATATATTTTCTAAATTACCAGCTTCATCAAACTTAGCATTTTCTACATCAATATCTAACAATGCTTTTACAGCTTTAGTATTTTTTGCTCCTGAACTAATCAGTGCTTTATCCAGTGCCGATTCGACTTTAAGATTATGTATCTTAGCATCATATTCAGCCTGTTTAGTCGCATTAGCCTCCTTAAGAGTGTCAATCTCTTCTTGTAGCTTTTTAGGATCAACTTTCTTTAGATCTTCAAGTTGTTTATCTCTTTCAGATATTTGCTCTTTTAGATCTTTAACTTCATTATTTTTGTTGTTAAAATCATCTTTGGCTACAAAGTTTTCTCCTATACCTTTTTTAATGTTTTTGATAATATCTTCTTTACCATCAACATCCTTTAAAATTTCTTCTAACCATTCCATAATATTTACCTCCTACTTTCCTTTTTATTCTGGTGGTCCAGTAATGTAGTGTGCTTTATTTATTCTCCAAGCTAGAGTAATTTTTTGCATTAAAAAAAGACAGTTTATTGACTTATCTTAGGTCATTTTACATATTAAAAAAGCACCCTAGATTTATTCACTAAAGTGCTTATATAAATGGTGTAATATCCTTAACATCTTTTAAACCATTTTTAATTTTTTGCATTGTTGAATTTTCTTGAAGAAATTCCATACCTTTTATTGTTAGTCTAGGTTCCATAGCCTTAAAACCATATCCACCGGCATAGTTAATTCTTTTAAAACCACTAATAAGGTCATCATCAATCATTGACTGAAGTATCCTGTTTTTTCTTTCTTCACTTATTTTTAGTGCTTCTAAAAAAGTGCCATCAAAAATATTACTATCCATAGAAGCTTCAATACCTACTAGTATTTTATACACAATTTTTAAATTATCCATTACATCACCACTTTTTCTATATCATCTAGTGTAATATCAACAGTTTCCCAAGTAGATGGATCATCTCCGATATCTGCCAAAAATTCTGTTTTACTAAACACTTCTATAATAGCTGCTTCTCTGCCATCTTTTAATAAAACTGTATCATATTGTTTTATATCCATGCTACTTCACCTCCGTAATATATGCTGTAGTCATATGTGTTTTACCATTATTTTCAAGCCATGCCACTAATAAATTTACCGGCTCTTTATTTTTATTATAAAATATGATTTGCTGTTCATATCTTTTTCCATGTTGATTTTCACCCTTAAATGTAGCTGGGTAATCTCTTGACCTCAAAAGAATTTCTTTTTCAAAATATTTATAATTATTTATGTTATATCCCAATTTTTCTTCAATCAATCTACCTTTAGTGAGCCCTTTTTCATTGTCTCCACCAAATAGATATTTCTCAAACTTATTTTTATCTATTGTGGCGGTTTCAACGTTAGGCAATCTTAATTTTGGGTTATTCTTAAGTTTATTACGTCTTGCATAATCAACTGATCTTAATTTAATATCTCTGTCTGTACTTTTATTATACTTCATTTTCTGATAATCTTCAAAGCTTTTAGGTACTTCAACACCTGCATTTTTATACTTTTCGTGTTGTTTTTTATCGGAGAATCTATTCTTCCACGCTTTTTCTACATTGCTATACTCTTTATCTCCAGCAATATATTTTCTATGAAATTCTGGATAAGTCATATTTTCAGGAACATAAATAGTTTTACCATTTTTATCCCTTGCAGCTCTTTGCCCTAATCCATATTCTTCATCAATATACGGCGCTACTGTTGTTCTACATCTTACATGAAATGGGGGATAGTTTACTCCAACTTCTTTCTTAGATAACTCAAATACCTTACCGTCCACTTTTCTGCATATGCTTGAAGTTTTATGGTCCAGTGTGGCAACAATAATATATTTTTCTACCTCTAAATCCTTTAGGTTTTCGTATCTTGCCTCTTCATCAATACGTGCTGATTCTGTATGTAATAAAGCTTCAGCATGATCTTTTCTAACCTCAAACTTTTCTGCTATATCTTCAGCCATTTTAGTAGCATTATCACCTTTTCTAAGTGACTCTTCAAGTGCCTTGTGTAGTTCCTCTACAATTTTTTCTCTATGAGGCCCCCAAAGTCTTTCTGAAAACTCTATACCATCATCAGTCCAAGGTTTCTTGATTAGTAACTTAACCTTATATTCATTAGGATGAAACAAATTTACAGTAGCATCAACACCTTTTGCTATTTCATATGTTTGCCTATAATAAGTGTCTTTATATAGTTCCTCAAGAAATTCAAATATAGCATTATTCTCTTTATAGATAAAGTCGTTAACTTCATTAATCAAGGCTATCTTAAGAGCTTCTAACCTTGTCAAATGATAAGTTGTACTTGCATTTCTAACCATCAGTAACCATTCTTCGGGTACCTGATCATCTAATTGGCTAGCATATTTGATATATGTCTGTAAATCAAGTCTATATTCTTCAATCTCAGCTGGAGTTAATTTCTGCTGTGCTGCTGCATATGTTAGACCATTATCTTTAGCAAATCTACTAACCCAGTAGTTTATTTGCCTTTTCATTCTTCTAGAAATTTCAGCATTTATTGTTTCAAGCTCACTTAATTGTTTTTCAACTTTTTTATTCTTTATTGCTTCAAGTTCTAATGCTCTTTTTTCCCAATACTGTTGATTCTTAGTTTTCTTCTTCGGCATTATTATCACCGCCTATAGAAAAATTATCTTCAATTTTCTTTGGCTTATTATTTTCTTGCTCCTGCTTCAATCTTTTCTCTTCTTCAGCTGGATCATCAATATATGGATGATTTTCAAGTAATGTCCTAGTTGATAACAGTCCTGTACTTGCTTGTATATCTGTTATAACCTGTGATTCATTTATCAGAACATCTTTATTAAAGATAATATCAATTTTATCTTTATCAGTAGCTGTGTAGTCTGTTGTAGCTTCCAAAAACATCTTTACAAAATCTGTCATCTGTTCAAATGATGCCTTAAATTCTGCTTCAATATCATTAGAATCAAGATCTATATCAGAATACATTGATTGTATATTCATCTGATTAGGATTGCCACCAAGTCTTTCATCTTTAGCATCAAATGACTTGGCATTTTCTATCAAAGCTTTCTTAAGTATATCTAATATCGACTTATAATTATCTGAATTAACCTCAATGCTTAATGTGTCAACTCCACCGTCAGATTGAACTTTTACAGCTCCCGCAGTTGCTAAATTCTCCCTAAAATCTTCTAAATTTGCACCATCATAATTCGTAATTACAAGAATAGTATTTCTAGCATCCTGTTGCATATTGTTGTTGTAATCAGATAATATTTCATTTATTGCATCCTGTAGAGACTTTATTTTATTGATTAGTGGTATTTCATCATCATTATATTTAAATGCTACAATAGGCACTCTATCATTCCAGTTATATGCTTTGCCTTCTGAATCAACCAAATAATTCAGCTCTTCAAGCTTAAGTAATGATTTACCATTAACTTTATATCTTGTAACCTTATCTTTGTCATATACTTCAGCATATTCATTTATAACCTCTTTACCAGCAATGAACTCTGGAATCGCATATAATCTAATAACAAAATTCAGCTCGTTGTGTTCCTCGTCTTTCCAAACTGGATATATTTCATATGATTTAAATAACTTAAATTTTATTTGTGAGTTACTATCAATATAAATATACACATAAGCGATTCCACAGTTTAGAGAACTCTTTAATATGTTCTTAAGTGATTTCATAAACCTATGATTAAATATAGGCTCAATCAAATTATCAAACTTTTCATTATCTGATTTAATTGTTGGTGCTTTACCTAGCATATAGTTTTTCTTTTTATCAACGGCAATAGCATACTGGTTATCCACTCTCTTATTGTTAGGAGTATTCAACAATTCTTTCTTTGTGCCATCTTTTAAAATCATGTATTTTTTACGATTTAAAATATCATGATTACCTTTGTAGTACTCTTCGCCTATAATCTGATTTTCTCTTTCTTTAGAAGTTTTAAAGTTATTTACCAGATATTCTAAATATGTCATATTTTCTGAAGTTTTTTCCTCAGGTTTATTTATTAAATCATTCAGCTTGTTCACCCCCCTTTTTAACCAATTAAACATTTATTCACCTCCTAATCAAATGAATATGTTGGTGGCTTGGATAATGTCTCTGCAATACCTGTTATTGCGTCTGCACAGTCATCATGCTTATTTTTACCTTCACGCTGATACTTAATTACATCTTTAGCAAATTCAGGCCATTTATTACGCCAAGTAGTAGGCACATATATATGCTGATTCACCCATGATGAATTTGAAAGTATTCTAGCCTGTTTATTATTAGATTGATGAAATGCATCAAATACTGTGTGATTAGTATTTAGCTCGACTTTCATTATTCTTTCAACATTTCTAGCATATACTCCGCCACCATTATTTGATTCTATTCTCGCTTTATTTACCTTATCTTTATGCATCATTTCGGCTTGTGCTTTTTCTGTAATTTCCATATCGTCTTTTGTGTACAACACATCAATGATATAAGCTTCATTATCAAAAGATACGCCATAATCTATGCTACACAAATAATCGTCGCCCTTATCAGCCGTATCTGTATAATTGTATATATGCTTAAACGTTGGTAATTCTTCATAAGTTTTAAGCTCATATAACTTACCTTTAAGATCAATTGGCTCTTGCTGGTAATTTGCTGAAGCAATGTCCTCTCCCATAGCCTTTGTCTTTAGTAAAAAAGATTCCTTGGATAATATTTCATCACACAACATTGATCCATCATCTTGCATAGCTTTCATATTTACGTGCTTCACTTTATAACCCAACTCTGGCAATTCTTCTAATGCTTTGCCCGCCAAATCATCACTAGCCCACCTAGTCATTATTATTATGATTTTGCCACCCTCTTCAAGTCTAGATAGCATAGTATTAACAAACCAATCCCAGTGTTTTTCCTTTATTGATTCGTTGTAGGCTTCTTCAGCATTTTTTATTAAGTCATCTATGATTAAAATACTTGCACCAAATCCTGTTGCAGTTCCTCCTGGGGAAGTAGCCAAGTAGTTATTGTATCCACCTTCAAGTGACCAAAGGTTCATAGATCCATCACCTTTTTTTATTGCTCTATCTGGAAAAACATCTGTGTAAACAACTTTATTCTTATCGGCTTTTTCTTCTTGAATTGTATTTCTAACATTCTTTGAAAACACAGTTGATAGAGTCTCATTGTATGATCCAGTCATTATTTTTTCTTCAGGATGTTCACCTAAAATCCATTCAACAAAACATCCAGCAGTCCTACTTTTCCCGTGGCGAGGTGGCTCATTTATAATTAAAACATCATAACCACTTTGTTCATAAAACGCTTGTAATTCATTACACAAATCAACTAAGAACTTTCTATCTTTTTTGTAAAAATCAGGCGCTTTTAAATTACAATAAAAAAAGAACCCACGTTTTGCAAGTTCTATCTTAGCACCCAACTTTATTAAATCCCTATCCATCATCATCACCAGCTAGTTTTAATAGCTGTTCTGTTGTTAAAGCTTCATATGGATTGGCTAAGCTACCACTCATATTTATATTTTGTTTTTCAGTAGGCTTATATCCCGTTCTATCCAATATATCCTTTGCTGCATTATATCTGACCTGGTCGCTGTCTGATGTAAGCAACTTATCCATAGTTCTAATAGCTTTAGCAGCTAGGTTATTTAAATATTTTCTTTGATAGTCATCTTTGAATTCAATGAATTCATCTTTCTTTTTCCAATTGATTATCGTCTGTACAGACACATTTAACTCTTCGGCAATTTGTTTCTGAGTTAAATCAGTTGAAACCATTAATATTGCACATTTTTCAATTTTTTTATTCACAAACAAATCACCTCTTTTCTTAAAATTTATTAAAGTATAATTGCATCAAAAAAGGACCTCTGTGGGTCCTCTTGTGGTTATTTATTATTTTCTAGTCCTAACATAATATTTCAACAAATAGAAAGGGCACACGATAAAAATATACCGCATACCCTTTCAAGACTATATGAACTACTTTAAAGAAACTCCCAATGCTTTTGCAACAGCTTCTTGCAACAATTTAGAAAAATTTATTCCCTCTTTCTCAGCTTTTTCATTTAACCAATACGGAATAGTACAATTTTTCTTAACTGATTTATTCTCTAATTTTCTTCTGTATTCAGCTAAATTGATATCTACCAATGTTTCAATATCAAATTCATCTTCATTAAATTTTATTGAATATGGTTCAGGCAAATCTTTTTTATCATCTTGATAATCAATTCCCATCAAACCTATGGCATCTCTAGCCATTTCCATAGCTTCTGCTACATTACTTCCTTGTGTTGCGATATCAAAGTCAGGTATTTCCACATAATACCCGTCATCTGTTTTTTTCATCAAAACAGGATATGCTAATTTTAGTTCTTTTCTCATTCTTCATCCCTCCAATATATAAACTATATGAATAAATCCGTTAGGGCTATTTAAGCCCTAACTTCTTAATAATTTTCCTTGCTAGCATTTCATTTATTTCTTTATGCCTTGGTATGGGTTCTGATATTGTCCCGTTTGTGTATATATCATGATTCCCACCTGCACGTTTGTAATAAAATCCATTACTTTCAAGAAGTTTAATTAAATCTCTGTGCTTCATATAGTCTCCTTTCCTTATTTCATACTTATATTATACGCATTTTATACGCACTTGTCAACACGTATTTTATACGTATAATATAATTTCACAAACAAAAAAGACACCCATTCAGATGCCTTTTTCGTAATAATAATCTTCATAAGGAGGATATAAAAAATGAAAATCAACGATTACCATTTCTTCCACAATAACATAATACCACACTATCAACTGCAATTAACTGCAATCTTTATTTAGTATCTTATCAAATTCAACTAAAGCATTTCCATGAAGTTGGTAAACTCTTCTAATACTATAATTCATATCTACAGCAATTCTTTCCCATGATCTAGACTCTATGTATCTTTTTCTAAGAAGAGCTTCCATTGAATTATCATTTAATAAACTTATTTTAGTACTTATCTCCCCTATCAGTTCTACTTTTTTATTTAATATATCATATATTTCCGACTTCTTATCAGCAATTTTACACACAATAAATTCTGTACTTCCTCTACCACTTGTTTGAACTCTTTCCTCATATGTGATAGCTCCACCCTCAGCTAAAGTATTTAATTCTAATATCTCATTTTCAAGTGCTTTTATATTCTTGTCAATATTGTGTAATTGCATTAAATACTCTTTAGCTTCCATTACTTCCATTCTCCTGTCAATCTTTTTATATAGTCGACTGCTGCATCTAAATCCCTGTAACCATCTTTATCGTTATACCTACTAAGGTATTTTACAATTTGAGAAATTGAAACAGCCTGTTTACTATCAAATTTAGAACAAACATATTCCATTGCTTCTATAGTCTCAATATTATGCTTACCTTTTCCAGCGTATCTCGTAGGTGTCTGTCCATTAACCCTAGTAGAATTTCTATCATCCATATTTACTTCTTCAATCATTAGCATTTTTAAACCTCCTCAACTCTAATATAAATACCTGGCACATCCGCCCAAAACTTTTCGCAAATAAGGCTTGCTACTTGACTATCATCTTTCCAAAATCCAACATTAGTCATACAATCCTGAAGTAATTTTTGTGCATTGTCTAAATCTGGTTTTGATGTTTTGTACTCTCCATTCTCATGTTTGCCACTTAACGGATAACACCATTTCACATATAACCTAAGAGCTCCTACAAGCTTTTTTGAAGGTTTATATTTAGCTAGCCAATCATTTAGTTTACTTCTCGTTTGTTTTAGCTCTGGTGGTTCATAAAATTTGTTAGTCTTAAAGTTTACCTGTTTTTCTTGGTGAGTTATAGTTGGCGGTATTATCGGCATAAAAAATTCAATCATATTATCCTCCTATTTAGTTGATAATAATTTTCTTTTAATAATTCATTTCTTAAAAATTCGCTTTAGTCATTAGGCGACCGTGAATAGTTATGTTGGGCGTAGCTATCGCCCAACTTACTTTCACAGTCTATGACATTTGTCTCCCGTGACAGCAAAATATATATATTATTTTTAGTTTTTGCCGTCACACCTTGACAAAAACTAAAAATAAGTATTTGTCACAGGTTTTGTGTCACACCGTGTCAATAACTAAAATTTAGTATTTGTCACACCTAGTATGACAGGACAAAATCAGTTATTGTCACAGGTGTTTTCTTCCTCTTTTCTATAAATTATGCTAGCTTTTCCATCTCCAGTTCGTATAAAATCGAACCCACCATGTTCTTTTATTCGTCTCCAAACGGTCCTATTTGACACTCCCATTTCTTGAGATAAATCATTAACAGTAATTTCATTGTGATCCATTTCAAGATTTGCAAATGCAATTTCTAGCTTATTTTGTCTTTCCTCTTTCTTCTTTTCTTTTGGTTTTCTAGACTCAACACCCTTTTGCCATGGTGGTTTTTCAGCTTCCGGCATTACATCTTTGAGCACTCCAGAATCATCTATCTTGTGTATTGGATAATCAAACCACACATTCACAGGCTCAAATCCAGCAAACTCTCTAAGAGTACCTTCTATTCTCCAAGCTGTCTTTTGCCCTGCTAGCCTCATTACTTTATCAAGCCTTTTTTCTAGGTCAATATACTGCATTCTAGTAAGACATCTATTGGCGTGTGTAAGCATTTGAGCACGGCTTAAAGTATCATCTAAGCCTACATTCTCCTCAAAATAATCTTGGTTTAAATTCTGCAATGCCAGACTAATATAATTAGCTGCTGCCTTTTCCTTTTCATGTTTTACTAGCTCATCAGATAGAGACAATTCAGTTAAATCTATTAAGGCATCAGGATCTCTTGCAAATACTCCTGAGCCTGAAGCTCTATCCATAGACCTTTTACCACCTTGGTATCCTTTTGAATGGTGGTGACAATAAATAACAGCACTTCCTAAATCAGTACACACACGGTCAAATTGATTACAAAAATGTGCCATCTGATCCGCTGAATTTTCATCCCCTGTAATTACTTTATATATTGGGTCTATGATTATGGCCGTGTAGTTCTTCTTGTGGGCTCTTCTAATCAACTTAGGCGCCAATTTATCCATTGGAACTGACTTACCTCTTAAATTCCATATATCAATGTTTTTTAAGTTGTTAGGGTCTACTCCCATAGCTGTATAAACATCTTTAAATCTGTGAAGGCAAGAAGCCCTATCTAACTCTAAATTGACGTACATTACTTTTCCCTGCTCACAATTCCATCCCATCCATTTATCGCCTTCAGCAATAGCCACACAAAGTTCTATAAGCGCATATGACTTACCAGCTTTTGATGGACCCGCCATTAGCATTTTGTGACCTTGTCTAAGTATTCCATGTATTAACGGTGGAGCTAAGTCCGGTAAATCGTCAAAGAATGAATCAAGGCTTTCAGGATCCGGCAAATCATCATTTACACCTTCTATCCATTCAAACCATTCATTCCAATTTGATTTGCCTATATTTGTGTCAATAAGAAACTGTTTTTTGCCATTTCTCATAATCCCTGGCATACGGCTTAACCTTGATGGATTCTTATTCTGTTGGTCTATTTCTAATCCATTTTTCTTACACACAGTATATAAGTAATCTACTCTTTTTCTGTATTCGTCATAATTTGATGCATCAACTCTAACTATTGCATGAATTGACTTTTTACCACTATGTACTAAACAAGCTACCGGTAACTCTAATTCTCTAATTATGGCATTTTGCTTATCTAATTCCATTGAATCAGATTCCACAAGTGCATATCTAAAATCAACTACATTGTCATTTTTACACCCTATACCATCAAGTGGATTAAATCTAATCCATGCACCTGCTTGTTCTTTATAATCACCAAGCACGGCGCCTATATCTCCATTACACTGATTAAGCTCTTGTATTAATTGTCCTGAAGTTCTGTCCCAGTGACCTTTGGTAGGTAAATACTTTCCGTCTTTTTCCCAGGTAGCTGTTACATATCCTACATTTTCAGTAGAATCAAATAATATTTCTAGATACTTAATTAGCTCTTTCGCTGGCTCCCAGTTATTCGGTTCTTCTATATCTTGACCTTCTAACCATGCTTGGTCTACTACAACCAAATCATCTTTTATTTCGTCATCCCAATCTAGAGCATGACCATCTTTTCTAAGTGGAACATAACCACCATCAACTGCCATCTGGTATATTGTTCCACCAGTTACTGGAGAATTGCTACCTTGAAATGACATCCATTTAGTGAAGCATTCTCCATTTCTATATCTTTTTGTATCTCTTGTTGACCATCTATCCCAATCACTTGCTGTGTAGCCTTCTTGCTTGAGTCCCATTCCTACATTGACCCACTCTTGGTAGGTTAGGATAGATGGATCTATATATTCTAATAAATTAAGTAGATCTAATGTATTGTTCAACTATTTATATTCCTTTCATAATGGTTTATGGTACAATGATTTTAAATAATAATTTAACTTAGGAGGTATTTATGGATATTCAAAATATGCTTATGTGTGGTGGTAGTGCTTTAGTTGGAGCAGGAATTTTAAAAGGTCCAGTAGAAACTCTAAATGAATTTTGGTATATACACTTTGGCAAAAACATTCATCAAGAAGCTGAAATTCTAAAGGCTAAAGCCGAGAAGAACAAACAACTTTTTGGAGAAAATATAATCACAGAAGTTAAAAATATACCAGAAGAAAATTTGAAGGAACCAAAAACTAATATTATAGGTCCAGCTATGGAAGCTTCTAAATATTACGTAGAAGAACCTGAACTTAGAAGTATGTTCGCTAAACTTATTGCATCATCAATGGATAAAACTAAAGATGCAATAATACACTCTTCTTATGTTGAAATAATAAAACAAATGTCACCTCTATACGCTAATAATTTAATTTGCATATATAATTCTCATCGCAACCAGGCTCCAATTTGCAAATACAATTTAATGTTTACTAATCACACAAACCTAAATTTATATACTAATATTTTTTTAAGCAATCCATCATGTTCAGATCAAAATTCACTTTCACCATCACTTAGTAATTTAGAAAGACTTGGTCTTATTAAAATGGACTATTCTCAATGGATATCCAATGAAGAATACTACAAAGATTTCTATAATACCAAAGAATACTTTGAATCTGAACGTACATTAGAAGATTATAAGAAAACTAACTTGCCAAACGATTTAGTAGCAGATAAAATCGACACTCAAAAGGGTATTGCGGACTTAACACCTTTTGGGAAAAATTTTGTTAGAACATGTATGTAAATTAATCTAAAGTATTTTTCAGTATTTCTATAACTTTATCCACTGTGTATTTATGAAATTTTATAGATACACAGAAGGATGTTATAGATGATACCAATATTCCCAAAATAATCTCTTTCATATACAAACCTCCCTATCCTTTATATCCTTTTACATCAATATCCTTTGGTATTTTCCACCCATTACCAGCAATTCTATCTATAAGTTTTCTTGCTGAATCAAACTCCCACATACCTACATTTTTAAATCCTCTTTGTTCTAAAAATCTAATTTGTTTAGGTGTAGTAAGTCCTTCTTTTCTTCTTGAATCCAATCTATCAAGTAACATCTTAGCTTTACCAGCATTATCTACTTGGTCTGGGAATATTCCCAATTTTTCCAATGTCTTTATTTGTTTTTCACTGGCTGGTCCCATTTCCCAACCAAATGCCGGAACATAATTAACTAAGTCCTCAGCATTAATTGACATTTCAAATTGAAGTGGATCAACCAACTTTCTTTTACGCTTTCTCATTTCTTCAAGCTGTTTGGCCAATGCTTCTTCTCTTTGAAGAATCACTTCTTCTTCCGCCATCTTTTCAACTTCTTCTAAGTCCTGAGGATTTCCTGATTCCTCAATTATTTTAGTCATTGCCTTTGATACTTCTTCATTGGGTGCAATAAGTGAAGCTGGATGACACAACTCATGTCTTTCTGTATGCCACAAAAAATCTAATACAAGCAAATCTTCCTTACCTGGATGTAGTCTTGTTCCACGTCCTACCATTTGGCTATATAAAGACCTAACCTTTGTTGGTCTAAGCACTATAATGCAATCGACACTAGGGCAATCCCAACCTTCAGTAAGGAGCATTGAATTGCATAATACATTGTATCTATCGTTGTCAAAGTCCTCTAAAATTTGACCCCTATTTTCTGAATCCCCATTAACCTCTGCAGCTCTAAATCCTTTTTCTTGAAGTATTCTAGTAAACTTTTGTGATGTCTTAATAAGAGGTAAAAATACTACTGTTTTTCTATCACTACAATACTTTACCATTTCATCAGCAATTTGCTCCAAATATGGATCTAATGCTGTTCCAATTTCACTAGCCTTAAAGTCTCCTGCTTGTTGACTTACTCCTGATAAATCTAACTTAAGAGGAATAGTAAGTGCCTTAATTTGTGATAAAAAACCTTCTTTAATTGCCTTAGGTAAAGTATATTCATAGGCAAGTGACTCAAAGTACGAACCAAGATTCTTCATATCCCCTCTGTCCGGCGTGGCTGTTACTCCTAGCACCTTAGCACTATCAAAGTGTTCTAATACTCTTTGGTAACCGTCTGATATACAGTGATGTGCTTCATCTATAACTATTGTGTCAAAGTAATCTTTATCAAATTTATTAAGCCTTTTAGGTCTCATAAGTGATTGAACTGAGCCTACAACAACTCTATAAAAACTACCTAAGCAACTATCTTCCGCTTTTTCAACTGCACATTTTAGTCCAGTAGCTTTATCCAACTTATCTGCTGCTTGATCTAATAACTCCCCTCTATGCGCTAACATTAATACTCTATCGCCACTTTTTACAACATCTTCTATTACCTTGCTAAAAACTATAGTCTTCCCGCAATTATGAGTTATTGTAAAATCACCCATTAAATATCTATTATCTACATCAACTGTTATTCCAACATAGTTGCCTATTCCATATTCTAAAACTGTAAATCCAGTTCTTTTTACATCTTTTATTTGTCTTCTTTTATTAACTTTCTTGTGACTTACTCTACAAGGAATTATAGAACAGTCTCCACTGATACCTACTCTGTAGTAAATACCTTCAAAATCCTTACATCTTTTCTTACACTTCTTAACATATGCAGCCAACCCTAAAGACCTAGCAATAAATGCGACATCATTACTTAACTGCTTAGATGCCGAAACAAAATCGTATCCTCCATTTGTAGCACTACCATCTGTATCTATTAATCCTGCTAATATTTCAAGTCTATTAATGTAATTTGAAGCTTTATAATTATGTGGTATAAATTTTTCATAACTGCCTTTACCTCTGAGACCTAGCTCCTTTAATTGTCTGTGAAGTAAACTGCCCTTGCATCCAAGCTCTCCACTTTTAAATATATATGTATTCGCTTTACCGGATGGTTCAATAGAATATGTCATATCATACCTTAAACATTGATTTTTTATTTCACTTACAACTTCATCATCCATTGTGGTAACAGATATTGAGTTTACTAGATTTCCATCTCCTAGTAAAATGCCTAAGAAATAGGGGGAAATTATATGTCCGTTATTAAATCCAAAGTTTTTTATTAAACCTGATCTAATTAATTTATGTATATGTTTTTTGTTCTTACTCCAACTTAGCCATTCTTTTATACTTACATCAATAATTTGACCTCCAAGCTTATCTGAAGGATATATATTTCTGCTTTTTTCATTGGTCCTTACAAGGGTAAGCTTATGATCTTCAGTTACTAAAAAACTTTCACCTTTTACTGGTTGAACTTTGTATAATAATTTAGTACCTTTCTGCTTGAATAAAATATTTCTTGGAAGTCCATCTGCTCCCATAACTTGTTCACCTATATTAATATCTTTTATCTTTTTCAATGAGCCATCAGACATTAATATTTCTTGATTCTCTTCATGGCATCCAGTTGGCAAAACAAGGAGTGTTTTACGCACTCCCTGATTCCATTGTTCTAATACTTTTTCTTTTGCTTCATTCTGATAAGGTCTTAATTCCATAATTAAAAGCTCCCAGGTGTAAATGTTGTCTGAACTGCTTCAGTTTCCTTTGGCTCATAGAATTTTTTAATTTCATTTGACTGCATTGGATTTCCATCTTTTGATGTCCAGTTTCTAATTCCAACTTTACATCTTCCTTTAGCTCCAACAACACTATTCCAATTCATCTTTAACGGCTGTCCTTTTTTCTTTTGCCCTATAGATGTGAAAAATTCTGATAAAAATCCTTCTGTTTTTTGATGTAAAAATAAATTATGTTGTATAACAGCAATTCCTTCAGCTGTTTCAATTTTTATATTCAACATTGCTTTATTACAAGCTGACATTTTATCACTACCATCAAATCTACCTCTTTCAAATGAAGTAACTTCAAAATCATAATCACCGGCTGGCAATAATATAAAATCTGGACCTTCTTTTGATATTTCATCATCCCAGCCTAATCCTACTCCCATATCTTCTGTCATCATATTTAATTTCCTCCCTTTATCATTTTATATACTTGAGACCATGCACCTACTAAAACACCATCAATGAATCCAGGATCATAATTTTCTATTGGTGTTCCTGCTGGATAATAGCCTTTAGCTGACACTACATTTTGTATTTGTTCTACACTTACATTATTTGCTACCATCAATTCATTTAAAGCTTTATTTTTTACTAATTGTGGCGCTTCTTTTGACTCTTCTTTCTTATCTTCAAATGGTGTTGGTTCATTTGTTGGTTTAAACTCTGCCCCACTTTCTGTTCTTATTGGTAAATCTTGCTTAGGTTCTTCAACTTTTTCTTTTACCGATTCATACTTTGATTCTTCTTTTACTGGCACTTCCTTAACCGGCTCATTTCTTGGAACTTCATTAGGCTTTGCTTTTATTGACTCCAATCTTAAATCTTTTTCAAAGAAAATTCCTATTTGGTTATAATCAAAATCCATCTTATCTGGTAGACCTTTTCTATTTTTTGCATCCCAAGCTGGTGTATGAGTAGTATACATAACCCTTTTACCGCCCTGTGCTTTATTCTTGCCTTTTACAGCTCCTTGATTATCTATGTTTATAACATGGGTTTCATAATTAGCAAATAAAAGCATATCCGCCCATTCCTTTAATAAGGGGGATGTCTTTTTCTGTAACTTTAATTCCCATCTATCATATGCTCCCATTTCATCTGGTTGTTCAAATTTATTAATCTTTGCATGTGCACATATAACAACATTTACACCCATATCTATAAATTCTTGTAATGAATTTAAAAATCTTCCAAATTCTTCTTCTAGATAAGTGTAGCCTTTGCCCCATCCAAGTCCTTCAATTCCATCAAGTTTATATCTACTGCATATATCTTTAATTATTAGCCTTTCAGTCCAGTCTGCTGTATCTATGACAATAGTTCTAAAAAGAAATGGCCTAACCTTTTTTAACTTTCCTAAAAAATCTTTAAGCGCTGCATAACTTTGTGGCGTTGGAGCTCTTAAAACATCCAAATCATTTGACCCTTCTTCTACATCTATAAATACAGCTTCTGGAAATTTAGAAGCAAAAGTAGATTTTCCTACACCTTCAGTACCATAAACCACTACTCTTTGTGCTTTTTCAACTTTTCCTCTTGTAACACCTGGTAACATTAAAATTCACCTGCCTTCCATTTTGGCTCATTAGTCTCTTCTATACTTTCTTGACCTACTACATAACCATCTTCTATTATTATTGAGCATTCTTCGCCCTTAGATACCCTAGTGGCTATAACTTGTAATCCTTCTTGTTCTAACCACTTACCAAATTCATTTAAGCTATCTAGATCCATTTGTTCTAGCTTGTCCATAAGAACAAAACCACATCTAGGATTTAGCTTTCTAACTATTGCTGTAGAAACTTTTAATTGATCTGCACCACTCATAGAATCCCACTTAAAACCATTGTAAATAAGTTCTCCATCTTCAACTGATAATGCTGGTAAAGGTAGTTCTGCATTAACAAGCAAATCAGTTTTTTCAGCTCTTACCTTATTAAGGTCAACTGTAAGTGCTGCATATTTTTCTCTGTATTCTTTTGCATCATCTTCAGCTTTTTCCTTATTAAGGTTAGCTCTTACTTTCTCATTAAGTTTTTCAATATTTTCAATGCTTGATTCAAGTTCAGCTGTAGATTCATCTTTTAAAAGCTCTACTGATTTTTTACCTTGTTCTACAGCTTCGCTTAGAGCTTGTTGATTAACTCTTTCATTTCTTA
Source organism: Peptostreptococcus equinus (assembly GCF_027125355.1). NCBI lineage: Bacteria > Bacillati > Bacillota > Clostridia > Peptostreptococcales > Peptostreptococcaceae > Peptostreptococcus > Peptostreptococcus equinus. Next base: position 578,203 of record NZ_CP114052.1, on the reverse strand, counting down.
GCTGTTCTTCTAGCTGTGCAATTTTTAGATTGACCATTTCTAAGCTTTCAATATTCTTATTAAGATTATTTCTATGCTTTTGATTTTCACCATTCTTAGCCAGTATTTCTTGTTGCTTTTTTATAAGCTCAGTAGCCGATACTATCTGAGTTGGAGCATCAGGATAGTAATCCTGTTCCTTTGCAAACTTTTCTTTCTGATCAGCTATTTGCCCTATTGAATGCCTTTCATTATATATAATTGTTTCTTGTTGTTCTAATTCGTAAAGTTTATCCCCTACTCCAATTATTTGAAGTAAGGTATTTGCTTTTTCTTTACTAGATTGCTGCATAAATTTAGGTAGGTTAATAGCCAATTCTTCTACAAAGCTATCTAAAAGTTGTTGACCACCTTTTTCACCAGATGGATCTATTACTTTAAGGTCTGAATTTTTTCCTTTTCTTTCTACAACCAAACCATTATTCATTGTTATTTTTAGATTTGGTGGAATCGTTGAACCATCCCTATAAGCTTTTGATGGTCTGAATTTATTTCCTCCTAAAGCCCACGCAATTGAGTCTAATACTGAAGTTTTGCCTTGCTTATTATTTCCACCAATCACAGTAAGTCCAGTTTCATTTGGCTTAATTTGAACCGCTTTAACTCTTTTCACATTTTCAATTTCTAATTTGTTTATTTTCATTTGTTCCATATCTATCCCTCATATCCTTCTTCTACATCTTCAATAACTATATGCTGGCTTGCAAAATCTATCATTCTATTGAGAACTGTATGTTTATTAAGTTCAGTCTTATCAGCTATACTTTCTATTAACTCCATAGAATCTTCACTTACTCTAACTGTTCTTGAATAACCATCTTTTATTTTCCTTCTTGATTTAAATACTAATTTTTCCATTTGTGCTTACCTCCTTTTTGTGATATAATCGGATTAACTTAACATTTTTATTTGGGCGATAGATTGGGCATTAATCTTCGTCCATTTCTTCGTATACATACTGTTTATGATCATCTGAATTTAAAAATTCCTGGTAGATCCACTCATCATAGGTCATACGGCATCACTCCCCTTCACATTCATTTATTATTGAAATAACATCATCAAATGTTAGACCATACCTATTCATTGTTTCAATTAATTCTTCATATTTTTCTTTTTCTGCACTAGACATCTATTTAAGTACCCCCTTAACTAAATCTGATAAAAAATCTACTCTTTCTTTAATATCCTTATATTTTTTGTTCATTTTTAATAGCAACAAAACCATTAGTAGATCAGCTGTAAGTAAGAATACAATTAGTTTAAATAGCCAATTATTCATCTACTACCTCCGAAAAATATATTTTTCATATATAAAGCTAGTTTTTTAACCCATTCCTTTATAATCTCTAGTGCTATTAAGAATAAATAATATAGTGCACCAGCTAAATCTATTTCTCTATTCATCTGCTAAACCCATCCTTTTCATAAAGTATTTTCGTGGTGTCTTTCCCTGCACAACCCTATATCCTTTAGCTTTTAACTCCTTGTTGCACTCACGAATTAAGCCGTAAGCAGTAGATTGCTTTTTTCCTGTTATTGCCATTACTTCTTCGTGGGTTATATAATAACTTTCTTTCATTTTTCTATTCCTCCTATTGTTTAAAATGTTATAATTTTCTTATCAACTCCTTAGTTGAAACTCAAGCGAAAGGAGGTGATAATTATGAAACTAGATATTACTGAAGCAGAATTTAAAAAACTATTCAAAGAAATAACTAAAAAAAATCTTGATATTTTTATTAAAACTTTGAAAGAAGAGATTAAAAACGCAGATAAGAAGATGAGCGTTAATGACTTCATTCTTCAATCTATTGCCAATTCTGCTAAGATGAATAACAATGTTACTTATTCGTTATTTAAAGAAGTTTTCAGTTTTTCTGATAACGATTCAACAAAGTAATTTTCATCAATTTCTTTGGACTCCGTATTACTCGCAATAATATGGAGTTCTTTTTTTATTACTCTTAGTTCAAATAATATTTCTCTTAAAAGTTTGTACATCTTTCACTCCTTTCTATTGTTCTTTTTCATCCATCCTCTGATATAATGTTCTTAAAGAGGAGGTGAACAATATGAAATTAAATCCCGATTGCATGCGTGACATACTTATATTTGCTGAATCAATACCATATGGTAGACAGTCTGGCATAGATTTGATGTGCGAACAATTAACTTATACCTATGAAGAGTTAGACTATACAACCATCAAATTGCAGGAAGCTGGCTTGTTAGATGTAATATCAAGCCATAAGTTAAACCATGTTGGTTTGTGTACTGACCGAATAAACGGTTTAACTTTTAACGGCCACCAGATCCTGGCAAATATTCGTAATGAAAAAATCTGGGAACCTACCAAATCTATAGCAAAAGAAATAGGTGCCACTTCTGTTCAAGCACTTACTCAAATTGCTTCCGGTGTTGTCACTCAGATTATCACCAAACACCTAGGATATTAATTCCTACCGCTTAAGTCGTTGATTGTTTGCTTAATTCCATAATCAACGGCTTCTTTCATTAATCGTCTTAACTCATTTTCGCTTAGCTTTCCATATTTTTCTTGGTACATACAGAAAGCTCCAATAAAACCTCTTGACCAGTACACCCATTTAGATGCAGCATATATGTTAGTTACTAGTAATATTAATATTGCTACCTTCAAAATAATCACTCCTTTCCATTGTTTTTACTCTCTCACATGCTATAATTAGCTTAGAAGGGAGGTATTTTAATGCCATTAACACACAAACAATTCTCTAAATTAACTCATGATGAATTAAATCAATCTAAGCTAACTCAAGCTGATTTATCTTCTGGAACTCTTGAAATACTGCCAATATTAAAAGACAAAGAAGATATTCCGCCTGAAATTTACGAAAAGTTCAAACAGATGTTTTATGATTTCAAAAAAGATAATCCTGAAATAGCAAAAGATTTAGAAGCTCCAACTTCTTATGATAAACCCAAATTTGCTAATTTCCTAAATGCACTAGCCGCACTCGGTGCAATAAGGGATGTAATGGCTATCATTGACTATGCATTAAAACTTTTCGTAAAATAATTTCTTCAAATAGGTATCTTTATAGATGCCTATTTTTATTACTTTGAACTATTTATGGCTTCTAATATTTCTTTATAAACTTTTAACGCTTCTTTATCACCATTATCTAGCTTATCACCAAACTCCGTACATTCTTTAGCGCTATCAAATCTTGACATTACTATTAGTGTTGTCAAAACATACTCTATGTATGAGCTTATTTCCACTCCTGACAATTCGGCTTCATTGTGATATTCTAGAGCTATCTTTATAGGTAAATTTATTTCTATTTTCATACTCTACTCCTTTCTTATTGTTTTTCCTGTAATTTCCATCACTTCTTCGTGGCCTATGAAGTAATCAGTTTTTACTTCCATTTAATCCACCTCTTTATAAATCATTTAATATAATTCTTATTTCTCTACCTACTTTCAGTCTTTCTTCAAAGGTCTCACATTGTTTAAAATCTTCTGCATATGCTTCAACCATTTCTGTATATATTTCTTGTTTAAATGTCTTTGGTCTAATATTAGGTAGTGGATAATCTTTTAGTATATGAATTGTTCTTAATCCACCCTCATACACTGTATCTATAAGACCTCTTGCCTTTAGCCTATTAACATATGTCTTACTAGTTCCATAATCTATACCAACCTCATGAGCTATATCGTCATTTGTAGCTTCTGGATTCTCTGCTACATAATCATATACTTTTTCTAATGCCGTACCTTTCATAATTACCTCCTACAGATTCATACTCTTAAAAACTCTATCAAGTACATTAGATGGGTATGTGTTTATATAACCATACTTACTATCCACGACTTTACCTATTAATAGGTTTTCATCTCTACACATCTTGGACGCTTTTCTACCGACTACTGATGAGTTATACGATTTAGGATTAATATTATTTAGATTAGTGTAAGCAATAACTGTTACATGATCATTAGTTACGTTTCTTCTGATATTATGTTCTAATCTTTTTACACTATCCTCAGTTGATGTTATTCTCTCATCCATCTCAACCATTAACTTAGCCTGTGCAAGTAATTGTTCAGGCACTGACATTGGCTTAGGGTTTCTAAATTTCTTTTCTACTTCAATAAAGTATTGTCTGATCTTTTTACCTATTTCAGACCTCTGTATCATAGATATTTCTTTAGCCATATCTAATTTTAGAATGTGGTCTACTTCATAACCTTTAGCACTCATTCTTTGTGCTGAGCCCTCAAATTTTACAGCGTTTCCATTTTTGGAATCGCTCCAAAGTTCAATAAAATCAACATTTTCAGTAAACCCATATTCACACATTCTCTTAAACCAAGTAGTGTAATTACTATCAATGTTTAATTTCTCATGAAGTTCTCTACCACTTACTACTTGTTCATTATTTTTGTTTGTTTCGACTTTTATTAGCTCTTTCAAATATTCATTACCTCTCTTTCTAAATAAGTATTACTACACCGTTGTGAGATCTAACTACTTTTTCATTTGAATATTTATTTTCGGTTATCTGAATGCCGTATTTTTCATACGGACCACAACGCAATATTTCATGAGTAGTTATAGTCTCGCAAATAAGTTTTAAATTCTCTCTTGAAAGATTCTTATCATCACAAAGTTCTAAGAATCTTTCTTTTTGTTTTTCATCATCTGTTAATAATTTAAATCTTCTAAATTCCATAATTAATTCACCTCTTGTTGTTCTTTATTTTCTCCCATCAACTTGATATACTAAAGTTATCAGTATCTACTGAAATATTATGAAAGGAGATAATACACTTGGAAAATTTAGCTTTGAACTTTGACCCCGGCGAAGATGTTACATATTACCTTTGTTTGTTGGAAATATTAGAAACTTTACCAGTAAATTCAGTTCACCGCGACACAATATCTAAACTTATAACTAAGTTTGAAATTGCATATCCAAAATTAAAACACCTTAGAAAGTAATCTTATTGATAGGCCACTATGTGTGGTCTATTCTACTTCATCCAACATTAACCTTATTTTCTTTCCTATCTCTAATCTTTCCTCAAAACTATTTGCTGATAATAATTCGTTTACTAGTTCTTTCATATTGCTTTTACCTCTCCTTCTCAATAATTCATTCCTCATTAAATTTAAATAAGTATTACTACGCTGCCGTTAATAGATTAAATCTTCTAAATTCCATAACTAATTCACCTCTTGTTGTTTCGTGTTTCGTTTTCGATACTTTATTTTTAAAAAAAATCGTCTATTGGGGTATCAATCAGATTAGATATCCTAAGCGCTTCCTGAAGGGTAAAATCTCTGCCTGCGTGACGATTGATTTTAATATTAAATGTAGATCTATCCATACCTATACCGTCCGCTATTTCTCCTTGAGAGAGACCTTTTTTAACAAGAATAGATTTTAAAACCGCGTATCTTTTATTCTCTATCATACTTTCACCTCCTTTAGTTTCGTTTTCGATACTTAAATTATATCTCCCTTAAGTTTCGAAGTCAATACTTTTTTTATATATAAATTAAATTTTTTTCAAAATCGCAACTTTTTATGTTGCGTATACGAAACAAAGATGATATAATTTAAATATAATAAGAGAGGACGTGAATAACTTGAATCAAGAAATTTCAATAGGTGGGGCGTTAAAACATTTTAGATTGTTACATGAACTCACACTAGAAAAACTAGCGGAAAATTTAAATAAACTGTATCCAGATGAAAATTTCACTAAAGGAAAACTTTCAAAATGGGAGAGAGATACAGAAACACCCAAGGTCACTTCACTAAAAAGAGTTGCAGATTATTTCGAGACCACAATAGATGAGATTTTAAATTTCCAAATAGTAGAAAATGAATACGAAAAAAGACTAAAGGAAAATAAATATAAAAACAAAATTATTGATACCCTTATAGACTTAGGGTATCAATTTGACCCAGATAGTTTCAATTTTGGCGAATTTATTGTGGATAGTATGCAAATAGAAAATACTGAGACGAATGAAGTCTACTATGTGGACCCTGCGGAGTTATATGATTCTATGGAGGATACTTTATTAAGAATTCAAAAACTTAAGTCTATAGCGGGCATAAATATAGAAATTAGTGAAGTTAGAAAAACACTCCAGGAATTATCTGATGACCGTTATTTTGGAGAACTAACAACAGTATACGTAACAGAAAAAGTTGCTGCTGGGGTTGGGTATTTATACTCGGACAACGAACAGATTCCTTATACAACGGACAGAACGGATTTACACGAGTATGATTTTGCCACTCTAGTTACTGGAGACAGTATGGATCCAAAATATAATGATGGAGATGTAATTTTGGTAAAATCAGGATATGATAATGTAAATGGAGATGTGTATGTAATTGATTATGATGGAAAATCATACGTTAAGAAATTATATAATGATGGGGATAGATTTAGACTAGTTTCAATAAACAAATCATATAAAAATATCATTATTGAAATACCACCAGAAAACGGAAAGTATTTCAATATAGTTGGTAAAGTCGTGGATAGCTTTACACCAATTAATTAGGAGGAATAAATATGGGAATATTCGGTTTAATATTTTTAGTAGCAATAGTTATGATTGTTTGCGGAATTATAAATCTATTCTCTTTTATAATTAAAATTGGTGTTAAGGCATCTATTATTGTTATAATTATCGGAATAGCTTTATTGATTATAAATAAAATTGCATCAAGCATATATGTATAATTTAGGGGGGATAAAAAATGGGATTATTTGGTAAAAAAGGAAAATGTGATGTTTGTGGCAAGTCAAATAAAAGTATTAAAAGTGCCCCAGACGGAAATATCTGTGTTGATTGTTTGAATAAGTTTTCAATTGAAAATATTCAACATAGAATGGGTATTAAAAATCCAACTGTAGAACAATGCAGAAAGGCTATAGGTGAAATAACTCAACAAACTAAAGAACGTAACCTATCAACACTTACACCAGATAAAATTTGTCCAGTTTGCGGTCTTAATAAGCCTTCATTTAAGGTGATTGATGGAAAAGTTTGTGGTGATTGTATCTCTAAAGCTACCGGTTATAATCCTAAAGCGATTTCTAACGCTAGAAATACTATGACTATTCAATCAGTGAAAGATAAAATATCTACAGTTGAAAAAATGGATTCTTACGATGATATATTTAACACTTCTCAATCGTATGGCTTGTTAGCTTTTGATTTTGATAACAAAGTTTTTAGGGTTTCAACTCCAGTATTTAGAGGGTTTACAAAAGACACTATACATGAGTATTATAAATTTAGTGATATTCTATCCTATAAGGTTTTAGAAGATGGTGATGAAATAACTTCAGGTGGTCTAGGTAGAGCAACTATTGGCGGTATAGCTTTTGGTGGCGTCGGAGCTGTTGTCGGCGCAGTAACAAGTAAGAAAAAAACAAAAAAAGAGATTTTATCATTAGATATTCTAATAAATATGAAAAATACAAATTTACCAACTATTAAAGTACCGTTCTTATTTATGAAAACTAAAGCTAGATCAAGAATATATGTAGAAGCAACTGAGAATGTACAAAATTGTATTTCTGTATTTGAGAGAATTAAAGATGAAATTGAAAATACTCCACAGCCAACTAATATTAGTTCAGCTGATGAAATAAGAAGTTTTAAAGCATTACTTGATGAGGGCATTATCACTCAAGAAGAGTTCGATTTAAAGAAAAAAGAATTGTTAGGGATATAACTATCTATTGGGAAATTCCCAATAGTTCAATAAAAAAAGAAGTAGTTGAAAGTTTGGCGACCTCACTACTTCTTACCAAGAATTAACGCACTATAAGTGTGTCTTTTTCTAATACAATTATACAGTAAATAAGGAGATAATACAATGGTTTTAAAGGATGAAAACAAAGCACGTAAGTGGAGAGTTCAATTGTCTTATAAAGACCCCGTAACTGGCAAATCAGCAAGAAAGCAAAAAAGAGGTTTTGATACAAAAAAAGAAGCTCAGGAATGGGAAAGGAATTTTCTAAACAGCCTTAACCCAACTACAGATATTACCTTTTCTAACCTCGTAGAAGCTTATTTAGAGGACATGAAGAATAGAATAAGACAATCCACACTAGAAAATAAATCATACGTCTTAAGAAAGCATGTAACACCATTCTTCTCCGATATGCCAATTAAAGAAATATCGCCAATCGTTGTTAGAAAATGGCAAAATGAAATATTAGATCATAATTTCTCTAACACATTTACTAAGACAGTTAATAATCAATTAAGTGCTGTTATGAATTATGCTGTTTCTTACTATGGGCTACAAAATAACCCCGTAAAGTTGGCTGGAACAATAGGCAAAAGTAAAGCCGATGAAATGAAGTTTTGGACTTTAGAACAGTTTAATGAATTTATAAGTTATGCTGATAGTGAAGAATACAAATTAGCTTTTATGATATTATTTTATAGTGGTATCAGAATAGGTGAGTTTTTTGCATTAACACCTAGTGATTTTGATTTTGAAAATAATACAATTTCCATATCAAAAACATATGTAGTTATAAAACAAGTTGAATACCTAAATCCCCCTAAGACAAAAAAAGGAAATCGCGTTATAGGTATGCCCAAGACTATTATGGATATGTTAAAAGTATATATATCTACAATATATGGTGTTGAAGATGATGATAGAGTTTTTACATTCTCAAAAAGTAAATTAGATAATGCTAAAAAAAGATATGCGAATGAAGCTGGCTTACCACAAATAAGAATACATGATTTTAGACATTCTCACGCAAGCTTATTAATAAATTTAGATATAAATGTAATGACCTTAGCGGATAGATTAGGACACGAAAAAGTAGATACCACTTGGAATACTTATGGGCATCTATATCCAAACAAAAAGACAGAAATTGTAAATAAATTAAATAACGCCATTTTTACGCCAAACGAAAATAAAAAATAAGTGAACCTGTTGATTTGCAACAAGTTCACTTAAATATGTACCTATTCTGGTACTATCATTACTATACAATTTGCATTTCTAAGTACATAAGATGTACAAGATCCAATCAATCTAGTTAACCCCTTCTTTGTAGACTTAGTCATAACTATAATATCAATATTATCTTCTTGAGATTTACGTATAATCTCATCACCAGCATATCCAAAAGTAAAGTATAAATTAACTTCATATCCTGATAATTTTTGTCTAGCTCTTTCTAACAATTGTTTTCCAAATTCAGAAGATGCCTTTATTTCATCTCCCATATCAATTCCGTCAACAAAAACCAATTCTTTAACGTTTATAATTTCAATTTCTACGTCTTCAGGTCTGTATATTTCCTTAATGAAATCTAAAGAGTGCATACTCCTTTCTGTTCCATCAATTGGTACTAATATTTTTTTCATAATAACGCCTCCTCTACTATTTCTCTTTATAAAAAAAGGGATATAATTTTCTTATGTTAATTATATCCCCATTTCTGTGAATAGTCAAACTATTCACTAATATTTACTTTTTATATTATGCAACTTTTTTATTTGATGCCCCTACAAAATTACCAATTATACCACCTATTATAGTTGGCACAACCCAGTTAAATCCAATTGGCGCAAGTGGCAGACTATTTACAAATCCAAATGCTGGTACACTTGTTGATAGTAGAGTAAGTGCACTTATTATTACTGCGAATAAGGCAGCAAATTTATAAACATTATCATTTTTGATCTTATTCTTAAAGAATACTAATACTATCAATACTATTGTTGGTGGGTAAACTATAGCAAGTATTGGATTTGCTATTTTAACTAATCCGCTAACACCCATTGACGCTGCAGCAGTTGCAAATACACAAACTATAGCTACTACCTTAGCATAGCTTATTTTATTGTTAAATAATGCTGTTAAATATTCTGCTGTTGCAGAAGTTAAACCTATTGAAGTAGTCAAACATGCAAGTGAAACAGCTATAGCAAGAATTACCTTACCAGTATTACCCAATAGACTTTGAGTTATATTAACTATAACTTGAGACTGCTGTACATCCATTCCATATACTTTTGATACTGTTGACCCTAAATAAGTAAGACCACCATATATTAGACCTAAACCTACACATGCTATTATACCAGCTTTTATTAATAAAGCAATCTGCTGTTTTGAATCTGAATATCCTTTATTTGCAAGTGTAAGCATTAATACTGATCCAACTGCTATTGATACGAAACAGTCCATTGTCTGATAGCCATCCATAATTCCTCTTTGGAATATATTTTCAATCATTGGCTTAGACATTGGTGTACCAAGTGGTGAAACTACACCCTTAATTATTATAACTGATAAGGCTATAATTAGAACTGGTGTTAAGAACTGTCCAACTATGTCGATAACCTTTGAAGGTCTAACAGTTAGGAAAAATGTTAGTAGGAAGAATATCACTACCACTACTATAATAGGAAGTCCCTTTCCCGCTAGTGGCATTATACCCATTTCATAAGTTGTAGCACCTGTTCTAGGTATTACTAGTAAAGGACCAACACACATAATATCAGCAAAACTCAAAATAATTGCTGGCCACTTACCTATCTTTTCAAATAATTCCATAATATTACCGTTACAGTAAGCAATAGCTATAACTGCTAATAAAGCAAGTCCTGCATCAGCAAAAGTAAATCCAGCAAATCCTGTGAACCACTTTGGTCCTGAGATTATACCTAAGTATGGTGGAAATATTAAATTTCCAGCCCCGAAAAACATCGCGAATAACGCGAAACCAAACGTAAGTGTATCTTTTACACTACCCTTGTTATTCATAATTTTCCCCTCCAATTAATACTTATAATTATAATATAAATCCAAAAAAAAGTTCAAATACTTTTTTTTTTAATTTATATTATAATTATAATTTTAATTAATTAAGTTGTCAAGTTTATACTGCAATGCAAACGCTTTATTGTTATTTTTTTATCTATTAACTCTATTATCTTTAAATTTTGTTATTACTTTGTATTTCTAACATTTTATTAATTATAATTAGGAATTTATTATTTTTTATAGCTATTATTTAATATCTTAATACAAGTAAAATATCTTAAGTTTCCAATGTCTTACGGGACAAAATAGCCCCAAAGTAAGTATATAGATCAAAATAAGAAGTTTTTTATTCATTTTATTTTTTTAAAAAATATTTTATATTTGTTTTACTTTTAACATTATGTTTAAATTTATTTAATATTATAACATTTTTATTTTATTTTTTAACATAAAAATTCAAATTAAAAAATTATATTAAATAACATTTTTTTCAAAATATTTATAATAAAAAATTTTTTTAAACCATTAGTCTAATTATTCAATCTTTTTTATTGTTTTGTTAATTCAAATTAGATTTATCCAATATATAAAGAGGATGCTCCAGCAAATGCTGGTACATCCCCTTTATATCACTTTAATTAATAACTTAACTATTTGTAAATTATTCTACAATTTATTGTATATCTTCTATATCTTCTATTATGCTAGGTGAATTTGATGTAGACGAATTATTATCCGATTCACTTGAACTTTCACTCTTAGTTTTCTCTTCATTTTTAGAAGATGATTTGCTATAACCAGGTTTACTAATTCCCCAAATCTTTTTTATTTCGCCCTTTATTTCGTCAAATGACCAAGATTTATTAGTATTAATAATACTATTAGGATCGTTTATTAAAAATTCTCCATCTTTATTATAGCCCTTAATTACAAGTATATGACCTCTTTCTGTAAATATACCTTTATCAACACTTACAATTAATATCTTACCTTCATCCAGCGCCTTTTTTAACTTAGTTTCAACAGGTACTATATCAGTTGACTCAAGTCCATAATTTTCAACTCCAGTCTCAAATAATTTCCAACTAGTGGTATTATCTTCAGATACATAACCTTTTTCTGAACTATACTTTGCAACATCATATGGATTAACATTAGAATTATCATCAAAATGCCTAATTACCATCGCTAGTGAAGTAGGACCACATCCTGATAAACCAATCATTTCACCACCATATTGTCTATATCCCCATCTTCTATCCCACTGTAAAAATAAAGGAACATCTCCATCAACTGCATAACTAGAATCTATATTTTTAGATATAGTCTTATTTAAGTATTGATCCTTGTCTTTGTAACTATAAACAAAATCAACTGTTTCGCTATTTCTTATTAACAAGTCTATTAACGCAGTTGGATAAGACTTAATGTTTTGTATTATATAGTCGAGCTCTTGAGATTCTTTCTTATTCAATTTAGGCTTGATTGCTTCAAGCTTCTTTATTTTTTCCGATTCAGTTTCTGTCTTTGCTGCTGTTTTATTATTTTTTGTAGTTTTAGTTTCTACTTTAGAATTTGTTGTAGAGTTCTTATTTTTATCTGTGTCAAACTTATCTATTGCTGCTGCAACAAAAAACAATAATAGCACTAATATTACAGCAAATGCTACTATTTTTTTAGGATCAAATCTAGATACATTTTTATTATTTCCTTTTTTATATACTTCAGATCTAGAAACATAGTCTCTTTTCGGAACTTTGTTAACTTCTTCTACTAATGGAGTCCTACTAGTTCTGGTATCTCTTCTCCTAGATTTTCTATCAATACTATCTGAATCCCTCTTCATAAGCCTTATAAGTTCTTCTATTTCACTTTCCCTAGACTTATTATTACTAGCTGTTCTATCATTTGGTTTTGTATTAAGTGTAGTCGTTCTGCCTAAGTCATCTGGTACACTTATCTTTTCAAATTTATCGTCATAATCACTTTCAACTTTATTAAATGTGGGTCTTTCAAAGTCAGAATACTCTTTATATATTTCCACATTTGACTTATCCATATTGGCCCTTTCTCTGGCTCTTTCATGGATAAATACATCTCCCTTATCCAAAGCTCTTAGCTTTTCATATAGAGAACGTCCATCTGTCTCATCTAAAATACTATCAATTGCATCTATATCTAATTTTTCATCATGAGTCATATTATACTCATTTAACCTTGATTCCAATTTTTCCCTTTTTAGTTTTTCAATACTCTTATCTTTATCAAACTCGGGAGATTCTTTTTTAGAAATAACTGGACTAGATTTTTCACTAGCTAACATACTCTCATTTCTAACGGCTCTTTTTCTCATCTGTGCATTTTTTTCTGCTTCATCTGATGACAAAACTCTAGTAACAGCTTTTTTATCCCCTGGTAATTCAGATTCGACCCCATCAGGATTTCTATGCATTTGCTTCAACATATTACTTTCATATATTGAGTTTTTATCGCTTAAATCTTGATATATATTAGCATACTTATTATCGCTATTTTTATTGCTACCTTTAAAAGTATACTTTGTCTTCTTTCTGTTTTTATTTATTGAAGCCATAAGTGCCTCCTTCCAATAGAATTATTCTTTTTAATAATATCATAAATACCTTAATTTGTATATAATTGACAGGGTATTGAACTATTTAATATATTTTACCTATTTTCTGCCATTTTTTTTATATCATTTTCCACATCAGCTATAGTTATTTTTTCTAGTATGGAAAATGCTTCTTTATTGATATAAGAGAATAATCCATCTACATATCGCCCCATATAAGCACAATAAGGACAGTCTGATTCAATATTACCAGAATGCCATTTAGACTCTAATAAAGTAATATCAACAGCTTCATAAATTTGTTTTAAATTTATATTCTTTCCATCTTTACCTATCATATAGCCACCATTTACGCCTGACTTTGTCTCTACCAATCCATTTTTTTTACAAAGAGACATTACTTTTCTTATTCTTACAGAATTAGTACATAAGTTCTCGGACAATTCTTCACTTGATTTTGATAAACCATCATGTGCTAAAAAAACCAAGGCATGTAGCGCTATTATAAACTCGCTCATTATACTATCCCCAATCAAAATATATTAAAAACTATTTTGATTATATCATAAAAAAAATAGTTTTTAAAGTAGGTTAAAAGCTCCCCAAATCAATATTTGAGGAGCTTTTATATAAAATTAGACTAATTTATTTTTATTTTTCAAAATAATTTATTTATCATCTCTAAGTATATTTAGATCTTCACCTGCCATTATTTTTTTCATAGTTCTCATTGAACACATTTTTCCACACATTGTGCATGTATCACTGTGTTCTGGTGTTGACTCTTCTCTATATTTTCTAGCCTTATCTTCATCTATTGCTAGATTGAACATTACTTCCCAATCAATATCTGCTCTAGCCTTGGCCATTTTATTGTCCCAATCCATTGCTTTAGGTATTTTCTTTGCTATATCTGCAGCATGTGCTGCTATCTTAGTGGCTATAATACCCTCTTTCATATCTTCTAAGTCTGGTAATCTTAAATGTTCTGCGGGAGTCACATAACATAAGAAATCTACTCCTGCTGATGCCGCTATCGCACCTCCTATAGCTGAAGTTATATGATCATAGCCTGGTGCTATATCAGTGACTATTGGACCAAGCACATAAAATGGTGCATTATGACAAAGTCTTTTTTCTAATTTAACATTAGCTTCTATTTCATCAATAGCCATATGACCAGGACCTTCTATTATGACTTGTACATTTTTCTCCCATGCCCTTAATGTCAATTCTCCTAAAGTTGTTAGTTCTTTTATCTGACAAGCATCAGTTGAATCATTTAAACAACCTGGTCTCATAGCATCACCTAGACTTAATGTTAGGTCATACTCTTGGCATATTTCTAGTAGCTCATCAAATCTTTCAAAAAATGGATTTTCCGCATTATTTAATTCCATCCAAGCATACATTAATGATCCGCCTCTAGATACTATATTAGTTATTCTTTTATTTCTTTTAAATATCTTCATAGCTTCTTTATTCATACCTGCGTGAATGGTTACAAAATCCACACCATCTTTTGCATGTTTTCTAACTACATCTAAAAATTCGTCTGATGTTATATCTTTTAATTCTTTGTCATAAAAACCTATCGCATCATAAACTGGTACTGTACCAATCATAGCTGATGACATAGCTATTAATTTCTGTCTAAATTCTTCAGTTTTACCGAAAGAACTCAAATCCATTATAGCTTCAGCTTTCATATCTATAGCCTTTTTTACTTTTTCTAATTCTTTATCAACATCTGGACAGTCTCTTGATATACCAAGATTCACATTAATTTTTGTGCTAAGTCCAGTACCAACGCCTTCTGCCAATAGACTCTTATGATTTTTATTTGCAGGTATTGCAATTTCACCCTTTGCTACTCTTTGCATAAGCACTTTAGGATCAATAAACTCCTTTTCAGCAACCCTTTTCATTTGCTGTGTTAGAATGCCTTTCTTAGCAGCATCCATCTGTGTAGTATAATTATTCATATCTTCCTCCATGCAATTTATTTTAATTCTTATAATTATAGTTTTGAAAATTTTTCTATCAATTTTTCTGTTCTTTTTTTGCAGTCTTCTTGATTTAATATATCTGATATTACACAAATACCATCTACATCTCTATCCTTTAAAACTTCAATATTATCTAACTTAACTCCTCCAATTGCAAGAATTGGAATATATACACTTTTTCTTATATCCATCATTGTATCTTTTGTTATAACATCTGAATCGGTCTTTGTGTCTGTAGAATAAATTGCTCCTACCCCAATATAGTCTGCACCCTGCTCTTGAGCCTCAATAGCTTCATTTACTGTCTTTGCAGAAATACCTACTATTTTATTATGACCTATCAATTCTTTAACCTTTTTAATAGGCATATCTGATTGCCCAACATGAACCCCTGCAGCATCCACAGCCAATGCTATATCCAACCTATCATTTATTAATAATGGTATATCATATTTATCACAAATTTCTTTTAGTTTTTTAGCTCTAATTAGGAAATCTCTAGTGGAAAGATTCTTTTCTCTAAGTTGAACGATTTTTGCTCCACCCTTTATACTTTCTTCTATAGTTTTATAAAAATCTTTTCCTAAACATGCTTTTTCATCTGTAACTAAATACATATCGTACTGATATTTTACTTTTTCAAAAGTTATTTTTGCATTTTCTTTTATCATTACTGTATTTAAATTAAATATGTTATTCATTACTTTTTCTTTATATGAAGCAATTCCTCTAGTTTCTGATTTTGCCAATTCTCCAGATAGGCTCATTGCTAAGACCCCAGATATAGCACTTATAAATGGATTCTTATTTGCCCCTATAAAACTTCCTATAAGTGATGTAATCATACAACCAGTACCCGTAATATAAGCTAAGGAGTCTGATTCATTTTCAATTTTCACGATATTTATTCCGTCAGTAATAATATCAATTTTTCCAGTCACTGCACACACACACCTATATTTTCTTGAAACTAATAGTGCTGCATCTATTGCTTCTATACTATCTACACTAGAATCTACTCCCTTGGTATTTACTTTTATACCTGCTAGTGACATTATTTCTGATGCATTTCCTTTTATGATATTTACATGTACCTTACTTAAAAATTCTTTTACGGATTCATTTCTAAAAGGAGTAGCTCCAACACCTACAGGATCAAAAACAATAGGTATATTATTCTCATTCGCTGTAATTCCAGCTTTTATCATTGTTTTTAATGAATCTGAATTAATTATTCCAAAATTTAGGACTAGCGCATTTGCTACCCTTGTCATTTGATCCACTTCATCATATGCATCTCCCATTACTGGTGATGCTCCTATTGCTAAAGTTACATTTGCGCAGTCATTTATTGTAACATAATTTGTTACTTGCTCTATTAATGGTTTTACTTGTCTAACTTTATCTAAAGACTGGTATATCTCTTTTTTTATTATTTCTATATTCATATTCATACCTCTATTTATAGTTCAAATTTTAAATCTTCATAAATTTTTCCCATTGGATTAGTTGGACCACATCCATGACCTATATCAAGAGAATATTCTATAGCCATAGTAATAAACTCCTTTGATTTTTTTACAGATCTAATCATATCAAATCCAAGACCTAAATTTGATGCAATAGATGATGACAATGTGCATCCTGTGCCATGAGTATTCTTAGTGTCAATTCTTACATTTGTGAAAAAATATTCTCTTGATTCTTTATCTATTAATACATCACAAGGATTTTCATCTAAGTGCCCACCTTTTATCAATACATACTTTCCTGTAGTTTTTTGTATTTCTTTACCAGCCTTTGCCATATCTTCTTTAGTTGATATTTCTATCTCTTTATCGAACAATAATCTATATATACATTGTGCTTCCATTATATTAGGAGTAATAATTTCCGCCAAAGAAAATAATTTATTTATCAACTCATTTTTTGCAAAATCATCAATTAAATCAAATCCAGATGTAGAAATCATTACTGGATCTAATACAATATTTTTTGCTTTATATTTTTTTAAACCTTCATATACAGACCTTACTATATTTGAATTTGATAACATACCAATTTTTACAGCATCTACTTCAATATCAGTAAATACAGCATCTATTTGGGCTAGAATCATTTCAGGCGAAATATTTTCTATTAAATTTACACCCATTGTATTTTGAGCTGTAACAGCAGTAATGGCACTCATACCATATACACCATGTGCAGCAAATGTTTTCAAATCAGTTTGAATCCCAGCCCCTCCGCTAGAATCAGAACCAGCTATTGTCAGTACTCTTTTCATTATTTGCCCTCCACATACAATTTTTGCAATAAAAAAAACATATATCCATGGATATATGCGGCGTTTATTGAATTCCTACGCTGGCATTACCCAGATCAGGTCGAAGGTCAAGAATCACATTCTTATCTCAGCCGATTTATCAGCACCCTTTTCATAATATCAAGTTTTTTATACTATATTCATTATATTATCATATCGATTTATATTTTACAACAAAAATAATTTTATAAATTCAATTATTATATTGTAATCATTTGATAATAGTATATAATATTCTAATAGGTATTAAGTTTTTTAGGAGGTATTATGGAAACAATTGCTAAGTTTTTTGGATTTTTGGCACTAGGTAGTTTTGGAGCCACTGTAATGAATTTTATTACAAAATATATAAAAAAGAATTTTTATCAATATATAAAAAAATATAAAATAGTAGATAAATATTTTCCTATTTTGGTAACTATTTTTGTAAAATATCATAAGATTTGGGGGTTAATGGCTGTTGGTGGTCTTTTATTACACTTTTCAATAATGTGGACTATTAATGGAATAAGTATCACAGGAATAATAGCTGGTTGTATATTGGGACTTCAAGTTTTACTGGGTATCTATGGATCAAAACAAAAAAAGAAACGATCTGGAGCTTGGTTTATATTACATAGAATTATAAGCCTTCTACTAATAGTTACAATTTTAGGTCATCTACTTTTTAAAGCTTAAAATCTAGTAATTATTTATTTTATAGAATTATTTTAAACAATTAAAAAAGAGAGCTTAGCTCTCTTTTTTATAATAAAATTTCTCTTTTAATTCTTCTACTTAAATCTACAATTTTTTTCATATATTTTGTATCAATTGTCTGTATTGAATCACTCCAAGCCTGATTCGGATTAATATGTGATTCTATTACCAAACCATCTGCACCAGCACCAATAGCTGCACATGATAGAGATTTTATCAAAGACCTCTGACCAGCTGCATGACTTGGATCAACCATAACAGGCAAATGAGTCAATTCTTTTAAAATAGGTATAACACTAATATCTAGTGTATTTCTTGAAATGTCAGAAAAAGTTCTAATACCCCTCTCACAAAGTATTATTTTTTCATTGCCTTCTTTCATAATGTATTCGGCACTAAGCAATAACTCTTTTATAGTTGCACTAAATCCTCTCTTCAGTAAAATTGGCTTGTCAATTTTACCTAATTCCCTTAATAAAGGATAATTATACATATTTCTTGTTCCAACTTGAAATACATCTATTTTATCATACATAAAATCAAGGTCTCTAACATCCATTATCTCTGTCACTACTGGAATATCTTCCTCTTTTGAAATTTTTTGAAGCATTTCAACTCCATCTCTTCCAATACCTTGAAAATCATATGGTGAAGTTCTAGGCTTGAATGCTCCTGCTCTAATCAAATTGACATCTGCTTTTTTTAGTTCCTTAGTTATGGCAAGCATTGTATCATAATTTTCCACCGAACAAGGTCCAGATATTATCACAGGTTCATCTGCTCCTATATTTATACTTCCAACTTTAAATGTAGTCTTTTCCTTATACTCTTTGCTTGTCATATATCCATAATCTATATTAATATCTAAACTATTTTTAAACTCATTCTGCTTAGATTCTATATACTCTTTCTTATCACTTTCTAATAAAATAATTACAAAAATATCAGCAACAATATGTTTTTCAAAAGCAATATTATTATCTATTAAAAACTCTATACATGAGTTGTAATCATTTTTATTCTTAAAAATATATTGCACAAATTCACCTCCATTATTTACAAATTATCTTTCTCATTTCCATTAAAACTTCGTCTATTTTTTCTTCCTCTAATCTTTTTCCTTGAAAAATTTCAGAAGATTTTACAGCTTGTGCTACTAACATCAATAGACCTGTTGAAGCTTTTGCTCCCAGTTTTTTTGCTTGACATACTAACTTAATTTCCAAAGGATTATAATTTAAATCAACCAAATACTTTATTTTATTTAATTTCCTTATATCTATAGGAAACTCAATATCTAAATGTAAATTATTTCCTATAGGAGTACAATTTATGAGAAAATCAGCTTCCTTATAATAATCAAAGTCATCTAACTTATTTATTCCTTTTCTAGAAACATTTAATATATTGCTAACACCTAAATCCTCAAGTGCTACTCTTACAGTATTATAAGTAGCTCCACCACCTACTATTAAAGGTTTTGTATTTCTTACATCAATACCTAGTTTATTTATTGTATATGTAAATCCATAATAATCAGTATTGTATCCATATAATTTTCCACTTTTATTTAGTATTGTATTTACATTTCCTATTCTAGCGGCGGCTGGATCAACAAAATCACAATATTCCATCGCAATTTTTTTGTATGGTATAGTGACATTAATACCTTTAAAGTCTTTTTTCTTAAAAAAATCTTCTATTTTATCTTCTTCTAATTCAATTAACTCATATGGCTTAGAACCTAATATTTCGTGCAAAATAGGCGAAAAGCTATATGATATTGATTTTCCTAAAAGCCCAAATTCCAATTTTATTCCCCTTACATATTCATCATGTATATAAACTCTTTTTTGTTTATTTTTACAATTTTAGCCTTACCAATATCATCCAATTTAATAATATCTATAAATTCTCCATAGGATTTTTTATCCTTAAATATATATTCATGCATCTCTTCTAGATCAAAGTCCATTGAAGTAGGTAAAGAATATTTATCAAGTAGGGATAATAAGGAATCATATACATTTACTGCTTGCTCATTGTCATTGATGAAAATCTTGCAAATACAAATCATACCCATAGCTACAGCATAACCATGAGAAATTTCATAATTAGTAATCTTTTCTATAGCATGACCAACCGTATGTCCAAAATTTAGTATCTTTCTTATCCCATTTTCTTTCATGTCTTGATTTACTATTATCTTTTTAATCTCTACGCATCTATGTATTAAAACCTTAAGATTTTCTACATCAAAAGCTTCTTTATCATTTAATAACTTATATAAATTTCTATCATATATAAATGCATATTTTATTATTTCAGCTAGCCCATTTTTTAATTCTTTATTTGGAAGTGTACTTAAAAAATCAAAATTTATATATACTTTTTTAGGATTATAAAAAGTTCCTATCAAATTTTTTCCACTTTCTGTATTAATAGCAGTTTTTGATCCTACCGAAGAATCTACCATGGACAATAATGATGTTGGTATTTGTATATAATCAATAGATCTCATATAAGTAGAAGCTACAAAGCCACCTAAATCGCCAACTACTCCACCACCAAAAACTATTATAAGATCACTTCTATCAAATTTGTTTTCAGACATAAAACTGATTATCTTATCATAAGTAGATATGGATTTTGATTTTTCTCCAACTTCTACAACAAAATCAAATACTTGTTTTTCATCAGTAAAAGTAATGTCTTTATATATTCTATCAATATTTTTATCTTTTATGATTAATATTCTGCTTGATTTGTGGTGATTATCAACAAAATCTTTTATTTTATCTATTAAATTATCATCAAAAAATATTTCGTATTCATCATTGATTTTTATAGTTTCCATTGTTAATACGACCTCCTAAAATAATCTAACTATACTATTTTACCACAAAAATTCATTATTTATATGTTTTTAAATAAACAAATAATGATTGGACAAATAATTTGACCAATCACCTTAAAACCATATTTTATAGTTATTTAAATAAAAGCAAACTTACTGCCATTACCATCATTCCAACTACCAATCCATAAATTGATAAATGGTGTTCACCGTACTCTCTTGCAGAAGGTAATAATTCATCAAAAGAAATAAATACCATTATACCTGCTACCATAGAAAAAATAACACCCATCAATGTATCACTCATTATAGGAGTCAAAATTAAAAAACCAATAATAGCACCCACTGGTTCTGATAGACCTGATAAAAATGAGTATTTAAAAGCTTTTTTCCTACTACCTGTTGAGTAATATATAGGTACTGATACAGCTATACCTTCAGGTATATTATGTATAGCTATTGCAAAAGCAATCATTATACCTAGTTTTGGATCCTGTAAAGAACTTACAAAAGTCGCTATACCCTCTGGAAAATTATGAATACCTATAGCTAATGCAGTTAAAATACCCATTCTCAAAAGTTTATGATTTTTCTGAGCCTCTTGTCGCATTATTATTTGATCCATATGATGTTCATCCATATGTTCTTCAGACATTTCTTCAATTGAATGAAGTTCATGAGGATTTTCACCTTCCGGTATTAACCTGTCAATTACAGCAATTACAAGCATACCTAGAAAAAAAGATACAACACTAATCCAAGAACCCAGCTTATCTCCTAAGGCTCCTACCAAAATCTGTTGTGACTCGTTTAATATTTCCACCATAGATACATAAATCATTACCCCAGCAGAAAAGCCCAAACTTATTGCTAAAAACTTTGTGTTGCTTTTTTTTGTGAAAAATACAATTAGTGAACCTATGCCAGTTGCAAGTCCTGCAAATAGCGTTAATAAAAATGCGTATATATAGTTATTCATATATTATTTCCCCCTAAATTAGCCAGATAGCTATATTCATTCTACCATAATATTTAATATCATTCAATTTGATAATAAAAATTTATTAGAAATACATTGAAATTTTTTATTTTATTTGTTTAAATATAAACATAATATTATTACAAAACATATACTGAAGGGAGATAATGTAATGAATAATACAAATAGCAATTCCTTAGCTTACAATAAGATGGAAGATAAAAAAATTCTTCCACTAATCATTTCTATGTCACTACCACCTCTTTGCTCAATGTTTATGCAGTATTCATATAATTTTATAGACTGTCTATTTGTATCATGGATCAGCGAAGATGCACTTACTGCAGTTTCTTTGTCCTTTCCTCTTACTACTCTAATGCTTGCCTTTTCAATCGGTATTGGAGTGGGAATAAATGTTTTAATTTCTAGATTTCTGGGGCAAAAAGATTTTGATAAAGCAAATTCAATAGTTAATCATGGACTTATACTTGCAACTTTCGTTGGTATTTTATTAAATATATTATGCTTACTTTCAATAAAACCATATTTTTATGCTTTCTCGTCTAATCCAAGATTACTTGAACTTTTTACTGACTACATGTATATATGTGCTTTTATGCAAATACCGAATATACTTCATATAGCTGTACAAAAAATAATACAAGGTACAGGTAATATGATAGCCCCTATGTGGTTTCAAATAGCAGGGGTTGTCTTTAACCTAGTATTCGATCCAATATTAATTTTTGGATTTGGACCATTCCCTAAAATGGGTATAAAAGGTGCCGCTCTTTCAACTGTATTAGGATACACATTATCGATGATTTTAGCATTTTATGTATTAATATTTACAAAGCAAAAAGTAAAGATCAAAAAAAATAATTTTTCTTTATGCTATTCATATTTTAGAGATATTATAACGCTAGGTTTACCATCTTTTATTATGAATGCACTTGGAGCATTTATGGTAAGTTTTGCCAATATGTTCCTAATAGTATATTCCACAACTGCTGTAGCATTTTTTGGAGCATATTTCAAAGCACAGCAAGTAGTAGTTATGACAGTTAATGGTTTGATTCAGGGTTGCATACCAATTATGTCTTATAACTTTGGTGCAAAAAAAATAGATAGATTAATGCAAGCATTTAAATATGGAACTATAATTGCCAGTATACTAATGGGATTTGGATCTATTTTACTTATAGTTTTTCCTGTTCATATTTTAAAAATATTTATGGCCTCAGATCAAATGATTAGTTTTGGAGTTCCTGCTCTCAGAATAATGGCTACCAGCTATATTTTTAATGGTATTTCAACGATGATAGCATCTTATATGCAGTCAACTGCAAATATAAAATATAGCTTGATTATAAATTTATTAAGACAGTTAGTATTATTACTACCAATGATGTGGATTTTAACTAGATTATTCCAAATGAATGGCGTATGGTATTCTTTTATAATTACGGAATTAATAACTTGCTTATATGCCTATATTACATACAAAAGGAATTCGACTATAAATATATAGATTTTATCTACAATAATTAAATAAAACAAAAAAGAGCTTTAAATTGACTATAAAATCAAATAAAAGCTCTTTTTATATTATTAAAATACTAATAAATTTTATAAATCTATTTCTAATAATATTGGTGTATGATCTTGTCTTGTACCAGAATCAATCATATCAGATACCCTAACTTTATCAGCAACATCGCTACTTACAACCCAGTAGTCAATCCTCCATCCTGAATTATTTATCTTACTTGTTTTTACTCTTTGTGCCCACCAAGAATAAACCCCTTCTTTATCTCCATGCAAATGACGGAAAGAATCAATAAATCCTCTTCCCAAGAAATTTGTAAATCCCTCACGCTCTTCATCCGTAAATCCTGCAGAAAAGTGGTTACTAGCTGGATTTGCGAGGTCTATTTCTCTATGGGCAACATTGTAATCCCCACATGCAAGTACTGGTTTTTTTTCAGACAATTGGCATAAATAATCTGCATATTTTTGATCCCATACTTGTCTTTCTTCTAGTCTTCTTAGTCCATCTCCTGCATTTGGTGTATAAACTTGTGTTACAAAACAATCATCAAATTCTAAAGTAATTATTCTTCCTTCGTCATCCATTGTGGATGGAGCTCCTATTGTAGGAAAGCTAACTTCGGGGTTGAATTTTTTTTTGTATAAAAACATTGTTCCGGCATAGCTTTTTCTTGCTGGTTCTTGAGAACTTCTCCACACAAAATTGTAACCAGGAAAAATTTCACCTAAAATCTCTATATGTTTTTTAGTAGGACCTTTTGCTGATAATTTTGTTTCTTGAAGTCCTATTACATCTGCATCCATTAATGCAAGATTTTTTAAAACCTCTCTTGATAATAAAGCACGTGCTGAATCACTAGTAAGCGCTGCATTTAAAGAATCTATATTCCACGAAATAAGTTTCATAAATTTCCTCCTAAGTATAATATCTAGAATATATTATACCCAAATAAGAGGTATTTTTTCTACTATTTTTTATAATAGTCAAATTATAGATTATTATAAATGCAAATTCTATTTATAGTAATGCCTTATATACATATATAAATTTTTAGGCTATATAGAATTTTACCAATCTTATATTTAATCTATTCTAAAAGTCTTCTCATCTACTTTTTTTATATTTTCTTCTAGAGGTTCATTTTTGCATACATTATTTTCTTTATGCACATAATTATCAATAGAATATATTTCTTCATCATTTTTGATGTTGCTTAAGTCAATTTGTACATTATCTTCAATCTCTAATATATTATTTTTTTCTCTTTTACTAACTCCATTTTGTATTCTATCAGTAACTTCGACCTTCTCTTCTAAGCCATATACATCAATTAACATATCTTTTGACATCTTAGTTTTAGTAGCTATTTCGTCTAATGAAAAACCTTCTTCTTTTAGTCTCCTCACAGTATAATCAAAACTTTCCCCTACTTCAATCATATGTCCATCTGGATCCAATATTCTAAAAATTTTTCTTGAAGTATAATCTTCCTGTATATTTTCTTTTACAATTGGGCTTTCAGCATATTCAGATAATTTATCTAAAAAATCAATCATATTATTTTCTTCAAAGTACAAGCAAAAATTAAACTGTCCATTGTTAATACCTCCACCTATCTCATTTTCAAATGACCTTTTGTCTTGCAAAACAATGCCATCACTAAGTATAATTTTCGTATCAAAATCTGCTACAGTATGTAAATTAAATACTTCTTTATAAAATTTACTTGATTGCTCTACATTATCTACAACTAATACTACATTTCTAAATTTCATAATAACCTCCTATATCAAAACATCTATTTATAATGAATTTTTTTCTAAATCATATATTAATATTATATCCTAAAAGTCTATTTACTAACTTAATCTTGATAATATTTGGGTATTGTATAGTGATCCATCAGTCTAATTGAATGAGTCATTAAAAATATTAGCAGCATAGCAATGATACTTCCTATAACAACACCCGCAAATCTTACAGATAATATAGAATATTTGTAGCTTTGCTCATGTAAAGACATAAGTAGTAAGACCTGAGGATTTATAAAAAAGTTGGCTAATGTGTAGTTCAAACTAACAAAATACTCAATTAATACTGCAAACATAATAATGAATATTATTGTTACTTCTTTGTTCATATCTATTTTTATTAAAAAATATCCAAAAATAAGTCCAAATAAAGTACCTAAAACTCTCCCTATAGTCCTTTTTCTAATGGCATTTAAATGTTCACCTGCTAGTATAGCTGCTGAAGAAACCAAAACCCAATATCCACTATTGTCTCTAAATAAATATGATATGTAAGCTGTAATAAAAATCACACTTGAAAAATGACATGCTTTTAAAAACATATCTGGTGATTTATGAATGGTTACATAATATTTATCTAGAAATGTAAAACTTTCGTAGTCATCTTTTTTCAAACTTTTTGGGAGCCCCATTATCAATGAAGTTAAAATACACGCTATTAAAGCTCCACATATTCCATAGAGTAAATATATTGAATTATCAAAGGCTTGAATAATATTATTTACTCTAATATTAAATCCTGAAGCGAAAACCATGATTACAAAGAAATAATCTGGTTTTGGAATTCTATATATCCTTGTGAAGAAGAAAGCAATAAAAGAAATAATGCTGATGACAAATGGTAATATCCATGAGTGCATACCTGTAATAAGACCAAAAAAGAATGAAAATAGCAAGGCTATAGCATGTAAAACTATAGCTTTTATATTCCATATAATGGATCTGTCTCTAAAAATCAAAAAAGAAAAAGAACCTAATGCTCCAAATGTACATATATTAGGATCTTTGGACAATATACCTATTATAAGAGGTATAGACATAGATATACCAGCACCTATAGATTTTATGAAAATTTTATTTTTAGATTTCATAGTTACCTCCTATCTATTATTTATATATCAATTATATCATTTTTTTATTATAATTTACTTGTTTTTAAATTTTATTACTTATATTTAATGTTTACAGTCTTGAACAAATATAAAAAATAAATTAATTTTAAAAAATAAATATCTTGATAATAGAATTAGTTTTGTTAAAACGTTATTTTAATAACTATTTATGTTTATTTTTAAACATTATTTTCCACAAAATTTTATCCAAAACAATACAGTTTTTTTAATTATATAAATACGTACTCAATATTGACTAAGATTAATTATTTGTATGCTCATATATTATTATTTATATATAGTCATACAATTGAATACACATTTTTATTGTTGACTTTTGCACACTCTAGTAATATAATTATGTTAATTAATAAACGAACGATTTTTTATTTAATAGGAGGTTATAAAAATGACAGAAGAAAAGAAAAACTTAATTGATGAGGAAGAATTTATTGTAAATGATTTAAAAACATTTGAACGAAGGCTTGAAAAGGTTAGAGAAGCTCAAAAGCAATTTGCATCATTTACACAAGAACAAGTTGACAAAATTTTTAAAGAAGCAGCATTGGCTGCAAATCACAAACGTGTTGAGCTTGCCATAAAAGCCAATGAAGAAACTGATATGGGTGTAACTGAAGATAAAGTTATAAAAAACAATTATGCAGCTGAATACACATACAATGCATATAAAAATACTCAAACATGTGGTGTGATTGAAAAAGATGATGTTTTTGGTATTACAAAAATTGCAGAACCAGTTGGTGTAATAGCTGCTGTAATTCCTACCACTAACCCTACTTCTACAGCTATATTTAAAACTTTAATTTCATTAAAAACTAGAAACGAAATAATAATATCTCCTCACCCAACAGCTAAAAATTCTACTATAGCAGCCTCTAAGATCGTATTAGATGCTGCAGTGAAGGCAGGTGCACCAAAAGATATAATAGCTTGGGTCGATCAACCATCTATAGAGTTAACTGCTGAATTGATGAAAGAAGCTGACCTAATATTAGCCACAGGTGGACCTGGCATGGTAAAATCTGCTTATTCTTCTGGTAAACCAGCCGTGGGCGTTGGTGCTGGTAATGTACCCGCTATTATTGATGAAAGTGCAGATTATAAAACAGCAGTGAGTTCAATCATACTTTCAAAGTCTTTTGACAATGGTATGATTTGTGCTTCTGAACAATCAGTTATAGTACCAGAAAAAGATTATAAAGAAATATTAGACGAATTTACTTATAGAGGTGCTTATGTTCTAAAAAATGATGAATTGGATAAATTCAGAAAAATAATACTTAATGAAAAAGGTGGGCTAAATAATAAAATAGTTGGCCAAAGCCCTCACAGATTAGGTAAATTAGCAGGTGTAGAAATACCGGAATATTCTAGAATAGTAATAGCACAAGTAGAAGAAACAAATTTTTCTGAACCATTTGCCCACGAGAAATTATCTCCTATATTAGCAATGTATAAATACAAAACTTTTGAAGAAGCTGTATATAAAGCTGAACATTTAGTTGAGCAAGGCGGTCTCGGTCATACTTCTTCACTTTATATAGATACATTAAATTGCAAGTATAAGCTACAAAAATTTATAGATACGATGAAAACTTGCAGAATAGTAGTAAATACTCCATCATCTCAAGGTGGTATCGGTGATTTATACAATTTCAAACTTGCTCCTTCATTTACTCTAGGTTGTGGATCTTGGGGAGGAAATTCTGTATCTGAAAACGTAGGGGTAAAACACCTAATAAATATTAAAACTGTAGCTGAAAGGAGAGAAAACATGCTTTGGTTTAGAGCTCCAGAAAAAGTTTACTTCAAGAAAGGCTGCCTACCAGTAGCTATGAAAGAATTTAAAGACGTAATGAACAAGAAAAAAGCCTTTATAGTAACTGACTCTTTCCTATATAAAAATGGATATACAAAAAATATCACTAATCAATTAGACGAAATGGGCATCGTACATACTACATTTTTTGAAGTTGAGCCAGATCCTACCCTAGCCTGCGCACATAAAGGTGCTGAAGCAATGAAATCTTTCGAACCAGATTTAATTATTGCTGTTGGTGGTGGTTCTGCAATGGATGCTGGTAAAATTATGTGGGTAATGTATGAACATCCAGAAGCAGACTTTAAAGACATGGCCATGACATTTATGGATATAAGAAAAAGAGTATACACTTTCCCTAAGATGGGCGAAAAATCTTATTTCTGTGCTATAGCTACTTCTGCTGGTACTGGCTCTGAAGTTACTCCATTTGCCGTAATAACTGACCAAGAAGAAGGAATTAAATATCCTTTAGCAGATTATGAACTACTTCCTAATATGGCAATAGTAGATGCTGATATGATGATGGATATGCCACCAAGATTGACAGCATCTTCTGGTATTGATGCACTTACACATGCACTTGAAGCATATGCCTCAATTATGAGAACTGAACCAGCAGATGGCTTGGCACTTCAAGCAGGAAAAACTATATTTGAATATCTCCCTCAGGCATACAAAAATGGTAAAACAGATGCTAAAGCTAGAGAAAAAATGGCAATAGCTTCAACCATGGCAGGTATGGCATTTGCAAATGCATTCTTGGGAGTATGCCACTCAATGGCTCATAAATTAGGAGCATTCCATCATGTACAACACGGTATAGCAAATGCTATGCTAATTACACATGTGATAAAATATAACTGTGCCGAGGCACCAGTAAAAATGGGTACTTTTTCTCAATACAAATATCCTGATTGTGTCGAAAGATACGCTGAATTTGCTAAATTCTGTGGTATAAAATCAGGAAAGGACAATAGAGAAACAGTTGATAATCTAATAAAAGCCATAGAAGAACTTAGAATAAAAACTGGTGTACCAGCTACTATAAAAGAAGCTGGTATAGATGAAAAAGCATTTTTAGATAATCTAGATGCAATGACAATTCAGGCATTTGATGATCAGTGTACAGGCGCAAACCCAAGATATCCTTTATTTGAAGAGATAAAAAATATGTATTTAGATGCATATTACGGTAGATAACCCAATAAATTTTCATAAATTTAATAGAAAGGGACTCCAAAAATTTGGAGTCCCTTTCACATATATTAATTTTTATAGTTCCCAATTTGGATCTTTCCATAAAGACCTACCTATACCTATTAAATCTGCTTGTTCATCTTGTAGCAAATCTTCTGCTTGCTCTAAAGTACTAACTCCACCAGTAAGAATTACTGGTATTGATACTACATCTTTAACTGCCTTTGAAGCATCTTTAAAGTAACCTGGATTTGAATCATTAGGATTTTTTATTCCGCACAGGCCACCAGAAATATCAATCAGATTTACTCCTTCTTTCTCAAAAACCTTACATGCATATACAGCGTCTTCAATAGTAGAGCCTCCCTTTACGTAGTCATTAGCTCCAAGCCTAAGTGAAATCAAATAATCTTCACCTACAGCTTTTCTTACAGCTCTAATAACTTGCCTGTGTATATTTATTCTTTTCTCTATAGAGCCTCCATATTGATCTTTTCTTTTATTAGTTATAGGAGAATAAAATTCATTAAGCAGATAACCATGCGTAGAGTGTATTTCAACTCCGTCATAACCTGCATTTTTTGCTCTTAAGGAAGCCTTAGCATATTTATCTATCAACACTTTAATGTCTTCTTCGCTCAATGCTTTTGATTTTATAAAACCTTTATCATTCTTACAACCTGGAACACTTATGCCACTTGGAGACACTATTTCATCCTTCACAATATCATAAAAGGCTTCACTACCAGCATGGTTTATTTGAAATATAGCTTTTTTCCCATATTTATGTATAATATCAGCTATTTTTCTAATACCTTCAATATCCGAATCATCCGATATTGACATCATATTTGGACTAGCCTGGCCTTCTTTAGAAATATAAGCATGTTCAGTAATAATCATAGCAACATTATCATTCTTTGCTCTAGATTCATAATAATCGATTAAATCTTGCGTTACTTTTCCATCTGAAGTACTCTTAGCTGTAGCAATTGCAGGCATTATAATTCTTCCATTTAGTTCAATATTAGCTATTTTAATTTTGTCTTTTATCATTATTTACCTCTTTCTCTTTGAATCTGGAAATAATTTTTTTCACTTTCTTCTTTAGATGCCCCACAACTTACACAAAAATTAGCATCAGAGCTATTATAATTATCACAATAACTACACATCCAATCAGGACCTTTACTAATATGAGTTTTTGACTCATCTACTGCTGCACTCTCATCTATAATTTCTGGCAAATAGAATTTCACATCTTGATCTCTACCATGTCCACAATTAGGACAAACTTGGTGTCTACCTAATATTCCATTAGTGCCACAGTATGAACAATCCCACAAAGCTTCAATTTTATAATTTCCCATACAATTCTCCGTTCAAAATAAATTTATTGATTCCAATTCTCTACAGCATTATTATAATATTGCATTAAAACTGGTTTTGTTAACCTGTTTATTTCTACATTTGTATTTTTTTCATCTTTTGCAAAGGTAAATATTGAATTTATATTTTCATTAGATAAGAATCTCGTTTGTTTTTCAATCTTAAAATTATTATCTATCTTATTCATTGATCCCATATTAAATCCCCAATCACCAAATGCTGGTACTTGAACATGATATGGTTTTACATTAAATCCTTCACTTTCTATAGTTTTATTAATAGACCAAAATGCTTTGGTTGCATAATATGGACTAGTAGATTGTACAACCATAATTGCATCATTATTCATAGATTTTTTGCAAAGTCTATAAAAAACATTTGAATAAAGCTTATTCAATGACTCAGAATTAGGATCAGGCAAATCAACAATTACCAAATCATATTTTTTTTTATTACTTTCAAGATATTTATATGCGTCTTGACTATATATCTTTAATTTTTTACTTTTTAGACTATTTTTATTTATATCTGTGATATTTTTATCAGTGCTACAAATCTTTATCATTTCAGCATCTAAATCAACTAAATCTATAGATTTAACATTATATTTTAATACCTCTCTAACAGCTAATCCATCTCCACCACCTAATATTAATATATTATTTTTATTTTTTACTTTTGACATTGGTACATGAACGAGTGCCTCATGATATCTATATTCATCATCTGTAGAAAACTGGCAATTGCCATCTATATATAATCTAATGTCATCCTTATGCTTCGTCATGACAATTTTTTGATATTTAGTCTGCTCAATTAATATTATTTTATCTCTGTATAGACCACCTTCAATAACTTTAGATATATTTTCAGCAAATACCATACCTATAGCCATAGATATAGCTAATGTAGATGCCAAAACTTTATAAAATTTAACATTGTCTATCTTATTCCAATACTTGTATATTATTATTATTGCTGCACTTATATTCAAAAAACCACATAAAAATGCAGTTGCAAAATACCCTAATTTTGGTAAAAGCAATAATGGAAAAGCTATTGACCCTAACAGTCCTCCTATATAATCAAAACTAAATAGTGATGATAAGGTAAGTTTCAAATTATTTTCATCATTTTCAATAATCCTTGCAATAATTGGTATTTCAGCACCTGCTAATGTACCAATCGATATAATTAATAAGTACATTACAATATCATATGACACTATATATAAATTAGCCAAAAATAGGCATAAAGCACTAAATCCACCTACTAAACCAATCAAAAGCTCTATTTTAACCAAACTATTGAATAAGTTTTTTGTGAAAAATCTAGATATATATGATCCCAGGCCTAAAGCACACATATATAAACCAATAGTTATAGAATATTGTAAAGTACTATTTCCTAATAAATATGAGCTAACTGCACTTATTATCAGTTCATAACATACCGAACAACCAGATATAACAAGTGTTGTAAGCATTAAAATTTTGTATTTCTTTGACATTTTTTTACTTCCTAACTAGGCTATTACTCCACCAACTATCAAGGCAATCCCTATAAAAATACCAAAAACAGTAATTCCTATTGCCTCATTTCTAGCCTCTAATTCTACATTGAAATTATATTTTTTATTTACGATATCTATTAAAAAATACGCTGCAATAAAAAATACTATTCCAGCTACTGAATATACTACTGTATCTAATACTCCATTTATTAGCTCTGGAGCTTTATTGGCAATTGTAAGTGTCTTTATAGCAAAATGTATTATAGTTCCAAGACCTATATATATTCCTGCTGAAACCCAACCTACAGCCTTATTTCCATCTTTCAATTCTTTTGGAAAATCACAAGGCACTATAAAATCTATAAGGAAATATCCAGCTAACATTACTACTATTCCTACCAAAACATAAACTACTAATTCTAACATTGTTCCAAACATTTTACCCTCCTAATTTATTTACCACTACTTAGTCCACCACCTGATGATGATCTACTGCTTGTACTTGATTGTCTCACTGAACTTGAATATGTATCAAAGTATCCATTACCCATATCCTGTACTATAGGTCCCTTATAAGTCCTATATGGAGATTCTGATTTGAATTTTTTAGAATCCGTTGGATAAGCATATTTATGATAGTTACCTGTATACCATAAAAAAGTATTATAATTTGAGTGATATGGTTTAGCCTTTGTTCCATAGGCATATTCTCTGTTAGAAACCTGTATATATGTCTCAGATGGTTTATCTTCTGGATGGTATACTATACAATATTCTTTTTTTGTAAGTATACTTGTACTCGAATTTGCTCCACTAAGACCATTATCTGTTACAGATTCAGTTTTACCATTTATAGCATCAATTAAATCAGTAGTTACTTTTTTTATCTCGCTATCTGTTCCTGCACCATTTGTATCTGTTTCTTTATAAATATTTGCTTTCTCTTTGTTTTCGCCAGTGAGTGAAGTTACATATTCATAATTTGGTCCATTTTTCAAATGTTCTTCAATTGTTGGTGTTAGACCAAATACATCATCTATTTTAGGTCCCAATAAATCAAATATAGGAGCACCCAAAAATATAATTGCTGCTAAAATTAATCCCCAAGGTATCTTTTCTAATATACCTTTATGTGATTGTTCTTTTAGTAAAATAATATCTTTTTCTTCTACGTAATGTCCTTCTGATATCTCAGTGCCATCTTCCCATATTTCAAGAGAAAAAGTTTTCTTACCCTCTTCATCTTCATATTCTACAAACTCTGAATATTCTCCAGAATCAACATCTACATCTCCATCGGCATATACTACAACTTGATTTCCTTCATCTACTTTCTTCCATTCATTACGAATCTGTCCATTTTGAAGATAAGAAGGTCTCGATATACTATATTCTTTACAAATATCATCAACACTTAACCATTGCTCACCTTCTTTAGTTTGCAATCTATAATCTGTCCATTTATTACTGTCTTTTGTATTTTTATATATAATTTTTCCAATAATTGTGCATTTTATACCTTCTATTTTTAATATATTTCCTATGTCGAAATTTATCAAATACGCTCCTCCCTTCTTTTTATAAATTTAGTTTCATATGAATTATTTTCTTTATGGAGCTGCCATTATAATTGTATGTATATTCAAAACCCATACTCTCATAAAGTCTAATTCCTTTATCCATAACCCCTTTGATTGAATCTAAGTATATTGATTTATAATGTAATTTTTTTGCTTCTTCTATTGCGTGAAATATTAATTTATATCCTAATTTTTTACTTCTATATTTTGGCCTAACATAAAGTCTTTTCAATTCGCATTTATCCATATCTAACTTAGTAATAGCTACACATCCTGCTAATTCATTCTTATAGTAAGCAATAAAAATTTTTCCATTTGGCGGATAATACTTCTTTTCAAGATTATTAAATTCTTCTTCAAAATTTTGAAACCTCAATACTTTTTTTATGCTGTCATCGCTACTTATTATTTCACTGATATATTCAGATAGTAAAGTTCTTATTTGTTCTTTTTTATCATAATCTTCAATAATATTTATATCAGTCATCAACATCCTCCTCGCATTTAGAAACTGACTTTTATACTGTTATATATTCATGGAAAGTAAATTTTTTTGATTTACATAATATAATTTTACTTTATATCACTTTATATTCCAAGACTTTTAATATTTATTTATTATATAAAATTGAATATTTATATAAAGTCTTGAATTAAAATAATAAAGGTAACTAAGATATCTTAGTTACCTTTATTATTTTAATTCAATTTTTACTTTTTAATGAATAAGAACCTAAGCCCATAATTATTGCTCCCCCAACTACATTTCCTAGTGTAACTGGCACTAGATTGTGTATTGCCATAGCCATTGTAACTTTTGACATAGTTCCAGATAGTAAGGGTACAGCATAAACTGTCATATTTGCTATACTGTGCTCAAAACCACTTGTTATGAAGGCAAATAAACAAAATACTGTCATAAATAATTTAGCAACATCATTTTCTGTTCTAAAGGTGATCAAAACAGCTAGACATACAAGCATATTACATAAAATTCCCTTGTAAAATAACTGTATAAATGTTCCAGAAGCTTTTGCTTGTGCTGCATTTGAGAAAAATTCTGCCAATGGACCTTTTGCCATAAATCCAGCTCCTACAAATATAAAACTTAAAATAATTGCTCCTATAAGGTTTCCAATATAAGATGTGCACCAAACTTTTATTAAGTCAGATAATTTAGTCCCTTTATTCATAGTACCGACAGTCATAACCATGTTGTTACCTGTAAATAAATCTGTACCTGTGAAAATTACCAAATTAAGTGCAATACCAAATGCAAGCCCCATAACTGTTTTAGTCGCTGGGCTTTTACCTAGCTGACTTCCAATAGTAAAAATTAATAAAATACCAATGCCAATGAAGGCACCAGCAAATGCGGATGAAATCAAATATTTTAAAATACTTGATTTTAAAACTTCAGCTTTTTTCTTAGCTGCATTTGTCATTTTTTCAATCGTAATATCGTACATAATATCTCCTCTTTATAACCCATTTAGATTACTTATATATTTATTTGTGATTATATTATCATTTGTATTTTAAAAAAACTGTGACTTATGTCACAGTTTTAATTAATTTTTATATTATAGATTGAAATATGTTTTTTATAAATCATTCTCATTCATTACTTTATAACCATTTTCTATTAACTTTTTTGCAAACAAGCCATTACCCTCAATTAATTTTCCTGAAAATGTACCATCATATATTTCTTTATATCCACAGCTTGGACTCTTTGCCTTTAGTATAGCTAAATCAATTGAATTTTCTTCAGCTAATTTATAAGCCCGTTCTGTACCTAAGACAAATTGATCATTCACATTTTTGCCATTTTTGTCTATTACTATATCATTTACTATTTCTGCGGGCACTCTAGGAATTGGTAATCCTCCCATTACTTCAGGACATACAGATATAATTTCATGACCTTTTATATAATCCATTACATTTTTACTATAATTATTTTTTCCATTATATTTACAATCCTGTCCTAATAGACACGAACTTACTAAAATTTTCATATTTATTTACTCCCAATCTTTACATATATCCACCCAATCTTTAAAGTTTGAATATTTTTCTAATTCTCCAATACTTAATTCTATGGCACTATTACTAGACCCTGCGTCTGGAAATACCGTATCAAATCTCTTTAATGACTTATCTAAATATACGTCCACTTCATCATTTATTGCAAATGGACAAACTGCACCAATTACATGACCTATTAATTTTTCTACCGAATCTGCTGGTATCATTTTTGCCTTTGTATTAAATTTAGCTTTAAATTTGGAATTAGCAATTTTTGCATCCCCAGCAACTACCACTAAAATAGGTTTTTTTCTACTAAAAATGACATTGTCTTTGCAATTCTCTTTTCTTCACATCCCACAGCTTGAGCAGCTAATTCTACCGTTGCACTTGAGACATCAAATTCTAGAATCTTGTTTTCCATAGAATAGGATTTAAAAAATTCTTTTACTTTATCTATTGACATAAATTCTCTCCCTCTATTAATGATTTAATATAAAAATATCCTAAAAAGACTTTCTTTTGACTCTTTCTATTAGATTCAAGACCTTATCCTCTATTAAAGTAATTGTTTTAATGAACTCTTCATCACTTTTTCCGGTAGGATCTTCCAGCCCCCAATCCTCTTTTTGAAATTTATAAGACATTATTGGACAAGATACATTACACCCCATAGTTATTAAGTAGTCCACAGGTGGTATGTCACTTATTAACTTAGTTTTTTGATTTTTTTCCATATCAATTCCATATATTTTTTTTATTAGTCTTACTCCATCCTGATTTATTTTGCTTTTTACTTCTGTTCCTGCTGAATACACTTCTAGTATGTCTAATCCATATTTTTTAGCCAAAGCCTCAGCAATTTGACTTCTGCAAGAATTATGTACACAAACAAAAGCTACTTTTGTCTCTTTCAAATCACATATCCTCCATTCTAAATAAAATTTATATACAATGCAAATATTTGAATTATTTCCCTAAATTAATATATAAATATATTATATCATCACTTATTTATAACCATTAATTTATTTTAAATTAAATTTGAATTTGATTATTCTTTATATATAGCTATATTGTAAACCTAAATAAATTTATGTTTACAATATAGTTCTTATATGCTATTATTATTTCTATAAATTTAAAAAGGAGATTATTTTCATGGAAAAAACACTTACTAATATCAATTTGGATGTAAAATCGATGGTTTTATGTTCAATATTTTCTGCATTATATGTAGTTGGAGCTTTTATACAGATACCTCTACCTAATTCAGATTACTTTACACTACAATATTTATTTATTATTTTATCTGCAATGGTTCTAAGTCCTAAAAAGGCGCTGTTGTCTGTGTGTATATATTTAGCTTTAGGTCTAGCTGGTTTTCCTGTATTTGCAGCAGGCGGTGGTATTACTTATATATTAAAACCTAGCTTTGGATATCTAATTGGTTTTGCAGTTAGCTCTTATATAGTATCTTACCTGTTAAACAATCGTAATAAAAAATTCTCTAATTTTTTTATGGCTGGAATTGTTGGATTTTTGATAATATATGTTATTGGTTTTATTTATAAATATACCGCATTAAATTTATTTATGGGTGTAAAAACACCATGGCTTGTTATTTTTTTAGGCGCCTTTCCTATAGATATGCCTGGAGATTTAATTGCTACTATTTTGGCAGCAATACTAGCTCCAAAAATTAGAAGGGCGGTATACGCTGATGGAAGATAATCTATATAACTTAAAGGCAAAGAAACTAAAAGATATGGTTATAAATGGTTATGAAGTTGATTTGGATGATATTGAAATACTCAAATACTGTGATTTAAATATTCTATGTGAGTTAGCTTGTCAAATTAGAGATGCTTTATCTGATGGAGAGTTTGATTTATGTACAATTATAAATGGTAAAAGCGGTAACTGTAGCGAAAATTGTTCTTTTTGTGCTCAGTCATCACATCACAACGTAACTGTTGATAAATATGATATTTTAGAAAAAAGTGAAATAGTAAATTCTGCAATAAAAAATTATAACAATAAAATAAATAGATTTTCTATAGTTACCTCTGGCAGAAGCCTAAAAGATAAGGAGTTAATAAAATTATGTAATACATTTGAAGAAATATCTTTAAAATGTCCTATTAATCTTTGTTCTTCAAATGGTCTTTTGACATATGAGCAATTACTAAGACTAAAAAAAGCTGGTGTTAGTAGATACCACAATAACTTAGAAACTTCTAAGTCATTTTTCTCAAATATATGCACCACTCATACTTATGATGACAAAGTAAAAACTATAAAAGCAGCACAAAAGGCTGGTCTTAAAATATGTAGTGGTGGAATATTTGGTTTAGGCGAAAACTTAGACCACAGAATTGAAATGGCATTAGACTTAAGAAAATTAAATGTCGATTCTGTACCGATAAATATATTAAATCCTATATCAAATACACCCTTAGAAAATAATAAAATTTTAAACTATGACGAAATTATTAGATCTATTTCTATTTTTAGATTTATCTTGCCACATAAAAATATAAGACTGGCAGGTGGGAGGATATTACTTGATGATAATGGTTTAAAGGCAATAAATTCAGGTGTAGACTCTATGATTTCTGGTGATATGCTTACTACCTCTGGAATTAATCCTACTGATGATATTAAAACGATAGAAAGTATGGGTTTTTCAATAAAAAAAACTAATGACAATGGTATTTTAGAAGATCACATTTCTAATATCTCACAAGTATTGTTAGAAGATACAAATTCCGATAAAAAAGCAATTTTTATAAGTGGAGCCAACACAGATATTGGTAAAACATATATTAGTGGAGAAATATGTAGTATTCTTAAGGATTCAAATATAGATGTAACATATTATAAACCAGTCCTAAGTGGAGCTCATTTAGATACAAATTATGATAATAATAATTTAATTGCAGGCGACTGTAAATATGTAATAGAAAGATCTAACTTGAATAAAAAACCTAATGAGCTTTGCTCTTATATATTTAGACAAGCATATTCACCTCATTTAGCATCTTTTATAAATGAAAAAGAAATATCTCTTGATATTATCAAAAATGATTTTTTTGATTTATATAATAAAAGCGATTATACAATAGTGGAAGGATGTGGTGGAATAGTTTGCCCTATACATAAATCCCAATATAAATTAATAATGCAGACTGATATTATAAAAATGCTGAACATAGATATTATTTTAGTAATAGGCTCAGATTTAGGTTCAATCAATCAAGCAGTGACCACTTTTGAATACTGTATAAACATGAATATTAATGTGAGAGCAATAATAATGAATAAGTTTGATACTACTAATATAAAACATATAGACAATAAAAAAATGATAGAACAGTTGACAGACAAACGCGTATTTTATTGTGAATAATACTTTGATACATTTTAAAATTTGAAATACACTTAGATAAATATTTACAACATAAACAATGTTATTAATAAAAAAACGAAGCGAATAAATTTGCTTCGTTTTTTTATTAAATTTTTCAGTAGTCATACTACTATATATTATTTCACAAATACTACAGGCTTTATTAAATCCTTTGGTTTTTTATGCATTAAATCTAGGGCATCAGATAGGTGTTCAATACCTTCAAATGTATGAGTAACTAATTTTTCTGGATGTATTCTTCCAGTCATTACAAGATCTGCAAGTCTTTCCATCCTCTTCCTTCCTCCTGGCATTAATCCACCCCTGATTTGTTTATGGCCCATTCCTGCTCCCCAATCTTCGCGAGGTATTTTAACATATTCACCTTCACCAAGGTAATTTACATTTGCTATTATTCCTCCCGGTTTTACAGCCTTTACCGCTTCTATAAAAGTATCAACCGTACCTCCTGCTATTATTACTTTATCTACTCCTTTATTATTTGTAAGTTTCATTATTTGCTCATCTATTTTTCCATCTCTATAACTTATTATATTATTTGCACCAAATTCTTTGGCTATTTCTATACAATTTGGTCTAGTGCCAACTGCATATATATTAGCTGCTCCTCTTAACTGAGCTCCTGCAACAGCCATCAAACCTACCGGACCTATTCCAACAACTAATACATTATCTCCAAACTGAATATCAGCAAGCTCTGCTCCATGAAATCCAGTAGGAACCATATCTGAAAGCATTGCTGCAGCAGTTAAATCCATTCCTTCAGGCAAATGTGCTAGGTTTCCATCAGCATCATTTACATGGAAAAATTCACCAAATACACCGTCCTTAAAATTGGAAAATTTCCATCCGGCCAACATGCCATTTGAATGCATAGAGAATCCATCTTGTGCTTCTAGAGAATTCCAATCCGGTGTTATAGCTGGAACTATACATTTATCTCCAACTTTAAAATCTTTAACTAATTCTCCTACCTCTACAATCTCACCTACGCCCTCATGACCCAATATCATATCTGTTCTTTCTCCAATTGCACCCTCAAATACTGTATGAATGTCTGATGTGCAAGGTGCTAAGGCTATTGGTTTTAATATTGCATCCATAGGACCACATAGTGGTCTTTCCTTTTCAATCCAAGCTGTTTCTCCAATTTTTTTCATAGCAAATGCTTTCATAATATTAAACCTCCATATTTGTATAATATTTATCAATTTCCTATATGATATAATAATTTTTTAACAAAGTCAATATAATAATTATATTTTAATTATAAAAAAGCTTTATATTATAGATAAAAATTATTTACTATAGCTATTATTGAATGTTAAACAAGCTATCGCATTATTTATAATTCAATAAAAAAAGATATACTTATATAAATATATCTTTTTTCATTTTATTCTTATAATCTTTATATAAATATAGCATTATTATTATTTGTATGATAGGTATAACCCACATCGCGATATTCAGTAAATTATGATTTTCTAAAAGTCTACTCAAAAATATATAGTCCCATAAACTATGATGCAAAATCAATAATATAATATTATGAGTATATAAATACATAACTGCAAAAAATATTCCAAATACAAATGTGCTAAATAGTTGAAAAGCCATTTGGTCTATACTCACACCTCCAAATAGATTCATAGTATGAAGAATAGAAAATGCAAGAGATGAATAAATTATAGCTTTTTTTATACTAGTTTGTCTCAGTAACTTAGAAAAAAGAATTTTTCTATAGCTTACCTCTTCTCCTATTCCTATTAATAATGTCAATATTGGCAACATTAAATGTTTATAGCTTAAAGAATAATCTTCTATAAATAATACTGTTGCTATAAATAGAACAGGCAGAAAACATACATGAAAAAGAAAATACTGTCTATTTTCTCTCCATTTTATTTTTAAATCTTCTTTATTTATAAAGTAAAAAATTAATGATATTGATGCTAGTATTATCAAAACTGGTAGAAAATTATATATTAATTCTGAATCAGTATATAATACATTAAAAAATATTTTTAATACAAATAAACCAATACCCATTATACCCATATAAGTACTTATATACAAATAGTATTTTTTCAAAAAATCTCCCCTTTACTATTAAACTTACTAAATTTATTTTCTTAAATTTTTTGCATTGTTAGAATAATATACAAATTTCCTTAAATATAAATTAATTAATCTTGTAATTATTTAATATAATTGTCTAAAATAATAAAAAATAGGAGATAAACTCCTATTTTTTATTATTTTAAAATTCTTAACTAGTTATTTTTGGATATTATTTTCTTCACCATTTACTTTATTTACACTATTATCAGTCGATGACCCCTGAGACTTTGCTTCACCAGTATTTTCATTCGACTTTATTACAGTTGGTAAAACAATTTTTTCTATATTTTTGGTTTTAATTAATGTCTTTGTAGTCGATTTTATAGGTGGGTTTGAATTCTCACCATTTGAATAATGATTTATTATAGTAAAGCTTGTGCTATCAAACTCAGAGTACAATAATTCTTTAGACTTCTTATCGAAATAGTAATATAAATCAATATTTTTCTTCTTATCATTTTCTATTGCTTCTTTTAAATCCTGATGCTTGTTAATTAAATCATCTTTCAGCACACCTGCTTTTTTAAGTTCTTCAGATAAAGAATTATCATTAGATCTATGATAAACAACCTTTATTACATCTTTTCCATCTTTCTTTTCTTCCCCTTTAATTTCATATTTATCTATATTTTCATCCATCATTGTACTATTAATGACACCATCTATCAATTCTTTATTTAATGGAGCATTATTTTCTAGCTCTGCTTTTTCTTGACCTGGCTTAACAACATATACATCTATTTTTTCATCATTTAATTTATAGAATATTTCTAATTTATTTTTATCATCATTAGGATCAGCAGATTTAATCTTTACAAGATTTTTATCTTTACTAATAGTATATTCATATTTTTGTTTAGCTATTTTACCGTCTTTAAACTTAATAGTGGTTTCTTGTATGGACTGCCTGTCACTTTCCTTATTTATATTTTCTATAGAAGTCTTTAGCCATGTATTATTATTTTTATCAACATTAGTTTTTTGTGCTGCTTTTTGCCCACATCCGCTTAATATAAAAGAAACTAAAAGTACACTAGCAATTAATTTTTTTTTCATCTTTACCTCCAAAATATCTTAATATTATTTATTAAAGCTTTTCTATACAATTTTAATCTTATTTAAATATAAACTATAAAATAAGATTACTTATTTACTACTATACTTTAAGATATCAAATTTTTCAATGATGAATTAGAATATGCATGTACTTTTAAAAATCATTTTTAAAGCTCTGGCTTTATAAAATAAGTTTCAAATCTCCAATATTCATCTAATAGTGAATTTGGGACTGTTATTATATACTCTTTATATTCTTCATTATATTTTCCTTCACCTAAAAGCTTATCGTTTTCAAAAATTGAAATTTTTTTAACAATATGTTTTGGCTTAAATCTATATCTAAATTCATTGTTGAACATTTCAAATGTTTCTATCTCCCCATTTTCATATTCAATCTGACCTTTAGTAGCAAATCTCATATGCTTGTATTTTGAAAATTGCACAGAATAACTTATATGAGAATTTGCTGTTTTCTCTCTAAATTCTATAGAAATATTGTTATTTTTATCCAAATTAGGGTCATTTTCATTTAAAATTTGATTATTACTATAATTACAAGATATACCAAATTCACTAAAACTTGGATATAAAACTTTCTCTTGCTTTCCATTAGAATAATGTAATATTACTCCTACATCTTTCATATTTATAGGTTTACCAAAATAGAGTGGAGATTTCAATAAATTTATTGGTTCCATCCAAATAACTACAGGTTTTTGATTTACTATTTTACCAGATATCTTATCTTTATAAGCTTGTGCTGAATTTTTAAGAGCGGCAATTACAGCGCTCATATGTCCTTTTGAAGTTATCGTAGCACCAGAAATGACATCATACTCTTCCTTTTGTCCACTATTTGCTCTCACTAATAAATCAGCTCTTTTTACACCTTTTATATCCAAGCCTGCCATCATACTTAATAATTTATCCTTCTTTTCTGCATACTGTGCGAATGAAAATCCAGAAGTTACATCATCATCAGTATAACGAACTGATTCAGCTCTTGTAATTTTTCCATCTTTAACATTAATTTTTACAACTGATGGACCACTTTTGTATTTTCTAATTGTTGAATATGAATAATATACACCTGAATCAGCAGTGCCGTAGAAATCACCATTTTCTAAAGGTGTATCATCTTTTAAATCTATTTTCTCATCTAGTCCCTCATCTTCATATGAATTATTTTCTTTCTTTGAAAATTGCTTAATTTTCTTTTCTATATTGTCAGATACAGAATTTTCTCCTCCTATAATTGTTACTTTACTTACTTTTTTTATAATTTCTTCTACTTCCTTAGATAATTTATTATTTTTGGTTAATACTATTGGAGCATTCATTTTTTTTGCTAAGGGTGCCACTGACAAAGCATCAGGATATTTATATCCATTCACTAATATAACGTTATCAATTTCACCGAATTCTTGAGCAATATTTACAGATGTCTTAAATCTGTCTTCACCAGCTAATCTTTTTCCAAATGTTTCTCTTATAGACTTTTCTCCACCAAAAGTATATTCAACTTTTAAATCATTGGGAATTTCTTTTTTATTTTCTTTATGTATTAATAAAAGAGGTAATTTCTTCTTTGCTAAGAATGGACCAGCAGTCAAACTATCATGTAATTT
The DNA here is from genome assembly GCF_027125355.1 of Peptostreptococcus equinus. Taxonomy (NCBI): domain Bacteria; kingdom Bacillati; phylum Bacillota; class Clostridia; order Peptostreptococcales; family Peptostreptococcaceae; genus Peptostreptococcus; species Peptostreptococcus equinus. Next base: position 533,594 of record NZ_CP114052.1, on the reverse strand, counting down.
TTCACCGTTTGCTATACCTACCCTGCTATATCCACTATTTCTTACTATATTCAGAGAGGTTTCATATCTATCTTTTCCAAACACTCTTCGCGCATTATATTTTTTATTTATAGAGTCATAAATTTTTGAAGATATCACTTCTTCTCCTCCTAATACTCTCACTCTTTTTATTTTCAATTTATTTAGACTATTTTCCAGTTCGTCTTTATCATCAGTTAAAATAATTCCTTCTCCTTTAATTGCAGCTATAGGCGCTATAGAAAGTGCATCAGCAAAATTCCATGCATTAACTATGTTTGCTTTATTAGTATTTAATTTTTTTGAAATCATTAATGAAGTTTCAATTCTATCTTTCCCACCAATTCTCTCTACTTCAATCCTGTTTACCTTTTGTTTATCAACTTTCTCAGCTAATACAGAAACCTTTACATTACAAATAACTGTAATAGCCATAATTAAACTACTCATTTTTTTAAAACTACTCATTTTTCTCCTCCATTTTATGATTGTTTTTATTAAATAACATATATTCTCATTTAATAAAAATTATAACATATCTTTTTATTTATACAATTACTTTTTTATAAAATTTAGTATCTTTTAAACCCTAATTCTACTTCATGTTCAATTTTTTTGTTACATATTTATTTGTATACTAAAAAAAGAGTTACATATGTAACTCTTTTTTTAGTATACTTAACAGCATTAGTTTTTATATAATTTTCAATTTATCATTATTCTATTATTTATTACTACTCTATTGATTCTTTTTTTGAACCTTCTCCTTCTGCTATTAAATTACCTTTTAAATCAAATTTTTCTACAGTTCCGCCATTAATATGGTATGTAATTACATTATTACCTTTTGTAATTAAGTCACCATTAACTATGAACTCCTTGATTGCCCCACCTTTTAAGACGCTAATAGCATCAGCTTTAAGTGTTTTTATTTCTCCTTTTACTAATGTTTCTCCTTCACTCCCTGATGTTGATACTTTATTTCCAATTGTAATCTTTCCAACTGGTTTGCTAAATTGCATTCCTATTGAACCATCACCCATTGTTATAATATTTTCAAAATATGCTTCTTCTATTGTTCCATCATACTGATTAAATCCTCTAGAACCATTTCCATAAGTTATTATATTTTTTTCAGATAAAAAATTCTTCACTGTACCAAAATTTACAAAACCTATTCCACTAGAACCATAACTGATTACATCTTCTTTTACTAACCAATTATCTACCCTCCCCCATACGTCTAGTACTATCATTCGTACCATATGTATAGATACATCCATATGACTCAATTTCTTTGGCATATGCACCATAAACTATAAATATACCTCCTGTTATTAAATTAGGTTGACCTAAAGGAATCATTCCATTTGAATATATATCAGCTGTAGTCAATTTTTCTATGATTACAAAACCAGATTCATCATTAAACCCAGAGATAAAAACACCACTCCCTATAACCGGTGCGTTTTTTCTACCTATTGATATATCTTCTGCCTTTACATTGATTATACTATCTTTTTGGGGATTAAAATTATATACTGTCAATGCACCTTGGTAAACATTAACACCATATTTCATAGGTCTTTCACAAAAGAATCTAGCATCAGCTGACACTATATCCAATTTATTTATATTTAAATTCAACTTTTTATTATTGCCTCTTGTAAGAATTTGAACTACACCAGTCACTGTAAGATTATTTAAATTAATATCTCCAAGATCTTCTTCACTTGAATCTATAAAAATTGCTCTGTTTCTAGGACTCGTTTGAATTGATATATCCGATATTTCATTTTGACCGCTTAAACCTATACCATCTCCATTAATAAAACTCAAAAATATATTTTTTTCTTTAGCTATTAGTTTCTGCCCCTTTTTTAAGTTTATCATGTTGGGAGCGGATATAGACTTACTCATCTCTATTATATTTTCATTATTATCTATAGCTTCTTGTAATTGAACAAAATTTGAAACTTTCATAATCTTTCTCCTTTCTTAAAGTTATATTATATTTTTTGTTTTAAATTTATCATTTAGAAAATCATTATATCTCTTTTATAAAAATGAATTTTAATCTATTAAATACTTTTTCTTAAAAATAGGACTAATTAATTAGATTAGCCCTTTTTTCATTAATAATAATATTATTTTTTAATATTGTATTATCTAAAAATATAAAAATTTATTTATAGTTTTTCTACTAACTTTATGTGATTCAAGAAAGATTTTACAGCCTTATCTAAAAACATTTTTGTTTTTTCCACCATTCATAGTAAACTTTGAGCCATCACTAATGTTCACAACACCTACACTATCACTATTAAGCAAATTAGATGCAATGGTGTTATTATAAATATCACCGCCATCCATTATCATTGTTCCACCATTTTCTACCAATACCGCGTTTGAAGAATAAATTACCGATTGACTATTAGCAGTGATTTTATTATCATGTATTGAGCCTGAGATCAAATGAAGAGTTGAGTTTGGACCATTAGAATATATGGGCGCTACATAAGCTCCATAACCTATATGCTGATTGGTGAATTCTGCCCCATCAATAACTGTTGTTCCTCTGTTATTTAATAGTAGACCTGTTTCATTCATTATCCCAGTACTTGGATTACTTGTACTACCGCCATCTATTATCATTTTTCCTGGACTACTCTTGAAGATAAGACTAGCGCCCTCTTTCACATCAAATAAACTAGAAAAATATGTACTAACTCTTTTAAATAAAACTGAAGTTTGAGACGAAGGATCAACATTAAAAGTGAAATTTTTACCAGAATCTATTCTTAATGCTGAATCTATTAGATAATCTCCTCCCATTAAATAAATATTTGAACTAGTCAAAGTGCTTAAAGCATTTCTTAATTCTGTAATATTAGATACGAACGTATTTGTAGTTGGAGTTGTTGCTAAAGTTTTAGTGTTTCTTACTATTGATTTTCTATTATCTTTATTTACTTTTTTGTTTGTAGTAAAACTAGAATTTATTTTAGAAGTTTCTTTTCTATTAATGGGCTCTGTTGATAAATTAGTTTTGAGATTTAAATAGTTAGTTTCTTTATTGTCTACTTTTGATGTATTAGTTAAATTATTAGTATTTATATTTTTGTTATTAGAGCCATTACTATCAGTAGAAATATTTGCATTAGTTTCAGATTGAATATCAGTGTCTGTATTAGTATCAACATTAGGATTAGGATTAATATTACCGTTAGTATTAGAATTAATATCAAAATCTCTTTCAACATTTGTATTTTTTTTTATTTATAACTTCTGAGTTTATAGAATCATTATAACTCTTAGCATCGTAATTTTTAGTCGTTTGTATAGTTGTTGAGACTGATTGATTTGATTCTAAGGCAGATGATTCTACTACCGTGTATCCTAAAAATATGCTCCAACCAATAATACAGGAAGCCAAACCTATAGATAATTTTCTTAATGCATAAACGGGTTGTTTATTTTCGTTTTTTTTATTTTTTTTTCTAAATTCTTTACATCGTCATTAAACATACAACTTTCTCCTTACTTGTTAATATCTTTTCTTATAATTAAATTTTTAACTTTACAAACTATTTTTATATTAAAATTTATTATATCATATAACAATGTCTATTAAAATAAATTTAATATGCAATATTTATAAAAAATATCAATCATTTCATATTTTATTTATTTGTTCAATATTAACTTTTGATACTATCCCACTAGAGAGATAAGATCATTTTTAAAAACAGGAATATTAAGTGCATGTGGCGCTTTTATTAAATATTTAACATCATATCTTCCTTTTTGATTATCATCAACCTCTCTATCTGTAATAAGATAATCATTATTTTTAATTATTCCGCTGAGAGTAGATAAATTATAATCTAATGTAAATAGTTCAATACTGATAATATATTTATGCTTGTCTAGTGAAAACTTTGTAAACCCTTTAAATATAGTTAATGTCAAAATGGCTACTAGTGTAGTTAAAAATGCAGCAGTATAATAACCCATACCACTTGCAAGCCCAATTCCTGCACATATCCACAGAGAAGATGTTGTTGTCAATCCATCAATATTTCCATTCTTATTAATTATTGTCCCCGCGCCTAAAAAACCAATTCCTGCCACAGCTTGCCCAGCAATTTTTGCTACATCAGCGTCATCGACAACTGTTCTAAATTGAATAGCTACAAGCATAATCAAAGTAGATCCCAATCCTACCATTACATGTGTTCTAAAACCCGCAGGTCTAGATTTTCTTTCCCTTTCAAAACCAATTATTCCACATAAAAAACACTTGCAAGCATCCTAACTACTAGTTCAATATTATCAATTACTTCCATATAAACCTCCAAAATCATATATTATAAGATTTCTAAAATTTATTTGTACAAGATTTATGCAACTATCACTTATTAAATAAATCTATTGATTATCTACCCAATAAATATATAAAAACTTAGTATTTTAATTTATAAACTTTTCCACTAAAATTTTTATTTATTTAAATTATATTTATTTATCATAGTTTTATCCTCTTTATTGTTTTATAAGATAAATATATTATGTCTAATAGCATATTATAATATTTTTTCATACATACTAAACAATTCATGTTTATACACTTTTGGCTCATCTGAATCTCTAACAATTTTCTAAAGCTTTGATGCAACTTTTAATTTATTTTTTACATCTTTGTTAGATGGATCTGCACAAAAATCTTTTAAAAACTGATTCCACTAGCATACTGACTTATCATATCTATCATAATTTGATTTACCATAATAAATATCCATCATATCATTAAAGGTAAAAATACTATCCTCTGTATCTTTTACTTTTCTCCAAGCTACAACCATATCCGCTTTAAATTTGAATTTTTTTATTATTTCAAACTCTTGGTAGGACTTTATATCATTAAAATTTGGTCTCATTCACTTTGCTTCTCCATTTAAAATTTATCTTTATTACAAATATAAAATCTTTATTATATATAAATACAATATTTAGTAAATAGAATGTCTAGGGATAGTCTTCAGTTTATCCTTGGAAGTCCTATTTTTGTTATTTAAATAAATTTCCTTTTTTATAAAATCTGGCTGTTTGATCATTAATTTATACTCTAGTTTATCCTTATCTAATTCAAATCTTGTAGTTTCAGTAGGCTCAATAATGCTTCCAAAGGAAATACTATGAAATCTGTAAATTTGCTGCTCTTTACACTTTTTTTACAAATATACTTATGATACATTTTTATACTATAAGATAAAGTTCATGATTCTCCAATATACCTTTTAATGCCTCTTTTGTTGTGTAATGATATATTGAATTTCCTTTTATTTTTTCTATCTTTATTATTCCGTCAATATAATATTTTTCCATATTATTCTCCTTTATTAAGAATATATTTATTATCTATATAATCATTTAATCAACTTTAAAATCATCCTCACTCAATATAATCTCTTCTATATCATCTTCTTAATCGCCATCAAAATTTTCATTAATAAACCATTCTATAGATCTTTTAGCGATTACTTTTGTTTCGATAAAATCAAATTCTCCACCTAAAACTGCGCCAACACCCGGTACCATTTTACCTAAGATCATTAATCCTTTGCTACCAAATTTAGTTATCAATTTAAAACCTACTGCTTGATTTATTTTTGTAAGTACTTTATCTGGTATTTTTCATATCAGACTAGTAGAAAATTTATTCTCAAAGCTTATTGCAGTTTATATTAACACTTTTTTCATACATACACTTGCCAAGTATACATATACAAAAGTTTGAGTTTCGTCACTATTTAAATCATCTCCATTAATATATGCTACTGCAGCTATAATACTAATCTGAATATATATTGCACTAGTAATGTCGCTGGTAAGGTAATTAGCATAGTAATAAAACCTCCAAAACAAGTTAAAAATCCTGAAGTAGTACATTTTAATATTTGATTGTTTACCAAAGCTTCGCTAGCTTTTTTTATCTTTATATTTTTCTAAATACTCATTCGTAAATTGATACACTGATTTCTTACATTTGGTATACTACTTAAAATACTATTATATACCATATCTAATACTATAATGATTGTTTCTTGATTCATCTCCCCTTTTTAGGCATTTTAATTCCATACTTTAATCTAATTTTTTTATTTGTTTTAATTATAATAATTTATACATAAAATAATTTGATTAACCTATTATTAATAGTATTCCTACGCCAATTATCATTGTTATTACTCTAACAATTACTTCTAGTAAATTAACTAAACCTTTTTCTAAACTATATTCTTTTATTGACTTTACCAAAGTCAATAAAAGAATATCAACGCCAACAAATATAAACTTTCCATTTTATTTAATCCTCTTCATTTCTTTAATCAAAGTCACCACAAAAATTATTTCAATTACTGTTAAGGTCAAAGCTACAATAAAACCGTTAAATATATTACCCAATATCAAAGCTATTACAGGTATAATCACAGCAAAATTTCTATAAACATGGGACTTATATAGCCATGAATATGGTAACATATGTGCACCAAATACCATAGCATACACCATTATCATCTTTTCAGGAATAGCATTAAATACCCACATTACAATCAAAATATATAACATTTGATTCATAGTAAATAACATTCCTAAATTTGTAAGAGGGTTATCTTTAGAAAAAATATCTATTTTTAATTTCTTGCCAACAAGCCATGCTGTAGGAACTAAAAGACATGAACATACAAATACAAGTATATTCTTAGTCATAATATTGATATTCAAGCTCGCTACAATTGAAATCATCAACCATATAATTACTGCGGTGATAATAAATGGTAATCCTTTCTTCTGACTTATTATAATATCATTTCTTAATTCTTCTAAACTCATATTCTTCTCCTTGAAATACAAATTACTTTAATTACAAACATTATAAAACTAAATTTACATTAGTATGCTAAATACAGTAATACTTATATACTGAAAAGTTGTACATTATTTCCATATTTTTTTATAATTTCTAATAAGTCATTTTTTTATCCAAACTTTTGCAGTATTATCGTTAAGGTGTATATCAATAATACTTGTTTTTTTAATAAATTCTTCATCTAGGCAAGACTGTACTTTACATTTTTTGTCATTTAATACTCCTAAGGTAGTTACTGCATCAGGAATTAATTCCATTACATCCATTAAATCTGAATCAGATTCAAATGAAAGTGCATGGGTATTATGATTCTGACGAAAATCTTTTAAGTTTACTCTCTTATTTTCTTTTACAGTTATTAAATAGTAATTTATTTTTTTATCATCACATACAAAAAGATTTTTTGCATCAGAATCAGAATAAGGAAGTTCTATTCTAGAAATTTTATCCATATTAAAAACAGCAGGATGTTCAGTTACTTCATGCCATATTTTCAATTCATCAATATACTTGAATATTTCTGTTTTATTCAATTTTCACCATTCATATTACTTATTAGTAATATGAATTTAAATTGCATATTGTAACTTTGTTTTAATTAATATTCTAATTCACTTTTAAATTTTATAAATATTTTACAAATATTAGTATTACTATAATATAAAAATATCAATTATAAGTATTACTAAAACATTAATTAAACCTAACCAAAACAAATATTTTTTATCACAATATCTTTTTACATAAGCTAATCTAGGATTTTTATCATCATAAAATACATCTACTTCTGAATTTAGAGAGTACAATTCTTCCATCAGATTTTTTTGAATACTAACAAAGGAATTGGAATTCCTTTTTATAATTAGACTATGATCAATTTATTCAAATTCCATATCATTTTTTGACATAGGAGAAGTTTTGTTAATAAACGAAATCTTTTTGTATTCAGGGACTATTACTTTATAATCTCTACCCTCTACATTATAGATAACAACTGGCAAGTGAACTCCAGAGTTTTCAGGACCCTTTCTAGTAATTGTATATCCTTTTACATAACCTTTAGTATTTTTATTGCAATCGCTTTCTTGCAAAATGTATTTATACCACTTAATAAATGTAATTATTGATAGTATGACTATACCTGCCGTTAATAAAATTCCAAATATTATTTTAATAATTAAGATACTGTTCATAAAGATTTTATCCTTTATTGTTTTTTAGAAGTAGACTCTTTATTATTTAAAATCTTCATTTTATAATATCATAAAATAATTACCTAACATTTGATAACAGGTTAATGTAATAGATAAAATATTAATATGAAAATATAAAATAATGAAATATGCTTTAAATTTAATTTTACGACATTGGTAGGTGCTTGGCAACAACATAGGAATCTCACCTCCGCCCCTTATTCTAGACGAGCCGGCTTAAACTATTGAAGTATCATTATCACTACTTGTATCATCGAACAAATTGCCACATCTGTTTTTATGTATTCTTATTTATCGCTCACTTTCTCGTATCTTTGGCACTCATAAAGCCAAAATATTCTTCTGCAGAAAGTTCATGGCGTAAGTCATAATTCTCCACAAATAGATAACGTCCTACCTTGGTCTATTCAGTTGTCAAGGATCAACGCTTTGAAGGGTACCTTCTTTATATATTTTTTGAAAAATAATTATACTTATTGTAAAAATATAAAGAGGCTAAAATTCCCTCTACTTTATAAAGGAATTTTTAACCTCTTCCACAACCAGTTATATTATTAATTAATTCTTTTCGCTACTATGACAAACCTGCCATCGTCAGTAAAATAACTACATGTTGATAATTGAATTATTTGATCTGTGTAACTCACATCTTCCACTTTTCCATATATTGATATTTTAGATATATTTTCGACAAAGTCATTAAATCTTTCTTCAGACCAATCACCGTAATAGTTATAATATTTAAAATGTTGTTTATCTAGATCAATATGGTATGCTGCTATTATCTCGTATAGTCTTTGTCCCCCAAAAGTGTCAAATTCTATCAAGTTATTTGAATTTCTATATTCTATATCTTTATATTTTTCCAAAGTTCCAAACATCGTATGATTTTTCATATTGTGAGAATAAATAATAAACGATTTACTATTAACATCAATTCCTTCTCCTATATAAGGAGTACCACTTATAGAATTTTCTTTTTCAAAATTTCTTCTTAAATAGTAATTAGGATCATTAGGGGTGCTCATTACTGGATAATCAATTTTTGTGTTTGGTATTTTTAACCATCCAACAAAGTCATTATTTTCTTTATATATGTTTTGATACTTTCCATATAAACTAGCATTATTATCCTCTCCCTTTTTTTCTGATTCTCTTAATTCAATTTTGCTTCTTAAATCTTGAAATTTATTATTTTCTTTTTTTTCATTAATTTTTATTGACAGTAATTTATATCCAGAAAACAAAAAAATCATTATCATCAATACTATAGCTAAATTTGTTTTTTTAGATTTATTTATTTAAAACACACTCCTTTTACATATAATCTATTATATTATTGTACCATATTTAAACTATTTGCGTTATTTTTTAAGTATATATAATACTACAACTACCTAAAATACATTTATATAATTAATTAGTCTCTATACTGTAATGGTGAATATATATTAATTCCCATTATCTCTCACTTAATAATTGCCTCAATTTCTTAAGTATTTTATCTCTCTTTTTACCTACCGCTTGATAACTTATGTGTTCACGTTCAGAAATTATTTTTAAACTTTCCTCTCTATAAAATATTGATATTATTAGATTTTTTTCTTCTTTAGTCAGTCTATTAAGGGCTTTCTTTAGTTCTTCAACTTGTACACTAAACTCTACTACTTTTTCTATATCTATACTCTCATCTACTATATTATCTATAAAATGTCCATCATAATCCAAACACGAAAAAGGCAAAACATGGTTATCTCTATCCTTCTTACAAAGATATTTTTCATGTTCTGTTATTCTAAAATATTCTTTGTATACCTCTTCTGGGACTAATATCTTTTCACCTTTATACGTAAAGGTAATAATCTTTTTTATTCATTATATAATCCTCCTTTTTTGTTCTTTATTTTTTCAAAAACAAAAAAGGAGGATCTCTACACGAAAACGTGAAAAGACCTCCAAATTTTGGAACAACATAAATTGCTATTGCTAAGAATTTATTTTTTAATATTGTTGATTTAAGTAAATGAAATATAGTTTGTTACTGTACATATCTTTTTCCCTTTATACTCTAATAACATTTTCATTATAATAAATAGATAGGGCATACATATAGTACACCCCTCTACTTCTACATTATTAATCCTTACGCTAAATTACTTTTTGCGTTTGATTTTTAGTTTTCTTCTTCCTCTTCCCTTTTCTTTCTAAAGCCTAAAAGAAGTAATAATGTTCCTGCAATAGACATTAACCCTGTATATATTGTTATGTTACTAGTATCCCCAGTTTTAGGGTTTTTACCTTTTATATTATGGTTATTGGCATTATTAGAATTATTTGTTTGATTTCCATTTGTTATATCTACTTTACCTACTGGGTTTATTGGTGTTGATGGAATTGAATTAGGATTCTTTGAATCACTTCCCTTATCTTTTTCCACATCATCCGGGATTCCATCTCCATCATCATCTGTGTCTGTTACATCAGGTGTTCCATCTCCATCTATATCTCTTTGTACTTTGATTACTATTTCTTTTGTAACCTTTGATCCATCTGGATTTTCTACTGTTACTGGAATCTTTATTTCTCTCTCTTCTTCATCTTTTCCCCAGTCTTTTACTTCCGGTGTTCCTGATACAACTTTCTTCGTCTCATCATATGTGATTCCTTCTGGTAATTTTGAACCATCTACTACAACTTTTGCATCTGGATTTTCTGTAGTAATGTTAACATCCTTTATTGGTGTTTTTTCATTTAATGTTTGTTCTCCATTTGTTATATCTACTTTACCTACTGGGTTTATTGGTGTTGATGGAATTGAATTAGGATTCTTTGAATCACTTCCCTTATCTTTTTCCACATCATCCGGGATTCCATCTCCATCATCATCTGTGTCTGTTACATCAGGTGTTCCATCTCCATCTGTATCTCTTTGTACTTTGATTACTATTTCTTTTGTAACCTTTGATCCATCTGGATTTTCTACTGTTACTGGAATCTTTATTTCTCTCTCTTCTTCATCTTTTCCCCAGTCTTTTACTTCCGGTGTTCCTGATACAACTTTCTTCGTCTCATCATATGTGATTCCTTCTGGTAATTTTGAACCATCTACTACAACTTTTGCATCTGGATTTTCTGTAGTAATGTTAACATCCTTTATTGGTGTTTTTTCATTTAATGTTTGTTCTCCATTTGTTATATCTACTTTACCTACTGGGTTTATTGGTGTTGATGGAATTGAATTAGGATTCTTTGAATCACTTCCCTTATCTTTTTCCACATCATCCGGGATTCCATCTCCATCATCATCTGTGTCTGTTACATCAGGTGTTCCATCTCCATCTGTATCTCTTTGTACTTTGATTACTATTTCTTTTGTAACCTTTGATCCATCTGGATTTTCTACTGTTACTGGAATCTTTATTTCTCTCTCTTCTTCATCTTTTCCCCAGTCTTTTACTTCCGGTGTTCCTGATACAACTTTCTTCGTCTCATCATATGTGATTCCTTCTGGTAATTTTGAACCATCTACTACAACTTTTGCATCTGGATTTTCTGTAGTAATGTTAACATCCTTTATTGGTGTTTTTTCATTTAATGTTTGTTCTCCATTTGTTATATCTACTTTACCTACTGGGTTTATTGGTGTTGATGGAATTGAATTAGGATTCTTTGAATCACTTCCCTTATCTTTTTCCACATCATCCGGGATTCCATCTCCATCATCATCTGTGTCTGTTACATCAGGTGTTCCATCTCCATCTATATCTCTTTGTACTTTGATTACTATTTCTTTTGTAACCTTTGATCCATCTGGATTTTCTACTGTTACTGGAATCTTTATTTCTCTCTCTTCTTCATCTTTTCCCCAGTCTTTTACTTCCGGTGTTCCTGATACAACTTTCTTCGTCTCATCATATGTGATTCCTTCTGGTAATTTTGAACCATCTACTACAACTTTTGCATCTGGATTTTCTGTAGTAATGTTAACATCCTTTATTGGTGTTTTTTCATTTAATGTTTGTTCTCCATTTGTTATATCTACTTTACCTACTGGGTTTATTGGTGTTGATGGAATTGAATTAGGATTCTTTGAATCACTTCCCTTATCTTTTTCCACATCATCCGGGATTCCATCTCCATCATCATCTGTGTCTGTTACATCAGGTGTTCCATCTCCATCTATATCTCTTTGTACTTTGATTACTATTTCTTTTGTAACCTTTGATCCATCTGGATTTTCTACTGTTACTGGAATCTTTATTTCTCTCTCTTCTTCATCTTTTCCCCAGTCTTTTACTTCCGGTGTTCCTGATACAACTTTCTTCGTCTCATCATATGTGATTCCTTCTGGTAATTTTGAACCATCTACTACAACTTTTGCATCTGGATTTTCTGTAGTAATGTTAACATCCTTTATTGGTGTTTTTTCATTTAATGTTTGTTCTCCATTTGTTATATCTACTTTACCTACTGGGTTTATTGGTGTTGATGGAATTGAATTAGGATTCTTTGAATCACTTCCCTTATCTTTTTCCACATCATCCGGGATTCCATCTCCATCATCATCTGTGTCTGTTACATCAGGTGTTCCATCTCCATCTGTATCTCTTTGTACTTTGATTACTATTTCTTTTGTAACCTTTGATCCATCTGGATTTTCTACTGTTACTGGAATCTTTATTTCTCTCTCTTCTTCATCTTTTCCCCAGTCTTTTACTTCCGGTGTTCCTGATACAACTTTCTTCGTCTCATCATATGTGATTCCTTCTGGTAATTTTGAACCATCTACTACAACTTTTGCATCTGGATTTTCTGTAGTAATGTTAACATCCTTTATTGGTGTTTTTTCATTTAATGTTTGTTCTCCATTTGTTATATCTACTTTACCTACTGGGTTTATTGGTGTTGATGGAATTGAATTAGGATTCTTTGAATCACTTCCCTTATCTTTTTCCACATCATCCGGGATTCCATCTCCATCATCATCTGTGTCTGTTACATCAGGTGTTCCATCTCCATCTGTATCTCTTTGTACTTTGATTACTATTTCTTTTGTAACCTTTGATCCATCTGGATTTTCTACTGTTACTGGAATCTTTATTTCTCTCTCTTCTTCATCTTTTCCCCAGTCTTTTACTTCCGGTGTTCCTGATACAACTTTCTTCGTCTCATCATATGTGATTCCTTCTGGTAATTTTGAACCATCTACTACAACTTTTGCATCTGGATTTTCTGTAGTAATGTTAACATCCTTTATTGGTGTTTTTTCATTTAATGTTTGTTCTCCATTTGTTATATCTACTTTACCTACTGGGTTTATTGGTGTTGATGGAATTGAATTAGGATTCTTTGAATCACTTCCCTTATCTTTTTCCACATCATCCGGGATTCCATCTCCATCATCATCTGTGTCTGTTACATCAGGTGTTCCATCTCCATCTGTATCTCTTTGTACTTTGATTACTATTTCTTTTGTAACCTTTGATCCATCTGGATTTTCTACTGTTACTGGAATCTTTATTTCTCTCTCTTCTTCATCTTTTCCCCAGTCTTTTACTTCCGGTGTTCCTGATACAACTTTCTTCGTCTCATCATATGTGATTCCTTCTGGTAATTTTGAACCATCTACTACAACTTTTGCATCTGGATTTTCTGTAGTAATGTTAACATCCTTTATTGGTGTTTTTTCATTTAATGTTTGTTCTCCATTTGTTATATCTACTTTACCTACTGGGTTTATTGGTGTTGATGGAATTGAATTAGGATTCTTTGAATCACTTCCCTTATCTTTTTCCACATCATCCGGGATTCCATCTCCATCATCATCTGTGTCTGTTACATCAGGTGTTCCATCTCCATCTATATCTCTTTGTACTTTGATTACTATTTCTTTTGTAACCTTTGATCCATCTGGATTTTCTACTGTTACTGGAATCTTTATTTCTCTCTCTTCTTCATCTTTTCCCCAGTCTTTTACTTCCGGTGTTCCTGATACAACTTTCTTCGTCTCATCATATGTGATTCCTTCTGGTAATTTTGAACCATCTACTACAACTTTTGCATCTGGATTTTCTGTAGTAATGTTAACATCCTTTATTGGTGTTTTTTCATTTAATGTTTGTTCTCCATTTGTTATATCTACTTTACCTACTGGGTTTATTGGTGTTGATGGAATTGAATTAGGATTCTTTGAATCACTTCCCTTATCTTTTTCCACATCATCCGGGATTCCATCTCCATCATCATCTGTGTCTGTTACATCAGGTGTTCCATCTCCATCTATATCTCTTTGTACTTTGATTACTATTTCTTTTGTAACCTTTGATCCATCTGGATTTTCTACTGTTACTGGAATCTTTATTTCTCTCTCTTCTTCATCTTTTCCCCAGTCTTTTACTTCCGGTGTTCCTGATACAACTTTCTTCGTCTCATCATATGTGATTCCTTCTGGTAATTTTGAACCATCTACTACAACTTTTGCATCTGGATTTTCTGTAGTAATGTTAACATCCTTTATTGGTGTTTTTTCATTTAATGTTTGTTCTCCATTTGTTATATCTACTTTACCTACTGGGTTTATTGGTGTTGATGGAATTGAATTAGGATTCTTTGAATCACTTCCCTTATCTTTTTCCACATCATCCGGGATTCCATCTCCATCATCATCTGTGTCTGTTACATCAGGTGTTCCATCTCCATCTGTATCTCTTTGTACTTTGATTACTATTTCTTTTGTAACCTTTGATCCATCTGGATTTTCTACTGTTACTGGAATCTTTATTTCTCTCTCTTCTTCATCTTTTCCCCAGTCTTTTACTTCCGGTGTTCCTGATACAACTTTCTTCGTCTCATCATATGTGATTCCTTCTGGTAATTTTGAACCATCTACTACAACTTTTGCATCTGGATTTTCTGTAGTAATGTTAACATCCTTTATTGGTGTTTTTTCATTTAATGTTTGTTCTCCATTTGTTATATCTACTTTACCTACTGGGTTTATTGGTGTTGATGGAATTGAATTAGGATTCTTTGAATCACTTCCCTTATCTTTTTCCACATCATCCGGGATTCCATCTCCATCATCATCTGTGTCTGTTACATCAGGTGTTCCATCTCCATCTGTATCTCTTTGTACTTTGATTACTATTTCTTTTGTAACCTTTGATCCATCTGGATTTTCTACTGTTACTGGAATCTTTATTTCTCTCTCTTCTTCATCTTTTCCCCAGTCTTTTACTTCCGGTGTTCCTGATACAACTTTCTTCGTCTCATCATATGTGATTCCTTCTGGTAATTTTGAACCATCTACTACAACTTTTGCATCTGGATTTTCTGTAGTAATGTTAACATCCTTTATTGGTGTTTTTTCATTTAATGTTTGTTCTCCATTTGTTATATCTACTTTACCTACTGGGTTTATTGGTGTTGATGGAATTGAATTAGGATTCTTTGAATCACTTCCCTTATCTTTTTCCACATCATCCGGGATTCCATCTCCATCATCATCTGTGTCTGTTACATCAGGTGTTCCATCTCCATCTGTATCTCTTTGTACTTTGATTACTATTTCTTTTGTAACCTTTGATCCATCTGGATTTTCTACTGTTACTGGAATCTTTATTTCTCTCTCTTCTTCATCTTTTCCCCAGTCTTTTACTTCCGGTGTTCCTGATACAACTTTCTTCGTCTCATCATATGTGATTCCTTCTGGTAATTTTGAACCATCTACTACAACTTTTGCATCTGGATTTTCTGTAGTAATGTTAACATCCTTTATTGGTGTTTTTTCATTTAATGTTTGTTCTCCATTTGTTATATCTACTTTACCTACTGGGTTTATTGGTGTTGATGGAATTGAATTAGGATTCTTTGAATCACTTCCCTTATCTTTTTCCACATCATCCGGGATTCCATCTCCATCATCATCTGTGTCTGTTACATCAGGTGTTCCATCTCCATCTGTATCTCTTTGTACAGTTACTGGAATCGAAACAGTTTGTGATTCGCTTTTATCTTTAGAATCGATAACAACATGAATCATTATTGTTCTTTCTTCCTCTTTATCACCCCAATTTGATATTATTGGTGTTCCAACAATATTCATATTTTCATCGACTTTTAATCCAGAATTTTGTCCATCATCGTGTTGAAACTCTATAGTTGCTCCATTCTGATTAGTTGTAATTACATTAATTGTATCTGTAATAGGTTTCTTTTCTAATAAAACTGGTGGATTAATTACTGTAGCTTTAAAATTCTCTTGCCAAACAGCAAATACTTTCTTATTCGAAGTTAAATTAGTTAGTAAATTTTCTTCTGGTTTTATTGCTGTAGAACTTGAAGCCCACCCTAAAAACTTATATCCATCTCTTACTGGAGCTTCTGGTTGATCTACTTTTCCATTAACAATATTTACATATTTATCATCAGTTGTATTATCATTCCATTTTCCATTGTTTACATCAAATGCTACTTTTAAAGCTCCTACTGTAACAACAGTATCGGAAATCATTGGATTTTTCCCATCTGGTGAATACGCTACTAAGACAACCTTATCCCCTTCTGCAAAAGTTCCAGAAGCCACATCAATTTTAAACTTACCACTTTCCAAGTCAGAAAATGGTATTATAGTCTGTGCTTTTACTTCATTATCTGTATAATCTTGATCACCATCGACATATTTATATGCTTTAACTATCACATTTCCAGCATCTGTATTTACAGCTTTCAATACAGAATTTTTATCTGCTGGATTAAAATATTCAGTCTTTGGAACAGTTCCTTCAATTGATTGATCCTCGTTAGCTATAATATTTTGAGTACTAATATTAGGCTTACTTACTAAATATGATTTTGCATCAATAGGGCTTGTCTTATCATCTAAAAATTCCACATTATCTGGTACTCCATCATCATCTGTATCAACATCGTCAATATTTGATCCTATTTCTTGTTCAACAAAATTATATAACCCATCTTTATCATTATCAAAAACTTCTAAAAACGCATTTGCATATGAATTTTGAATTCTTTTATTTGTTTTTCCACCATCGGGTTTTCTAATGTTTAAAAAAGAATTTGTTGTATCAACAAAATCCGCTGTTAGCCATGATTCAAAGTTAATTTGGTTGTTATTTGTAATAATATATTCATTTAGTTTTTTTGCAAATTCTTGGTTAGACAAACCATCTTTTAGCTTATATTTAATTGTGTATGATTTACTTTGCCCTAATGCCCCATAAAATACATTCTTATCTAATTCAGTTCGTACTTTTTCAACTTTACTCCAATCTCCTCCAATTATGCTTATAATATCTGTATCCTTTGTTGAAATATGACCATCTCCGTTAGGATCAACTGTCAATTTTATAGGAGCATCTGTTTTAAAGTTACCATTTGGATCAGATACTCCTATAAAAACATTATTTGTATCAATATACTTAAGCAATTCAGGTGGTATAATTTCATTAATATATAATACCCATCCACTATTAGATTGTAAAAAGTTTTGATCTGGTTTAAATGAAACAATTGAATTTATAACTTTTTCTTTGCTATTATATGAAACAACTTTTGTTTGACTCCCTGAAGTGAAATTTCCATCCTTAGATTGTGTTCCGTCGTTATTTAAAGCATTAAGACCAGTTCCTAAGTAACTATCATTTCCATCAGATGGCTTCGCAGGTAATTCAGGTATATTTGGATTATTTTGTAATATAAAACCATTATCATATCCTCCTATATCCGCAAGAGCTTGTCCTGTAACCCAAATTGTAGTAAAACTAATCTTTTCATTAGACAATCCCAAACTATCTAGTGTAGCACCGTTTTTTAAACGTATTATTACATCATGATTTGTAACTACACCTATTGCTCCTGTGTTAAAAGTATTTGTATTAATCGGAACTTTCCATAAAGCACCGTCAGCCTCTTTTTCAAACATAACACCATTCACTTCAATTGATTCAATTTCTTTGTAAAATTCTTCCTTAAAGAAATTCAGTATATATCTTCCGTTATATGGTCCATTTTCCAAATAACCCCATCCTGCTGAATCTGTAGCCCACTTAGTCACGTTCAAATGTATACTTCCGTCGGTCCCTATATTTTTATAATCTGTTCTACCATAATCCAGAGGACCATCTACTTCACCATTAATAGTATAATAAACTTCATTGTTTATCGTTCTGTTTTCTAATTGAACTTGTTCTGCTGTTGGTTCAACTAAATTTTCATTCAAATTATTTGCAATTTCAGTCGTTGGTTCACTTAATGTTGTATCCACTGAAGAATCATTTGATGTTGATTCAGTACCCAATTTAGTTGTCAATTTACTTGTTGTATCAACAGGTTCACTACTTGTATTTTCAGTAGATGATGTTGTTGTTGAAAACGATTCGCTTGCTGTTGGTATTGTTGCTGTTACTGAACTTTCTTCTGTTGATGCTAATCCATCTTTAGTTTCGTTTGTCGTTGATATTTTATTATCAACAGGTTCACTAATACTTGAAGTTGTCACAGGTATAGATTCATTTTTATCTATAGTTGTATCTGATACAGATGTACTTATTGATGTATCAGGTGTAATTTCTGCGGCTTGTACTGAAGTAGGAGATAAAAATATCATATACCCGAGAATACATGACACAATTCCCACTGATAATTTTCTTAATCCATATTTAGGTCTTTCACTTGAACACTTTTTTCTTTTTTCCTCAATTATTTTTTGAAATATGTTTTTATTTTCCACTTTACAGCATCCTTTCATTTTTATATTTTTCACATACTTTAAAACTGTTACTTTTCTATCCCTCTTCTTCATCTTCACTTGCAAGCATACATATGCTCATATTTTTTAAATCATTTTCAATTTTCTCCTGTAACGATAAATAGTATTTTCTCACTTGACACTCTCCTTTCTCATGTAAGTCACATACCTCTTCATCTAGGCAACTATTTATCTTAAATGTTGCTTCCATTGTATTAATCACATCAAATAGGCTAATATATTCAGGGTTTTCTTTTAGGTATACTCCACCACTCATACCTCTTTTAATACTTATTATTTTGTTTTCTGATAACTTTCTCAAAATCTTTCTTGTATAATTAAAGGAGACATTTGTATTCTCCGATAATTCTTTTGATGTAATAATTCCATCATTTTTCGTCAAGTAAATTAATATCCTAACTGCATAATCAGTTGTTTTATTTAGCTTCATATATTAGTTTTTCCTCTCATTTTTTCTTGCTTTATCCAGTATTGGTTTAAACAATTTATTTTCTGCTTCTTTTCTTGATTTAACAGCTTCTGATTTTGTTTTATATATGCCTAAGCTATATCTCTTTCTTTTTAGTGTTATGTATGCTACATAGCTACCACTTTTAGTCTGACTTACTCCTTTAAATCCACTAGTATTACTTTTAGGGAGCTTCATAGTAAGCAGACCTGGTACTGCTCCATCTATTATTTCAAAATTATCTTTTTTATGTAAACATCCACAACTTTCAGTATGCTCAGATAATAAATTCCCCCGCTCTACATATGTTGTATTTTCACACTAACATAAACATTTATATTTTTTTAGGTCGTGTTCATAGGAAACTACTTTCAATTTACCTACAGTCTTTACAATAATGTCATCATATTGATGCTCTCCACAATCTTTTATATATCCTCTTTCCAATTGTTTTTTGGTAGCTTCTATATATTTTCCACATATTAAACACTTACATTTCCAAACAACTGTTCCATCTTTTCTTTTATCCGTTTTTCTCTCTACGAGTAAATTATTGTATTTTTTCCCAGATATGTCCGAAAAGCGATTGTTTATCTCTTTCATTCTGCATCCACAGCTTACAGTTCTTCCAGATACTAAATTTATATAGTAAATATCCTTTATGTTCCCACACTCACACAAGCATCTACATGTTTTTCTACCTTTTTCGTTATTAAAAACGGATAATACTAGTAACCTTCCAAATTTTTTATTTTCAATTTTTGTTGTTAATTTATTTTCCTTTTTCATTTTTAGCCACTATTCATGTAAATTACTATCATACTTATTCTTTTTGATATAAATTAATATAACGTCAAAAAACGTACACTTTTTTGACTATATGTGTTAATAAAAGATCAACCTTATTTTACACACATAGTTGCTACTAAAACTCTTACATTCTCTTTCAAAATATTTGATTTTTTCTATTATAGCATACATGTAAACAAAAGTGTACCTTTATTGGCACATTTTAATTTTTAAAATTAGATTTATAATAATTTTTTTATTTATAGTTGTTCTCTTCTAATCATTTAGAAAACATACTTGGGCTTGTTTCTAATATTTTCGCTCCTTGTCTTAAAGATATTTCTTTAAGTTTCCATTTTTGAGCAACTTCATAAAAACTATCTGGTATCTTTTTTCTTGGTCTTCCAAATTTTATTCCTTTCTTTTTTGCTTCTTTTATTCCTTCCATCTGTCTTTGATGTGTATTTTCTCTTTCAATTTGAGCTACATATGATAAAATCTGCAAAACTATATCAGATAAAAATTTCCCCGTTAAGTTATCTGTTCTTTCTCTCGTATCAAGTAATGGAAAATCCAATACAATGACATCACATTTTTTCATTTTAGTAATTTTATTCCACTCTTTGATTATTTCTTCATAACTTCTTCCAAGTCTATCTATAGACTTTACATATAACTCATCATTTTCTTTTAACTTTTTTAATAGTAGTTTATATTTTTTACGATTAAAATCTTTTCCACTTGCTTTATCTATAAATATCTTATCTTTTTTTATTCCTTCTCTTAATAGTGCACTTACTTGTCTATCAAAATTTTGTTCTTTTGTTGATACTCTTACATAACCGTATTACATAATTCCCTCCTAAAGTTTGTATTTTTAGATTTTCCTAAACTTTTATTATACCTTTGGTCACATAACTCATTTTTTAGCTATTATAATTTTTTTATACTATCACTTTATTTTTAGAATGAAACCCGCAACTAAAATTTCTTTACTCAATATCAGACGATATTGTTGTTTTTTTGTTGATCTAATATTTATATAGGTATACTATTCACGAATAATTTATTTTTTTACATCACATAATGAATATATTTTGTTATAATAGATATAAATTTAATACTTGCTTAATGCTTGCTATTTTATTCATTCTTATGTAGCAAGCACAGTAAGTGTACGGATACTTACGAAAAAATTGATGAAGCAGCCCTTCTGGATCTGCTTCTTTTTTTATCAATTTTTAGCTTGTTAGGGAGAACCCTAAAACCCCGAAATACACTCAAAGGAGGAACTATTTATGGCAAATAGAATAAGAAATGAACGACTTGAAATTAAACTAACCGAAGAAGAAAAGGCTCTTTTTGAAGAGAAAAGAAAACTTACGAAGTGTAGAAATATGAGCCATTTAGAGATTTACAAGGCTTAGCCAATATAGATAAACAATATTTGAAGCTGTGGAGGTTGAAAAATGAAGAAAAATAAAATTACAAGAATACTATTCTTTTTATATTTTATGTTACTTATATGGCTTGTGGTATTTAAACTAAATTTTTCTATTTCAGACATTCATAAAGTTAGAGACATAAATTTAATTCCTTTTCACTATGAAAATGTTATGGAAGGAGATATACCTTTATTTGAGGCTCTTCTAAATGTTATTGTATTTGTTCCATTTGGATTCCTACTTCATAAAGCATTTTACTGGAAATTTCTAAAAGAAATCTTATTGATAGCAGGAATAAGTTTTGCTTTTGAAGTTACACAGTATGTATTAGCAATACAGTATTGTTGTTCCTATGGTAAGTAAAAATGTCAGAAATGCAGTGAGGATAATTAACACCAAGCTAATTGGAAACAAGATTATTTTTAATATCCATCTCATAAATACCCTCCATTTCTACTAAATCATTTTAAAATGCCTTAAAGCATCCATAATAGCTTCCTCTTTTTCCGGTGTGCATTGTGGAATAACCTGTTTCTCTTTTTTTGATTTATTATAATGCTCCCTCAGTACAATTCCACACTTCTTTTTAATCTGTGCAATATAAAGTGTCGAAACCTTTAAATTAAATTTTTCCAATATATACTCTTTGATTTGTGCATAGGTTGCTTTACTTTCAGCACTTGTCAAATCAAGCTCATCCAGCTTAATTTCAACATCTATATGCTTATCGACATCGAGTTTGGACAATAATGCTACCGTCTCAAGATGATTAGTCAAATGAAACATACCCACAATTTCCAAGCTTTCAAGCATATAGATTAACTATACAACACATCTCCCAACTTTTAAAAATAAAAGTGGGACAAAATTAAACATCCCCATTGTCCCTAGTCATTTCTGATTAAACAAGTTTCTTTTACAATTTTTTTAAACTTAACAGTTCATTTTCTGATTCAAATTAAAGAATGCCCTCAAATAATAGTATTTTTGTGAACTTATTACTAGAACTTCCTAGTTAGCGTAAAATAATTGTAGGACAAAAATTAATAAGAGTAGCCAATATTTGATAAAATGTTTTTGACCAAAAAAACTATCAAAGGAGCTACTCTCATGTCAATTTTATCAGAAATAACTAAAAAAATCGAAGGTCTTCAAGAAAATATCGAGAAAATGTTAATTAATAAAACTACTGATTTTTCTAGAGTAGTTGAACTTACTCAGAATGTTATGAATCAGGTTGGATTAAACATTATAACTGAAGCTTTAGAAAACGAAGATGAGCGAATCAGAAAAAGTGCCTCTAGAGTAAAAAGTTGGAATATCCAAAGAAGAAATGAAAACAGGACGATTTGTACAGAAATGGGGCCATTAGTATTTAAGAGGACTTATTATGTTAATAAGCGTACTGGAAAATACACTTACTTATTGGATGAAAAAATTCATTTGAAAAAACATCAAAGGATTGAGAATAATTTGATTGCTTCACTACTATCAGATGCATCAGATATGTCCTATAAAAAGGCAGTAGATCACCATAGTCATTCAGGAATAACTAGTAAAATGACCGTGCATAATCTTGTTGTTAAATATGGAGATATCTCCAATACCGACCTTGAAGTTAAAGAGAAAAAAGAGATAGATAGAATATATGTAGAGGCTGATGAAGATCACGTTAATTACACAGATGGTAAGAACCATATAGAAAAAGTCATATACGTTCATGAAGGTAGAAAGAGTGTTGGTAGAAAGAGAATGCAACTTAAAAACATACGATATTTTGTAGGAAACATAAAATATGTTAATGAGGAGCTTTGGAGAGATGTTTTAAGCTATATAGATGATGCATATGATTTGAGTAAGGTTAAAGAAGTTACTGTGAGTGGAGATGGTGGTAAATGGATAAAAGAAGGAGTCAACCAGATACCTAAAAGTGTATACTATCAAGATAAGTTTCATATTCAGAAATACATAAAGAAAGCATCAAGGTTCATAGATGCAGAACTCAAAACAGGACACTTATTTGAAGATAATCTTAGAAAGTGCATAGAAGGCAAAGATTTTGAGAGACTGCAAGAGTACTTCAGAGAAGTATTTGACTTAGAGTTAAAGAAAAGTCAAGAAAAGGCTATAAGTGACTGTCATAGTTACTTTATAAACAACTGGGAATCAATATATAGAACAATGAGTACTGGATATGAAGGATGTAGTGCTGAAGGTCATGTAAGTCATCTATTAAGTGATAGATTAAGTTCTAGGCCTTTGACATGGAGCATTGAAGGAGCAGATAATATAAGCCGAATAAGGGCATACAAAAAGAACGGCGGAGATTTAAAGGAATATATAAGAAAGATAATAAATAAAGAGTCAGATAATGAAAAAACAGAGAAAATAAGAAATAAGAAAAAAATAAAGGGAACAGAAAATCCTATGTCAAAACCGTTGGTTTCTCGCAAAGTGTTCACAAACCTCAGAGCATAGTGAACTGTCCTACAAAAAATTGACACAACCAACTTCCTATTAAGTAATGAAATTTAAATGTTTTTATAGTATAATATAAATAAATGTTTAATTAGAAAGGTGAGGAGTATTTATATGATAAAAGATCAATGGTATGCCGTGCTTTCTTCAAGTGAAGTCAATAAGAATCAATTGGTTGGCGTTAGAAGACTTGGAATGGACCTTGTTTTCTATAGGGATAATAATGGAGAAGTTTCTTGTTTAATGGATATGTGTAGTCATAGAGGTGCTGCTCTTTCTAAAGGTAAGGTTGTAAATAATTGTACCATTCAATGCCCTTTTCATGGCTTAGAGTTTAATGGTGAAGGTGAATGTCAATTTATCCCTGCCAATGGGATTAACAATCAAGGTGATTTAACTAGATATAATGTAAGTTTTTTTAAGCTCATAGAAAAGCATGGCATTATTTACATCTGGTACGGTGATAAAGATAAATCTAGCGATGATATTCCTTTCCACGATGAAATAGACAAGTCTTTTGTTTTTTCAGAGTTCAAAGACCATTGGAATACACATTATTCAAGAGCTATTGAAAATCAACTTGATGTCGTCCATCTACCTTTTGTTCACCATAACACGATAGGTGCTGGATGTAAAACACTTATCAACGGACCTAAGGTTATCGTATCGGAAGACAAAAAAACCATTCTTACAAGTGCACATAATGAAGTAGATGAGGGACAAGCACCTAAAAAATCCAAGGACTGTAAAATTAAATCGACTTTTTTAAAATTTAAGTTTCCAAATGTATGGCTAAATAATATTACAGATAAAATCAAGGTTTTAATATTTTTTGCTCCAATTGATGATGAAAATACAATTTTATATCTTCGTTTCTACAATAAGATCACAGGCATTAAATTAATTAATAGATTTATTGGATTTTTTGGAAAATATGCCAATTTAATTATTGAAAGGCAGGACAAAAGGGTTGTTGAAACTCAAAGACCTAAGGCTTCTTCTTTAAAATCAAATGAAAATTTAATATACGGTGATAAACCCATTATTGAATATAGAAAATTAAGAGATTCTCTTCAGAATTCCTAATCTACTAACTATTAAAGAACTTAATTTTAAAAAGCTAAGTCCATTATTTTATATTTTGATATATGAGGTTATTTTGTTGTCTAATTCTTTACTTGACTATTAATTATATTTTATATCCGTCCCGTTCACTCCCCTATAAATATCTATCTTGCCTACACACGCCTACGATTTTTACTATTGATATGTTCCCACAAGATATTTTTCAAATAGAAAAATGGCTTTTTAGATTTTAGAAAAGCCTCGTGTGTGGGAACATATCCACATACTTTTTAACTATAGCATAAGGTTATTGTTAAAAGGTATTACCTCGATATACTGGGAATTATCATCCATGTATATGAGCCAATTTATGTTCCTGACTATTTATATAGTCTTCATGTTTGTGACCATGCCTCTCTTCATTTCTAAAATGACTATGCTCATGTTCATGTGTAATCATATGAGTATGCGTCACACCGTTATGTGTATGAAACAATCGTATGCGTATGACCATGAAGATGATGATTTATCATAGTGTCATATACTACAAATACTGTTCATACCAACATCAGAGCCAAACCTATAATCGAGTAGGAGACTAGTCATTATTTGACTAGTCGACCTCTCACACCACCGTACGTACCGTTCAGTATACGGCGGTTTCCTAGTTTACTTTACATTTTGCATAATAGCTGCTGAAGGTTTCAAAGCCTTTTGCAGCTATTATTTTATTAGTTAGTGATTTGTTCAGAACAATAGAAGCTCTCCATGAACCTTTTCTGGTATTCGCTATTTCCAGCGCTTTCCATTTTTCAAGTCCATAGTTTATCAGCTCTCTGATTCTTGTCCTTACCTTCTTCCATTGTTTCCAGTATACTGCTCTTATTCTTCTTCGCATCAGTTCATCAGTTTCTGCCAGAAACTTCTTCATATCTGCAAGCTTAAAGTAGTTTACCCATCCATGTATAAGCTGCTTAATCTTAGTCATCCTCTGCAGATTTCCCATCCCGTTTGAACGGTTTGTTAGCTCTCGCATTTTCTTAAGTAACTTCTCCTTGGATTTCTTATGTACTTTCAGTTTGCATTTACCTCTTGTTTCCATGAATCCGTATCCTAGAAACTTTACTTTTCCCACATATTCCACTACTGTCTTTTCTCTGTTTACTTTGAGAAATAACTTCTTTTCGATATATGGGATTATGTTCTCCAATATCCTCTTAGCTCCTCTTTTACTTTTGCATAATATCATACAGTCATCTGCATACCTTACAAACTTATGTCCTCTTCTTTCGAGTTCCTTATCAAGTTCATTAAGGAAGTTATTTTTGTTATACTCCCTGTCATTTACCTTATATTCTCCAAAGGGTACATTGCCGATAACTGCATCGAAGAAGTTATTGGAAAAGGAAGTTTCTTCCAGTCCTTTAATCTGCACTTCACTTTCAGGGTATAGTAGTTTTCCAATTCGACCGCTTACCGAGTCAAGTTCTACGC
Source organism: Peptostreptococcus equinus (assembly GCF_027125355.1). NCBI lineage: Bacteria > Bacillati > Bacillota > Clostridia > Peptostreptococcales > Peptostreptococcaceae > Peptostreptococcus > Peptostreptococcus equinus. Next base: position 506,920 of record NZ_CP114052.1, on the reverse strand, counting down.
CATAAAACTTTGACTTGTTCATTTCATCAAGAATATTGCCTATAAAGTTTCCGATACCCATACTTGGCTCTAAAATATTCCCCTGTTTAAATCCCATATCCGAAAGCGTCTTATATATTCCGTCAATTACGGTTTTCGGTGTGTAAAAGCTCGTTAAAGTAGATTCTCTTGCAGCTTCGTATTCTGCATGTGATAAGTTCTCCTTTAGAAAAGCCCTTGCTTCTTTCCACTGACCTTCCTTGCTTTCATCAAAGACTTCGGAAAGTCCGCCCCAGCCTACATACCTTGCTAAAACCTCCTGAGATGTACTGTCAAGCTCTCTTTGTCCACTCTCTACACGATTAAGCATGGAAATTGCTTCAAGGTTGTTATTCAGTCTCTCACTTGGAGATAACTTTTCCGGGAGCGTTTCTTCTGTGATTTTGAAGTTATGAGCCTCAGCTTTCTTTATTTCTACTTCCTCAATAGTCTTTTCAGGTTTCGTATAGGTTAGATTTTGAAATACCCTCTCAAGGTCGCTTTCAAGACGATAAGGGATTACATCGGAGCCTGTTATCATACCGCCAAGATATTCGGTATTGTCCTTAACCGTTACTGTCTTTAGGTTATTTCCCATATCATCAAAGCCTGTGATGGTATAGTTTTTGTCCTTGTATATAACCTCATCTCCAAAAATAAAGTTGGGTCTTTCAAGGCTTATCTGCTTTAATAAGTCCTCATTATCTTCAAAGTCTATAATCGGGATTTGATAGTTTCCTCTTCTTACCGGATCAAGCCATAAATCATTTCTTCCTGTGATTTGGTTTTTAGAAATCTCCCTAACCCTGTATTCTTCATGATTAAAATAGACGGTATCACCTTCTTTAACTGCAAATTCATATGAAAGGCTTTCCTTTTCTTCATTAAGTTCTACTTCTTCTCTTTCTTTGAAATAATCAAATAACGTACCTTGAACAGGTGTTGCAGCTATTCTTTCTTCTACTTCTTTAGGTACTTCAATCTCTGTTTCTTCTTCAAAGCTAAGCTCTCCATTAAAGACTGATTGAAGCTCCTGTTCATCCATTTGTTTTACAAGCTCTGTATCTTTAAGTTCTCTAAAGGTCTTTGGAAAATCTTCTAAAATAAGCCTTTGGGCATTTAATTCTTTCAGCTCCTCAAGGTTAAAATATCCCCATTCAGGTTCAATCCCAAGTACAAGTCCAAAGGCATCTCCACTTTCCCTATCGTATTCTGTCATATACCAAGTCCAATTACTTCTAAACGGAATGATATATGCAGCATGAACCTCTTTATCCGCTAAAGATACATCTTCCTGTGCATAAAGCTCAGGCACTCTTTCAAGCATTTCATCGGTAATTAAGTTTTCAGGATCATCTTTAGAATAATATTGTGTTTCTTTTGCTTCTTCTATCTCTACCTTACTTTCTATTTTCTTTTCCTCAAGATAAAGATTTTTAGAAAGCAGCTCATCAATATGCTTTGCCACACTTGACCAAGTAAGAAATACATCACTGCAATCTTTCTTTTGTAATTTAAGTCCCTTTGCATCATGCCATTCATCACTTCCCATTGCCCCCGATACTACATGACTTCTACCACCAATTCCATACTTGTCTTTTAGAAAGCCAGCTTTTTCCTGCAAGGTATGATTTTCTCTGAAATACTTTGTTATTCGCTCTTTTCCTCTATCTACTCCGCTTCCTCTTGAAAGACTTTCAAGGACTTCATCTTCTGTGATAAATGACTTTACTTTTGGAAGTTCTGTTAGATTGGTACTGTATTCCTTTCGTGGCAACTCAAGTTCTTGCAACTTCTGATAAAGACTATCTACCTTATGATAGTGAAATCTTAGTACATCTCTATTTTCTTTATATCCTTCCAAAAACCTGCCATATTCTTCGATTGTTTCCTTTAGATACTCAGGATTTTTTAATGCTTCAGACAATCTTTTCGTTTCTTCCGGAAAGCCCCCTCCACTTGTTTTCAATAGTTCAAAATATCCCTGTGCCTTTCCTTCTTCGCTTAAATCATGCGTTAAATACCATAAGGATTCTGAAATACGATCCCTTTCATAATCAAGGGCTTCAGAAAGCTCTACATTTGTAGCAAACTCCCCGCTATCAAGAAGCTCATTTATCCTCTTTGCAGCATCACTCCAGCTTAAAACTTGCGTATTATCTTCTCTTGCTGATGTTCCATAAGCTAAATGAATACCTTTATCCGAATACCAGGAAGATACTTCTCTTTCATCAATGTAAAATCCGTTTCCGCCTCTAAATGTATCTTTGAGGTATTCTCCCAATTCTCCATTACTTTTTCCTTTAGAAAACTCTGCAATAAGAGGAAGTCTACTTCCATCGTGATTTCCTCCGTTAATAAGGACGGTATCTATATCCTTCTGAGTTAATGGAATGGTAAGCCTCATCTGTCTGTAAGTATTTTTGGGTAAAGAAAAAGAAGCATTTTCAGCTTCTCTTATCTCTACCTCAGTATTATCTTTTAAATTTCCACTACTTCCTTGATCGTCATTTCCTTCAGAGCTGAAATCATCGCCCCATACTGCGGATCGTTCTCGTCCTCTATCTTCCAATCCTCCATCAATTTCGGCTTCTCCGTTCTCATAAATTCTATCGCCTGTTTCTGAATATCCATCAGGTGTCCTGTCAGTTTCTTCTCCTTGTATAGGTCTACCAACATCTCGAAATGGCTCTGCTCTTCGCTCTCTGAAAGAAACTCCAGCCTCATCACTGCGTAGGTCGGATTCGGATAAATCTTCATAAATTCCGTCTGTTTCTCCAAGCTGTTTAGCGTATTCTCTCTGATTTTCTGTATTATCTCGTCGGTACTCTCCATTTCGGAGAACTCGCTCGTTTTCATTTCTTTCCTGATCATCTCGTCGAAGTACATTTTCTTCTACCTCCTCTAATTCTTCTTTAATCTTATTATATCCTGCTTCTTTTCCTCTTAAAACTTCTTTTTGAAGCTCCAGTTCTTTGCTTTTTTGAATGGTCGCATCAATAATCTTTCCGCTAATATCCGATACAATTTCACCTAAGCTCATAAAGGAAATACTATCAAGTATTGCAAAATTTGCCTTTAGAAGCCCATTATCTATCGGATAATCTAACTTAAATCTTGAAGCTACCGCACAGCTCACTGAGTCCCTTACAAACTTAGTAAAGGATATTCTATCCTCATCGGCTATTCTAAGCTCATTCATCAGACTGTCTATTTTTTCATCGCCGTAAAGCCTGCTTAAAGAAATTTGATTAGCTCCAAAATGTTATGAAAATCATTTATTCGCATTTTTACCTCCTTCTTTTTCAAACAAAAAAGGCGGTTAGATTTTACTCTAATCACCTTTAAATTCTGTGTATTGCAACTTACTTTTACTCATTAAGTTCCCAATGTCCATTATTACCACTACCTACATATTTCAGATTATCTATCTCTTTTATAGTTCTTTCGATAGTCTTTACGCTAACTCCAGCTTCATCTGCAATAGCCTTTCTTGTAATCCTATCATTGCTTCTCACTTTTTCTTTAATAAACTCTGCGAGGGCTATCTTATCGTGAGCGACATCGTGAACGACACCCTGAGCGACATCGTGAGCGACATTGTCGCCCCCAACCTTTTGTGTCGCTATCTTCTTTAGGGGAATAATAGTTCTGAATATATCTCCCTCCTCAAATAACGGATTTTGTCCTGAATAAAGCTGTGTGTACTTGTAAGTATTTCTCATTCCTGAGCCTAATTCATCAGCAAGACCTATTTCTCTAAAAACTTTAGATATAGAGGGATTTTTAGCAAAAGGTTCAAACTTTTGTAAATCCAAAGCTCCCATCCCATGAGCCAAGTTGCTGTTTTCAACCGTAATCCTCTCATCGTCAATAATCATCTTTGCAGAAAAACCACTTGAATAATCTCTATGAGCCAGCGTATTGGAAACTATTTCTCTGAGTATCCTGTCTCTTGCATTGACATTGACAATCCCGTCCAAGACAAATAAATCATTCAAATGCTTTTGTCCAAATTCTATCAGCCTGTCATAGCTGTCAATCAGATTTGTTATGACAACATCTCTATCATCATATCTATCCTTATTTTCAACCCTGAATATTGCATCTGTTTTGTGTTGTGGAAGAACTGACATAATAGAGTTGTCTTTTCCAAATAGCAAAATAGCAGCTAATGTGATTCCTTCACGTTTTGTTTCCGGATCTGTCAGTATCAAATTGGCACTTCTAAGAATCTCCTCATTACTCATATTTTCCCAAACATGATTTTTATTTCGGGAAACAGCCATTTTCTTAGCTTTATCAATGACAGAAGCATCAAGAAAATCAATATCAAGATTCGGATATACTTTATTTACAAAATAGCTTCCTTGTTTTCTTGCATATAACTTATATACAAGTTCAGAATGATCTGTGATATTGATGTCCCCTTCATAAGATCTGTCCCAAATTCTTCCATTGTGTCTGCACACCTGATAACCTTCTGGCACTCTTATATAGATTACTTTTTTATTGTCAACATCAAAGACTTCTGGTAGTAAATAAAGTGGCGGATACATTTTTTGCGAATTATTGATTGCCGTAGTAAATTCCTTAATCACTTTATCTACCCTATCTTTACTAACGCCAACAATCTCTCTTTTATCATTTACTCCAAGTAAAATATGTCCTCCATTTCTATTATTGAAAGAGCATACTGTATCAAAGACATCTTTGGTTAAAGCATTTTTTGATTCTTTAAATTCGACATCTATCTTTTCTCCGACTTGAATTAACTTCTTTATTTCATCTATCGTCATATGCGTCATTTCACCGCCTTTATTTCTTAATGTTTTCTTCGATAAAAACATTGGAATTTTGAATTTCAACTCTTTCTTTATTAACTACAAAAGTAACATAATCCCCATTTTCTAAATTCAAAAGTTCTCTAATCCTCTTTGGAATAGTAACCTGTCCTTTTGACATAACTTTAGCAGTATCCATAAATATATCTTTCATGACTAATTCCTTTCACCCTACTTTTCCTACAAAAGATTATAGCACTTTTGAGATATTTTTTCTACTCTGAGATTAGTCCCTACTTACTTGCTATATGTCAGAACAGCCTCTTTTATCTCATTTTCAATATCTTTCAAAAATTATTCCTTTGAAGATTTTCCCTGAGCAATATCCGATAATTCCATTTCCCACTTCGCTGTCGTTTCTGCCGACTTAAAGTTATCCGCTACAATCGTTACAAGGCTAATTCCTTTATAAGTGGCTATAAGATTTTTCTTATCTCTTTCTACAAATCCCTTAAAGATTAGGTTTTCAATAATCCCTGCCCTTGTAGCAGGTGTTCCAAGTCCTTTTCTTTCAACTTCTACACCTTTTTCTAAGGCGTCACTTCCTGCAATCTCCATAGACTTTAAGAGAGTATCTTCAGTAAAGTGTTTCGGAGGCTTAGTAAATTTTTCTTTAATCTCTTTATTTTCAATTCTTAAGACATCGCCAATGCTTACATCAGGAAGATCCATATCCTCATCTTTTTTCGCCCTGTATTCTTTCAAATACTTTGTAAAGCCCTCGTCCTTAATAACCTTTCCTGTACTCGTAAATTGAAAGCCGTCAAATTCAGCTACAATCTTCGTTGTATTCTCGATTAGCGGATAGCCCACACTTGCATGAAATTTATCAGATAAAAGGAAGTAGACTTTTGCTTCGCTTAAAGGAAGTTTAGAAACATCTTCATTTAATGAACTGATTGTCGGAATAATCGCATGATGATCCGTAACCTTTTTTGAGTTAAACACTGTCTTGATACGCCCTGTGTCAAAGTCATTCTTATATTCGCTTGGAATAATCGGTAAATCAGCCATATTCCATTTTGCATATTTTTCATCATAAGCATCAGGATTTGCCATCTGAATTAAGTGTCCAACACACCAGCTTACCTTGTATCCGTTACCTGATTTTTCTTTTGAAATCTTTTATAGGCATTTGCTCTTTTATACTCATCTGTCTTTTTATGCTCCTCTTTGGCATCACGAAACTCTAACTTAGATTTACGCTTTCTGATTTTATAGTCCTTATTTGTAAGGTCATAGCCTTTCTTTGTTTTTTTCCTATTCGAGTAATTCTTTATGCCATGAATGAGTCTTGAGCTTGTATCTGCTGTTTTTTCGCCTGCCTCTACGCCCTGATTTTCATCACTTCCATGAGATAAGTAATCTCTTACGGTTTCACTTCCTTTGGCAAGTCCTGAAAGGGCAGATACCTTTACCATATCTTTTTTTAGCTTTTTCTTTTGGTCTTTTGAAAGACTGCCATGTTCTTTTTCGCTTACACCATCTTTTCCCGACTTTTCCCCTTCAGCACTATTTTCTTTTGGTACATCGTCCTTTTTCCTTGTATAAAGGCTTTCGGAATAGTTTTTCCTTTTATACTTACTCTTTTGAGCCTTATGATTTTTAGAGGAGTTTTCTAATGGTTTTTCTTTCTGAGGTAAATTGTCATCTACATCGTAGGTCGATTCAAAGTAGTCGCTGTCCCTAAAATCATTGTCGTATCTGTCTATAATCCCGTCATTATCAAGGTCTTTTCCTAAAGGATCATAGATTTTTCCATCCTTAATCTCAGTACCATAATCAACTTTTCCAATTTCATCCTGACTTACACTTCCTGTTTCAGAACTTCTATACCTTACATTTCTTTTGGAAGTCCCTCCAATCGGATCACTGTCAGAGGTCATTTTGCTTGTTTTCTCATGAACCTTATCTTGAAATCTGTCTTTATCATGAACAATTTTCCCTCTGTAATGATCGTTATGCTTTAACTTACTTTCTTCAGGCTCTAGGTATCCGTGAACCACTGATATAATTCACCAAGTTGATTCCATTTAAATCTATCCGATGGTGTTTTTACTTGAAGCCCCTTTCTTTCATCTTCTTCCCATTTAAGAACCAAGTTGGTCCAGCCAACCTGATAAGCAAGGTTTTCTGCTGGAGTTCTATCAACTTCATCAGCTCTCTTATCTTTTAAATTTTCTGGAATATCATCAAATTCTGAAATATATTTCTCAAATGTTTTCTCTATCTCAGCTTTTAGTTCTTCTTTATTTTTGTATGTTCGCAAAAAATCACCTTCTTTCTGATTTATGAATCCTTTGATTTAAACTGACCTTATTTTTCTATTTATACCTTCTAAGAACGCTATAACTGCTGCTCCAACCATCGGTATTCCGTATGGGCTTAATAAAAAACTTAATACCAAAGCTTCTATACCAAGTGATACATCTTTTTGTACAAATGAGCCTATCGCAGCAACTATACACATCAGCATCAAAAGATAAAGAATAGTTGTTCCTATGCCGACCAGGAATGTTAGAAATGCAGTGAGGATACTTAACACCAAGCTAATTGGAAACAAAATTATTTTTAATATCCATCTCATAAATACCCTCCATTTCTACTAAATCATTTTAAAATGCCTTAAAGCATCCATAATAGCTTCCTCTTTTTCCGGTGTGCATTGTGGAATAACCTGTTTCTCTTTTTTTGATTTATTATAATGCTCCCTCAGTACAATTCCACACTTCTTTTTAATCTGTGCAATATAAAGTGTCGAAACCTTTAAATTAAATTTTTCCAATATATACTCTTTGATTTGTGCATAGGTTGCTTTACTTTCAGCACTTGTCAAATCAAGCTCATCCAGCTTAATTTCAACATCTATATGCTTATCGACATCGAGTTTGGACAATAATGCTACTGTCTCAATATGCACACTATGAGGAAACATATCTACAGGTTGCACTACTTCCACCTTATATCCTCTCTCATTCATATACTTCAAATCTCTAGCCAAAGTACTTGGATTACAGCTTACATACACCACTCTATCTGGATTCATTTGAACTATAGTATCCAATACCTTTTCATCGCAGCCTTTTCTTGGTGGATCTACAACTACTACATTGGCTCTTATACCTTGTTCATACAGCTTTGGCACCACTTCTTCTGCCTTTCCTACAAAGAATTCTGTATTATCAAGTCCGTTCAACTTTGCATTTTTTCTAGCGTCTTTTATAGCATCTTCAACTATTTCTACACCATATACTTTTTCAGCTTTTTGAGCCAAGAATAGAGAAATAGTACCTATTCCACAATATATATCAAAAACCTTATCACCTTCTTTAAGGTCGGCAAATTCTAGGGCTTTATTATATAATACTTCTGTCTGTATAGGATTTACTTGGAAAAATGATAAAGGTGATATTTCAAACTTCAAATCTCCTATATAGTCTATAATTCTACCATCACCATATATATTTATATTTTCTCTTCCCAATATTACATTAGTCTTTTTATCATTCACATTTAATACTAAAGTCTTAAATCCTTCCACATTTTCCACTAGTTTGTTAACAAATTTATCTATGTTAGGTATTTCCTTTTTTGTAGCAACTAATACTACCATTACATCATCTGTCTTGTGAGCAATTTTGGTCACCAAATGTCTTAATAGTCCATTTCCAGTAGTCTCATCATATATTGATATATTATTTTCTTCTATAAATTCTCTTAGTAATTCTACTATTTTATCGTTTTTTTCATCTTGTATTACACACTTTTCCATATCTATTACATCATGGCTCTTTTTCTTGTAAAAACCTATTTTTAACTTATCTCCATTTTTTTGTATAGGAAATTGTGCTTTATTTCTGTATCTAAATGGATTTTCCATACCAATAGCATCTTTGATCTCTATATTTTCCAGTCCACCTATTCTTTTAATATCTTCTTTTACAGAATTAGTTTTAATCTCTAATTGTTTGTTGTAGTCTAATTCTTGTATTTGACATCCACCACAGTTAACATATTTCATAGAACAGACTCTATCCACTCTAAATGGAGATTTATCTATTATTTTAGATATTACTCCTTCTGCATATTTCTTTTTAGATTTAGTAATTTTAACATCTACTATCTCACCTAATAATGCTCCATCTACAAATACAGTGAAACCTTCGTACTTACCTATTCCTACTCCACCTTGACCTATATCTACTATATTACATCTATATTTTTTTCCTTTTTCTAACATCTTTTTACCTTTCTTTACATAAAAAACTATTGCAGTCTATCATTGAATTTGATCAGAATGCAATAGCTTAAAATTTATTTATTTATTATATCTTGTAGACAGATCCACTGGTTAATTCTATTCTTAAATCATCTCCATCTTTTACCTTTTCTGTAACAGCATTTACTGATACTACTACTGGTATAGCAAGATTTATACCTGCTATAGCTGCATGGGATGTCATTCCACCTGTTTCAGCAACTACGGCGCTGGCTTTTTCTATATACTTTACCATGTCTCTATCTGTCCCTATTGTAACTAAGATGTCTCCTTCTCTAAAATCTACTGTTTGCCCTGGCATTACAACTTTGGCTTTACCTTCGATTGTATCTTGTCCAGTGCCTATACCTACACCTCTACCTAAAAATTCAGATATTGTAGATACTCTTATTAGATTTGTCTTACCTGTCTGTCCTACTGGTACTCCTGCTGTTATTACAACTATATCTCCAGAGTTTGCATAGCCTGCATTCTTAGTAGCTTCAATAGCTTCATTTACCACTTCATCTGTACTTTCCCCTTGATTTCCAAATACTGGATAAGTACCCCATACCATAGCCAATTTTCTCATTACTTTCTCTGAATTAGTTGCAGCTATTATTGGTGCTTGAGGTCTAAATTTTGATACCATTCTTGTAGTATAACCTGAAGTAGTAGAAGTTATTATTGCTTTCGCACCAAGATCTAATGCTGTTGTACAAGTAGCATGACTGATAGCATCTGTTACAGTTATTTCTTCTGATCTAATACTATTGTAATGCTTAGAATGGCTATAATCAAGTGTTTCTTCTGTTCTTCTAGCAATTCTATACATTGTTTTTACTGCTTCTACTGGATATTTACCAGCAGCAGTTTCTCCTGACAACATTATTGCATCTGTACCATCATATATTGCATTTGCAACGTCTGTAACTTCTGCTCTAGTTGGTCTTGGATTTCTTATCATAGAATCAAGCATCTGAGTAGCTGTAATTACTGGCTTTGCAAGTGAATTACATTTTTTGATAATCATCTTTTGAACTATGGGTACTTCTTCACTTGGAATTTCTACACCCATATCTCCTCTAGCTACCATTATACCATCAGATACCTTTAAAATTTCATCTATGTTATCTACACCTTCTTGATTTTCTATCTTTGAATATATATGTATATCGCAGGCATCATTTTCTTCTAATATTTTTCTAATTTCAAGTACGTCAGATGCTTTTCTAACAAATGAAGCAGCTATAAAATCTATTCCTTGTTCTATACCGAATTTTATATCTTCTATATCTTTTTCTGTGATAGCTGGTAAATTAATTGATACTCCTGGTAAATTAACACCTTTTTTACTTGAAACCTTACCTGAATTTTCAACCTTTGTATGAATATCTTTTCCAATTATATCTACTATCTTTAGAGCAACTAAACCATCATCTATCAAAACAGTATCTCCGACTCTTACATCATCTATCATTTCTTTATAAGAAACTGTACACTTGTGCTGGTCTCCTATGCAATTTTCCATTGTTATTATAAATTCAGCACCTTCTTCTAAAATTACAGGTTCTTTAAAATCTCCAGTTCTAATTTCAGGTCCCTTTGTATCTAATAGGATAGCTATTGGTAAATTAAGTTTTTCTCTTACTCTTTTTGTTCTATCCATTCTTTCTTTTTGTTCATCATGCGTACCATGAGAAAAATTGAATCTGCATACGTTTAATCCATTTTCTACCAACTGCGTTAATATCTCATCTGAGTCGCTGGCTGGCCCCATTGTACATACTATTTTTGTTTTCTTTCTACTAAGCATAAAATCACTCCTATTCTTGCTTAAAATCACTACCATTTTTATATATAAAATAATCACTTTTTATATTTTCATATTTCTTATTTATTTAAATTATATAAATCAATTTTTCTAATTAAATAGATAATACTTTTGCTATTTCATATGATTCCTCGTCGAAGTTATTTTCTAAAGAAAGTGCTTCGCTTATATCCATATCAATAGTCTCATTATTCTTTATACCCACTACTTTGGCGGTTTTTCCTTCTATTATTAATTCCACCGCTCTATTTCCCATTTTACTAGCTAGTATTCTATCAAATGCTGATGGAGACCCTCCTCTTTGAACATGTCCAAGAACTGTAATTCTTACATCTACTCCGTCCTTTTCCATCAGGTCATTTTTTAAACCAATAGCTCCATTTACAAAGCTTCCTGCTCCCTCTGCAAGTACTATTATACTATGTTTTTTTCCTCTTTTTTGAGTAGTTCTTATCCTTTTTACAATCTCATCACTTTTAATTTCAATCTCTGGTACTACTATTGTTTCTGCTCCACCTGCTAATCCTGAATATAAAGCTAAGTCTCCGCAATTTCTTCCCATTACTTCTATTATATTTACTCTTTCATGTGAAGATGAGGTATCTCTAATCTTAGATATAGCATCTATTATTGTATTCATTGCTGTATCAAATCCAATTGTATAGTCAGTATATGCCAAATCATTGTCAATTGTTCCAGGTATTCCTATTGTATGTACACCAAGTTTACTAAGTTCGTTAGCTCCATTAAAAGATCCATCTCCCCCTATTACTACTAGATTTTCTATTCCATACTTTTCAAGTATTTCTACAGCCGCTTCTCTACCTTCTGGAGTTTTAAATTCTTCACATCTTGAAGATTTTAATATTGTTCCTCCTCTTTGTATAATATCTCCAACTGACGAAAGATCCATTTCTATTATTTCTTCATCTAATAGGCCTCTATATCCTCTTTCAATTCCATAAATTTTGTAACCATAAAAAATCCCTGTTCTCACAACTGCTCTGATTGCGGCATTCATACCTGGTGCATCACCACCACTTGTTAGTACTCCTATACTTTTCATATATACCTCCATTATAAGTAGTTTTAATATTTATATTAATGGTCACTTCTTGTCCCTCATGTTTTTTTTCATCCCGTCAAGGGTAAAAAAATATACTTCTTATCCTTATATTGTTCTTAAATTATATCATAAGGGAAATCAAATATCAATTAATCTATAAATAAAAATACCATAAACTAAGCCATTTTAAACCTAGTTCATGGTATATTTTATCATTATTTTAATTTAATTTCTTTAACCTTATCCTTGTTGACTTTTAATTCTATATTATCTCCAGATTTTATAAATGGAAGCTCATCTCCTAAAGAGATTTCTAATTTATATATTTTTCCATTTACTTTTGTATAATATACAGTATTTCCATTTTTTACCACATCTCTTATATCTTCAACCTTCCCCTGAATTACGGTTGGTTTTAGATTTGGATCATTTGTTTCAATTAATTCATTTGATTTCGCAAATGATTCAAATAATGTAGATAAGCTTTTTTCTGTATATACATTTTGATAATCTTGTGCATCTACTAAGCTATAAGCCTTTATTAGACCTGCATCATCTTTCAAAGATAAAATATAATATGGTTTTTTATTTATCTTTAAAAGCAACGGAAAAGTAGGTGAATAATTTTTTTCTTGTATGCTACCTTTTGCACTTTCCATAGCAGAACTTTCATTTGCCACTGGTATACTATAAAATACTGCACTTTTTGTTCTCAGATTTACTAGATTAAAGCCCAAACTTGATGAATCTTTATTTACGGATGTTGTACCTGTATAATAATATACATCATCATTTATAGCCAAATAGTTATATCCATCCGTTGGAGTTGTCACACCTCTTTTTGTAAATATAGAATTTAAAAATCCAGATTTAAATTTACCATAATTTACTAGTTGCTCAGTAATCATTTCAGCTGAATAAACTCTGTCTACCCATTTAGGAATCTCTTTTAATTCATACATTTTACTATGTCCAGAATTTGCATCTGTTATAACTATTCCATCAACATCTTGACCGCTAAATATTATTCTATTTTTTATTATAGGAGTAATATAATATGGTTTATCCTCATCATCAATCTCCAAATGCGATTTATCTAATATCTTAGTTGGATATTGGAATCGTACATGTCTTGTAATATTTCTATTAAACATATCTGCATTACTGTACTTTATTGGTTTATCTAATTTTATTAGTTCAGCTTTTCCATTTGTCATATTGATTTTTACATAGTAGCTAATTCCGTCACCATGATTTGTAAGCCATTTAATAAAACCTGCATATTTCAATTGAGATACTCTATAAGGTATATTTTTTATATTTATTTGAGTGTAATCGTCTTCAATTTCGTACTGAGACACCAAATTTGTCAATTCACCTAGTTTTTTATCTCCCACTCTTTCAGCACTAGTCTTGTCCAATAAGGGTATATCTGTTGTTGAATCCAGCTTAAAGTCATCAGCAAAAGACTTTTTGTCTATTTTAATCATATTTGAATATCTTTTAGCGTGAAATATAGGTGAACTAAAAGCTAAAGCTAATAGTGTAAGCATAATTAGAAAAATAGGTAATTTGATTATTTTCCAATTTCCTTTTTTGGAAGCTATGATAAAACTCACAAAAAATATAGTAATAGCCAAGTATAAACAGAACTTAAAAGAGTTGAATGTCATAGCTGGCAATGCTATATAATAAGCAATAAACAATGCTAATATTATTACTATTATAAGTGGAATCCATGAAATTTTTACATTTTTATCAAATTTTAATCTATCCATTATAGATTTTGCTTTTCCTATTTTTATTTCTTTGTTATTTTGATTTTTGAACTTGTTTAACATTTTAATAAGCTCCTTAATTATTACTTATTCGTTATTTTAAAACTACATTTTCTGGATTAATTATTTTACATAATTCATCCTTTAATCTATCATCAGCAATTATACCTAGGTTTGATAGCTGATATACTTTTTTATTTCCATTTTTATTTTCATCAATTGGAAACATATTCAATATATCTGACCCTTGATGTTTTCTACATATATTAGTTATGACATCTATCAATTCTTGATTTTTCATAGAGTCTATCCTAATAAATATTTTTTTGCCAGTTCCTGTCATGGTTTTATAAGATTTTTTCTTATTATAATTTGAATTAAATTCACTTTCATCTTCTATATCTTTAATTTCACTGGCAATTATGCTTACATCTTCATCTCCTCTGATACTTATCTTTCCCTTTACAAATACTATTGAATCCTCTTTTAAAAATAATTGGTATTCTTTGTAAGTATTTGGAAATACTACTACATCCAATGTCCCAAACATATCTTCAAGAGTCAGAAAGGCCATTAAATCTCCATTTTTTGTAGTCATCATTCTTTTTGCTACAATCATTCCTCCAATAATATGTTCTTTATCATTTAACTCTTGCAGTCTTTGTGGATCTTCTCTATATTCATTAAGCTTACCATTATCTATTGAAGTTCTTTTTTCTATAGTATCTTCATAATCTGAAAGGGGATGACCCGAAACATAAATTCCCATAACTTCTTTTTCCATATCTAAAAGAACTCTATGCTTGAATTCGTCCACAGGCTTTAACTTTGCTGTCTCAAGTACCACTTCTTCTTCAATATCTGAATTAAAATCAAATAAAGATATCTGTCCATCAATGTTTTTCTTCTTATCTTTAGATACGCTTTCCAATACATCTTCAAACCCAAACATCAAAGTAGACCTATTATATCCTAATAAATCAAAAGCTCCACATTTTATCAGACTCTCAATTACTCTTTTGTTGGTAGCCTTTCCATCAAGCCTCTTTATCATATCTATAAATTCTGTAAACTCACCATTTTCTTCTCTTTCTTTTACAATATCATCTATTACACTGGCACCTACATTCTTTACAGCAGCAAGTCCGAATCTAATATCATTTCCATCTACAGAAAATTTTGCGAATGATTTATTTACATCAGGAGGAAGGACATTTATACCTAAGTTATTACATTCTCTAATATATTCAACTACCTTGTCTGTCACGCCCATAATAGAAGTCATTAATGCTGCCATAAATTCTACTGGATAATAAGTTTTCAAATATGCTGTTTCATAGGCAAGTACACCATATGCAGCTGCATGAGATTTATTAAAGGCATACTTTGCAAAATCAATCATTTCATCAAATATCTGATTTGCTACGTCTTCAGGTACGCCATTTCTTATACACCCTGCTATTTCTATATTACCTTCTTCATCATATTTTCCATGAATAAAGTACTGTCTTTCTTCTTCCATTACATCCATCTTTTTCTTACTCATGGCTCTTCTAACAAGGTCACTACGTCCAAAGCTGTATCCACCTAATTCCCTAACTACCTGCATTACCTGTTCTTGGTATACTAGACAACCATATGTAACATCAAGTATAGGTCTAAGCTTTTCATGTAAATACGTAACTTCTTGAGGATCTGATTTACATTTAATATAAGTTGGAATTGAATCCATTGGGCCTGGTCTAAATAGTGATATTCCGGCTACTATATCTTCAAAGCTACTAGGTTTTAATTGTTTCATAAAGTTTCTCATTCCAGCACTTTCAAGCTGAAACACACCTAAAGTATTTCCTGAAGCTAGCATCTCATACACTTTTGGATCATTATATTCCATTTTTGAAAAATCTATATGTTCTGTATAATTTTTCTTTTCTCGATTTAGTTCAATTAAGTCCAGCGCATCACGTATTACCGTTAATGTCCTAAGACCCAAAAAGTCCATTTTTAATAATCCTAACTCCTCTAATGTAGTCATTGTAAACTGAGTAGTTATAGAGTCTTGATTTCTATAAAGTGGCACATAGTCATATACTGGATTTTTGGATATTACAACTCCTGCAGCATGAGTAGATGCGTGTCTTACCATACCCTCTACATCTTTTGAAATATCTATTATCTCCTTTGTTTCTTGGTCATTTTCATACATTTGACCTAAATTAGGATTTACATCAAAAGCTTTATCTATAGTCATTCCAAGAGCAAATGGTATTTCTTTTGCTATTGAATCCACTTTGTTATAAGCTACATCCAATACTCTACCAACGTCTCTAATAGCAAGTTTTGCACCCATTGTACCGAATGTGATAATTTGAGCAACATGGTCTGCTCCATATTTTCTTTTGACATATTCTATTACTTCTTCACGCCTTTCGTAGCAAAAATCTATATCTATATCAGGCATTGTTACTCTCTCAGGATTTAGAAATCTCTCGAATAGTAGATTATATTTAATAGGATCTATATCTGTAATATATAGTGTATAAGCCACTATAGAACCAGCTGCTGACCCTCTACCAGGTCCTACCATTATTCTGTTGTTTTTAGCATACCTTATAAAGTCCCACACTATAAGAAAATATTCTATATAACCCATATTAGCTATCACAGATATTTCAAATTCCAGCCTATCAAGTATTTCTTGGCTAGGATTTGCGTATCTGTCATATAGACCTTTGTTACATAACTCTCTAAGATATGATTCTTCTGTATGACCTCCAGGAACATCAAAGGTAGGTATATGATAATTATTAAAATCAAACTCTACATTACACCTTTGCGAAATTTTTAAGGTATTGTCTATTGCCTCAGGAGCAAATTTAAATAAGGATTCCATCTCTTCTCTAGATTTAATATAAAATTCATCATTTGGAAATTTCATTCTAGAAGGATCGTCCATTATCCTTTGAGTTGAAATACACATTAAAACATCCTGTGTCTTTGAATCTTCTTTGTATACATAATGAGCATCATTAGTTGCCACCATAGGTATTGATAACTCTTTTGAAATCTTCAATATTCCCGCATTTACTTCCTTATCTTCTGCTAATTTATGATCTTGAACTTCCAAAAAGAAATTATTTTTACCAAAAATATCTCTATATTCTGCAGCTACATTTTTTGCTAAATCATAATTCCTAGCCAGTAATGCCTTTGCTACTTCACCATTTAAACATGCAGATAAACATATTATTCCCTTTGAGTATTTTTTAAGCAATTTTTTATCTGTTCTAGGTTTGTAATAAAAACCGTCTACATATGAATCCGATACAATCTTTATCAAATTTTTGTATCCTTCCATATTTTCTGCGAGTAAAATAAGATGTGATGAGTACTTATCAATATTAGGGTCTTTATCTTCCATTCCTCGACTAGCAACATAAACCTCACAGCCTATTATAGGTTTTATATCAGCTTTTTTGCACTTTTTGTAAAAGTCAATTATACCAAACATGGATCCATGATCAGTAATAGCGCATGAAGTCATTCCCAATTCCTTTATTCTAGGTATTAATTTATCCAACCTAGAAAATCCATCCAATAGGCTATACTCTGTATGAACATGGAGATGGCAGAAATCTGTATTGATAGATTTTTTTTCTTTATCTTCTATAATATTTTCAGACATATCTATACTAACCTCCTTCAAAAATAGCTGATGCAAAGCATCAGCCTAAAATAAATCTTCTGGGGATATCCTATCTCTATATTTTTCAGCTATCTCCTCTATTTTCTTAAATCTGTGATTTACACCCGATTTACCTAGTGGAGGATGAAGCATTTCACCCAACTCTTTTAGGCTCATATCTTCATTTTCCAATCTCAAAAGGGCTAGTTCTTGTAAATTTTTTGGAAGTTTGCTAATACCTATTGTATTTTGAACAATCAATATACTTTCAACCTGTCTAACAGCTGCATCAACTGTTTTAGAAAGATTTGCAGTCTCACAATTTACAATTCTGTTCACTTTATTTCTCATATCTTTTGTTATTTTAGTGTTTTGCAACTTCAGCATAGCATTTGTTGCACCCATTATAGCCAAAAGATCGGATATTTGTTCGCTCTCTTTTAAATATACTACAAAATTACTTTTTCTAGCAACTATTTTACTTTTAAATCCTATAGAATTTATTAGTTGTGAAAGCTCGTTAGCATAGTCTTCATTATTTGCAACAAATTCCATATGATAATTTTTTTCTGGATCATTAATTGAACCTCCACCCAAAAAAGCTCCTCTTAAGTATGCATTAGCTTCCCCAGGTTCATTTACTATTTTCATAGCAATATCATTTCTAGTAAAAAAACTTCTTTCATTTTCTATAATTCCTAAATCAACTAAAAGTTTTGCTGCTCCCATTTGTGCACTTACTGTCAGTATATAAGAATTATTTTTCTTTAACATTTGATTTTTATTTACGGTGATAGTTGTATTTATATTGAAGTCATTTTTTAATATTTTAAAAACTTTTCTCGCAATAGAGTTTAGTTCTGTAGAAATTTTTAGGCCTATTTCCATTTTACCACTTAGGTTTATACTACCAGACAATCTTACAATTGCTGATAATTCTGCAATATTCTCTCTATGATTTGAAGATTCATGTCTTGCCATTTCATTCTTTGCTTCAGTCGAAAATGACATTTAATTTTTGCCTCTTCTTTTTTTTATTTCTTCTAAAGCTACTTTTATTATTTCCTTTTCATCATCATAGCGAGCCATATCTAATACTCTTCCTATATGAACAAATTTTGCCTCTACAAAACCTTCTTCTCTTTGAGGAGTCGTTTCCATACTTTTTGTGTCCATTAAATACCAATATACCATTTTATGAACACACTTATTTTCGTTCCAATTCTCCTTGTAAGTATAGTGTATTTCTCCTAAATATTTATTTATTGAAGCCTTTACTCCACCTTCTTCTTTGACTTCGCGTAAGGCAGCTATTTCATGAGTTTCGCCAGCTTCAACTTTTCCCTTCGGTAAAACCCAATCACCATTATATTTTTTTAAAAGCAAGATTGCGTTTCCAAATACCACAACTCCTCCTGCGCTTATCTCTTCTCTCATACTATCACTCCTTAAAAATCACCTAAATACTCTACTGCTTTATATTGCTAACTATTTCGACTACAGTATCTGATAAAAGATCTGAGTCATGCCTTATATATCCATTTTTAATTTCAATAAGTCTCTTCTCCACAACTCTTATACCAAGATTATGAAGCTCTTCTCTCTGTCTTTGATCTAATATTATTAACTCTGCACCATCTTTGAAATATCTATCCAATATTACCTGTGGAAGATTTTCATTATTTACTATTACATAGTCAATAAATTGCATACCCGTATGATCAATCAGACATTTTATATGATCAAGTACGTTCATACCATCACTTTCTCCAGGCTGTGTCATAATATTACACATGTAAACTACTGGTGCACTAGCAGTAGATAGGGCGTCAACAACTCCATCAACTAATAAATTGGGAAGGATACTTGTATATATACTACCCGGTCCAATTACTATTATATCCGCATTTTTAATTGAATCTATTACTTCAGGCAAAGGTCTAACATCAATTTTATCAAGCTTAATTGATTTAATTTTAGTATTTTGTCTTCTGGCTTCATGTGGTATTATAGATTCCCCTATGATTGTATTACCATTTTCTAATTCAGCTATAAGGTTGATATCATCTAAAGTTACAGGCAAAACTTTACCAGTAATTGCGAAAACTTGACTCATCTTATAAACAGCATTTTCAAAATTCCCATAAATACCTGTCATAGCAGCAATAAATAGGTTTCCAAAATTTTGCCCCTTTAATGCTCCATCAGTAAATCTATATTGCATTACTTCATTCATAGTAGGCTCTATATTAGCAAGTGCAAGTACACAGTTTCTAATATCTCCTGGAGGTAACATTCCTAAATCATCTCTAAGAGCACCAGAACTTCCCCCATCATCTGCAACTGTGACCACTGCTGTTATTTCTTTAGTCTTGTGCTTAATACCTCTAAGAAAAACTGACTGACCAGTACCACCGCCAACTACAACTACTTTATAATCTTTTTTCTTATTTTCGAAATTCTGTATTGTTTGTTCATTTACTTCAATGGCTTTTCTATATAAATTAGAGAACCTATATAAAATATATAGCGATATCAAAAAAGCCAAGATTGAAAAAAAAGATAGAACAAATAACATCATTTCTACATTAGTCAATGTCCTCATATATATTCTCCTAATCCAGCTTTGAATCTCTATGTTTCTTTACTGCCCTGTATCCTAAATTATCTATATGATCAAATAATTTATTAGTTATAGTTACTGACCTATGTCTTCCTCCTGTACATCCAATAGCTATTACAAGATGTTGTTTACCTTCATTAACATATTGAGGTAATAAGAAATCCATCATATCAAACAATTTCTCTAAAAAAATATGACTTATGTCTGAGTTCATTACATATTCTTGAACATCTAGACTATCCCCTGTCTTGGGTCTTAAATCCACATTATAATATGGGTTCGGTAAAAATCTAACATCAATAACAATATCTGCATCCTCTGGTATACCATATTTAAAACCAAAAGATAATACCGATATTGTTATATTAGGACTTTCAAATCCGTCTCCATCATCATACATAGTAGCTATTTCTGCTTTTAAATCCTTTGGCTTCATGTTAGTTGTATCTATAATCATCTTGGAATACTTTTTTAAAGGTTCCATTATCTTTCTTTCTTCTAAAATACCATCTGAAATTTGGCTATTTGCTGCCAATGGATGGTTTCTTCTAGTCATCTTATATCTTTTTATTAGTACACTGTCATCACAGTCTAAATATAACATATCATATTTATAATTCGCATCTGACAATTGTTCTAATGCAAAGTTTAGTGTTTCAAAAAATTCTCTACCTCTAATATCTATACCTAAAGCAACCTTATCCATCTTAGAATTTGCTTGGAAAAATAATTCAGCAAAGTTAACTATAAGAGCTGGAGGTAGGTTGTCTACACAATAAAAGCCTATATCTTCTAAAGCTTTCATAGCTTCACTCTTACCCGAGCCAGATAAGCCAGTCACTATTACAAATTTCATTTTCACTCCTCCAAACTTATATATAATCTATATTAAAATAACTATTTTTTTACGTTCACTACTTTATTCCAATCTAGCCCCGATTCTTCGATAATCTTGTAGGCTAAATCAAAGTTTCCTATTTTTCTAGGACTATGTGCATCTGAACCAATGTAAAAATTAATATCCATATGCTTGATTTTTTTTATCATTTCAGCACTTAGCCTATCATGGTATCCATTTATTTCCAAGCCAGTACCTGTTTGCTCAGCTACTTTGGCAATTTCCATAATATCTACTCTTCCCTTATCTCCAGGATGGCTAATATATAAAATCTTATTTTTTTTCATAGCATTTACAATGCACTTAGTATTATACTTTCTTGAGAAAACTCCTCCAAAAATATAATTATCCATAGTGTGAAGTAATCCTTTTAGACCTTTAATTTTGGTACCGAAGTGATAGCCAGCAAGTATATAGTCAAATTTATCTATGTACTCTTTCTTCATATCGATATTCCCCTTATCATCCAAAATATTACATTCCATTCCCATCAATATATTAATTTGTGGATATTTTTCCCTAAATTCTTGTATCATATTATATTCAATTTCAAAGTTTTTATTCGATAATCCATATGTATAGTGGTCAAACCCATGCTCTGAAATTCCTATTGTTTCTATTCCTTTTTCAATAGCTGATATAATATTCTCTTCTATTGTTCCTTTTGCGTGTCTTCTTGTATCTTTTTTCCCACACGAAAAGATCGTATGTGTATGATAATCAGCAATAATTTTCATTTTATTACCTCTTATTATCTTCTTCACCTAGGATCTTAACTTCTTCTTCAAGTTTCACACCGTGCTTTTCATATACAGTCAGTTTTATATGCTCTATTAGACCTATTATATCTCCTGCACTTGCATCCTTATAATTTATTACAAAACCTGAATGTTTTTCAGAAACTTGTGCTCCCCCATACGAATATCCTTTTAAATCAGAATCCTGTATTAATTTACCTGCATAATACCCTGTAGGCCTCTTAAATGTACTTCCTGCACTTGGGTATTCTAATGGTTGTTTTGTTCTTCTTCTATTAGTAAGATCGTCCATTTTTTCTTTTATCTTATTATAATCCCCATTTTCTAGCTGTATTTTAGCCGAAATAGCAATCAATCTTTCATCAGTTAATAAACTATGTCTATATCCAAATCTCATGTCTTCATTTGAGTATTCTTTTACATTGCCATGCATATCCATTAGTCGAACTGACTTTACTACATGCTTCATTTCTCCATCATATGCACCTGCATTCATAGCTAGTGCCCCACCTAACGTTCCTGGTATACCTGATGCAAATTCAAAACCTGTAAGACAGTGACCCATAGCTTCTTTACCTATTACAGATAAAAGTGCTCCAGACTGTACTTCTATTACATCTTCCTGAAAATTAAAATCACTGAAGTTATCAGATAGCTCAATTACTAATCCTCTAAATCCACCATCTTTTATTAAAATATTTGATCCATTACCTTTTACTATAAATGGTATTTCATTTTTTGTTGTATATATCAATAAGTTTTTGATTTCTTCTTCAGTCGTTGGTCTAACTAAAATATCTGCTGGGCCTCCAACTTTAAAGGAAATATGCTTATGCATTGGTTCGTTTACTAGAATCTTTTCTTCATCTAGAATTTCTCTTAATCTTTCATATACTTCTAGTTTATCCATACTTTCCTCCTACTATTTATAAATGTACCACCTTATATAATAACCAAAAAAACAGAAAATAACAATACTTTTACTCATTATAATACATTTTTTTACTATTTGAATTTACAATGAAAATAATTATAATGTTTTTGATTGTTTATTATTTTTTTCTTCATTCTTTTTTATAACCGATGTTAATTTATCTGAGAATTCTAGTGCGGCATCATCTCCCATTTCTCTTTGTCTAAAATTCATAGCAGCTACTTCTAAGACCATTGCAGTATTTCTACCTGGTTTTACTGGTATAGTAATTTTATCTATGCTTTCTCCTAAAATTTCTTCTTTGTCTCTATCAAGTCCCAAGCGGTCGTAAAATTTATCTGGATTCCAATTTTCAAGATAAACTACTATATCAATTTTCTTTTTTAATTTTACAGCTCTTGCTCCGTATAAATTTTTTATATCTATTATACCTACTCCTCTAATCTCAAGATAATGTCTTAAAATCTCAGGAGCAGTTCCAAGAAGAAATCCATCATCTAATTTTTTTATTTCTACAGCATCATCTGCTACTAATCTATTTCCTGATTGTACTAGCTCTAAGGCTGTTTCAGACTTTCCTATACTACTTTCACCTTTTATCAACACACCTACACCGTTCACGTCTACTAAAACACCATGTACAGTTTCTGTTGGAGCCATCCTATCTTCCAAATATGTAGATAGATTATTCATGAATTTTGTGGTTAATTTATCAGTTGAACAAACTATAGTATTATATTTTTTTGCATAATAGAAAAAATCTTCTCTTAGTTCCATACCCCTTGTTACTACTACTATAGGTAAATCATATGAAAATAATTTTTCTAATGTTTTTTTTCTATGCTCTTCGCTAAACTCACCAAAAAAATTATATTCTGTTTTTCCTATTATTTGTATTCTCTCTGGTGTAAAATAGTCAAAATAACCAGCCAATTGTATACCTGGTCTATTTATTTCTCTATCATAAATAAAAGTATTTTCAGCCTTTCCTTTTGGAGCTATTATCACTTTTAAATTTAAATCGTCTATTAAATCTTTTACGCTTACTTTCATAAAATCACCTAACCCTTTTTACTGCACTAAGTACTTTTTCAGCAAGATTCTTAGTAATACCTTCTGTCTTTGAAATTTCCTCTACACTTGCCTTTGCAATATTCTCTATATGTCCAAATTTGTCTATCAATGCCTTTTTTTTCTTTGGTCCTATTCCTTCTACAGAATCCAAAATAGATTTTGTCATTTTATCATCTCTTAAACTTCTATGATATGATATTGCATATCTATGAACCTCTTCTTGTATTCCATATACAAATCTGAATAAACTGGAAGTTCTATCTAATTCAATTTCCTTTTCTAGATTGATTAAACCTTTTGTTCTATGTTTATCATCTTTATACATACCCCAAAGCTCTATATCAGAATTACCATTCATTTCCAAAACCTTTTTAATAGTCGAAACATGTCCTCTTCCACCATCTAATAAAATCAAATCAGGTAGTTTTCCGTGTTTTAGTCTTCTATCAATCACTTCTGCCATAGAAGAATAGTCGTCTGGACCTTCTACAGTCTTTATCTTAAATCTTCTATACTCTTTATGATCTTTTACTCCATTTGTATATACAACCATGGTACCAATTGAATCTACACCTTGAATATTAGATATATCATAAGCTTCTATTCTTTCTAGACTTTTCTCTATACCAAGTGCTTTTCTTAATTCCTCTAAAGCACCTATACTCTTTTCATATTTTTTCTTTTTAAGATCGTAGAATTTTTCTAAGTATTCATCTGCATTCTTTCTTACCATCATTACCAATGCTTTTTTATCTCCCTTTTGAGGAACTTTAATACTTACATTTGTACCTCTCTTAGAAGACAACATGTCATTTATAATTTCCATGTCGAAAAATTCTTCTTCTACTATAATTTCTCTAGGTATATATTCTTGTGACATATAAAATTGCTTTATAAATGATCCTAAAATATCATATCTATTATCATCCTTTACACTATCAAGCATAAATCTTTCTCTTCCAGATATTTTTCCATCTCGGATAAAAAATATTTGTACACATGCTTCTTCCCCAAAATTTGCCATAGCTATAACATCTTGATCAGAATCACTTTGCACTTTTGATATTTTTTGTTTTTGTAATACTTCAGCTAAGCTATTAATACTATCCCTATAGGCAGCGGCTTTTTCAAAATTCATATTAGCTGATGCCTCTAACATTTTTTCTTTATATATATTTATAAGATTTTCTCCTTTGCCTGATAAAAAAATCATAATTTCATCTATCATTTCCATATATTCTTTCTTATCAATTCTACCAGTGCAAGGTCCAACACATTTTTTAATGTGATAATTTAAACATGGTCTGGTTTTTGTTCTAATTGCTTTTTCAATATCTATATTACAAGTTCTGATTGGATACATATGTCTTATAATATCCAAAGTCTCATTTACAGCTGCTACATTGGTGTATGGTCCAAAGTATCTAGCCTTATCCTTTAATATTTTTCTTACCTTAAAAACTCTAGGAAATTCCTCATTTAAAGTTACTTTTATATAAGGATAAGTCTTATCATCTTTTAATAATATATTGTATTTCGGTTTATATTTTTTTATTAAATTACATTCCAATATCAATGCTTCAAGTTCTGAATCTGTCATGATATATTCAAAGCTATTGATGTTTTTTACCATCGTGACTACTTTTCTTGAATGATTTCTTGAAGACTGGAAATATTGCCTAACCCTGTTTTTTAGAGAAACCGCCTTACCGACATAGATTATATTTGAATACTTGTCTTTCATCAAATATACTCCTGGACTAGCTGGTAGCTCTTTTAAGTGTCTATCTATATCAAACATATTCTATATCCTCCAATACTTATATTATACTATATTTTGCCCATTCTTTCCTTACAAAATAAAAAGAGAACCTCTTTGGTCCTCTCAATACTTTATTATTTTTATTGCAATTAAACTATAAAACTTCTTGATTTGCTAATGCTTTTTCTTCATTTATTCTTATAGCATCTGCCTTAACGCTCTTATAATCCACTTTTATTCCTTCTTTTCTTCTTTCTTTTAACTCAGCCGCTGCTGTAAATAATACATCTGTTGATGAGTTAAGACCTGTTTCACATGAATCCTGAATAACACCTATGATAAAACCAACACCTACAACTTGCATTGCTAAATCATTAGGGATACCGAATAATGAACATGCTAGAGGTATAAGCAACAATGATCCTCCTGCCACTCCTGATGCACCGCAAGCAGAAATTGCTGCCAAGAAACTTAATATAATTGCTGTAGGAACATCTACTTTTATACCTAATGTATATGCTGCTGCCAAAGATAATACAGCTATAGTTACAGATGCGCCAGCCATATTTATGGTAGCACCTAAAGGTATAGATACTGAATATGTATCTTCATCTAAACCTAATTCTTCACATAGTTTCATATTTACTGGTATATTAGCTGCAGAACTTCTTGTGAAAAATGCATACAAACCACTATCTTTTAAAACCCTAAATACTAATGGATAAGGATTAGTTTTAATATTCAACCATACTATTAATGGATTTACTACAAGTGCTACGAAGAACATGCAACCTAGTAAAACTGCAAGTAAATATCCATAATTTGTAAATACACCAATTCCATTTTCAGATACTGTAGTAAATACTAAGCCCATAATACCAAATGGTGCACAATTGATTACCCATCTTACTGCTTGAGATACCGCTTCCGATATAGCATTTAATGTATCCTTAACTGTAATAGGTGCAGCCTTTAGTGCAAGACCAAATATTATAGCCCATGTTAATATACCAATGTAATTTGCATTTACCAAGGCATTAACCGGATTATCAACTAAATTCATTAAAAGAGCTTTTAATACCTCTTCTATACCCCCTGGTGCAGTAACATCACCTTTTGCCGCTTCTGCTAGTACAAGTTTTACTGGGAAGATAAAGCTTGCAATAACTGCTATAAGTGATGCCGAAAATGTGCCAATAAGGTACAATCCAATTATGCTCTTCATATTTGTCTTTTGCCCTTCTCTATGTTGAGCAAGAGCAGCCATAACTAAGAAAAATACAAGTATCGGTGCAACAGCTTTTAAAGCTCCTACAAACAATGCACCCAAGATACCTATTTCTTTTACTTGAGGAACAGTCATACCTAATATAATACCTATAATCATACCGATAATAATACGCTTAACAAGACTGATGCTATTCCACTTATTTAATAAGTTTCTCATTTCACCCCTCCTAAAAAAACTTGCAATAAAAATAACAAATAATAAACAACAACTAAAATACATATATTTTTTCATAAGAAAACATATATTATTTTTAGATGTAAAAATATTATACAACAAAACAGTGTTTATTACTAGAATTTTTTTATTGTTAAATTAATATAATTTTCAATGTTTAAATTTCAAAGAGCGAATTATTTTTAATTAATTATTCATTTTTCTTAATTTTCATTATAATATTATGTTATCGAATAATTTGCATAATAAAAAAATAATGATTAAGCTAAAACCTAATCATTATTTTTTAATATTTTTAGTTATTTTTTATAATAATATATTTTTTATTTTAATAATTTTTTTAAATATTGGCCCGTAAAGCTCTTCTTTACCTTTGTAATTTCTTTTGGAGTACCTATAGCAACAATCTGACCACCTAAAGTACCACCTTCTGGACCTAAATCAATTATATGATCTGCTGTCTTTATTACATCTAAATTATGCTCTATGACTACAATAGTATTTCCTGTGTCTGCTAATTTCTGTAATACATCAATCAACTTTCTAACATCTTCGGAATGAAGTCCTGTAGTTGGCTCATCTAATATATACATAGTCTTGCCAGTCGGTCTTTTACTTAGTTCAGTAGCAAGTTTGATTCTTTGAGCTTCTCCACCTGAAAGCTGAGTAGATGGCTGACCTAATTTAATATAAGACAAACCTACATCCATTAATGTATCTAATTTTCTCTTTATACTAGGTATATTTTCAAAGAATTTTACAGCTTCTTCTACATTCATATCCAGAACATCAGCAATATTTTTATCCTTGTATTTAACTTGTAGTGTTTCTCTATTATATCTTTCACCCTTACATACTTCACAAGGTACATATACATCTGGTAAAAAGAACATCTCAATCTTTAATATACCATCGCCCTTACAAGCTTCACATCTTCCGCCCTTAACATTGAAAGAAAATCTACCTTTGTTATAACCTCTAGCTTTGGCCTCATTTGTATTGGCAAATAAATCTCTGATTAAATCAAATACTCCTGTATAAGTTGCAGGATTTGACCTAGGAGTTCTACCTATTGGGCTTTGATCTATATTTATAACTTTATCAATATTCTCTATTCCTTCGATTTTTTTGTGTTTTCCAGGCTTATATCTTGATTTATTAATCTTATGTGTAAGGCCTTTATATAATATTTCATTAACCAAGGTTGATTTACCTGATCCTGATACTCCTGTCACACATGTGAATTTACCTAAAGGAAAATCTACATTAATATTTTTAAGATTATTTTCACTTGCTCCAATTATTTTTATGAAATTACCATTACCTTCTCTTAGTTCTTTTGGTGCTTCTATCGTTATTTCACCACTCAGATACTTACCAGTAATAGAGTCCGGATTTGCAACTATCTCATCTACTGTTCCTGCAGCTACTACTTGACCACCGTGTATACCAGCCCTAGGTCCAATATCTACTATGTAATCAGACGCTCTCATAGTATCTTCATCATGCTCTACTACTATAAGAGTATTCCCTAGATCTGTTAAGTCCCTTAGGGTTCCAATCAATTTGTCATTATCCCTTTGATGAAGTCCTATACTTGGCTCATCAAGTACATATAAAACTCCAGTAAGTGCTGAACCTATCTGAGTAGCCAATCTAATTCTCTGTGCCTCACCTCCAGAAAGCGTCCCTGCTTTTCTAGAAAGCGTAAGATACCCTAATCCGACATTATTTAGGAAATTAGCTCTTTCCCTTATTTCTTTTAGGACATCTTTTGCTATTTTAGTGTCTTTTTCACTTAATTCTAAGCTTTCAATAAATTTTATTAAATCTTCAACAGATAAGTCTGTCACTTCAATAATATCTTTTCCACCAACTTTTACAGCTAAGACTTCTTTCTTCAATCTTTTACCATTACAAGCTGAACATGGCTTTTCAGATAGATACTCTTCTAGCCTATCTCTCATTGCCTCTGAATGTGTTTCTTCGTATCTTCTCTTGATATTTACTGCCACACCTTCATAGTAATTCTTATATTCTTTCCATCCTCCAAATTTTGAATCAAATTTGAATTTTAGTAAAATATTTTCCTTCCCAAATAGTAGTTCATCTACAAAATCTTCTGGCAAATCTTCAAATGGTGTATCTATTGATACTCCAAAATGGTCCGCAAGCGATAAAATCATTTGTGTATAATAAGTGTTGTCATTTAAACCATTTGATGACCAGGCTGTAATAGCACCTTCTCTAAGAGATAAGGTCTTATCTGGCACTATTAAATCAATATCTATTTCCTTACTCTCACCTAATCCTTTACAAGTATCGCAAGCTCCAAAAGGTGCATTAAAGGAAAAAACTCTAGGAGATAACTCTTCAATACCTATTCCATGATCTGGACAAGCAAACTTTGTAGAGTACATAGTTTCATCACCATTTAAGTCTTCTATTATCACCAATCCATCAGATAATTTTACAGATGTTTCTACAGATTCAGCAAGTCTTGATTCAATATTATCTTTTACTATGATCCTATCAACTACAACTTCTATATTGTGTTTTTTATTTTTTTCCAACTTAATTTCATCATTGATATCGTAGTTTTCTCCGTCTATCCTAACTCTTACAAAGCCTTCTTTTCTTATATTATCCAGTACTTTTTTATGTGTTCCTTTTTGTCCTCTAACGATAGGAGAAAGTATCTGCAACTTTGTTCTAGCTTCATTTTCCATAATCTTATCTACAATCTCTTGTATAGTCATCTGACTGATTAGCTGACCACATACTGGACAATGCACCTGACCTACTCTAGCAAATAATAGTCTTAGGTAATCATAAATTTCGGTAACTGTACCTACTGTAGATCTCGGATTTTTTGAAGTTGTTTTTTGATCAATAGAAATAGCTGGTGATAATCCTTCTATTGATTCTACATTCGGCTTATTCATCTGACCCAAAAACTGTCTTGCATATGATGATAAACTCTCCACATACCTTCTTTGACCTTCTGCATATATTGTATCAAATGCCAACGAAGATTTACCTGAACCAGAAAGACCTGTAAAAACTATAAACTTATCCCTAGGTAAAGTTAGATCTATATTTTTTAAGTTGTTCTCTCTTGCCCCTTTTATCTTAATATATTCGTTCAATACTACCTCCAAATTATAAAACTATATCATCTATAGTAAACTTGGGAACATGATGTATTTCTTTTTCATCTCTATAATATTTTATATCTTCTCCCAATTTTATATCATCTGTCACTACTTCTTCTACAGGATATCCTATAGCTATAACCATTAAAATATTAATGGATTTATCCAAATTAAATTCCTCTTTTATATTCTTACCCCTAAATGCTTTGAACATACACACTGCCATACCTTTGTCTCTCGCTGCTAATGCAATGGTCTGTGCAGCTATACCCACATCTTCTCCCATGGCTTTAGCATATTTTTCGTCCTCTGCTATAACGATATATGCTCTTGGCCTTTCTCCTTCAATAGGGCCTGGCCACTCTTTTAGATACCCAGCCCAAGCAATATTTGCAAATACTTTTTCATTTCCTTCATCACTATTTACTACCAAAAATCTCAATGGCTGTTTATTTGCACCTGAAGCGGCAAATCTAGTAGTTTCCATAATATCCATTAAATCTTCTCTTTTTACTTCATTTGACTCATCAAATCTTCTACAAGTTCTGTTTTTTCTAACTAATTCATTAAATTTCATAAAAACCTCCATCTAAATCTACTTTAATTTTTTCTCTAGTTGTATAATCTTGTCTCTAATCTCTGCTGCCTTTTCAAATTCAAGTTTTTCTGCTGCATCCATCATTTCTGATTTTAGTATTATGAGTGCTGCTGCTATATCTTCTGGATCTTTAATCTTCTTAACCTTACTTAGATCATAGGACTCACCATCTTCAGCTATTAGAGTCGCTTTTATATTATCTCTAATCTCTTTTTTAATTGTTCTTGGAACTATTCCATGCTCTTCATTATATTCAATCTGTATAGAACGTCTTCTCTCAGTTTCATCTATAGCTCTTCTCATTGAATCGGTAATTCTATCTGCATACATTATTACTCTACCATTAGCATTTCTGGCAGCACGTCCAATAGTCTGAACTAATGATGTCTCAGAACGTAAAAAACCTTCCTTATCTGCATCCAATATAGCAATTAACGAAACTTCTGGTATATCTAACCCCTCTCTAAGCAAGTTTATACCTACTAAAACATCAAATTTCCCAAGTCTTAGATCTCTAATTATTTCAGTTCTTTCAAGAGTTACTATATCTGAATGTAGATATTTAACCTTTATTCCTACGTCTTCTAGATATCTAGTTAAATCCTCACTCATCTTTTTTGTAAGGGTTGTAATTAATACTCTTTCACCATTTTCTATAGTTTTATTTATTTCCACTAGTAAATCATCTATTTGATTTTCTACTGGTCTAACTTCAACTATAGGATCAAGTAAACCTGTAGGTCTTATTATCTGCTCTGCAAACACCTGTGAATGCTCCATTTCATATGAACCAGGAGTTGCTGTTGTAAATAATACCTGATTTAGATTTTCTTCAAACTCTTCAAAATTAAGGGGTCTATTGTCGTAGGCAGATTCAAGTCTAAAACCATTTTCTATCAGAGATTTTTTTCTTGATCTGTCACCACCATACATACCCCTAACCTGCGGTAATGTCACATGAGATTCATCTATTATCATCAAATAATCATCTGGGAAAAAATCCATTAAAGTGTATGGCTTTTCACCTTTTCTTCTTCCTGTAATATGTCTTGAATAGTTTTCTATCCCCTGACAAAATCCTATTTCTTTTAGCATTTCTATATCATAATTCGTTCTTTGATCTATTCTTTGTGCTTCCAACAACTTATCTTCAATTTTGAAGTCATTTACAGCTTTAGCTAATTCATCTTCTATACCAATTATAGCTTTAGCTATTCTCTCTGGAGTTGTTACATAGTGAGATGCTGGGAAAATCACAGCATGTGTTCTCTCACCAGTAATCTTTCCACTCACATAATCTATTTCTGTAATTCTATCTATCTCATCTCCAAAAAATTCAACTCTTATAGCTCTTTCATCATTGCTCGCAGGAAATATTTCTACAATATCTCCTCTAACTCTAAAAGTACCTCTGATAAAATTTATATCATTTCTTTCATATTGTATTTCTACTAATTTTTTTATTACTTCATCCCTATCTTTTAACATTCCTGGCCTAAGTGATAACATTAACTCTTTATAATCTTTGGGATCACCCAAACCATATATACATGAAACGGATGAAATTATAATTGTATCTCTTCTTTCCAATATAGCAGCAGTAGCAGAGTGCCTAAGCTTATCTATTTCATCATTAATACTAGCATCTTTTTCTATATAAGTATCACTATGAGCTACATATGCCTCTGGTTGATAATAATCATAATATGACACAAAATATTCAACCGCATTCTCTGGAAAGAACTCTTTAAATTCACTATAAAGCTGTGCTGCTAGTGTTTTGTTATGGGCCAAAATAAGTGTTGGTTTTTTTACATTTTTTATAATATTGGCCATAGCAAATGTCTTACCTGACCCTGTTACTCCCAGTAAAGTCTGAAATTTATTGCCATCTAATATTGATTTAGATATTTCTTCAATGGCCTGAGGCTGATCCCCAGTAGGTTGAAAATCCGAAACTAATTTAAATTCCATAGCAAACCTCTTTTTCTATAATATAATATTTATTATACATCAAAATTAGCAAACATGCGTTCACTTTTTTTATGTATACCCAATTTTTTTAAGCATCCAAAAATATTATAATATTTTTGGATGCTTCCACATGATAAATCAAAAAATTGCCTATAAACTAATTTTTTAGTTCACAGGCAATTTAAGTTTTTCATATTATTTTTACTATATTATCTATCTTTCTTTCTAAGTATCACTTATATATGCTTTTGTTTTTCCACATAATCAATCATATACTGTGCTTTCTTCTTTTTATCCTCATTTTCAAGTTGAAAATAATACTCTCTTTGATCTTTAGTTTTTATATATAAACTCTCTATTTTATCCTTACACTCTTTACAATTTTTTTGTGCAATTTCTATTTTATCTATAGTTGAAATTGGAGCTACTATCTTTTTTACTCTCTTTGGCAAGTCACCATGCAAACTCTTTCTACTATATTCGACATAAAAAGTATTTTCAGTTAAAAATATATAGTATAAATCTGGAACTGGACCAGAAAATTTATTATGACCTAAAAGGCAATGTGCCACCATATTGGTAGCCTGATTTGATAAATTTAACCTACATTTTGTTGAGAAACCAACTATTAATTTTTCACCATTATAAATTTCTTCCATATCAAATTCTCCCATCCGTATATATTTTCAGCTTATAATAATTTTATCATAGATTTACTGTTTGTATCAACTATTCTGTGGTATAATACAAATATTAAATTATTAAAGGAGGTATTATGCAAAGAAATACTAAATCATTTAAAAGTCAAGTAATGTTGTTGATAATATTTGGTTTAATCTTAGGTATTACATTAAATATTGATTTTGTACTTAAAAGATTTTCCGTCTTATTTGCAGTGTTAACGCCTATACTTATTGGTTGTATAACTGCCTTTGTACTAAATATTATTGTTACTCTCTTTGAAAAAAAATTATTTGATAAATCAAATAACAAAATTATCCAAAAAACAAAGAGAGGTTTATCTATATTATTAGCCTTTGTATCTATGGTACTTTTATCATATATATTACTAAATATAATTGTACCTCAGGTATCTAAATCACTATCAGTATTTATAAATCAATTGCCACATTTATTTGATGTCGTAAGAGGAGAGTTGCAAAAATACGCCAATGCTTATCCTTCTCTTCAAGAAAAATTGCAAAATGGAGATTTTGATACACAGGCAATAATACAAAAAATAGCAGGTACTATAACTTCTTGGGCTGGGGGAGTTTTGTCTATCTTAAATTCAATCTTTGGAATATTAGTAAATACAGTAATTGCTGTAATAATTGCAATCTATATTGTTAGTAGTAAAGAGAAACTAAGAGAACAGTTTGATAAACTTTTCAAAAAAATATTTACTATTAAAAGCAATAGAAAATTGTATTATATATTAGATCTGGCTAATGATACCTTTAGAGCTTTCTTTATAGGTCAGTTTATTGAAGCAATAATACTAGGATGTCTTTGTACTGCAGGAATGTTTTTATTTAAATTTCCTTACCCAGCAATGATTGGTTCATTTGTGGGAGTTACAGCACTAATACCGATGGTAGGTGCATATATTGGCTGTCTATTTGGTTTTTTAATGATTTTTCCAGTTAATCCATTTATGGCTTTTTTATTTATATTATTTATCATAGTATTACAACAAATAGAAGGTAATATAATATATCCTAAGGTAGTGGGTACATCTGTAGGTTTACCTGGATTATGGGTTTTAGTAGCCATTATTATCGGCGGTGGACTGTTTGGCGTAGTTGGTATATTATTGGGTGTACCCCTTATGGCAACACTTTATAAATTGATTAGAGATATAGTTAACGATAATGCTCATGAATTATTTGATAATAAAGTAACTACTAAAACAGATATAAAAATTGAAAGAGACATTACAAATATAAATACCGAAAGTAGTATTATAGAGATGGATTCCAAATAAAAGTAAATTTTATTCAAATAATTTTTATTTTTGAATAGAAATAACTAAACTTATCTATTCTATATTAACAATGCTGTTAGTAATAAAAATTCATTTTATTACTAACAGCATTGTTTTTATTTATAAAATTTAAAAACCATTCTCATGTTATTTATCTAAACTAAAAATGCTACTCCAATAACAGATAATATAGCTCCAAAAATTTCAACTCCATATATTTTTTCTTTATAATAGAATTTTAATAAGGGTAGTATTAATATAGGAGAAAGCGACATAAGAGTTGCTGCAATAGCAGATTGAGTATATTTTATGGCAAACATAGAGAATACTACTCCCATACTAGTGCCGATTATAGCATTACCAAAAAGAACTAATCTTCCATTATCTGTAAAGAAAATCTCTTTAACGTCAAACCAAGATTTAAATACAAAACATAAAATTATGATGCCGAATAATGCACCTATTAGTCTTAATTCAGTTGCCAGAAGAGGTGATATTTCAAGCATTCCCATCTTGCTAAGAACAACCCCTAATGCTTGGCCAACCGAAGCCAAAAAGGCAAAAATTAATCCCCTTAAATTGAATCTTATATTTTCTTCACTTTCAGTATTTTTACTACTATTAGCAATAACAATCATTATTCCACTTAATACTATAAACATACCAGCTATTTTTAGGATACTCAATCTTTCATTAAAAATAATTCTTCCCATAATAGCTGCCAATACAGGTGAAAACGAGAATATTAATAAAGTTGTCTTTGCACCTATTTTTACAAACGCAGACATTAAAAAACTATCTCCTAGGGTAAAACCAATTAATCCTGATAAAAATAAAAATACTATCCCTTTGGCACTTAGACCACTAGCTAAAGCTGTCCCCTCCAATAAAAATAATACTAATCCTATCAAAATAAAAGATACAATTTGTCTTGTAAAATTCATAGCTATTGCTGAATAATTTGAACCTTTTCTTTCACATATATTTCCACTCAAAGTCCAACACACTGATGCCATTATGGCAGTTATTTCTCCTATCAAAATATACGTCCTCTCTTAATAATATATGGTATTTTTTATATAATAAATATTATAATATTTATATACAAAAAATACTACATATTAATTATATAAATTCCAATCTTTGCAAAATAAAAGAGCTGGTAAATTTACCAACCCCTTTATTTATATGTATTTTTATGATTATTTATATTTTTTCATTAATTTTTCGAACACTTCAAGTGATTTTTCACACTTTTCAGTTTCAACACAATAAGATAATCTCATATGTGCTTTTGAACCAAATCCGGTTCCTGGAACAACTAACATATCATATTCCTTAGCTTTTTCAGAGAATTTCTCTGAATCTCCGTCTGGAGATTCTATGAATAAATAAAATGCACCAGCTGGCTTAGCTACATTATAGCCTAATTTAGTAAGTCCATCATAAAGTAAATCTCTATTTTTCTTATAAACTGTAAGGTCTGGCTCTACATTGACACATCTTTCAATTACTAACTGGAATAAAGTTGGAGCACAAACAAAACCTAAAGCTCTAGCTGCACCACCGCAAGCTGCTATTAACTGTTCATCATCAACATTATTAGGAACAAGTACGTAACCAATTCTTTCTCCTGGTAAAGAAAGTGACTTAGACCATGAGTAGCATACTACTGTGTTCTTGTACATATTTGGTATAAATGGTACTTCTAAACCATCTATTAGTACTAATTCTCTATATGGCTCATCAGCTATAATATATATTGGATGTCCATATTCTTTCTCCTTTTCAACTAATAGATCGCAAAGTTCTTGCATTTCTTC
Organism: Peptostreptococcus equinus; assembly: GCF_027125355.1. Taxonomy (NCBI): domain Bacteria; kingdom Bacillati; phylum Bacillota; class Clostridia; order Peptostreptococcales; family Peptostreptococcaceae; genus Peptostreptococcus; species Peptostreptococcus equinus. Next base: position 470,386 of record NZ_CP114052.1, on the reverse strand, counting down.
TTTAGTATAAACAACGCCTGATGGATTGTTAGGAGAATTAACTATTATTCCTCTTGTCTTTGGAGTTAAAGCTTCCTTAATTCCTTCAACATTTAATTGCATATCATCTTTACAAGGAACAAGTACTTGTTTTCCACCTTGAGCTGCTATAAACACAGTATATTCAGGGAAGAATGGAGCTAATACCATTATTTCGTCACCTGGTTCTGCTACTAAAGCCTTTATAGTTATGTTTAAAGAAGCTGCTGCGCCACAAGTCATAATAAAATTATCTTTTGAATAGTTAGTTCCATATCTTTTATTTAGATTCTCTGCTATTGCAGTTCTACAACCATCATGGCCAGCTCCAGAACTATAGCTATGGTATACTTTTGGTTCATAGTTTTTAATTATATCAACTATAGCATCCTGTACTTCTTTTGGTGCAGGAACAGACGGATTACCTAAACTAAAATCCAATACATTTTCTGCACCAACTATTGCAGCTCTCTGAGCTCCAAATCCTGCTAATTCTCTTATTACTGATTTAGATGTACCTAATTTTAACATTTCCTGAGAAATCATAAAATTTACCTCCTAAAGTATACTTATTGTTTTGTTAGGACCCAGTAAGGGTCCTAACATTATATTATTAAAATTTTTGTGAATTAATCTATTGGATCGTTTATAGTTTTTCCTACTTTTGCAAACATACTTACAAGAGTAAGTATAATCGAACATATAATAGCAGGTATAACCCATTCAAATCCTAAATTTCCAAGTGGCAAAGCTTTTATAGCTTCTACTGGCCCAGCTAGTAATTTTCCACCTCTCATTACTGAGAAAAGATTTATTGCTTCAAGCAAACCTACTCCAAAAGCACCTATTACAGCACCTGTGTAAGTCCAGTTGTATTTAATCTTTCTATCGAATATTGACATTATGATAAGTACTATTATAACTGGATATATAGCTGAAAGTATAGGAACAGCAATTGTAATAAGGCCATCAACACCTATCAATGATAGTACAAAAGCTATTGCTACTGCTACGATTACAACATTTCTATAAGATAACTTACCACCTGTAATTGAATCGAAATAGTTACCACAAGTAGATGCAAGACCTGTTGAAGTTGTCAAACAAGCTAAGGCAACTGCAAGTCCCATTGCAATTTTACCAGCTTTTCCTAATAATAATTCAACCATACCTATAAATAAAGCAGTTCTTTCAGTTTGAGCATTAAAGTGACCTCCAACTGTTGCTCCAGCATATGTTAAGCCACCGTATACTAATGCTAGTAATATAAATGCAACTATACCAACCTGAATACTTGTTTTGAATTGTAATTCTTTATCTGCATATCCACGTCTTAGTAAGTCAGATATAACAATACCTGCCATTAGCGGAGACCCAAGAGCATCCATTGTTTGGTATCCTTCTTTAAACCCTGTAGCAAATAGTGAAGGTGCACCAGTACTAACTTTTGCATCTGGAGGACTTACTATTGACATAATTATTATTACTGCGAGTATAATTAATAATATTGGAGTAAGATACTTACCTATTATATCGATAACTTTACCAGGCTTTAATGTAATAAATAATGTTATACCAAAGAATACTATACAAGTAGCCCAAATTGGAACACTTGGGAATATTGGTCTAATAAATATTTCATGAGTAGTAGCACCTGTTCTTGGTATTGCAAAGAACGGTCCTATTGTCAATATGGCAATTGTTCCTATTAGCTTTGCAAATGCTGGGCTAACTCTCTTACCTAAATCATCTGCTCTACCACCTAGTCTTGCTGTTACGATAACACCAAGTATTGGAAGAACTGGATCTGATAGTAAGAAAGCTATCATTGCTACATACCACTTATCTCCAGCCATAACACCTAGGTATGGAGGGAAAATCAAGTTACCTGCACCGAAGAATATTGCAAATAATGCAAATCCACAAATTATAACGTCTTTCTTGTTAATTTCCATAGTCATTCACCTTCTAATATAAAAATTATAGGCCTAAGCCGTTTGTTAATTAAAGACCATTAACTACGTTGTTTGGTCTTTCGCCGTTCATAACTTTAACCATGTTATCATAAGACCACTGAGACATTCTAATGAATGCATCATCAGTTGTTCCTGCAATGTGAGGAGTGATTGATAATCTAGCCTTACCAGCATCAGTTAAGTTAAATAGTGGATGATCTGCAGTTGGAGGTTCTGGAGCAATAACATCTAATCCAGCAAAGATTCTTCCGTTGTTTAATGCCTCTGCTAAATCTTCATTATTTACTATTTCTCCTCTTGCAACGTTAACAATAATCGCATCTTGTTTCATTTTTTCAATTGTTTCTTTACGAACCATATTTCTAGTTGAGTCAAGAACTGGAACATGGTAAGAGATAATGTCACATTTTTCAAGTATTTCATCGTAAGTACAGAATTCAAGATCATTTTCTATTTCGTAAGCTTCATCAGCTCTGAATACATCATAGTAAACTACTTTGCATCCAAATGCTTTTAGCATTCTAACAGCAGCTTTACCTATAGCTCCCAAACCAACAAGTCCTATTGTTCTTGAAGATAATTCACTCTGTCCTTTAACCTGATAGTCTCTAAAACTTTCATTAAATCCGTCAACCCCACCAGCTTTTATCTTAGCATCAGCTTCTGGCATTCTTCTTAAAGAAGAAATCATGTGCCCTAGTGCTAATTCAGCAACTGGTACAGCATTAACAGCTCTATTATTGCAAACATAAATACCTTTTTCTTTAGTAGCATTTAGGTCTATCTTGTCAAAGCCAACACCTAGTGATTGTATCAATTTGCAGTTTTCTAGCTGATCAATAACTTCTTTTCTAAAAAAATCAACTGGACCACAGAATATTATATCTGCATCCTTACACTGAGCAACTAACTCTTCATCCGAACAAGGATAGTTAATATACTGGAAATCCCATCCTTCTGGCTTTTTAACTCCGAATCTTTCAATAATGTTTTTGTTACATGTTACTCTAACCTTTACCATTACGTACCCCCTTGGTATTTACCACAATTTAGAATTTTGTTATTTTGTTAACCAATATGTCAAAAATTTTTTCAACATCATTGTTAATAATCAAAAATATTAATAAATAATTTTCAAATTCAAACTGAGTTTCAAATCCTTTAAAATTACAAATTAAAAAGAATATTCTAAAAATTCTTCTTGTAGCATATACCTAGAACTCAATCATCCTAGGTATATTGTACTACAAGTTTGTGTATTTTTCAACACATTTAATATTTTTTTTTACTTTTATAAACATTTTTTATTATATTAAACAAAATGTTTATAATTTTTAAATATTTTGTTTACTTTTGATATGATTTGATTTGAAAACAATGATGAAACTTTTCTATCATTTTTTATTACATATCTCCCTTTGCAGCTTTTAAAGCTCTTACTTTTTCTATTAATATTGGCATTATCTGCTTAACATCACCAACAATACCTAAATCAGCAACACCGAATATTGGTGCATGTGCATCCTTGTTTATAGCTATTATATACTCAGAATCTTCCATACCAGCTAGATGCTGTATAGCACCTGATATACCACAAGCCATATATAAATCTGGTCTTACAGTCTTACCAGTCTGTCCAACCTGTCTTTCTCTTCCTATCCAACCAGCATCAACATTCGCTCTTGATGAAGTTACTAATCCGCCTAATTCATCAGCAAGTTCTTTTAATACATCAAAGTATTCAGGGCTTCCTATACCCTTGCCACCAGAAATAAGAACTTTTGATTCAGTTATATCTACAGCATTGTGAGCTGATTTTACAACTTCTCTTATTTTTATATTCATATCTTCTGGAGTAAAGTCTACTATGAAGTTTTCAATTTCTCCAGTTCTTGATGAATCTTTTGGTAGAGCCTGCATAACACCAGGTCTTACAGTTGCCATTTGTGGTCTAAATTCTTTACAAACTATTGTAGCCATGATGTTACCACCAAAAGCTGGCCTTGTCATTAATAATAATTTAGATTCTTCATCTATTTCTAACTTAGTACAGTCAGCTGTAAGTCCTGTATGAACTCTTGCTGATACTCTAGGAGCCAAGTCTCTTCCTATTGATGTAGCACCAAATAGAACAATGTTAGGTTTTTTATCTTCTATTAAAGCATTTATTGCCTTTGTATATGGTTCTGTAGCATATACTGCCAACATTGGGTCTTCTATACAAATAACTCTCTCAGCACCATGTGAAATTAACATAGGTGCATGATCTTTTATTTTATCTCCAAGCACTACTGCTACTACTTTCTGATCTAAGTCAGCAGCTAGTTTACTAGCTATACCAATTAGTTCGATGCCTACTTTTTGGATGACACCGTCTACCTGTTCAACTATTACATAAATATCTTTGTTCATTAGGTAATCTTCCTTTCAATTATATATTATCTTATCTTATTAAAGTTTCACGTTCTTATATAAAATATTTTTCTTGTAGCTTAGCTAATATTGCATCTGCTGCTTCTTCTGGGCTTAAACCTTCTAATTTAACTCCCTGACCTTTAGCTTGCTTTGTAAATGATTTTTTAACATTTGTAGGTGAACCCTTTAAACCGATATGTTCAATATTTAAATTGTCTTCGATGTCTTTTAGTCCCCAAACTGTTACGTCCTTTTTATAAGCATTGAATATTCCTGCTATTGACATATATCTTGGAGTTATTCCTTCTGCTAATGTAGTTATTAGACAAGGTGACTGTAATTCAACTATGTGATATCTATCTTCAAATTGTCTCTTAACTATAAACTTGTCTCCTTCAACCTTTAATTCTTCAACGTATGAAACTTGAGGAATTCCAAGGTGTTCAGCTATCTGTGGTCCAACTTGAGCTGTATCACCATCGATAGCTTGTCTTCCTGCTATTATAATATCGTAATCTATGTTCTTTAAAGCTCCTGCTATTGTAGTAGAAGTAGCCCAAGTATCTGCACCACCGAAAGCTCTATCAGAAAGTAATATTGCATCATCACAACCCATAGCCAAAGCTTCTCTTAGAGCAACTTCTGCCTGTGGAGGTCCCATTGACACTACTGTTAATGTACTTCCTGGCACTTCTTCTTTTATCTGTAATGCTAATTCTAAACCTGCTTTATCATCAGGGTTAATAATACTAGGTACTCCATCACGAATCAATGTATTCTTAACAGGGTCTAGTTTTACCTCTGTTGTATCTGGTACTTGCTTTATGCAAACAACTATTTTCATCTATTTTTACCTCCCCTTATTTCAATACGTTTGATGCTATTACCATCTTCTGAACTTCTGAAGTACCTTCATAAATTGAAGTTACTCTTATGTCTCTGTAGATTCTTTCAATTGGATATTCCTTGACATATCCGTATCCACCATGAAGCTGTAATGCCTTATCTATTACCCATTTAGCTTCTTCAGTAGCGAATAGTTTAGCCATAGATGCTTCTTTATCTGCTGGCTGTCCTAAATCCATTTTGTAAGCTGCATCATATACAAGGTGGCGCATAGCTGTAATTTTTGTTTCCATTTCAGCGATTATGAACTGAGTATTCTGGAATTTTGCTAATGATTTACCAAACTGCTGTCTAGCCTTGATATACTTAAGCGCTTCTTCCATTGCACCTTCAGCAAGTCCTAATGCCTGACAAGCAATTCCTAGTCTACCAACACTTAATGTCTTCATTGCATTGATGAATCCCTTACCTTCTTTACCTAACATAGCATCTTTAGAAACCCTTACGTTTTCTAGTACTACGTCACTAGTAGGGCAACCTATCATACCCATTTTATGTTCTGGTTTACCAAAAGATACACCTTCTAGTTTAGAGTCTACCACAAAAGTAGAGATTCCCTTAACACCCATTTCAGGGTTAGTTTTAGCGAATATTATTACATAATCTGATACTGGAGCACCAGTTATGAATGTTTTTCTACCATTAAGTATATAATCGTCTCCATCTTTAACTGCAGTAGTTAATATAGAAGCTGCATCTGAACCCGCACCTGGTTCAGTAAGACCGAATGCAAACATTTTTTCACCTGTTACCATTGGTCTAAGGTATTTTTCTTTTTGTTCTTCAGTACCATCTCTTAATATAGGTGTAGACTGTAATGAGTTTGGTGATGATATCCATATAGTTGATACACCTGATGCCTTAGATAATTCTTCCATAACTATTGCATACGAACGGTGATCTCCACCAGATCCACCATATTGTTGAGGTATCTTTATACCTAAAAATCCTGCTTCAGCCATTTTTTTATAAATTTCCATTGGGAATTCGCCTGTTTCATCAACTTCTTCAGCAGTTGGTTTTATTTCTTTTTCAGCAAATTCTTTTGCTAGCTGACGAACTAACTCGTGTTCTTTTTCGAAAATCATAGATTGCCTCCTTAAAATTTTAACTTTTTACTAAATCATATCTGCAAATGTCTGCAATGCAGTCTTTGCTTGTTCGAAGTTAGTCATTTGCTGATCTACTTCAACTAAAATATTTAATATTCCAGCTTCATCAAGTTCTTTCTTGATTATTGGGTAATCGAACTCATCAGAATCGCTAAACTTAGTCATTAGGTATATAACACCGTTTGCATTGTGTTTTTTAACCTTTTCTATTATTATCTTTCCTCTTAGCTTATCTGGATCATACAAGAATGTACTTCCTTCTATATCTGAAATCCACTTAGCTAAAGCTCTAATTGGATCGTCAGTACCTTCATCAACTAAATAATCAAACTGTCCTGACTCATGGTTAATATTATCATCAACTATGCCTAAGTTAAAACTTTCAAGTATTTTTAACATATCAGGGCTGTTTCCTAAAACACCAGTTGTAACTATCTTCTTGCCTTCAAATTTTTCTTCTGGCATTTCTTTTAGTTCTTTATTTATTTCTTCTAATATTTCTAAATGTTCTTCCTTATCAAAGTGTAATGCACTATTCATTACTATTATTCTCTTTGATGGTGTCATTGTATTTAAATGAGTCGCTACTAATGAACTAAATTCCTGCATAGCCTTTCTATGCTTATTGTAAAGTACTATAGCTTCCTCAACTTTAGCTTCTTCAATCTTAGCTCCTGATATTTCTTCCAATTTAGCAATTAATTTGATATACTGCTTTTTATTGTATTCTATACCAGCATCTATCTTTCTATTCTGCCCATATCCAATATATAATGCAGGAACATTTTTTACAGCTCTTCTCCAGTTTTGGCTAAGACCTTTAAGACCATCACTTAAACCTGGTAAAATCATCCCTGACATTTTGTCTAGCTTACCTTCCAATCCTAAGTCCATAGTTCTAAGTATTGGAGAAGCATAGAAAGCTGGGAAATATTCTTTTGAAAGTGTAACGTCTCCTTCTGCTCCCCAAATTCCCATTGGGATCATTCCAGCTGCATAAACTAGTTCCTCTGGGGCATATGGTCCAGTCCAACCTATTACTTTCTCTCCAGCTGAAACATATTTATCTAGTTGTTCTAATGGACATACATCTAATTTATTTAATAGTGCATCTATACTCATCTTAATGTTCCCCTTTCATCTTTGCTGCTTTATTAGCTTCCATGACTTCAATTAAACCTTGAACTCTAGTATCATACTGTGCGTCTGAGAAGTTTCTTGGATCAGCTTGATCACCATCAAATGTTGCTGTTGGTAAACCAGTTCTTTCTCTGAATTCTCTTTCCATTTCATACATGATACCACTCCACTGCTTACAGCTTCTATTGATGTGGACTAACATACCGTCAATATTATTTTCTTCAACTAATTTTAATCTCATATCTAATGATCTTTCATATGAAATTGCATTAGGTGTTCCACAATATGCCTGCATTAATTCATAAGTATTATTATATATATATCCGAATGCATCAGCATATACAGTACCACAAACATTCACACCGCCATCTTTTAACTGCTTAAATGTATGTCTTAGATGTGGCCAACATGCTATACCTTCAAATATTATTCTATATTTTTCTTCACCCTTAAATGTTGACTTACCTGTCTTAACATTTTCTTCGAATTCTTTTGTTAATTTTTCAAACGCTATTGCTGATTCTTCTTTACCTCTTGCACAAACTGCAACAGCCATGTGATTAAATACATCAAATCCACTGAATGGTGATGGAGTATATTTAGCATACCCAGTAGCTTCTAGCCAAGCTTTACCAGTTCTTTGAGATATTTCCATTACTTTTTCAAATCTCTTATCATCCCATTTTTTTCCAGTTATATCTTCTAACTGTTTAATAGCATGATCGAACTGACCCTTTAAGTATTCTACTCTATCATCTCCTGCTTCATATTCATCATTGTATGGTACATCTATTAGAATCAGAGGTATATCTAGTTCTTTAGCTATATTTTCATACCATTTAATCATACAGTTACAAATATTGTTACAGCACGCTACGAAATCTGGCTGCGGCATGTTAAGTTCTGGAGCATCTTTGACATCCATATATGCTAAACTTATTCTAGCATAAGCACATATATCATTTGAATATCCTGCATTTTCAGCAGTTTCGCACATTCTCTGTCCTCCACCTTTTGCAGATATAGCAGCCGCCTGATTTTCAGGATAAACTACTTTGATATCCATTGTTTCCAGTATTTCCTGTGGGAAGTTAGATGCGCACCAGCCAACTTTTTCGCCTCTGTTTTTTGCATCCCATGCTTCTTGATAGTGTTTCGCAACTATTTCACCTAACAACACTTTTGCTGGCTTTTCTTCAACCATTTCTGTATTACTCATGATAAAGCTCCTTTCCTAAACCTAGTTTTTTTGATGTTCTTCGTACGCGTATAAAGCAGCTCCAATTGCACCTGCCATCTGTGAATCTGGTGAAATTTTAATTTCACAATCTAATTCTTCACTTAAAGCTCTTACAATTCCTGAATTTTTTGTTACTCCACCTGTCATTGCAACCGGTTGACTTAGCCCACCTCTTTTTGCCAATCCCGCTACTCTTGTAGCAACAGAAGCATGTATACCTCTTATTATATTTGGAATCGGTATTTTCTTTGCCATGCAAGAAATAACCTCTGATTCAGCAAAAACAGTACATGTAGAACTTATTGGAGTCTTTTCAGTTGACTTTTTATCTAATTCTCCAAGCTCTTCTAATTTTACATCCAAGACTCCAGACATAACTTCTAGAAATCTTCCTGTACCTGCTGCACATTTATCATTCATTAAGAAATTTGTAAGTTGACCATTTGGATTAAGCTTTAATACTTTAATATCTTGACCACCTATGTCTATTATTGTGCCTACTTTCCCAAATATGAAAGTACCACCTTTTGCATGGCAGCTAAGCTCACTCATTGTCTTTTTAGCACCCTCGTAACTGTTTCTTCCATAACCTGTAGATACGATTACATCTATATCTTCAAATTTCACTCCAGATTGTTCAATTACTTGCTCAATTACTTGATCAGCGCCTTTTGTTCCAGCACCTAGATTAACTACGCCTTCTCCAACTATTTCTTTACCATTCTTTAGCATTACGCATTTTGAAGATGTAGAACCAATATCGATTCCTAATGTAAAAATATCACTCATTTTTTTACCTCTCTTTGATTTTTTCCCCAACAATTGGTATCTGATTTAGACCCCTCTAAATCAGATAACCAATACTCTATTTCCTACTCAACATAATTAGTAATACTCAAAGAATAAAAGTTTCTTATTTGTCTTCCCAAACGTATAATGTCTTATCTGCTAGCATTGCGTCTATGTCTTCTTTGTTATATCCTAATTCGCTTAATATTTCAATACCATGTTCACCAATGAATGGACCTCTATCATATGGAGTAGGTCCCATTTCTTGATATTTTACTGGATGCTTAACTAATACTCTTTCCCCTTTTGGATATTTCATTTTATAGAAACAATCATTTGCCCAAGCTTGTTCATCTTCCAATAATTCTTCCCAGTTTTTAGCTAGTGCAAATGGAATATCTGCTTCTGTTAGTATTTTTTCCCATTCTTTATATTCTTTAGTACCAAATGCAGCCATTATCTTACTGTATATATCAGTTCCTAATTTATTTTCTATAAGATTCTGTACAGGGTAATATTTTTCATCTTCACCATATTCACCTATTCCTAATGCGGCAGTGAATTTTTTGAAGTACGTATTGTAGTCAGGCATACAAGTCTGTACGTATCTACCATCACTAGTAAGCCAACATGCATTTAGCGGATTGTTTGCTTCACTGATGTTTATTGGATATTTTACTCCATAGTCAGGATATTGAGCAGCCTGTACCATCATACCCATATTAAATATTGCACTCTCAAACAAGCTTGTTTCAACCTTTTCTCCTTCGCCAGTTAGTTTAGCATGATATAAAGCAGCTAATACACCAGCAGCTAGATTAATTCCAACATTATGGTCGCCTAACCCTGGAACAACATTCATTGGAACATCTGTCTTTTGTCTTAGGTTTTCTAAGTAACCGCCTCTTGCAAAGAAAGCAGTAAAATCAAATCCTGGTAAATCTTTGTCTGGACCATATTCACCATATCCTGTACACATAGCATATACTAGACTTGGATATTTAACCTTTAGAGTTTCATAATCTAAACCAGCTCTTTGTAAAGCCTGTACTCTCCAGTTAGTTATAAGTATGTCAGCACCATCTAATAATTTAAAAAATGCTTCTTTACCTTTAGGATCTTTCATGTTTAAAGATATACACCTTTTGTTTGCATTTTCAAGTTCCCAAGTAGTATTTTCATACATATCTAGAGGTCTTCCTTCTGTAGGTGCAGTGTATCTTAACGGATCTCCCTTTGCACTTTCAATTTTTATTACATCAGCTCCTAAATCAGCTAAAAATCTTCCTGTAGTCGCTGCTGCTATAAAAGTAGCTAGTTCAATAACTTTTACTCCCTCTAATGGTTTCTTTCTTGTGCTCATTACCTTACCTCCCACAATATACATAATAATTAATTACTTAATGATATTTATTTTAATTTTTCATTAACAAGCCTTTTTAATTCTTTTTCGTCAATCTTACCTGTCGAAGTTTTAGGAAACGTTTCTATGAAGACTATAAACTTTGGTATTTTATACTTGCTAATAGAATTGTTTAATTCATTTTTTATTTTTGCAACTAGTTCTGAGTTATCCTTTCCTTCTATGGTTGCTACTATTTCCTCTTGCAAAACTTCTGATTTTATACCGAATACTAAAACATTAAGTCTCGAATCAACTTTTTTTATATATTCTTCTATTTCATAAGGCGATATATTTTCTCCACCTCTTATTATCATATTTTTTCTTCTTCCTACTATATATAGGTAATTATCTGAATCTAAATATCCTAGATCCCCAGTTTTTAAGCATCCATTAGGCATCACGGCATCACAAACCACTGGATCGTTTGTAAGATATCCTTTTGTAACATTATATCCCCTTACAAATATCTCACCGATTACATTAGGTCCACACTCTTCAAAAGTATTACTATCTAGTATTTTTACTTCTACATTATCAATAACCTTGCCAGCAGAAATCGATTTTTTTTCTATAGAGTCATCAAACTTTGCTATTGTCACACAAGGTGATGCTTCAGTCAATCCATATGATGTCTGTAGATTTAAGCTTGGTAACTTGTTGCATATTTCTAAATATTCTTCTTTATATATAGGTGATCCAGCTATAATCCCAGTTTTTAAAGTTGATAAATCAAATTCTTGCATTCTTGGATTTCTTACCAAAGCTAAAAACATGCTTGGAACCCCATTTAATACTGTACACTTGTATTCTTCTATTGATTTGCAAACTTCAATAGTACTATATTTCTCTAATAGTTGTATTTTCATACCTACAATTATACTTGTAAGCAAGCTTACCGACACACCAAAACAATGAAATAACGGAACCACTAAACACATTATATCATCTTGTGACCATTTCATCTCTTCAATAACTTGACGTGCATTATTTATTAAGGAATAGTGACTTAATAATACACCCTTACAATTATTTGTTGTACCGGATGTGAATAGAACACAAGAGATATCATGTGAATCACTTTTTTCAAATTCTATATTGTTAAAAGCGTGTTTAATAGTTTTTTCCTCTATTTTCATCCATTCTTTATAGCTGTGCTCTATATTAAAACATTTCACATGCTTGTATTTTCTCATTAATCTTAGCTTGTTTATTGTTTCATCATACATAGAACATTCACAACTTCTAGTGTAGAGAATATACTGTATGTCAGCTATATCAATACAATTAACCAGTTCATTTATTCTATAACATGAATTAATTAGTACGGCAGATGCTCCAATTTTTTGAATCGCCAAAAATGCTATTATCCAGCTTGCACTGTTTGTACCATACAATCCTACTCTTGAACCTTTTCTTACACCCTGTTCATATAGTAAAACCGATAATTTGTTGGTTATATTATTAACATTTTCCCACGTGAAACTCTCTTCGCCATTTTCAATAAAAAGCTTGTGCGGACTTTCTTTAGCTCTATCAACAAAACATTGATATAGTGTTGTCTTTACTAATTCCATATACTCCTCCAAGCTTGGTATATAAGCATCTCATTCACATATACACCTTCTCAACTAATAAATACAAACTCAATACATAAGTTTGCAAAACGGTTGTTTTCTAGTCTACTTGTATACTAGATTTTACAATTTGATTGTATCACTTTTTATATTATAAGTAAATAGCTTTTATAAATTGTTAAATAATATATAACAATTTAATTAAATAGTTAAATTGTTTCGGTCATTTTAAAGAATTTACATATAAACTTTATTTATATGTAAATTCTCTTGATTATACTAAATTTAATTTAAAAGTAAATATTTTCTTAAATTCTGTATATTACAATTTCTAACTCTAACTAATCAATAAAATAATGGCTGAATTCACCTTTTGAATTTATTACCGTTGATACTGTATCTATATGATTTGAAATACCTTCTAATGCTCTTTCACAATTATTTTCTTTTATAGCATCCAAAATTAATTTATGTTCATCTATCAATTTTGCAAGCCTATAACCAGACTTTACATATACATTTCTCCATCTGCTTATATGGAGCAAATGCTCATTAAGAAGAGCTAATATATTGTTAGTTTCAACACTTAACATAATATATTCATGAAATTGCTCATCAAGTCTTCTAAATTCTTCAATATAATCATTTTCATTATAGAATTTAAGTTGTTGGTTGATATTTTCTTCCATTTTACTAATTACATCTTCTTTATTATCTTTTTTCATAAATCTATTTAGCACTTCTTTTTCAATTGATATTCTAATCAATAAAGCCGTCCTAATATATTCTAAATCAATTTTACTTACATAGGTCCCCCTTTGAGGGTAAACTGTTAAAAAACCATTTTGCGTCAGTCTTGCAAACGCATTCCTGACAACTGACCTTGAGACGTTGTATTCAAGACAAGCTTGATTTTCACTTAATTTACTTCCTGGCTCTAAGCGCAGGTTTATAATTTTATCAAGTAAATCATAATAAATAACGTCAGAAGATATTGGCTTATCCATATACATCAACTCCATATCCCAATCTACTATACTAGTATACCACAGGCAATTTATTAGAGCAATTTAAAAATATATATTATCAAAAAATAGTCGTAGAAATTTCTACGACTAAGTTATTTTAGTTTCATTCTCTTCATTTTTATCAACCAAAAACTTTTTAATTACAAAAAGCCCACCTATTGCTATTACACCCAATAGTATTTCCTGTACTCCATTGTTTTCAGGCACTAGAAGTATTTTTCTGGCAATACCATACAATAATACTTCAATTACAGCTGACTGTAAGTGCAAAGCAAGCATTATAGCAATTTCAACACCTATCACCAACAATAACATTTGTGCAAACATAGAATTAAGCAGAGCGTAATCGACTGGTTGATTAAAATTGACTATATAATTCTTATATATTATTCTAAGAGTATCGAAAATACCAAGTATTACAGCCAATAATATAACAACAGCCAATAAGTGTTCGAAAAAATATGCAGTTTTTAGTATATATTTCCTCTGTCTTTTCTTATCCATTTAATAACATTATCTCCTTTCATATAAAATACTACTTTAGTTCTTTTTAATTTCACATTCAATTATAACAATTCTTTATCACCAAGTCTATCTTTTTACTTTCTACTAGAAGTATTTTTATATTATAAATATTGACAATGCAGCATTATGAATTAAATATTTTTATTTCTATTAAAAAATATTATGATCAATTCCTTCTATATTTAATAACTTAACTTTCATATCCAATCCTCCAGAAAATCCTCCTATGCCACCATCAGTTCTCAAAACCCTATGACATGGAATAATTACTTGTATTGGATTAGCTCCTACTGCATTACCTACTGCTCTATATGCTTTTGAATTTATTTTAGAGCATATATTTGAGTAGGTAGTATCTTGTCCGTAATCTAAATTTATTAGCTCATTCCATACCTTTTTTTGAAAATCACTTCCCTGTAAATTTAATCCTATATCAAAATTCGTTCTCTTGCCTTCACAATATTCCATTAGCTCGAACTCAATTTTTTTTATTAAATCATTCTTTTCTTTTATTGGCGATACATCACTATTAGATAATATTTTTTCTTTAATAATGTCTATATTTTTGCTATTTTTTTTCAATAATAGATATAATTGTGTATCCGATGCTATTGTCAACATCGTACCAAATTCGCTTTCAAATTCACACATATATAAATTTGTTTTATTTTTTATTATCATCGTGTTTTCTCCTAATACTTATTATTTGATTAATATTTTATTTTTGTGCTTTATATTAACTTATTTTACCCTATTTAAATTTCTTTGAGAATATATATTTTTAATATAGCAGTACAATCTATAATACTTAATACTAAAATTATTAGTACTTGAATAAATTATTTTATAATACTATAATCAACTTAAGAAATATACTTTATTTAGGAGGTTTAAAATGAATAATATTAACAAAGTGAGTAATTTTTTAGAAATGGCTAAGGTATTTTATTTATCAACTGTTGATTTAGACATCCCAAAATGTAGACCTTTAGGACTATTTATCGAACACAACGATAAAATATATTTTTGTGTAGGAGATCACAAGGAAGTTTACAAACAAATCCAGAATAATAATAATATAGAAATCTGTGCAACTGTAAATACTGACTTTTTAAGATATTATGGAAAAGCCGTATTTACTGATGATGAGCTAATATATGAAAAAGCATTAAAAGCCCTACCTATGTTAAGTCAGCTTTACAATGAAAAAACCGGTTTCAAAATGAAAATGTTTTATCTTGATAATGCTACCGCTGAGTTTAGAGATATGATGAGTATAAAAGAAAAAATAGAATTTTAGACAAATAAAATCTGCTAGATCTAATAGTTACTAGCAGATTTTATTTTTTATTTATCTAATTTTTCATTAATATAGTCTTTGCTATCTAGCCTCTTTATTTGCCTAGCATTATTATTGTTATCTAGTATTATTTTTTCATTATTTCCGTATGTTAAATTACTCCCATCGAAAACATTATATGGATTAGCACTCTGTTGGATATTACCTTCATTTTGATTAATATCTAAATCTTTATAATAACCATTAATACTTTTGCTTGGTACTATTTTTTCATATCTATAATATAGCTCAATCAGAACCATTCTAATAAACTGCTGCTTGTAAAATACCGATTGAAATAAGTGCATAATTAAAGATACAATTATATAGATTACTATAATAAATAATATAATTAAAATTAGGAATGATATCATTGATGATACACCACCAAATATTTGATCAAGACTAACGGTATTCATTATCCCTTGTACACTACTAGTATCAATACTAGATAGGTTTCCTCCGCCTATTTGATCACTTATTTTCATTAAATATCCAAGCAAGAATTCTTTAGCTATATAAATAGCTAGTAATGTAAGTGCTCTCTTTACTGGTATTAACATAGCAGCAATTTTTTCGCTCATATATTCAAATTCTTCAATTAACAATTTAACTTTATCAGGATGATTTACTCCCACTTCAATTAATGCTTTTTTTACCTTTGATAAATATAAATCATCATACATAGATCCATTTTCACTAATTTCTTTTTTTCTCTTGCTTTTTTTATAATCAAAACCTATCTCTTTTATTTTATTTATAGATTCTGTTAATATGCTTGATTTAAAAGAAAAATCTATAATTCCAAGCAAGTTTATTTTTTTCTTTTTCTTTGGCTTCCCTATATCACTTTGTCCCATACTTTGTCCTCCTACTCAATAATTAAATACTTGAATATATATATACCCAGCTAACTAGCTTGATAACAACTTGTATTTTTTATTAAAAAAGCACCAGTCAATTGACTGGTGCTTTTTATCTATCTATGCTTGTTTATTTCTTCCTTAGCCTTATCGGATAATTCATTTGCTTTTTCCTTACTATTGTCTGCTTTTTCAGTAGCATCCGCTAATGTCTTATCTACCGTTTTTTCTGCCTTGTCTAGAATATCTGTTTTTGTCATAATATATACCTCCTATATAGAAATCTAATATTATATTATTACCCATATCAATATATACTAAACATTCAGACTTTTTATTTACCTCTTTCAGCCATAAGTATTTCTATTTCATCAGCATTTATACCAACCATAGCTTCACCAATATCTTCTGATACTCTTGCTATTACTTCAGGATTATCATAGTTTTTAACTGCTTCAACTATAGCTTTTGCTCTTTTTTTAGGATTTCCAGACTTAAAAATACCTGAACCAACAAAAACACCTTCAGCTCCTAGCTGTCTCATTAATGCTGCATCGGCTGGAGTAGCAACACCACCTGCCGAAAAATTAACTACAGGCAATTTACCATTTTCATGAACATATTTTACAAGTTCATATGGCACCTGCAATTCTTTTGCTGTATTGTATAACTCATCTTCTGTCTGTGCTACCACCATTTTTATTTGTCTGTGTAAGGTTCTCATATGACTAACAGCCTGTACTACATCCCCTGTACCAGCTTCTCCCTTTGTTCTTATCATACTTGCACCTTCATTAATTCTTCTTAAAGCTTCTCCTAAATCCCTACATCCACATACAAATGGTGCTTCAAATTTATTTTTATCTATGTGATATACATCATCTGCTGGTGCTAATACTTCACTCTCATCAATATAATCAATTCCTATAGCTTCCAATATTTGAGCTTCTACAAAATGTCCGATTCTACACTTAGCCATGACTGGTATAGATACTGAATCCATTATTTCTTTTATCATTTTGGGATCGCTCATTCTGGATACACCACCAGCTACACGTATATCAGCAGGTATTCTTTCAAGTGCCATTACAGCACATGCTCCCGCTTCTTCAGCTATTTTTGCTTGCTCAGGAGTCATAACATCCATTATAACTCCGCCTTTCAAAGTCTCTGCTAATTTTTTATTATGTTTCTGTTTGTCAAAAGTCATTTCATTTTCTCCTTTTATAAATTTCAATACAGCCTCTCATATTTTATGGGTAATTAAATCGAAATTTTATGGTTTTTGTTAAAATTTAGTATCAAGAAGCTGTATTGTATTTTTATTATTTATAATATATAATAAATTTGATATTATAAAAATATCCATTTTTATTAATATTTTAAATACCAGAGGTGATAAATATGTTCAATATTGATATTAATTCTAATAAAACTCTATATATTTCTATATATGAATCAATAAAAAATAATATTGAAGAAAATAAGATGATACCAGATGAAAAATTACCATCCAAAAGATCTCTTGCAGAAAGTCTAAATGTAAGTACGGTAACAGTTCAAAACGCATATAATCAGTTACTAGCAGAAGGTTATATTTATTCAAAGGAAAAAATAGGTTACTTTGTATCAAATATAGATTTCTATTTTAATAATACCAGAAAAGCAAGTGATTTTTTTAATAAAGTTGCTTCTAAAGATGAAAAAATCAACATTGATTTATCAAAAAATTCTATAAATACAAAACTATTTCCTTTTTCCACTTGGTCAAAATTAATGAGGCAAGTAATAAGTGAAAATTATGATTTGCTATTAGATAAACTTCCTAATGCTGGACTCTGGGACTTAAGAGTTGCTATATGCCAATATATAAAAAAATATAAAGATATTAATGTAAATCCAAACAATATAATAATCGGTTCAGGTACGGAACATTTATATGGACAAATAGTTAAGTTATTAGGAAGAGACAAAATTTATGCAATAGAAGACCCTGGCTACCAAAAAATATATAAAATATATAAATCAGAACATACAAATATTATACATATACCAGTAGATGATTTTGGTATGAGGACTGACTTTCTTTACTCTTCAAATCTTAACGGAAAATCCATAGACTATATACACATAACTCCTTCACATCAATACCCAACAGGTATAGTAATGCCTATCACAAGAAGGTCAGAACTACTAAAATGGGCAAATGAATCTAATAGTAGATATATAATTGAAGATGATTATGATAGTGAATTTAGGTATACAGGTAGAACAATTCCTCCCATCAAAAGTATAGATAACAATGACAAAGTTATATATATTAATACCTTCTCCAATACTATATCTCCTTCTCTTAGAATTAGTTATATGATACTACCAGATAAACTTGTAAAATTATATGAAAAAAAATTATCTTTCTATTCTTGCACTGTTACAAGTTTCGAGCAGTACACATTGGCTAGATTTATTTCTCAATCATACTATTCAAGGCATATTAGAAGAATGAGAAAAATATATAAAAATAATCTTGATGAAATAGTTAGAATACTAGAATCAAGTAAAATATCCAATAAGATTAAAATCTACAAGGAAAAATCCGGATTACACTTTGTTATGAAAATCAAATCGAAAAAAAATGATTTATGCCTTAAAAAAGATGCTGAAAAATATGGTTTAAATTTATCTTTTTTATCAGAATATAGTAAATTTTCTCAGTGTGAAAATAGTATATGTATAGTAAACTATGCTGGCATAGAACCTCATATTTTTAATAATATCATTGATATTTTAGATATAATTATGTAACTATATCTAAAACAAATTTTAAATATAAGAAAAGGCTACTCTTTTGAGTAGCCTTTTCTTATATTTTGTATATTTTATTTTTATTTACTGGTATTACTTTAATTCTCCTAATAGAGCTTTAGTGAATTTCCATACTCTTTCTACAGAAGAAATACTCATATTTTCAAGTGGTGTATGTGCATCCCTTATTTGTGGTCCATATGATAACATATCAGTATCTGGCATAATATTTTTGAATAAACCACACTCAAGACCTGCATGTATTGAGTTTATCTTTGGTTCTTCTCCATATTGCTTTTCGAATACTTCTATCGCTTTTTCTCTAAGAGGAGAATGAGCGTCGAATTGCCATGCAGGATAAGCAGCATACTCTCTTGTCTTTGCACCTGACTTTTGAGATATAACAGTTAAGACATTTAACAATTCTCTTAGTGAAGTTGTAGATGCTGAACGAACAGAAGTAGTTAATACTAATTTAGAATCTTTTTCTCCTATGATAGCATTATTCAATGAAGTCTGAACTAAACCATCTATATCCTTACTCATATACTGTACCCCATCTGGTAACATCATCAAGAAATCTATAATTCTATTACTTAAGTCTTCTACATATACTTCTTCAATTTCACAATCAGATATTTCTATCTTTAATCCTGGTTCTTCTACTCTGTATTCTTCTTTTAAGCCATCTATTAATTCATTCAATGTTTCTTTTATCTTATCAAAGTCACTACTTGTAAATTTAGCCGTAGCATTTGATGGTATAGCATTATGCTTGATTCCACCTTCAATTGACGCAAGTCTTATAGAATTTCTTATAGAATTTAAAAGTCTAGCTTCTAGTTTAATCGCATTTGCCCTTTGTAATATTATTTCCGCTCCAGAGTGACCACCCTTAAGACCTGATATTACAATCTTATATGCTGAATCTTTTGCAGCTTCTTTTTCTATATCAAAAGATATATCTATATTTGAACCTCCTGAACAGCTTACTAAAAATTCTTTTTCTTCTTCTGTGTCAAGGTTTATTAATCTTTTACCTGTTAAATAATCAGCCTTTAGTGCCATAGCACCATCCATACCTGTTTCTTCATTAGTAGTTATCAATATTTCAAGTGGTGGATGTGGTATATCATTTGAATCCAATAAAGCCAATCCCATAGCTACAGCTATTCCATCATCTCCACCTAAAGTTGTTTTATTTGCCTTTAATAGGTCACCATCAACAATCATTTCAATAGGATCAGTATCAAAATTATGATTAGAATCATCAGCCTTGACACATACCATGTCTATATGACCTTGTATAATAACTGGTTCAGATTTTTCATATCCAACAGTACCCGGTTTTTTTACTATCACATTTAAAAGTTCATCACGATGAGCTTCTAAACCTCTTTCTTCAGCAAATTTTAATACAAAATCAGTTGCTGCTTTTTCATTACCTGAACTTCTTGGAATCTGGTTCAATTCATAAAACCACTTAAAGACTTCCTTTGGTTCTAAATTACTTAAATTATCCATATAAAAACCTCCATATTTTTATTATCTAGTATATTTCAACTAAAAAAATCGCTTTTTCTGAAAGTGTTTTCTTTATTTAATGATAACTTATTTTATTAAAAACTTCAAGTCAATTGAGTAGATATTAATTTATAATATAGTAAATTAACTTTAAAGTATCTTAAATTAAGAAAATTATTTACCTAATTATATTTTTTAAATTATGCTAATAAAAAACAGATAATATATAGATATCCATATACTATCTGTTAATAATCATATTATTTTTCTGTTTTTATAAAAAATATTAAAATAATGCTTCTTTTACTTTTGATACATAATCATCAATATGAAGTCTTGCATTTTCCTCAGCCATATTCTCATCTCCTATCTCTATTGCTTCAATTATCTTCTTAAATCTTTTTGAAAATATTGTCACATCATTGAAATATTCATTGCAATAGTGCCATAGTCTCTCCGTATGTATATGTAAATCTTTTAATGTTGATCTAAGCCAAGGATTACCACAAGAATCCATAATTATAGAATGAAAAGCCTCATCCAAATCGATAGCTGTTTGATAATCATCATCTTCTTTTATATTACTTAGTTTTTCAGTAATGTCTCGTAATTCATCAAGTTTAACCTTAGAAATTTTATGAACTGCTTCTCTAGTAGCCATAGGATCTAAAACTCTTGTAAGTTCAAATAATGATTTCATATTAGTAAAGTCGATAAAAGATACTTGAACACCATATCTTGGTACTATAGTCAAAAGCATGTCCATCTCTAATCTTTGGAATGCATTTCTTACTGGCGTTCTACTAATATTAAATTCTTTGGAAATCTCTATTTCATTCAATACCTGTCCAGGAGCATATTCATTTTTTACAATTCTATTCTTTAACTCTTCATAGATATCTACTTTTTTCATAACAACTATCCTTTCTATGTGATATTACTTTTATTATACTCTGTCTTTTAGTAAAATACAATAAACATATTTTATAGAATCACACAGAATTTCATGCAATTATTTTACTTTATTAATATCATTCATAACATCTAAAATTACTTTATCTGTTATTGTCATACCATCATTACTTACCTTACCTAAATTTCTGATTGTTTCATCAACTGTTAATGACACTATACCATTTACTGTATCTGCATAACAATCTCTCTTAGCAAGTGCTGCATTTTGTACTGCTGCAGATGCTGCTGTAGATAACTTAAGCGCACAACCTGATTTTGCACCATCACATATCATACCACTAAGATCTGCTATAGCATTTTTTATAGCCCCACCAATTTGTTCTATTGATTCATCCATCAACCATGCAATACCCGCTGTTGCTCCTGTCGAAGCTGATACACCACATCCACACATTGCAGACAATCTACCTGTAAAATTCTTAATATATCCTGTAATTAAATGAGATATAGCTAAAGCTCTAGCCAATCTTTCATCTGACTGAGGGAACTTCTGACAATAAGCAACTATCGGTAATATTGCTGTTAAGCCATGGTTACCACTTCCATTTGAACTCATAACTGGTAAATCAAGTCCAGCCATTCTCGCGTCAGATGCCGCTGCTGTCAATTTCATTGAATTATTTATTACATCATCACCTAAAAGTCCTTCCTTTATAGATTCAGATATACCATAACCGACACCTATTCCTATTTTCTTTTCAAGTCCTACCTGTGCCATATCTAAATTCATCTTAGCACCATCTAATAAGAACTTTATTTCTTCAAAGTCAATATCCTCTACATTTTTTACTATCTCTTCAACCGAAGAATCATCCATTATAGTAGTTTTCTTCTGTGTAGCTGATTCAACTGGCATAAAATCTTTTTCTACATCTAATATTACATTTCCATCTTTTTCTATATATGTGAAATTATCATGTTTTTCTCTAATAATAACCTTTGCCTTGCTATTATCGCCAACGAATTCAACGCTAATAAATACTTTCTGAGTTGTATCAGCTGGTTCTATTGATAATTTACCTTCATCCATTAAATCTTCTGAAGCCTTTATTTCTTGAGCTGACATACCTTCTAATACACTTAGTCCATTTTCAGATTTTCCCCCAACTATACCAATAGCAGCAGCTATCTTTAATCCCAATCTGTTTGTTCCAGGTATACCAACACACATACCATTTTTATATATGCTTGGACTCACTAAGATTTTATTTTCAATAACCTTTTCCCCAAGTACCTCTTTACACTTAGCACATGCTAAAGCAAGCGCTACTGGTTCAGTACATCCAACAGCTGGTTTAACTTCAGCTTTTAACATCTCTACAAACTCTTTTCTTAAATCTCTCATCTTACCCTCCAATTTTATTACTATTTTTACTTTTAATTTTTACTATATAAATAGCAATTAGTATGCCAATTTTTATGCTTCAATTTTATTTTTATTGCGAAATCAAAAAACGAGCTATTCCATGTATTTTGGAATAGCTCTATGGTTATATTTTTATATTTTTTATTTTTTAACTGTTTTCCAAAAAAATTGATCTATTTTTAATTCATATTGATACTATTTTAAATCATTTAGATATATTTTATAACTATTTTATTGAATTAATTATAAAATATTATTCAAGATCATATTTTTTCAGCTTTCTATATAAAGTTGCCTTAGATATTCCCAGTTTTTCAGCAATAATTTCTTTATCTCTTTTATATACTCGATATCTTTCTAGTGCTTTCTTTATTTCTCTTCTTTCAAGTTCTTCAATAGTTCTTATCTCAAATGGTTCTTCATATTTAGTTATGTTTTTTTCTTTTTGCCTGTTTAATCTAGATGAATCTGTTTTAGGTTTCATCTCTGACACCAATGATCCTCCCATAGAAATCAAAGGCTTATCCATTTTTATAAGTGGATCACTTGATTTTATTGGTTCTTTTCTAAAATTAAATCTAGCCATTAGTTGTTCTGATTTTTCTATTATGTTTGAATCAGCCATATTTATGCAAAATTCTACTACATTTTGCAACTCTCTTATATTTCCTGGCCATTCATAAGTCATAAACATCTCTAAAACATCCGGATCTATACTATCCACTTTTTTTTCTAATTTATTAGAATAAATTTTCATCATATGTTCTAATAACTTTGGTATGTCTGATTTTCTCTCCTTTAAAGATGGAAGTACTATAGGTATCACATTCAATCTATAATATAAATCTTCTCTAAATAAATTATCATCTACCATTTTTAGCAAATTTTTGTTGGTAGCTGCAATTATTCTTACATCTATTTTTATATTTTTCTTTCCTCCTACCTTTCTCACTTCTTTTTCCTGAAGTACTCTTAGAAGTTTAGATTGAAGATGTAAACTCATATCACCTATTTCATCCAGAAAAATTGTACCTGTATTGGCAAGTTCAAACATACCAATTTTTCCCCCCTTACGTGCTCCAGTAAAGGCCCCATCTTCATAGCCGAATAATTCACTTTCAAGTAGTTCACTAGGTATCGCTGCACAATTTAGTGTTACAAAAGGTTTGTCGCTTCTTTTACTGTGAGTATGAATAGCTCTAGCAAATAATTCCTTACCTGTACCACTATCTCCAGTTATCAATATTGTTGATGTTGACTCTGATGCCATCAAAGCACTCTTTTTTACTCTTACTATACTAGGACTATCACCTATTATATCTTCTATAGTCATAGTATAATCTACATTCATTTTATTGAAATTTTCTATAGCATCTTTTTTATCTACAAAATCTATTACAAAACCCTTTAATTGCCCCTTATAAAACACTTTGTTCATATTGCAGATGCCTTTCATCTTTTTGCCTTCTGCGTATACGGTATCGCTATTTTTTCTCCCTCTTTTAAATTTTTCTAATAGTCCTTTTTCTCCGTAATCTATTATTTTAGTTATATCCATGCCTGTAGGATCATATGATATACCAAAATTCTTAGTAAATTTTGTGTTGTATGCTATTATTAGACCATTTTCATCAGTTGATACAACAGCCTTATCCATACCATCAAATACGTTTATAATTCTTTCTTTTTCAATATTAAATTGGTAAGACTTAATCTCAGCATTTAAATTTCCTGATATTAAACTTGCCATTTTCTCTATAAACGCAACTAAATTTTCTTTTTCGTTTGTAATTCTTTTCTTTTGTTCTATATCAAATGCAATCAATCCAATTACACCATAACAGTGATTATTTAGAATAATAGGACAACATAATTCTGCCTCTTCTTTGCAAGAACTCATCATAAAGCACTCCTCACATAAAGGAGATTCTCTAGGAGAGTCTATTATCATTGTCTTTTTATCTCTCATTGAAATCCCAAAAGCCGAAGACCTAGAGATTCTACTACCAACTTGGTCAGCATATTTACCTGTTCCTGCTATTCTTTGCATATCTTCATTTACAATAGTTACATCTATTTTTATCACTAGCGAAATAGCATCGGCTACCTTTTGTATTTCATTTTTAATAACGTCTAACTTCATCTTCTATCACCCCATCAGTATTTCTCTTACCAAGTTTTATTTCTTTATTAATATCTTTTAATAAAACTAATATTTTATTCAAAGTAAACTGTATCGAAAGAAGAATCACAAATAACATAACTCCTGCTACTACTTTAAAATTGATTATTCCCATTTGTTCACCTAACTTAAATTATACTATCCAACTCATCTACTAACTTAGCAAATTCCTTTAGTGCATTATCTACAGCATCTTTTTTACTCATATCAATACCAGCCTTTTTCAGCTGATCAAGTGGATACTCAGAACCTCCACTCTTTAAAAATTCTATATATCTATCAACATTCTCTCTACTATCTAGTATTAAACTACTCAACACTGAAGCTGCAGAAAAGCCTGTAGCATATTTATATACATAGAAATTAGAATAAAAATGTGGTATTCTAGCCCACTCAACTTCAGAAATTTGATCCACTTCACAAGCACCTCCATAGTACTTCTGATTTAATTCAAAATATACCTTGCTAAAATCCATAGCAGTCATTGGCTGACCTTTTTCTACCTTTTCATGACATATCTTTTCAAATTCAGCGAATAAAGTTTGCCTATAAACAGTAGTTCTAAACTGTTCTAAATAGTAGTTTAGTAGATAAATCTTTTCTTCTCTACTTGTCGAATTTTTCAATAGATATTTTATTAATAAAGTTTCGTTTACTGTTGATGCTACTTCTGCAACAAATATCTTATAAGAAGAATATATATATTCTTGGTTATTTCTTGAATAATAACTATGTATCGAATGTCCTAATTCATGTATTAAAGTAAACATTGAATTTAGATCATTATTATAAGACATTAATATATAAGGATGTGAATCATAGCTTCCCCATGAATAGGCTCCACCTTTTTTGCCTTCATTTTCATACACATCTATCCAACCTTGAGAAAATGCCTTTTTAATTAAATCCTGATATTCACTTCCTATTGGTTCTAGTGCATTAATAATAATTTCCTGTGCCTTTTCATATGATATTTCCATTTTGAAGTCTTTTGCCATAGGTTGGTAAAGATCATACATATGCATTTTATCTAATCCTAAATATTTCTTCTTAACATTCAAATATTTATTTAGTGCAGGTATATTTTCACTTACCGATGTAATCAAGTTTTCATATACCTCTATATTTATGTTGTCAGCAAAAAGAGATGCATATAGTGCTGATGGATACTTTCTAATGTTTGCATTAAATATTTCAGCTTTAATTGCTCCAAATAAAGTGGCTGCAAATGTATTTGAATATTTCTTATAAGTTCCAAACTCTGCTTCAAATGCTTCTTTTCTAACACGCCTATCTGCGCTTTTTATAAATTTATTATAATTGAAATGATTTAATTCTACCTTATTTCCTTCTTCATCTGTTATTTCTGGAAACTTCATATCCGCATAAGATAGCATTTCGTAAGCATTTTCTGGCACACCCGTTAAATCAGATACTTGGGCCATTATTTGTTCTTCTTTTTCGCTTAAAATATATGGTTTATCTCTCAATATTTCATCGATCATTTTTCTATATTTTAATAATCTCTTTTCTTTTAAGTATTCGTCTAACTTTTTTTCATCCATTTCTAGAATTTCGGGTACCACATATGAAGTAGCCTTATCTAAATCAGTTGATAGCATTTCACTTTTTGTAGCTTCTCCTAAATTTTCATTTATTCTAGTATCCTCATGATGCTTCATATGAGTATATACATAATAATGAGATAGTTTTCTAGAACACTCTTCCATCAATTTCATTACTATGTATAAATTATCGGCAGAGTCAGATAATTTTCCTTTATAATTTTTAATTTCTTCTATATTTTTTTTTATATATTTAAGATCAGATTCAATATTTTTTGAACCACTATACATTTCTTCTAAATTCCATTTAAACTTATCCTCAATCGTTTTTCTATCTTTAGCCATAGTAACCTCCTATAAATATTTTAATTATATTCTACCATACCTTGCTCTCATATGATATACTATTTCGGTAGGAGGTTGAATACATGCAAAATGGAAGAACTAAAAAATTAATAATGTTAAGCTTAATGGTCGCCTATAGCTTAGCTTTATATATACTTGAAACAATTATACCAAATCCTTTATTGGCAATTTTTCCAGGCGCAAAATTGGGTCTAAGTAATATTATAACCTTACTTTGCCTAATAAATTTTGGTTTTAAAGATACTTTCAAAATATTAAGTATTAGAATAATACTTTCAACAGTATTTGCCGGACCAGCATCTACATTATTATTTAGCATAGCTGGAGGATATTTCAGCTTAATAGGTATGCAACTTGCATTAAAATTAAAAGGATTTTCTACTATAGGTGTGAGCATTTTTGGAGCAATACTTCATAATATTGGGCAGTTATTAGTGGCTTCAATAATTATAATTAACCTTGCAATAATGTCTTTACTTCCTATGATGCTTGGCGCTTCCTTAGTAACTGGTATTTTTATAGGTATAGTAGTAAAATATGCAGATCCTGTTATGAAAGCACATAAATTAACTAATTATTAGTGTAAAATTTTTAAATGTATTTAATATTAGTATATATAATTAATTTATATATAAAAAATAGAGGCAAATGCCTCTATTTTTTTGTATTGTTATATTTTATATTTATTAGTAATAATTTTTTATAGCTTTTTTAGAATGAATTTTTATTATTTATTATAAAGATTATAAAGATTATTTATTATAAAGATTATAAAGAAAAATTCAACTTAATAGTTTTTCCAGATCTATTTACTGTTATAGTATCCTTGTCTCCCTTTGAATACGAGTACATTTTCTTACTCACATCCCCCATGTTCTTTATATCAGTGTCTCCTATTTTTAAGATTATATCATTCTTTTTAAGCCCTGCTTTTTGAGCTATAGTTCCACCTTGAACTCTTCTAATTATTATACCGCTATCAAGTCCTAAGCTTTCTCCTGTATAAGATTCATAAGTTTTCACGTCAATACCAGATACACCTAATAAAGCTCTTTCATAATTTCTTTCGTCAACTACTCTTTTTACTACATTTTTAGCTGTATTTATAGGTATTGCAAAACCAAGATTATCTGCATTTGCTTTTACAGTATTTATGCCTATCACCTGACCATCTTGATTAAGTAAGGGGCCACCACTGTTTCCTGGATTTATACTTGCGTCAGTCTGTATTAATCCCGACATATTTCCACCTTGAATACTTATATCTCTATCCAAACCACTGATAATTCCTTGCGTTACAGAATACATAAAGTCTGTTCCCAATGGATTACCTATAGCAATGGAAATATCACCTACATTGAGCTTATCACTATCTCCAAGCTCTGCAGGTATAAGGTCATTTCTATCTACCTTTAATATAGCAAGATCAATATTAATATCATTCCAAATTACTTTACCTGAACTAGTTTTCTTATCATTAAATAGTACATCTACTTTTTGTGCATTACCATCAGATATCACATGTGAATTTGTAAGTATATAACCCCTTTTATCCACTACAATACCAGTTCCAGAACCTGCCTGTACTTGTCCACTAGAAAAAAAATTATCTTCTGATACTGTTTGTGATACTATACCTACTACCGACGGAGAAGCTTTTTGGGCAACTGCTTGGTATATATTTTGACTTTTACCACTGTTATTTGATTGTATATTGATAGTATTCCTCTTGCTATCCATGCTTTTATTTGCCTGACTTTGATTTATCATATTCTTTTTTTCAAGATAATTTACTGTTGTCATACTTGAAAATATAGATGAAAATATTGCTACAATTAAAAGACCTATTATACTTTTAAACTTCATTTGATTCCTCCTTGCAAAATCTATTTATCTAATTTTATTCCCTCAGTCTTAAAAATAACTTAAAATTAATAAAAAAGATAGGCATAACTATTATACCTATCCCCGACAACTATTTAATTTATATACCCTTTATTCTTTCCTTTAATTCATCAGATTTATCTTCATAACCCGGTTTTCCAAGTAGTGCAAACATATTGGTTTTATAGTCTTCAACACCGGGTTGGTCAAATGGATTAATATCCATCATATATCCATTTATCGCACAAGCTTTTTCAAAGAAGTAAATTAGCTTTCCGAAATTATATTCATCAAGTCTTTCAATATTAATCATTAAATTAGGTACTTGACCATCCGTATGAGCAAGCATAGCACCTTCTAAGGCTTTATGATTTACATAATCTACACTTTTATTCGCCATATAATTCAACTTGTCAAGATTTTCCTCATCTAATATAATTTTTAAATCTTTTCTAGGCTTTTTAACATTTAATACCGTTTCAAACATTATTCTCTTACCATCTTGAATATATTGTCCAACTGAATGCAAGTCTGTACTGTAATTTAAAGAAGATGGATATATGCCTTTTTGATTTTTTCCATGACTTTCTGCAAATAACTGCTTCCACCATTCAGAAAATGTCTGTAGTTGGGGTTCATAATTTACTAATAGCTCAATATCTTTTCCCTTTTGCTCTAAAATCATCCTACATAGTGCGTACATATATGCATCATTTTTATATACATCCTCGTTCATATACTCTTCTCTTGCATCTTTATTACCTTCCATTATCATATCAATATTAAATCCTGCTACTGCTATTGGAAGTAAACCTACTGGTGTAATTACTGAATACCTTCCACCTATATCATCTCTTATAACAAACTGTTCATATCCTTTTTTATCAGACAATTGTTTTAATGCGCCTTTTTTAGCATCTGTAGTTGCATATATTCTTTTAGAAGCTTCTTCTTTACCATATTTTTTTTCTAAATGATCCTTAAAAATTCTAAAAGCTATAGCTGGCTCTGTAGTAGTTCCAGATTTTGAGATAATGTTTATAGAATAATCTCTATCACCTATTACATCAAATAAGTCTAATATGTATGAGGAACTAATATTGTTACCAGCATAGTATATTTCAGGTGTTCTTCTTTCTTTTTTATCTATATTATTTCTAAAGTTGTGACCCAACATATCTATTGCTGCTCTAGTGCCCAAATATGATCCTCCGATACCAATTACTATTAAAACATCTGAATCATTTTGAATTTTTTTAGCTGATTTTTTTATTATTTCAAATTCGTCTTTATCATAATTTATTGGATAATCCATCCATCCTAAATAG
Source organism: Peptostreptococcus equinus (assembly GCF_027125355.1). Classification (NCBI taxonomy): domain Bacteria; kingdom Bacillati; phylum Bacillota; class Clostridia; order Peptostreptococcales; family Peptostreptococcaceae; genus Peptostreptococcus; species Peptostreptococcus equinus. The sequence goes on along the minus strand of NZ_CP114052.1, from coordinate 440,061 downwards.
TCACTACCTAAACCATTTCCTGTATGTAAATTATCATGAGCATTTTTTAATAACGGTAACAAATTTTTTATATCTTCGTCACTTATAAAGTTTTTTGCATTACTATAGTCTAATTCTATACTTTTCATATATTACTCCTTAATTGTGTTATTAAGCTATTACTTATCTTAAACATAATAATATTATTATTTATATTCTACATTATCGGTATTTTTTTATCAAGTTACATAATTTATATAAATAAAATATACATCTTATTTAAAAGACCTAAAATTAGATATTATATACTCAGCACATTTTATGCCATCTACTCCTGCTGTAACTATACCACCTGCATAGCCCGCCCCTTCTCCACATGGAATTAAGTTCTTTATATTTAATGAATTCAATGTTTTCATATCTCGATTTATTCTCACTGGAGAGGAAGACCTAGTCTCGATTCCCGTCATAATAGCATCATCATCAGCAAACCCATGTAATTTTTTATCTAAATTAATCAAGCCTTCGCTCAAAGCATCAGCTACAAATTTTGGTAAACACTCTCTTAAATCAACCATTTTAACACCGGGTTTATAAGATGGTTTTACCTTTCCTATAATATTTTCTTTTTCTGAATCCAAAAAGTTTCCTACACTTTGACATGGAGCATAATAGTTTGAACCTCCTAGCTCAAATGCTATTTTTTCATATTTTTCTTGAAAATATACCCCTGCCAATACATCCTCACTTTCAAAGTCCTCTGTCCTAATATTGACTAAAAGCCCACTATTAGCGTTATCTTGATTTCTTGCATGTTCGCTCATTCCATTAGTCACTAATTGCCCCTTAGAGCTTGCAGAGGCAATAACCATTCCTCCTGGACACATACAAAAACTATATACACTTCTATCATTAGATACTTGTGTGGTTAATCTATAATCAGCTGGACCTAATTTATCATGACTAGAAAATTTTCCGTATTGACTATTGTTTATTAAGCTCTGTAAATGTTCTATTCTAACACCCATAGCAAATGATTTTTGCTCCATATGAACTGAATTTTTTTTCAACATTCTAAAAGTATCTCGTGAACTGTGCCCAATTGCTAAAATAAGATGTTGACACTCTATTATCTCATGGTTATTAACTTCAATAGCTTTTACTTGCTCATCTTCTATAAGTATATTTGTAAGCTTGCAATTAAATCTTACCTGACCACCTAATCTTATTATTTCTTTTCTTATATTTTTTACTACATTTTTTAAAATATCAGTTCCTACATGAGGTTTATGAGAATATAAAATATCTTCTGGTGCACCAAAATTAACAAATTCTTTCAGAACTTTTCTACATCTAATATCTTTCATTCTAGTAGTAAGCTTTCCATCCGAAAATGTCCCCGCTCCACCTTCACCAAATTGAACATTTGATTCATCTTTTAAAGTTCCAGTTTTCCAAAATGTTTCTATATCTTGCGTTCTTTGATCTACATCTGCTCCTCGCTCTATTAGTATAGGATTATAGCCTCTTTGAGCTAGTAACAAACTTGCAAACAGTCCTGCAGGTCCAGCACCGACTATAATTGGCTGATTTACTAGCTTTTCTTCTCCCATATCAATATCATGATATTCATTTGTCTGAATTTGTTTTACATCCTTATTTTTATAATATAATATTCTCTTTTCATTTTTCACTTCTATATCAACTGTGTAAACAAGAGATATTTTATCCTTTTTTCTTGCATCAACTGATTCCTTATAAATTGAAAAGTTTTTTATGTCACTTTCATTTATTTTTAGATTTTTACAAAGTTTTTTCTTAACTAAATCTATTGAATCATCTATATCTATTTTAATATTTGCTACTCTAAGCATATTGTCCTCTTCTCAAATAATAACTTCTTACATATTCATATAATAACAACTAACAAACTACAAATAATAACAAAAGACCACAAAAGTGGTCTTCAAATTAGTCATTAGAAATTAATCCTCTTATCAATTTCATATTGCTAAATACTTTTTCAATGAAATTTTCTGCCATTTCATCATCCAAGAATTTTATTTCAAGATTTTCATCTTCTAAAATACCTTTTTCACTGCAGTAGTTCTTAGCAATTTTTAGCATTTCCTCTTTTTCATTTTCATCTAGTTTAAAAGATTTGTAATCTACTATAACGTATTGAAAAACTTCTTGTTTTTGATTCTTATTAAAACCTATTTCAATATGATATATCACAGCATGAAGATTTTCAATCTTTTCTTCTCCCTTATAAACTGGTATAGCTGGATTAGATTTTACAAAATTTGTTGCTACAGCAATACTTTTTCCTACATTTAGACTCATTGTACCTCCTGTGGTAAATTATTTACCTAATATACTAGTTATTTCCTTATTTCTTTTTGCAAGTGTTGATACACTCACTCCATATTTTGTAGCAATATTGGCCTGTGTAACACTTTCACCTATAGATTTTTTATAATTATATTCTAATGCTGAAGCCCAACCTGCTTCAGTGTTATTTACAGTTATGTCTTCATTAACTCTAGACCATAATTTCATTATTTCATTTAATGTATCTTTATCCTTTATGTTTTCTTCCAATAAAATAACTAATTTGTTATCATCTGACTCATTATGTTCAACATTTACAGTATTTTCATCAATACCCATTTCTTCTATATTCTTTTCCATTTCTTCATCTTGATAATCACTTAATTGCAACAGTTGTAACATATATTTATAGAAGAATACTGCATTAATAGATATAAAATATTCTATATCGGCTATGTTTTCTTTATTCTTTTCATAAGCATCCATAATTGCATTATATATTATATCCTTAGTTTCTTCATGTATCCTAATTGTAAGATCAATTAATATATATATACCATCAATATTTACTGGTCTACCTAGTAAATAATCACCAGTTTTGAAATCTCCTAATATATTCTCATCTAGCGTTTTATACACTTTACCTGTAATTACATCCTTGATATCAACTTCTCTTTCACCAATCTCTGCTATTTCAAATAAACTTGGGTAAGAATTTACACAGCTGTATACAATTCTTTTTTCATCTTCTTTAAATTTACCATGCTTTATAGCATATATGGCAGGTGTATTATAATTGTCTACATAAAAATCATATGAAAAATATGAAGCAAAAAATCTATTTGCTGCAACATTTTTTATTTTAACACCATTGAACAAATATTCTCTCGCATCTTCTTCCATTTTTGCAAATTTCTCATCACTCTGTATAAGATTTTCCAAAGACTGGCTTAATTTTAATATAGTTTGAGAATATTTTTTATCTATTTTATTTTTCTTACTCTGTAAAGCCTTATTATTTAATTCGTCTACCTTATTTAATTTATCTTTTTCCATACAACATTTTTTGTATTTTTTACCACTACCACAATGACACAAATCATTCCTATTTAACATACTTCCACTCCCTATATGTAAAATTCACTTATATTCTAATAAAATGACAATATAATTGCCAAGAGCCATTATATCATATATAAGAATTATTGTAAATTGTTATAAAAGACTGAAATAAATGTCATATTTACCTTTATCATAGTGTATTTTTTCTATTATTATTGACTTATTTACCTTATAAATTTTATTTATTATATTTCTAAAATCTTTCTTATCGCAGCTAGCTATAATTTGAAAAGTATTTTTTCTATCACTATTTATTATTTGTATTATTTCTGTATTTTCTAATAATTTATTTATTATATATGTCTTTTCTGACTGCTTAATCCTATCCTTATTGCTTAAAGAATTATTGGCTCTATTAAATTGGCTATTTTCTCCATTCTCATTCAAATCATATTTGTTGTTATCTAATCTCCTATCAAATTTTTGATACTTAGAGATCCTATCTTGATATTCTATAGTCTGCTTTTTAATATACGCACTAAAAAATCCCCTAATAAATATTATACTTATAAGGAAAAAGATAATTACTATTCTCTTCATAAAAATTTTATTCATAATATCACCATTTACATTCTTACTAATGCAATATATTTTATATTAGCACTTGCTAAGTCTCAATTGATTAGTGCTTTTATTCTATATATGTCTTTTTCTGTAACTTTATCATTGATCTTCTGATTTTTTTCATCCTTCTTATTATATTCTTCTTTTTTATTATCATCTATTTTAACTTTTTCAATTCTTTTTATTTTATCTTTTTTTACTTCTTCTAATATAATTTGACTTTCCAGATCTTTTGATGCAATAATTTTCAAATCATCCTTGTTTTCTACACTAAATTCTAATCTAATACCATAATTTTTATCAAAATCTATTATCATATTATCATCATTTATGTTAGTAATTATTCTATCAATCTTATCTACCTTATTAGAATCTAATAAACTCTTATTATCTATTTTTTTGTTCTTTTGCCAGTTGCTCTACTATTTTTTTGTACATTTTCTAAATTATCTATAAGCTCAATACAAGCATTATAGTCATTTAATAATGAACCTAATGAAAGTATAAGTACAAAAACGCACAAAATACAGATAATATTATAACTTGTATCAAGCTTTTTTGATAGGTATTTGAGATTTATATACGGTTTTTTATAAGCAAAAATAAAATTCTCAATTCTAGATTTTTCGTATCTATATATAATAAAATCACAAATTTTATCATAATATCTATCAATTACAATAAAATTATTATCTTTAATAGAGGAGTGTTCTCCAGAAATATCTTCGCTGTTATCCTTCAAAACATCATCTTTAAAAAACTTATTATTGAACATACTGCTATTTTTATCATCGTTTAATATAATGCACTTACCTCTTGAATTTATATATTTTATTATATTTTCTTCAACATCAAATTCATCTATTACCATGACTTCATCTATAATCTTTTCTTTAACCGTATAAAGATATATATATGAATTTCTTATTTCTAATATAGTATTAGGAGAGTATTTAGTAATGTCCTCTTTAAATGCCTCTTCTATTATTTGATAATTTAAGTGGACTGCTTTTATTTTTTTCTTTAAAACTTTTTCAATACATGAGGATATATCCAAAACATAGTTTGGCACCAATGTTATTTTAATAAGCTCAGTATCCCCTATAGAATTCTGTGAGTTTTCTTCTAGACAATTTAGCTTCTTATAATAATACATATATTCATTGATGTTTATATTCAATTCTCTTTCAAATATCATAGAAACTAAGTTTTTTATATCTTTTTCACTAGACTTTCTTCTAACCTCTATAGTTTTAATAATAACATCATCTCTTTGATAAAATAAAAATATCCTTTTTATTTTCTTTACATCAATTAGACCTATAATACTTTCTACAATCAAATTTGTAAAATAATATATATTAGATAAATCTATTTTTCCCCTTAAGTCATCTTTTAACGATATTGTTTTGCTTATTTTACATTCTCCAAAGATTCTTATACTACAAGATTCCATCTCTAAATTAATTAATAAAAACATTTTAAATCTCCCTATTATTTTTTTGGATAAAATTGCTTATTATTGACCTTAACTTGGAGTTCACCTGATGTAAAATCTAATATAAAATCCTTAGATTCCCCTACACTTTGAACTTTTGGAACACTCTCTAAATATTTTTCATTTACCAATTCTTCTACTGTATCTATTTGATCTTTATTTTTACCTTCACTTTCTGCTAAATAATACGCAGTAGCTATGTTAGCTGCATTAGCATAATCAGCATTTTCTTTGGCCTTTTGTTGAGCTCCGCTAAATTTAAGTGCTATTATACCGGCTAAGATTCCAATTATTGTAATAACTAAAACCATTTCTGTTTATGCTTTTATGTTAACTACTGTTAATTACTGTTAATTACTGTTAACTGCTTCATTAAAAAACATCTAAAAACATTGAAATATAAATGCTTTAGTATCATAGTAGTACTTTTTTCTTCTATTGATAGTATCAGATATTATTTTTTCTATAAATTGTGATACTATTATACTTTTTTCTTCAAAAAAAAAATAAAAATATTTTTTAAAAAAGTATTGACAACACGTTACGTGTATTGTATAATATAATTAAGATAAAGGTAAACAAAAAATTATATTTAAATTTTAGGAGGTAACAAAATGAAAAAAATAGAACTATATACAGGAGTAATTGAAAGTTTGAAAGAATTTGAAGAAAGAGTTGAAATGGCAGACACTTGGGACGAAATAGAAGCAGACGAATACAAGGAAATGCTAGAGTGGGTAGAGCTAGACTACACTAGCTACAGTGACCCAGATGAAATGTGGGATGACTTCAAAGAAGCACTATCAAACGTAGTAGAAAAGTAAGAGAAGGGGGTAACACCCCTCTCTTAATATTATTATAAAGAAAGGGATTAATTTATGGAAGAAAAAAGAAAAGCAAAAATAATTTTTAACAAATCTGGCGATAAAAATAAAAGCACAGTAAATAGAGTAACTTTACCTGTACCTTGGGTGCGTGAGCTCGGGATTACAGAAGATGATAGAGAAGTCCAAATTTCTATAGAAAACAAAAAAATAATTATAGAAAAATTATAAAAAAGTATTGACAACACGTAACGTGTGGATATAATGTATATATAAGATAAAGCAAAACAAAAAAATATATTAAAACGGAGGTAGCAAAAATGACAAAATTAATCGAAAAGGAAGTAAGAAAATTTATTGAAGGTAAAAAGGAAAGTTATCCAAAGATGACTGATGAAAAGTGGGAAATACTAGAAGATAAGTTGGTATCAGAGATTAAAGAAGCTTCACAATACTATGATAGAGTAGGTGAAAGCCTAGAAGATTATATAGAAGATGTCTTATGTTACTATTCAGATATGGATGGAATAATCACAAGTATAGAAAAAATGCTAAAAGACCTAGAAATATCTGAAAAGGATTTAAAAAACATAATTAATGGCACAGAAATGGATTTAGATAAGTTATTAAGTGCTTATAACGATAATGAACTGACACTTAATGCGTTACTAGACAAAGACAATAATTTTATTAAATGTGTATGGTACGAAGGATTAAGTCAACGTAGAGGTTTTATATACGATGTAGAAAAGCATAAAATATTATCTGATTCAAAGTATAATACACTTATGGAAATAAATTGTCCGAGAAATTAATAACAATAAAAATAAGGGTAGCTAAATGCTACCCTCTTTTATTACAATAAATATCCTTCACTATTAAATTTATAATTCTTGCCATCTATTGTCTGTTCACCAGTAACCATATATCCGCTCTTATTAAAGTAGAACCAATGCTTACCATATTGCAGCCAACCAACAGCCATTTCGCCCTCGTCAGGCTTCATGTAGAACCACTTTGTCCCTGATTTAAGCCAGCCTACCTTTTTCTTTCCGTCGATATAGTAATACCACTTGCCATTTTCTTGTACCCAGCCTTTTTTAGTTGATACTGATGTTTTTTGATTACTTACTTCTACAGCAACGCTATCCTTAGTCAAGTCTAAGATTAATCGTCTAGGTTGCTTTATATCAGATAAAAACTTGTTCCACTTTGCATTGTTATAGCCTGTATATCCATGCGGACAATCTTTTCTTGTTGCGTCCCAATGTCTAACTACTTTAGCATTAGGATATTGCCTTAGAAGTTCTTTTACAAGCTCTACAGTATTGAAATACATCTTATTATAGTCACCATCTGAATTGACACACATTTCTATTGATATAGAATTTTCATTAACAATGCCACCTAGTCCAGTACCATATCCTTGATTTCCTCCAACAGCATAAGCAACTGTACTATCTCCAACTATTTGAACGATATTGGTATCGTCAACAAAATAGTGTGCGGACGCTCCTACATTATTATTCTGAAAATACTTATAGTGTGCCATTGCATTAGCACCTCTACCCTCATTTGCAGTCCAGTGTATAGCTATAAATTTAATGTTAGATTTACTTCTTCCCCAGCCAAAATTATATTTTCTTGAAATTGGTTTATAATAAAAATTAGTCATGTTATACCTCTCTTTCTGAATTGTAGTTTTTAGTTGAAATGCCTAAAATTGTGCCTAAAAACGTATCAAAAGCTGTCATAATAATAACTATTAAATCAGTTTGCTTAAAGCCTACAGCTACCCCTACAGCACCTACAAATATAGTAAGTGCAGGTAAGAATATCTGTGCTATCCATTTTAATATATCATATGTTTCATTTTTTAACTTCATATACTACCTCCTATCTATTAAATAATGTTTTTATTTGTTCTGAATTACGTATTACATCATCTTCAACCCTACTCAATCTATCATCATGCTTATCTAATATTTTATGAATATTATCTCTGTCTTTTTGAGATTCTTTCAAGTCATACGCTAACATATCTACAGATTTTTGCAGTGCTTGATTAGTCAAGTCATTTCTTTTCATAGCTGTTGTAAATGGCTGTACAACAAGCTTCACTAAGCTATAGACTGTTATCAATGCCCCACAAACACCGCTAAATGCAATTAGTTGTTCCATAAATCACCCCTATTAATTAAGCCCCATAGCTTTAACTATGAGACTTTAAACTTCACTATTCTACTTTATCTTGAATTACAAATAGTACATCTGTATATTTAGTTCTTATGGATTCATCAGTAGCTGGCTTCCATCTAAGCATACCAGCCTTTGAAAAATACATTTTATACTTTTCTCTTGCTCCTGTTTCTCCTTCATCTACAAATGCCATTGTAATTCTTGCTGCTAAAAATTCTCCCATTTCATTTTCTCCCTTCAATATAAATTTAATTTTATTAAAAATATCGCGACATATTTTAATCATTTTAGCCACCTGCTACTGTTATAGTTAATTCTTCCAATGCAGATGATAATGTATCAATTCTTGTAGCTTGTGCTACTATCTTTTTTTCTAACTCTTCTTTTTCTAATTGTTTTCTAGCTTGTTCTTTCTTTTCGTATTCAGCAATTATTTCTGCTTGTTTTTTTAGGTAAGTTTCAACAACAGCTGTATCTGTTTCTCCTGAAAAACCATCAGCTTTTAAATCTTCAAGCCAAACAATTAAAGAATCATTAATTAAAACTAGTGTTTTTTCTTTAGCTTCAGGATAATTTTCAAGCCATATTTCTTTTGAGATTTCTTTTAAATCTCTTTCTTTATCCCATATTTCAATCTTATTCATATTCAACCCCCTACTTCAATCTTGGATAAACAATGCCTAGCCAAGGATTATCATACACATATATTCTATTTCTGTTCATACATACTTTTGGAGTAAGTCCACCGCCTAAGTTATAGTCTATACCTTGTTCTTCTATAGTATATGTATCAAGATTAAGGATGGTCATTGTACCCATTATATGACTAAATATATAAATATATTTTCCAACTCCAATACCTTCCATAGTTGAAGATGAAGTCGCTTTTGGTATAGTCTTTGCATTTGTAGAAGTTCCTGTGACTGGATTATACTTATAAAGTACATAGTTTGACTGGTCTACTGAACTTTCTAGTAAGTATATATTTCCATTATAGAAGTGACCTATTGTCACGTTAGAGGTATTAGTAAATCCAAAATCTTTTATTAAAGTTAATGTCTTAGTCACCATATTTAGCTTATACATACGTCTTATACCTGGTCCTGGTGTATAACATATATATGCATCTGAACCATTATTGAAAACTCTAGTATTTTTTATGGAAACATTTAAAGTTGTAAAAACTTCTGATGTTTCATATCCAGTATCAAACTTGTATATTACAGTATTTCCAGTTGTTGAATCTGCACCTTTATAGTAGATATTCTCTTCATATGTGAACACAAAATCATCTATTGCACCCATAGTTGGAAGCCTACTATAAGGTGGAGATATATTTTTATTTTTTAACCCACCTACAGTATTAGTAAATGGGTCGTATATAAATACTTCTGTAACATTGTCTGATGTTGATGTTGGATTATAGAATATATACACCTTACCTCTACATGCAGATACTATAAACATATTTTCAGTAATTCCATTTATTGGAAATAAAGGCTTGTATGTATCAGCTTTCACCATGTCTAAGTGTTCTGCTAGTGCCACCCTATCGGCTAAGGTCTTTAAATTGGTTATAGCCGACGTTGGAGATACTACACTTTGTAGATTACTAATCAAGCTCTTAGAAATCGGTTCAAATTCAGCAAGTATCTTATCATATACTTTTCGATTAAATCGTATCGCCATTACACTATACCCCCTTTGATTGTTGCAATATCAACACCTAAAAGCTGTGCAAACTTGATATTGTTAGCGTCAATCAAGGCATCTTCACCTGTAATTTCTTGATTAAGCTTTACTATATCTTGTCTATCTAATATTTCTGCCTCTTTTAAGTTCTTAACGTCTGTGTTAAGTTGCATATTGATAACATCAGACTTTGACGGAATCCACTCGCTTATACCATCAACATGCCCTCGTACAAGAACTATCCAATCTATATTTGTATTATTTGCTGTTGTTTTATTTAGATAAGGATAGACAAGCAACTTATTGTTAGTGTCTTTAACTTTCCATGTACTTTTTGCAATATATAATTTTTTTTCAGATATTCCCCCTGACGGAATACTTGCTACTAGTGTATCTCCGACGGTGTTGCACATATAGAACCGTTGGTCTGCCAATATGCTGCCATAAATAAAAACAGTTATTTTTTCATTGTCTTTTAAGGTGTTATCATCTAAAGTGTAGATTACAGCTGGATAATTTTGTGAATTAACTACTGGTATATTACCATCATTAATAAGATTATATCTACTAGCTTGTAACCCGCTAATGTCATTTCTTAATCCAGTATCAATTAATTTCATTCCATCTATATCTGCTTTACTTGTTGCTATATCTTTCCTTAATGATTCTATATCATTAGATGACTGAATATATGGAGTTAGAATTTGTCCTTTCTCCACTTTAACTCTTCTATAGTAAATATTACCTGTACTATACCCTAAATAATACGCTACAAGTTTGATAGTTCCTGCATTTATCATATCTTGTGTTACTTTAATACTAATACTAACAACACCGCTGTTATTTACAAACATTTGTGATTGTGTATTTAATGCCATGACTTTATTTCCAGTTGGATTTAACCCAATTATACTAGCATAAGGAGTAACAGCACTATCTTGTACAAGTCCAGAACTTTTGAATTCATAAGAAATATTTAAGTAATCATTAGTTGTAAGACCTTCCATATTTATCGTTGTATTAAGAGAATAAGGTGTAGAAGTTGATTTAACAATATTAAACCATAACCAATCATATAAGGAATTACTTGCTAAATTAGGTTTTACTGTGTCAGTAACCCTACCTTTTAGCCAATCCAATACATCTTTCAGAGATTGATTGCTCCAATTAGATAGTTTGATTGTAGTTTCCTTAGCACTCTTAAAAACATATTTAATTAAATTAGATATATTGATTTCTCCGTCTGTACTTTCTGAATAACCTTCTAAGTTAGTCGTACTAACATTTCCAAGCTTTGTATCTATTATCTCAAAGTTTTCAGCTATTGGTCTAATATCAACTAAGTTATTATCTGTTACTTTATTAAAGCCATTGTTAGTTGTTTTTTCGAAACCGTCTATAATAAATCACTCCTTTCTCTTAATTCTTTAAATGTTCTATTAAGAGCAAACCATTGCCCCCAAGTAAGTCCTAACTTCTTAATATCTCCCCATGTTCTATAAATGAACTCAAATTTATAGTTAAGATGTGCAGGCTTTACTCTATCAATTGATTTTTTAATTTCATCAAGCTTGAGTGGTATGCCAACAGTTGATGTAAACCTTACGATAAATGAGTAATCCGCATAGTTTTCTATAACCTCACAAGTACCATTTGAGTACTTTTCAGCTATTTCTTTAATAACCTTTACTGTTGTAACTTGGTTACTCATTAACCCTGCTAAGATGTTAGAACGCATTATCTCTATGTCTATTTCATCATTATATTCAATTCCAACAAACTTTGCCCATAGTGGGAGTGAATTTGTTGCTGTAGATATATTAAACTCTTTTATTAAGTTTTCTATGCCTTCTTCCTCTTCTGCTAACTGAACGTTTAAAACCCTTAGTATTTCAATTATTGTAGGATTTTTTAGGTGTTCAGGGTAAAGCTCTATTAAATCTATCATTCAATCACCCCTACATTAAAAAGTACTGTTCCTACAGCTCCTATTTGGTCGTCTGCAATTTTTACATTTTTATTTGTTGTGTTGACTAGTAGATTGCTATAGTCTACTACTCCCTCTATACTTGATAATATCGCACCTACTTTAGTGTAAGTAATTTCTTTAACATCACTATTCAGATAATCGCCTAAAACAATCTTAAAAGCTTCTTTTATTCCATCAATTGTAAATCCTGTTTGAACTTCTACAGTAGCACTTACATTAATTGATAGAACGCTTGGTGTTGCAACTGTTACGCTTGCCCCTATTGGTCTAAGCATTTCTATATGCTCTTTAACAGCTGTCACTATATCTTCTGATACATTCCTTCCATTTTCCCCCATAACAACAACTTTCACAGTTCCATTGCCATTCCAAAGTGGAATACATTTTGCTGTCTTAACTCCTTGCACTTCTAATGCCCAGTTAACATAGTCATCTATATTACCTGATGTACCTTTATGAGCTTGCATGAAGTAGAATCTATCCCTAAATTCATCATCAGTTTCGGGGTCTGTACCAATGGTCTTTATAACCATGTTTGTTACTTTATCAACATTGTTCAAGTCACAACTAAGCTCTATGCTACTTGTTAAATTGTAGTCTTTTCCTTCTTTTTCAGCCATTACAAGTATATTCACAGCACCACTTGTAATTACATAAGGTTCTGCCGATTCAAGAATTACATAATTTTTATCTTGGTATGAAAAAACTGTTTCATGAGGAACTGTAGTTCCTTCTATACCATATACAGTTATATATGCTACTGTTTTAGTTCCAGCTTTTCTTTTGTATCCAAATTCTTGAAGCCTAGCGTCTAATATATCATCATAAGCATTTTGTAGAAAAGCTCTGTTGTATATCTCGTCTAAGACTACATATATATTTGCGTTACCAAGAGCAAATCCACTAGCTAATTCGTTTAAAAAACTCCCTTCATTCTTAGCAAGAGGGAGGTCTATTTTATTCAATATTTCTTGTTTTAAACTTTCTAATGTTTTATCTTCATACACTTATATTCACCTCCCCATATATGGTTTCAACAATTATATTAATTGTGAGATTATCACCATCAAACTTTACACCGTTGTTTGTTACATTTTCAATATATGGATTGATTAATAATGCTTCTGTTATGTATCTAAAAGCTTCTGATTCAGTAAGCCCTTGGCTAAATTTTTGCCCAACTAAGGTTATTAATTCAGTCCCATAATCCCATGAATATATTTCATGAACAAATCTATCTGTTAGTAGTGCTTTTTTAATCCATATTTTTAAAGCTTCAACACCTTGTAGAATTTTTATCTCGCCTTTTTCATCAAATATAAAATCATTTATTTCAAAATCATAAGCAAACTCTTCAAATAGTGGTAAATCCTTATTAGATTGATAAATATAATCATCTTCAACCCCAATAAACGGGAAAAATTGTTCTTCTTCCATTACTTCACCACCTTATCTACTAATAAAACGCTATATATACTATTATCATCTTCATAATTTGCCTTAATTAATACTGTATCACCTTTAAGCATGTTATTTGACGTTATAAGCGTTTTTGCTGTATTAGTCAACATAATCTGTTCTGATATTAACTCTAAGCCGTTAAAAGCTAATCTAAGAGGTGAAATATTTGTAATCTCTGCATAAAAAAAAGAAGGTCTAAATTCTTCTTTTGAAATTCTTCTTATTAACCTAATTAAATCATTTATACTGCTCAATTATTACCAACACCTCCTAACTGTGTACCAACCTGTTGTATATAAGCTTCGTTTTGTAATCGGAGCACCACTCGGTCCACCATTGTGTATTATTTGTCCATTACCAACATACAATACAACGTGTCTACCACTTCCAGACGCCGCACTGCTCATTACCACAAAATCACCTGGTTTTATTTGGTTAAGTGGGATTTGACGACCATTATACCTTTGGTCTGCTGTAGTCCAGCCGATATTAATACCTGCACTTGCATAGCAAAAATGTACAAACCCTGAACAGTCTGACCTATAAGGTGAGCCGTGCCCTCCCCATGTATAGCGACCTTTTCCTATCATGGAATAGGCGAATTGAACTATTCTCATCTGTCTAGGATTTTCAAATTGTATTCCATTCCAACTCAAGCTACCATTTCCACTATTTGTTGAACTATATACAGTGATGTTGTTGTGTGCCTCTTGTTCATTAGCTACCCCTGTGCCAAGTAGTGAGTTGTTCCATACTCTGCCTGAAAACTGCTGATACCATGATTTCATTTCTGCTATATAACCACTAGTATTATTCCCATCACTAACTGGAGCATAGACAGCCATTATTGCGTCAATTGACCTTTTCCCCCAGTCATGAAGATACTTAACTGATACAAGCCTAAAGTGTCTTTCTACACCAACTTCAATACTTGGATAAATAACAAATCTACCGCTTTTCTTCTTGTATAATGGGTCTGCTGTTATTCCACCAAAGTTGTTACATTCTCTAGCTAATCTTGAATTGAAGTTTGTACCTGTTTCTTTTCTCTGTATTAGAGCTATTAAAAGTGGATTAACTTTATAAGCGTTACCCCACTTTATATACTCTGCTCCTCTTCCTGCAAGTTTGCCTTTCAATACTTTGTTTATCATATCAGCTGTAATACCATGTCCCCAATCAGTACCCATAGTTGATACTGAACTAGATGTCGAACTTTCTTTTTGTTCGTCTTTTCCTGCGTCTTTTTCATCCATGATATTATCGAAATTCAAGTCTAAGTCTATATTATAGACACCACCACTCCAAGTATGCTTATCCTTGTCAATATAAAATTCTCCTACAAGTCCTGTGTGACTATCTTTGACCTGCACTTTATACCCTGCTTTACAGCTAGTGTTACCATACCCAGATAAACTACAAGTCTTTTCAATGCTTTTAAACTCTTTATTTATCTCTTCATCTGTAACCGTCTTATCTTTTCCTTGTTCGATAATTTTAGTAATAGTTTTGAAAACTGTTCCATAGTCCTTAGATGATTTACTTTTAATTATATTTCCCTTCTCATCTACAACCATAACATGATTAACCATTCCGCTTATAGATTCTTTATAGTCAGCATTCTCAATATTTACACGTTCATCAAACGTTATTTTAAGCTTTACTATACCTTTTTCTATAACGTTGATTTTGTCTAAATCTACTTCAATCATGTATTTTTTATGTGACTTATCAGCCTTAGAGTGCGTTGTATATGCACTCATTATAGCGTCATACCTTGATACTCCAATAAACATTTTAGTTATTTTTGTTCCGGCAACTGCAAGCTTTCCATATGTAAGTTGCATTTGCCCTTTAGAACCTTTAAGAATAGCTTTTGCTATATCACAAGCTGTAGTGTTGACGAAATTAAAACTTACCTCATCTTTCCCAAGTATATATCCTATGTCGTGTGACGTAACCCTAATCTCATTGTTATTAGTAGCTCTTGAAATGTCAGTAACTGTGCCTCTGAACAATTCTTTGTCATCTTCATACATACATACAGTAGACCCAACAACTAACCCTATTTCTCTTACCCTATCATCTGTAACACCTTTTAAAAAATCAAATTCAAGAGTTCTAGAAGGGGACTTAATATCCCCACTCCAAGTAATCTGTGATAACACAGGTGATAACTTATAGAACTCATTTTTTCCACGTATATGTGCTATTATTTCAATATTCCCTGCATGATACATGTCAGGATTAATTAAGTTAATTGGCTCTTTCATTAAGGTATCACCAACTTCCAATTAATATATATATAGTTGCTTCTTTTTAATTTTGGATAATTTTTTAAATTTGTTGGGTCATTTTTAATTCTCTTATAAAGCTTTCCATTGCCATAATATTTTTGTGCTAACATATACAAATGTTCGCCACGCTTAACTATGTGTATCCTTTGTTTTTTTGCAGGAACTGGAGCTGGTCTAGGCTTATTAGGAGGAGTTGTAGGTTTATTCACTACAGCTGGTGCAGGTGGTTGCCAAGTAGGAATTAATAAAGGCTCATGTTCTTTCAATTCTATTGAAAAGTATACATCTCCGCTCCCGTCATTTTCTTTGTATTCAAAGTGTGATATAACAACTGGAACATTAATTGGTGTAGTAGTAACTATATATCTCAAGCTATAGCCACCTAAAGCCCACTCTTCAATCATCCTTATATAGTCGTAAGGGTCTTTGCCCTTCACCTTGATATATTCGTTTGTTGCGTCAGCGCTTGGGAAAAAGCCTGTTATAGTTGTACTTCTAGGCTCTTTACCGTTATAGAAAGTTACTTTACCTTTTTTTACTATTTTTTCAGAAGATATGTCTGCATTCACATTCAATCCGAATTCTGATGGAAGAACAGGAAAACGTATCATATTCAGTCTATTATGCTTATGCACTAAATAGACCTCTATATCAGTAGGATTAACTATAAGTCCCATTTAGACACCTCCTTCTAGTGATAAATTCATTTTCTTAACGAATCTATCTGCTATCAAGTCAATATCTGCTTGTTCTCTTACAGTTAGTCCGAATATATTAAACACTACTCCTGCACTATTGCTTGATTTTTTATCATACTCATTAGCTTCACGCTTACTAAGTACTCTTTCACCTTGATGTAAGTTCGCTGGGAAGTTGTCGTATGGGACTCTAGCTTGACCCATTGCCCTATTAACACCTTTCCCATCAGGTGGTCTTACATATCCACTATTTCCACTTCCACCACCTGTAAAGTTTAAAACTCCACCAACTGCACTTTCCATATTCTGTTTTTTCATGTTATTAAAGGCTGTGTTCCATGATGTCATTAAGCTTGTAACTGCTGTTTCTACAGCTGTTATTGCATTATTAAACTCTGTAAGAATTGGCAGTATAACTTTGTCGGCTAATTCTAATTTTAATTTCATGTCAGCCCAATCTTTTCGCCATGAAGAAGCCAAAGCTGCTAAAGCTTTTTTTGCAAAATCTGGGTGCTCTTTTAAGAAATCAAAAATATCTCTCGCTATATCTGAGAACAACTCCATGACAGGTTCCATGCCTTCAAACGTTCTGTTGACAAACGCTCCAAAGTCATTTATTGAACTTACAGCACCAGGCGACTTGTTAGTAATTGAATCAAATATATCATTAAATAAATCCCTTATAGGACTAAGCGAATCCCAAAGTATACTAAAATCAATACCACCAAAATTAGTTTGATCCATCAACTCCCAAAAACTCTTCATAAAACTTTCTGCGTCAGAATAAAGATTTTTAAAGAAGTTCTGTAGTGCAGGGTTTTCAAACACCCCTTGCATTCTTTCGTATAATGGTGTGAATACGTTAGCTTCCATAAATGAACCTGCCATAACCCACATATCTTTGAAATTCAATGGAATATTTTTATATTGCTCGTTTATTTCTTTAGCATTATTTTCTAATGCTCTTTTAACAACTTCTGCTGTAACCAAGCCTTGTTCACCAGCTTTTTTAATGCCCATACCAAGTTCTTTTTCAATCATCTTAGCCATAAGTGGTGCATTCTCACGAACTGAACGTAATTCATCACCCTGTAATGCCCCAGAAGCTAAACCTTGATTCATCTGATACATTGCTGAACTTGCTTCTTCTGAACTTGCTCCACCTATTCTGAATGACTGCATAGCTGTCTTGTAGAACTTTGCGGCACTCTTAGCGTCACCGCCAAAAGTGTCAGGAGCCATTTGCATTAACTTAGTTACACCTGCTCTAGTATCCTTCAAGCTACCTCTTGTGTCGCTTGCTGTTGATTGCATAAGCTTATCGTATTCTTTGTAGCTCATGCCTTTTTTTATACTTTTTGCTCTAGACTTGTAGTCTGAATACTCGTTATAGCCTTCTATAGTAACTTTTATTACCTTATCTTTAAGCATAGCTAAGCCATTTTGAATCTTTTGTAATGTCCATTGGGTGGCGTCATTTATCCACACTTTTACACCGTTATATGCTGATTTCACCAGTTTTCCTAAACCAAAACCAATACCTGCTATAACAGCGAGTGCAGGAGCTTTTCCAAGAATCTTAATACCTATCTCACCAAGCTTACCCATGCCTTGCAACTTACCTTTTATAGCTTCTATGCCACTTGAAGCTAAATCTTTTATGTGCATTCTTATGCCTTTTTTACTAAGATTATCTGTTTCTTTAATCTTATCCCCAACATCTTTTACACCTTTTTTAGCTTCGTTTGCGTCCATTTTGAACTTGCGATTTTTATTTAGTTCTTTATCAACGTCTTTAGTTTCTTTTTTAAAGTTTTTAAGCTCTCTACTCATTTTTTTAAACTCTTTTTCGACGTTGTTTTCAACTTTTATGCGACCTTTAAGCTCTCTAGTGCTTATTGCCATTAATTTTCACCTCCTATTAGAGGGCAAATCTGTGTTTGCATTTCCAACTCTTTTTCTTCAAATTCTTTAATTAAAAAAGCTTTTAAGAGTATATATTCTCCATAATTTTCCTTTTTCATCTTCAATACTTGAGAGGGAGTAAGCCTAGCATATCTCCACAGATAATAAGATATGCTAAGTTCTTGGTCCCCCTCTATTAGTTTTTTATTTCTTCTACGTCAGTCACTCCATTAACCATGTCGTCATAAGCACCATAAATCATATCTATTTCATCTGGTGTAAGAAGTATAAGCACTAAATCAGCTGGTGTGCCTGCTCCAAACTTAGCCATTAGTGACTTATTCGCAAAGAACTTTTCGCCATTGTAGAATATAGAATAAACTATTGTCATAAGCTTACGTTTCTTAGTGTTTTCTGCTAGTTGTAGCTTACTATCTTTAGCGTTTTTACCATTTTCTACAAATTTCATTTTGTAGCCATAATCTTCCATTTCTGCTTCTTGAGATAGTGTCATTCTTCTCATTTCAACGATTACAGGTATGCCTAGTAGTTCTGATAAGCTAGATATTTCTATTTCTTCTTTCTTCTCTAGAAAATCTGATTTTTCCTTATTAAGTAATAAATCTATTAAGTTCACTCCATCATTTTTAGACGCTATATCAGTTACTTCTACAGCTTCTACATCATTGTTTATTTTCTTTTCTGCCATGTTATCCTCCAATTATTTAATTACATCTATCAAGTCAAAGCCATCAAAAGTGAAGGGAGCTTCTATTTTCCCTACTTCACCATTTTTCCAGTCTGCCAATGTCAAATCATCAAACTGCACATCTTTTGCCTTTATTCTTTCTGCTCCTATTGAATCAGGGTCATCCAACTTAGATATAAGCTCAAAAGCTAATGTCTTTTGGTCTTGCATTCTCTGTCCTATCAGATTAATCATTCTTGATTTAACTTTTGTCATAGTTACAGAACCTTTACCTTCTGCTCCTACTGTCTTATGAGCCTTCATCATACGTCTTGGTCTTGCTACAGTTTGTTTTTCAAAGTCAACTTTAAGCTGGCAACCCTCTATTTCTGCAACATACTCTCCATCTAGCCACACTTCGCCAAATGTTCCTGATATGCCTTCTGTACCTAGTATTTCATATACTTGTCCCTTTTCCATATATCAATACCTCCTATATAACTATATTTATGTAGAAATCTTCCATAGCGTCTACACCTCTTAATCTAATCTTTAAGAACACCTTAGAACCTGTGTTCGCTTCTCTAAGTTCTTGCTCTGTAAAGCTTGAATAATTTATGCCTACAGATTTTAAATACGTCTTATGTGCTTCAACATCTATATCAACCAAGAACTTTTTATCTATGATTCCATCCTTAGCCATACTTTCTAGGTAGTTACTAACTTCGCTTATAAGTAGCACCTTATTATCATAAGTATTTGCTAATTTTCCTATATAAAAGTTAGTTATTGCGCCCTTTATTAAGTTATTAATAGCGTTATATGTTCTTACAAGCTTAATCTTCTTGAACGAACTTCCATATGCTCCACTTGTAGAAGTTAGAGAAGTAACACCCCTAGCTATTCTTACAACTCCACCTTTTTTAATTAATACAAGCTTTCCACCATCTATAGACGCTGATATTTCAACGCTTGTCTGCTTTGGTATAGCTATAACAAAAGGAACTACTGCATATGTTATAGATTGTGTTAATGGTGTTCCTGCACATAACCCAGCTATAAATGGCAACAACTGATTAGCCTTATATGTGCCTGTTTCTGTTGTTACATCTCCAGTTGAATAAAACTCAATTATATTAGGCTTGTTGCTTGGTGTTTTTGTGTTAATTATTAAACTTGCTGAATAACCTACAGCTGGTAAACTATCTATAAACGCTATAAGCTTAGGATTTTCTACCTCGTCTGTAGCGTCTGGCATACACATATAATTGAATTCGTAACCTTCGCACTCTTCAAGTGCTTTGTCAAGCGTGAATGACTCGTTTATAATGCATACAATAACTTTAGAAGGTGTATATGCTCTAGCTTCTAAATTGTTTACTCCTACTTTTATATCTTGAACATTTCCCATAAAAGCGTCCTTAATATATTGAAGATTAGTAGGTGTGTACTCTTCTTTTACATCTTCAATAGACAAATATTCATGAAATCCCGACAAAACAGTTTCTTTCAAAATTAAAAGGACTACTCCAGTAGTAGCCCCTTCTAAATCTCTATTTTTAGCTTCCATAAAGCTAATTTTTAATTCTGGTATTCCCATTCTATACCTCTCTTTCCACTCTTATTTCTTCAAGAAGTGCTACATCAACACTTCCCATAGTATCTCTATCGTGTACATCAAAATACACTTGTTCTGCATACGACAAGTTGAAAGTATAATTAAGCCAATAGCCTATATCATCCCTCATAATATTGTCAGTAATATCTTGTATATGTAAGTATCTTTTTCCTACTACAATACTTCTTGTAAATGTTGTATCTAATATGTCTTTTAAGTCGTATAAATCTCGCTTTTTTTCAATAGATTGTGGATAATAGTTAATACTTACCTCTACATCCTTTGTGTTAAAATGCAAGTTCCTTGACTTAGACTTTCCAATGTGAACATCAATAAAAAAACAGCCTATGTCTTTGTCTGCATATAGCTGTCGTTGGTTTTCATCATCTGTAATTTTTACATTAAACTTAGTGTCTTTTACTGCTTGATAGAGCATATTAGATACAGAACTTATTAAATCGTTAATCTTAACCATTATCTACCCCCAAATAGTTTATCCCATGCTTTCTCAAGTTCTTTATCCATTTTATCTTCACCAAGTTTCATAGAATCTCTAAGCATAAACACACCAGGGACAAACAATATCTTGCCCTCTTTTTCAATTCGCCTCTTTCTTTTGTGGCTTTTTTTCAAGTTCATTCCTGCTCTTGTTCTGTGTCCGTATTCTACGTCCCAAGCATAGAATTCACCATCACCTGATTGTGCGTCATTATATACCTCTGTTATTCCACTCTTAGGATTCCTAAGCTTCCAAGCATTCTGTAGCGTACCTGCTCCAACAGCGTTTTCATCTTTATTTTTAGGTGTATTCTCAATTACATCTTCAAGCACAAACTCCCCAACTGCAAGAGCAACATCATTCATAACTACTTTACTCTTTTTCTCTGCTCTTTCAAACTCCTTTATCCAATCGTCTAAACCTTCCCACTCCATAATTACACCCTCTTTTTCATAGTAACTGGTATTTCTAAGTGTGAAGACCATTTAAAAGGCAATCCTGCTGTACAAGTGTACTCTCTTCCTAAGTGTGTAATAACTAACTTATCACCCTCTATAACATCTATTTCAGGTCTACAAAATACTGTGTAGTCTGAATTAAGTCCGTCTGTTTCGCCAGCTAAAGCATACGATATTCCACTTTGCCCATAATCTAGCTCACATAGTATGTTAGAGTGTTTCAATACTTCTCCCATATCAGTTATATGGCTAAATGGGTTTTCTTTTTCTTCATATCTATACACATTCATGCTGTCACTATATGTACTAGCTAATATATCAACTTCTGTCACTATATCACCTCATTTACACTTGGAGATATAAGCTTTTTAAATCTATTAAGTTGACTTTTAAACACCTTTATAAGGTCATCAGTGCTTGTTACAGCTATCCTAGTAGGCTGTGCAACATTATACTCAATCTTAGTCTTACCACGTGTTATAGCCTTAATTCCATTGTCTGATTTAACATCTTGACTTGTAATATTATACTTAGCATTAGCATAAGTACTCATCATATCAATAATAATCAACTCTAATGCAGGTGGAATGTCTTTTCTACAACAGTAATTAAGTATTTTTTGAACCAATATATCAAGAGTAAGACCTATTACAGCCTTACTCTCTTGTGGAATAGTTGGGACAAGTATATACAATTTATCTAGTATTCTAGTTCTTTGTAATTCGTCCATATAATCACCTACTTACTAGCTGTTTTAGACTTTGCTGTAGTCTTTTTTTCTTCCTTTGCAGGTAGCTCAACAAGTGGTACTATAAGCACTTCACCTCTTGCATTATTTCTAGTTGATAACTCGTTTATTCTTTTGCTATCTACTTCTACACCTTCCCTAGGATATACAGTACCTAAAACATAAGAAGTATTATCATCTTCTATATCTTCAAACTGCCTAATTGCAACGTATCTCATATATTACCTCCTATCTACACTCCAGGTGTTATAGTAGCTTTCACAATTCCATCTACTCTTTCAGCGAATAATAACATTGCTGATACTGTTATAGTTTCTGCTGTCAATCTCTGCATATTAACATCATGCCCTATACCTATTATTCCTGTTGAATCAGTTGTTAGGTCAAAAGCTTTATCTATCTCTCCTGAACCCATTGTTGCGTAAGCTAATACTAAGTTCTGTGAAGCTGTCATATATATAGTTCCCTTAGGTACTGACGCTGATATAATAGCTACACTAACATTTAGGAAATTCTCAACATATTTCAATCCAAATGTTGTTTGTGTACTAATATTAGCTTTAGCTAAGTAATCAGATACATCAAGTGGGTTTACAAATGCTATTGATGTTATATCATCATCTTCAAATTTTTCTGCTAATGCTCCCCAACCTTTTGCCATTGATTCTTGGAATCCTGCACCTGTAACTTCTGTTTTCCCAGTTGCTAATTGTGCAAAAAGTTTCTTTTTAAGTTCTTTCTGCAATTCTCTCATTAATTTATTATCAGTTGTTATTATAGACTGTTGGAAACCATATTTCTGAATATCTTCAACTGGAACAGCCTTTCTTTTCTTGTCCCATACTAACTCTTGCTTAGGGCCTTCAACCATCTTAACTTCTGATAATGGTATGATATCACCTGGTTCTACTACTGTTCCATCTAGTGTAACCTGTGATGTATAAGTTCTAATTATAGACCCCATAGGTAAAGGCATTTTTCTTTCAATGCCTAGCATTCTTGTAAGGTTTTTCAATTCCTTTCCAAATACTTCAACAAAATCAATTTCCTGTGGTCTTATAAACGTTCTTGATAATTTTTCTTCTACTGCCATAATTTAATTCTCCTTTTTACTTATTCAAATAAATGTTGATTTTCAGTTATTGCTTTAAGTCTTGCTTGCTTATCTTCAATCTTCATAATGTCATCTTTAGTGATTGTGCTTATTCCTGTACTAGCCGACGGAGATTTACCCTTTAGTCTCTCATTAACTTCTGCTTCTACTGCTTTATCAAATGCACCTTTGAAGTTCTTTATATTATCGTTAGTTGATTCAGCGTCTACTCCCAATAGAAAAGAACTAAACGATTCATCTAGTCCTTGGTCTTTAAGGTTATTTTTAGCTTGTAGTTCTAAATTAGCTTTTTTATATCTTTCGTTTTCCTCGATTAAAGCTTGAGTTTTTTTCTCTGCTTCTGCTTTCGCTCTCTCGTCTGCTGTCATCTTAGCAAGTCTTTCAGCTTCTGATATCTTTTCTTCCTGTTCTTTTTCCCATTCTGCTTTTGCTTTCTTTAATGCACTAGTAACCCTTTTATCACCTTCTGATTGCAACAACTTGTTTAATTCTTCTTGTGTATAAGTTTTACTTTCTTCTGCATTTTTACTTTCTTCTGTGCTATTAACACTTTCTCCACCAACTGCTCCATCATCTTCTGCAAGTAGCTGTAAATTCATTCTAATTAGTCCCTTATAGTTATTTAACATCCCTGTAAGTTACTCCTTTCAACATAAAAATAAGACAGTTTATAGACTTATCAAGGTCTTGTTTATTCAACTTTATTAATTGACTTATTTCTTTTTCTTCCCGATTTCTTTTAATTTATCAGGGTCATTATACTTCAAGTCTTGATACTTCTTAAAGCTACGTGGAATATCACTGCCATACTTCTCTCTATCTTTTTGATGTTGTTTCTTATCAGCGTGGCGATTTTTCCACTTCTTTTCCTCTTTCTTATATTCAGAGTCAGATTCAACATTTTGTTTATACCACTCTTCATAGTTCATATTCTTATCAACTTTAACATTGTTTCCTGCTTTATCTCTAGCAACTCTAGTGCCTTTTAATTCGCCTAAATAAGGAGCTGTTGCACTTCTACAATGTGGGTGCATTGGTGGAGCATTTACTCCTGATTGCATATCTTTAACATAGAATATATCATGGTCTAAACTCCTACATATTTCAGATGTTTTAATATCTAGTGTAGCTATATATATATATCTATCTAAATTCAACTCATTGTAAGCCTTCTTTTGTCCTAATGTAGCAAAATACTGTTGTTCAGTATGCACTAACCTAGAAGCTGTTTTTTTAGATACATCAAACTTTTCAACAATACGTTTAGTAGTTTGTTGAGGATTGACACCTCTTATAGCACCCTGTATTATTTCTTCTTCGATAGCGTCTTTTAATTTGCTTCTATTCTTCCATAATCGCTCACTAAAATTACGACCACTCCAAGGCTTAGAGAACTCTGCAATAATCTCTGCCTTCGTTAGCTTGTGAAAGTCACGCGGAACAAAGCTACTTACTACAGCAACATCAAACATTGTTTTGTAATAGTTATCTGCTGTTGATTGATACATAAGTGTTTCAACTTCTTCAAATTGATACATATATGCTTTATCTAACTCTTTTTGGATACTAAAAAAAGAAGCTTCTAAATTACTTATTCTGCTTCTTGTAGATAGTGTATTAAGTTCTAGCAGTATGTTAGGGTCATCTATAAGCTCCATATACTCTTTTAAATCCATTCTGAACCCTTTTATTGCATTGCCTTTTAAGAGTTCTGTTGCTCTAGTATAAGACAAACCGTTATCTTCTGAATACCTATAAAATAACGTTGCAATTTCTTTCTCAATGTTTTTTAAAGCTTTCTCATATTGTTGAGATATTAGTTTTACAACATCATCAGAAGCTCTTATATTAGCTTTATTTCTTTCTTTCGCTCTGTTTATCCAGTATTCATCAATCTTAGTTATCTTCGCCAACTATATCACCATCTTTATTATCAACATTTTGTTGATTTTTCCCAAAGTTATATGATACTGACACTTCACTATCTAATTCAGCTTCTTTCTTTTGCAACTCTTCACTTGCATTTTCTATAAATGGCAACAATGAAACTAAAGTTTCTTTGCTAAGTATTGGTTGTAAGTTCTGTATAGTTTGTGATAACTCAAACACATTTTGTGGAAGCGTGTTAGAAAACTTAATATTAATCTCTGTGAATGTATCCAAATCTTTTTGTATGCTTAGGGAGTTACAGATTAGCTCTATTCGTCTTTGAAGTCCTTTCTTGAACTTTCTCTCTTTATTGCTTCTTATCTGCTCCATAGCTAGTATTTTGTACCTTATAGACACACCACTAAGATTGTTCCCAAACGCTTCGTCCTGCATATCAGGAGTATATGAGAACTTGTGTATATCCTGTTTAATTCTATTCTTATAATTCTCAATCCAGCTATCGTTTACATCTTTTGTGAGCCACTTAGCGTCACCATCACCACCAAGCAAAAACGTTCTATCTTCTCTAGCTTTCTTTAAATCTGCACTGTTAGTATCAAACAAATTAACTAGAACTAAGTAAGCGTCTGTGAATTGCTCCATATCATTTAGCGTATTAGACTGTGCTGTATTATAAGCGTCTATAAGGGTCATTACTTGCTCAAAGTCCCCTTGCTCTTCTTTGTTATTCAGATACTCAACTACAGGCACATCACCAAATGTATGTTGTTGTTCTTCTATAACTGTAAACTTATCATCTTCTTGCTTGTATATAGTGACTTTAGCAATATCATACACTTCAATAATATCTGATTTCTCTTCACCTTCTCCAACTGTATAAAATCTAACTGCATACTTCATACTTGGATTAAGCTTCATATCATATATGATAAACATTTCTTCTGGCTCAATCTCATTAAACCTTATCTGTGCTTGCTCATCTCTATACACTACCTCGTAAGCTTTACCTTTTATACTGCATATCTTAGCAAGCTCTAAGTTTTCTTCTTGTTCATCTGAATAGTCGAAAACTGGCTGTAGTTGTTCTAATAGCTTGTTTTTATCAGTCTTACTTATATAGCTTATTGGTTGCCCGACAAAGTATCCTACTAGCGTATCAGTGATATATCTAGGAAACGGATTGACTATCTTGTTATTTGGCACTCCATTTGCTTTTTCCTCTGCTTTAAGTATTTTATGTTTACCTATATAATAGTCTTGCAACTCTTTATATCGTTCTGCAACAGTTTTATGTTTCTTTACAAACTCTGCTATCTCTTCTATCGTTAACTCTTCTTTATCTGTTCTGTACACTTTATCCCCCTTTCTACAATCCAAATTGCGACTTTCTAATTGATTTTAGTCCTTTATTTCTCATTTCATCACTCATAGCATACCTTGTAGCGTCTATTGTATGATTATCTTTATCAGCTAATCTTGGTAGTGGATTGCCGTTTTTGTCAGTTGCGTAATCTACATTACTAAACTCTCTATAAGTGTTAGGACACCTCTTAGGGTCTATAATAATAGATTCTAAATCATCAAGCCATCTTTCCCCAAACTCTACTGAATCTTGACCTTTAACAGCACCTTTACCCTTTATTCCATATCCTCTAAGTTCATCAATTGATTTAGGCTCTGCACTATCAAATAAAGTTAAGGTTGATTCATATCCTTTAGATTTAATCATATCTGCTAATTTCCTGTTAGATATCTTAACTCCGTATAATTCATCAAAGATATATAACTTCCTTCTTGTCTTATCATAGTGCATACGAACAAAAGCTAGTGGGTCAGTAGCATACCCAAAGTCACAACCTTGCTTGATATTATCAAAGTTAGCTATTTGCTCATTTGTAATCTCTTCGAATAGTAGATTGTCAAATGGTATGACACCAAGTCCAATCGCTTTACCCATATATTCCCAATCGTATTTAAGTGGCTTAGTTGCCTTTATATGCTCTGCTTCTTCAACAAACTGTTTAGATATGTAAGGATTGTCTAAATAAGTAGAATGATATACTTTAGTATTGCTTGGTAATATAGCACTCTCATACTTAACATTAACCCAAGATTGTCTCATCTTAGGCGGATTGTACGAAAAGAATATTTTATATTGAAGTCCAGCAGGCAACTCTGCTCTAAGTATAGAGTTCGTTATCATACTGACTTCATCTTCTGTCTTAAACTCTGCTAGCTCTTCTATCCATAGCCTTGTAATAGGATATCTACTAACCTTAATAGACTTAATTTTACTCGGGTCATCAGCACCTCTAAATATTATTGAATTACCTCTAGGCTTATAGGTAATCTTCATTGGACTTACCCTGTATTCGAACTTATCTTCAAGTCCTAACTGTTCTATAGCCTCTTTTAGCTGTTCATAACAGGACTCCATAAGAGTGTTAGCAACTCTTCGGACACATAGTACAGTAATAGGTTGTTCTACCACATCCATTACTAAGCCTTGTGCAAGAACTGATGACTTACCAGACCCTCTCCCACCTTTTAAAACATAGTAGAGTACATCTGTATTTCTTCTATCTCTCCAAAAACCATAGAAATGAGGCATTACAACATCTTTTAAACTTACATATTTTTTAGATATCATCTCTAACCACCACAATTTCAGTAGTATTTCCAGATTTATCAGTAAACAATTTATGAGTTCTTCCAAGCATTTCTGCCGCTTTAAGCCTATCTTTAGCGCCAACATCTATATCAACTATAGCTTGCCCATATTCTGCCCCCTCACTTTTAAGTATTTGTTCGGTTTGCTCACCTCTCATAACACTTGTAAGGTATTGTAACACCTCTGTGCCACTAGCTATACTTAACTCTGCTTTTCGCTCCTCATATGCCTTTTTAACTTCATCTATAACAGGCTTAATATGTTCATACTTATTAACACCTGCAAGCATTTCAGAAGCCTTTGTATTCGCTCCTTTTTCACTGTATCCTGCTTTTATAACAGCCTCACTACCATTAATAAAACCATTGGCTATATATTCCATTACAAATTTCTTTTGTTGATTCCTAGACGGTGCCCAATCTTCCATAAGTGATAGAGCAAGGTTAACTATCTCTCTATTAAGCTGTTCTACTCTCTCATTCTTATCCACACATTGCACACCCCTTTTTTTAAACATAAAAAATAGACCTTTTATAGTCTTGCCTAGGACTTATTTATCTCTCAAATAATTAATAAAACAATAACCTAAATATATACAATCAACCAGTATGGTGAATATTAATATTGTTCCCGCTATTATTTCCATTATTTATCACTCCTTCTTATCTCTAATCCATTATCAACTAATACAGTATAAATAGCGTCACCTAATCTAGTCAGTACAGATTCATCTAATTCATCTATCTTATACATATCAGATATGCCATGTAATATTTCGTGTACTAATGTAGCATTTTGCATACCTTCGCTACACTCATCATTAATATAAATCTTTTCATCATTATAATTAATCATACCTGCATATTCATCAGGACCCATTTGCAATTTTCTATCAGGTGTTGCTTTTTCAATGTTGTATGTTTTCCATCCAATTTTAATTTTATCTAGCATTTAAACCTCTCCTAATAACCTACATTTCGCTTTTCTTAAATACTTATCTCTTATCTCAACATCTTTTCTAATCAAGTGTAACAGATTTCTACACCCCTTATAATTAGGTAAATGTGCATGAGTATTTAACGTTTCATTTACTACTACATATCCATATCTTTTTTTAATAATTTTATATTTATACATAGTTTTCTCCATTAAAAATAAGCCTTTTTACACCATGCTTAGGGTGGCTCTAGCTATCACTTAGGATATACAATGACAAATGAAGTGATAGGACTTGCACCTACTATTTATTAACTAAAATAAATACCGACTTACTCGCACTCCCATATTAACAGAAAACAGCTGTTAGTCCACCAAATTCATGTTTTAAAATTATTAGTTGTTTGAGGAATTGTGGCTAACTATCGCTGTTTCCCGTTAGAAGAAATATATTGTGTTATATAATTATGTTTCGCATTTTAAGTCTGCTAGACTATGCTATTACTTTTTTGAACTATTACGTTTTGTAACTTTAACTTAATTTGCTTATAAAGTTTTCGCATATATCGTCATATATGCTTCGCTCTGTCTAATGAGCATTGTTAAGAGGCCGACAGTTTACGCATTTCTTTATAATTAATTTGTACACCTAATATCTATATCCTTTACCAAGGCTTAGAAAGGCTTTATTGGTTAGCTACTCCACTAATATTAGGTTGCCTTGCGTACAATTTTGGTTTGTTTGAAAAAAATCGGTTATAAAGGTTACCAGGCTTCATATCCTAGAAAAAATACATACATTTTTTAAAAGGGAATTGCAAGAATCGAACTTGCTTACACCAATATTCCCACAATATAGCAACCCCAGGCACATGTGAATTCTAACCCATCAAAGCTACTCCCATTCAGGAACACAGCGTTAATCCTTCCCAAGTTGCTATAAATTAGGCAGTTTTACAACTTACCTAGGTTGTAATCATTAAAACGGAGGTCTAACAATCAATTAATGAAAACTTACCACAATAATAGTTTAGCACCTTCTAATCATTGAAATAAGGAACATACAAGGAATTTTCTAGGAATTTTCTAGGAATTTGATACATTAAAGTTTTTATACAGAAATTCTCTTGTCCTTTCAGGATGCAAACTATTAGCTGAGCTTAATATTAAATCATCATGTAATCTATTAAGAGTTTTAATATCAATCTGCATAAAGTCAGCTATCTGTTGCTTTTTGTACCGTCTTTCTTTGTTATTAAATTCATAATCAAATAATATTTTTTGGTCTGATGTTAAGTTGTTAATAGCTATCTCTATTCTTTCTTTGATTAATAATGTTTCTTGCTTTAATCTCTCTAGCCTCTCAATCTCTTTTTCTTTTCTCAATACTTCATTTTCTACCTCACTATTAAAAGCATAGCTAGGAGATAATTTATCTTTATCATATCTAATAGCCCCACTAGAATACGTCTGTCGCTTAACAGATTCAATTTTAAGGTCATACTGTCTAATATCTGAACTAAGGTACTTATATCCTTTTAGCCATCTCTCAACCTCTTGTAACTCTTCTTTAGTGAACAGTACATCTCGCATAGACTACCCCCTTTTTCTATCCAATTAGTGCATTATTATCTTTAAGTGTTTTATCTACAATTTGTTTAAATTCATCTTGCTTACCTTCAACTGGCACTACGTATCCATCTTTTCTAGCACCACAACCACTCGCTATACATTTTATAGCGGCCATAGTTTTAAACCATTCAAGTTTTAAATTCGCATTATTCTTAAATATCGTATTTCTGTAATCGTCACCTTTATTCATCTACTTATCCTTTCCTATTTGCATAACTCTAATAGTTTCTTATTATCTTCTTTTGTCACTAATACTGTAATATCTAGCCCGTCAATATTAATATCCCACTCTTGCCCATCTTTATATTTTTCTTGAAGTTTTTTATTATAATTTTGCTGAAGAACTTGAAATATTTTTTTAGCATTCTCATTCTCATAAGTACCATTAAAACTTAAACCTTTTTTATTCATCTGCTTATCCTTTCAATCTCTTATCTATTGCATTTTCTATCACATCTTCAAAGCATTTATCACATATCGTATAAACTTTACTTCTTATCTTGTGTTTATCTTTAGTCTGCTTGTCACACTTCACACAGTTTGTTGACACTATTCCACCTCTTATTTACCATCTTCTTTAATTTGTTTAAACGATTTAACCGAATAATCTATAATTTCTTTAACTTCATTTTTAGTCCAGTTATAGTTTTTTGTACTTATTTGTGTGCTTGCTACTAACAAATACATATCATTTTTACTTGGTATAAACACTAATCCTAGAATAGAAACAACAAATACTGCTAATATTTTTTTTATTTCTTTTTTATATTTTATATGAATTTCTCTTATTCTATCTCTTTCTTCTTCCAAATATGTGCCTGAATTTACTGCATACCATATAATGTCTCCAACTATAACTACACAAATCATGAATACCAGTATTCTACATAAAACTCTAAACCCACTTAACACATTTATTAAATATAACAATCCTGCTATTTTCATACTATACCTCTCTTTCTGAATTATAGTTTTTAGTTGACACACCTAAAGTAATATTTTTTCAGCCTATCTTCGCCTATTTCATCAATAACCTTTTGTGCGGTTTCTTCTGAATCGAAATGATAGCCTCCGTACTCATTTATACGCTCATACACGGTTTCAATTTCTCCGCTATCATATCCATATACAATCTGCCAGTTTTTTTCTTCAAATTCAAAAGGTCTTGAATAATCCTTCATAATTTTTAATATCTTCAAGCGTTCAACTTCAAATTCTGCTTCTTCTTCTGTTTTAAATACGTTACCTATTGCCAGCCTACTACCATCAAAGTAATCATGTCGCTCTTCCAACTGTTTCCATGTATGTTTCAATACAACACCTTCGGAATCTATAAAATAATAGTTTTCTCCATTATTCGGCATCCATGACTTATTTTCTTCCTTCTTTTTCCATTCTTCAACAGCTTCTATCAACTGTTCTTTGCCATTCTCACTACATAACTTTTCTAATACATCTATTATTTCTTTATTTTCCATGTTTTTATTTCCTCCTTGTTGTTGATATGTATGTTACAAAAATCATAGTTGTTATAATAATGTTTATATCTGCATTATATCCTGTAAAATGTGAAACCTCTATAGAAACCTCGCTAAATGACCATAATGCAAACATTAATACAAGCTCTACTTTTTCTAATGTTCCTGTTATTTTACTCATAATTACCTCCTAAAATGGCACGTCATCATCATCAATGCTATTAAATTCTGATGAACCAACTGAACCACTTGGCTCAAACTTAGGATTGCCTCCCTTATCATCATTAGCATAATCAAGAGCCTGTATATTACGACCTGCTACCTTAGTGAAGTTTCTTTTCTCTCCATTAGGTGTTTCGTATCTATCTACTCTGATAGAACCTTGTATGCCTACTAACCTTCCTTTTGTAATATAGTTTGCACAAAATTCCGCTGGCTTACCCATTACCTCAACTGGTATAAAATCAGTTGTTGTGCTTCCATCTTTATTTTTATAATCTCTATCAATAGCTAGTGTAAATGTAGCCACTGGCGTGCCAGAACCTGGAATATATCTTAATTCAGGGTCTTTGCATAACCTTCCAACCAATACTGTATTATTCATTATTATCCTCCCTTAATATTTCTGGTAATTTTCTATTGCAATCTCTTTTATATGCCTTTTCAATTTCCTTAATTACATCACTTTTAGATGTTTCAATTGTGCTTTGAATTATATGCCTATCTCTATTATTTAAAGTTTTCTCACTTAATAACATTCGCATATCCTTTTTAATTTCATGATTGAGCTTATCTCTTTCATGAATTTTGTTAGAAAGTGATACTACTTGCCATCTAAAGAAAATACCATTATTAAATTTTTCATTATTATTAATTTTGAAGTCTGAACTCACTATTCTACCTCCCTTTTAATCCACTCTTTAAGTTGCTTGTGTTCCTGCCTTAAACTATTTAATCTACCTTGTAATGCTTTTTTATAATCCTCACTAGAATTAGCAGTTGCAAATTCATATCTATTTATTGTATATATTTCACTCTCTATGTACTCTATCGCATATTTAACAGCTATAACCTGTAGCCCATAAGGTAATTCCATTGCTATTTATCTCCTTTATATTTATTAACTTCTGTAACTTGTCTTATAATGCTTATATTAGTACAAGTATCATCACCTATAAATTTACCTTCTGAATTATAATATTCATCATATGTACTAGCTTTGTTATCGTCATCTACTCTTATACACTCATCACCTACTAGAATGCAAAATAGCCTGTTTAAGCATCTATTGTTCCTGCAATAATAGTCACCTTCATATTCAAAATGTAAATTGTGATTACTACCGCACACAGCACACTTATCCATTATTCTACCTCCCATATTTTCCAATCTATTATCCTACAATTCATCTGTTCAACGCTCTTGTGCGTATAATTCAACTCATCATCAAAATCACGCTCTATCACCTTTTTATAAGCGTCTAACTGGCTTACCGAATAAGGTACTATAGCTTTCCTACCATTTGTTTCTATTGTTATATCTAAGCCTATATTGTCATCAATAGACCACTCTATATCCTCTAATAATTTTTCTTTTTTAGTCATTTTTATTCTCCTTAATCTATAATTATCAAGCATAACACTATAATTATTAGCGTTATTGAAATTGCTAACATCTATTTACCTTCACTTTCTAACTCTTCTATCCACTCATTGAATTTTCTAGCTTTTCTTAAATCCTCTATCCCATTTTTCTTGTTCCATCTGAACGAGTATTTCAACATACTACCCCACAACCAACCAAGGTACATTTCTTTACCTAGCAATGCCCTTATCACGTCCTTAGTTTCAATATCTAGTCCGTCTAGCTTATAGTGAGATGGACTGTTTACGTTATCGTGAATCTCATCTCCAATTACCGATTTAAGAATTACATTTTCTTGGTCTAGTTTACAATTTGTTGAAAACGGATCTTCTATTTCTTCACAATCGAATGCATAAATGC
Source organism: Peptostreptococcus equinus (assembly GCF_027125355.1). NCBI lineage: Bacteria > Bacillati > Bacillota > Clostridia > Peptostreptococcales > Peptostreptococcaceae > Peptostreptococcus > Peptostreptococcus equinus. The sequence continues at coordinate 405,762 of NZ_CP114052.1, read as the reverse complement.
AAACATCACTCATATAAGTGTGGTGCCCATCATCTAACGACTGAAATTTATAACCTATAAGATTCCATTCCCTTTCGTTATCCCATTTTACAACTTTATACCATTTACTTTTTTCAAAATTATTAACCATATACCTACCTCTCTGCTCTTTGCTTTTTAAATAATCCTTCTGAATGAACTCTCTTTTTAGCATTACTTTTTATATATGCGTTTACGTCTGCGTATTCGCCTTTTTTAGCGTTTATATTGTCTAACTTAGACTTATATACTAAATATTCTTTACAGTCGCTGTGACACCCCATAAAACGTCTCTCACATGTATAGCAAGGATTAAGTTTAGTAAGTCTGCTATTATGATAGCTATTAAAACTCATACTACCTCCTTACATTTTCAAAAAAAACATAATCTGGATACTTCTTTTTGAACATTTTCCTTTTTATGATATATTCAGCCTTTTTTCTAGTAAAATCGCTCTTTACATCTTCGACTATATATTCACCAGTTCTATTATCTATATATGCAAAGTCTGCAATATAACTTATGCTTCTTTCTTTTTTCCCTTGATTATCTGTAAACCCTTCTAGCAAGTTAAACTTTTTCTGTCTTTCAAGGTTTTTAATTTCTTTTGCTCTTTCCAAGAGGTCTAATTCTATATATCTATCTCTTTCTTTTTTAGAGTCAAACTCTATCCCCTTATATTCGACTTTAATATTGTTGTATTTGCTTTTTTTAGCCATTTACTCCCCCATATCTATGCCTGTTATTTCTTCGAATATTTTTTGGTCAAAATTAGGTATAGCTTTGATTATCTGTTTGTTACTCTTACTTAATTTATCCCACCAAATTTGTGGTTTTTCAGATTCATCTAACTTTTTAAGATAACCTCCAGTTGTTTTATGGTCAGGGAAATTTTCTTTTTCTTCGTCTGTCATATCTTCTACTACTATCCATTTAGTGTTTAATTTTTCTATTTCATTCAACAAATAGTAAGCATCTGAATTTCTCCATTCCCTTAGTGTCATTTTAGTTGGTTCATTAAACATTGTTATAAATTGTTCCTCAGTGTTAAAGCATCCACTAGAGTTATTAGTCTTGTTAAAATCTCCTGAGTTAAAATCTCCTGAATTCCTATTTCCTGAATTCCTATATCCTGAATTCCTATTTCCTGAATTCCTATCTCCTGAGTTCATATATCCTGAATTCCTATTTCCTGAATTCCTATTTCCTGAGTTCCAATCTCCTGAATTCCTATTTCCTGAATTCCTATTTCCTGAATTCCTATCTCCTGAATTCCTATTTCCTGAGTTCCAATATCCTGAGTTCCAATTTCCTGAGTTCATACGACCAGAATTGCATTTTCCAGTGTTGACTAATTGCAGCACTTCTTCCCATGTCAACGCTCTAACTATTTTAATTTTATTAGTACAGCATTTAGTGTCGTCCCCTTTTTCATCTATGCTTCCTAAAGCTTCTATTTCTGCTACTTTATTATCGCCATCAAAGTTATAGTAATTAAAACAGTCGTTTAATTCTTTACAAAAATGAAACCCTCTCTTACATATAATCGGTTCTTCATCTATTGCATATTCTTCTCCTACTGAGTATTGAAAATCTCTACACTTCCAATCTGGGTTAAAAACTTTATATCCTTTCATATTGTCCTCCTACTTATTTAGTTCTTTTATTTTCTGATTCAATTCTTCACTACTATATTTTCCTGTAAGTGAAGGTTTGAAATTATGAAATTTAGTTTGATTCGTATATATATTCTTACATTCTTTCTTTCTTACATTCTTGTTAGTTGTCGGTTGCTTGTCGGTTGCTTGTCGGTTGCTTGTCGGTTTGCTTGTCGGTTTATCATCTTTAGATTGATATGTTTCCCAATTTGCAATGGTTATAAGTCTATTTTTGTTTGTCGGTTTGCTTGTTAAAAATCCGTACTTTTCGAATTTCTCCAAACACCTTCGAATTTGCATGGTCGATATATCTTCCCCTACATTTTTTTTGATCGACTTTAAACTCGTAACAAATTGACCAGGTTTGCAAGTGTATTCTTCACCTCCGAATATCCATTTTTTTTCTTTATGGTTAGCCATTAAAAGTAGGGTTATCATTATTACTTTTTGTTCGGAGGTACAATCTTGCCATAAAGCATTTTCAAGCAATTTCCTATGCAGTTTTATCCAGCCATTATCAATGCTCATTCATTAATTGTCCTCCATTTTTAACTATTTCTTTTTTATTTTTTCTATTTAGCTCTATCATAGAATGACTTACACTCTTTAGCTGTAAGTTGTTCAAGGGTTTTTGCTTTGTAATGATTTTTCAATATTCCTTGAACATCTGCCTCTGTAAATCCTCGTGAATCTAACAATTTTTTTAATTTATCTATATTCTCTTTAGTTGCCATTTTTTCATCTTGTTTAGGTTGACTATTTGTTGAATTTTTATTTTCTTTATAATTAGAATTAAATTCTTTTTGATACTCTTCTTCGTCTGCGTCAATTGAATCATTATCTATTAAAAACATTCCTCCCATTGCATATTTTCTTGCATATGATGATGTAGCTCCTGTTATCTGTTGTTCAGATTGCCCTGTTTTACTAATTTTAGGTTCTCTAGCATAAGCATTAGCTGTAATAGTTCCTTCTCCATCTGTTATAGTACAAATGGCTTTTATATATATTTCTTCATTTGCCATAAAGATTTCGTCACTTACAAAAACTGATACATTATACTTATCAGCAAGTGGTTTTAAGTGCTTATATATGTCATCAGCTGACCTATACTTATACCTGCCTTTTACATCTCTTTCCTTAGGTACTTTCAATTCGTTCTGTATCTTTTGTAACTTCTCATATATATTCATATAACCACCTACTTAACTATCAATGTATCTTCAAATACCAACTTAGCTCCTGGCACATTTTTGCCACTTTCAATAGCTTCTCTTATAGCTGTTTTATTTTCAACAAGTGTAGTAGATACACGCTCTTTTTTATATGAATCTGGGATAAGTTTTTTATCTAAAATATCTATTCTTCCTTTTGATTTACGTATAGTCATTTTACCTAATTCAGTCTCAATTGACTTTTTACCATTTATTTCTAAAGCATTGATAGTGCTTCTATCTAATTGCTTTATCTTATTCGCGAATGTGTCTGCATAGTCATCTAATCTTTTTGCCTCTTTTTTATGCATTTCTGACAATGCTCTTATTTGCTCTTCTTTGCCTAATAAATAAAATCTATATTTAAATATGTTTACATTTTTATTTTCTATTTCAAGAGATTTATTTATTACCTCTTGAAGTTTTGCATTTGCTAATTTTTGTGTCTCTTCATCATCTGATTGCATTAATTCGTCTAATTCAGATTCTAATAATGCATATTCTTTTTCTAAATTGTATAAACTCATGTTTACCTCCTAAAATGGACTTAATGTGTCACTTGCTATTTCTTCTAATTGATTTTCTAAGTCAATTACTTTATTTTCTAAATTATGATTATGTTTGTCTTGCAACTCTATAATCTTATTTTTATCTTTTATTATTTCATTTAGCCTAGTTATTTCTTCTCTTAAATCACTATTCGCCATTTTCAACCTCCTAAAAATGTGTTATAATGTACATATAGTTTTTTATTCAACATTTTGTTGACTAGTCGTTGTTTCCGCAACGGCTTTTTTCATTTCTTCAAGATAATCTATTACGTTACTTAACTTATACACATCTGCACGTTCACTTGTAGAAATCATATGCTTTACAATTTCTTTTGATAATTCGGTGCGTTCATAATTATATGAATAATGAACTCTTTCGTTTGTGAACAATATACTACCTATATCAATTGAAAGCACTCCTTGTTCAGTAAAATATCTACTTAAATCTTGTGCTAATATTAGGTTGTTTTGATACTCTTCTATCTCTTCTAGTGTTATTTTTTTATTCATAATTACCTCCTATAACGTCAGCGTATAGACACTCTAAACTATCTTCATCTATCTTTTCTTCGTGATTTACTATATTAAAACCAAAATCACTTAAAATCTCTTTGTATTCGTCTATATCGTCTGCTATGTCTTGTACATAATCTAACGCACTATCTATATATTCCTTTGAATCAGTTTTATGTGATACTTCAATCTCGTGCGTTATTCTAATATGTTCTGTCACTGTTAGTATGTGCTTCATAGCTACCTGCTTTCTGTTATTAATACATCTTTATTTTTAGTGACTAATTTCAAATTAAATTCTTTTATACAATCTGAAAGCTCACAAGGTTCTAAAGAAGTTTCAATGAAATATGAATTTTTCAAGTCAAGTAAGCATACTTGTTCATCAAAATTGCTAACACATATAATGTACATATTGTCTCCGTCTGTAACTACATCACCTATTTCTATGTTTTCTGTTTTTCTTAAATTAATTTTCATTAGTTTTCCTCCGCTATTTTTAATGATTCTTCATATGATAATGTTCTTGGTTCTCCTATATGGTTCTTTATCCACTCTCTACATACTGATGAATCAAACACATCTGTATCAAATTCACCAACAGATTTTAAATCGTCATTTTCTGTATACACTGAACAGGTATTAATCTCTTTGTCGTATATAAACATAAATGTATCAACTCTTATCGCCCTCAAATGATCTACATTTACTAATTCTTTCTTTTCGCTATTCAAATAGCTAATTCTCATTTTTGCCATAAATACCTCCTTAATTATTTAAAAAAGCTTTTAATTCTGTGTATTTATAATGATTTTCAAATTCTTCTTTGTAAGACTTATCCATCATATCAAGACACTTTTCATAGTCGTAAATAATATATTTAGCACGTTGAACGCTATTAGTTCCTATTATCCTGTCAAACTCTTTTATAAATTTTCTACAAGCTGATATAGAAGCGTTATTAATGTTGAACTTGAAATTTTCTATGAATGATTCGCACTCTTGTTCATCTTTTTTCTTTATTTTTGGTAAGCTTGATAAATTGAATTTTTCTTTTATAGCTCTAGTTATCTGTCTGTATAACTCTTGCTTAATTACTTCGTTAGTATTAGCTACAGTTTCCTCAACTTTTGAAGCTTTTAATTTATTTAATCTGTTATACTTATCATTTTCTAATTCTTCATTTTCTTTTATATCTTTGATGTCTTTTTGCACTTCTGACAAGTTGTTTTCTACAATTTGAAATTTACTATTATTATTTGTCATCATTTGACTTACTGAATTAATGAATAATTGTTGTTGTTCTGTTTGTTGCCTAATCATTTTTTCTATTGCTTGTATTTCATTTGCCATTTTTATTTTCCTTTCTCAATTAAATTATTTCTTACTGCTACTGTCCAAGCTTCAATGCTATCTAACCCTTTGTGAATATTTCTAACTTCTATATCTTCTAAATCTTCTATATAATCTGTAACCCAAGCTAAACCACCTATACGGCTTAAAAAGTTATTCATTTCTGATAAAAATACTATTGTATTTTCAGATAAATTCTTAGAAAATCTATTCTTAGCTTCTTCTGACGTGTACTCATTTTTAAGTTTTTGCATTTCCTCTTTAGTAGCTTTTAATTCTGCTTCAATTTGCTTTCTTGCTTTTACTTCTTGTTCTTGTCTGTAACTTGCTTTTTTTAAAGCTTCGTCTTTGCTGGCTAAGTCCCTTTTAATTGGCTCATAGTCAATAGGTGTTACTTCTATCTTTTCAGTTCTCACAACCTCTTTTATAACTTCTCTAGGCTGTTTTTCTAACTCGGTTTTAAGTTTAGCTATTTCATTTTTCGCTTGTTCTTCACGTTTGATTGCTTCTTTTTCTCTCTTAACAGCTTCTCTTAGTTGTTTTACTGTCATATCCTGAACATCATTATTTTCAATGAAATCTTGTGTTTTTTCTTCTGGTAATGACAGCAATTCAATCATTTTTGATGAACTTATGACTGTCGACGTCGACAGTTCTCCAAATCTGTTGTAACAATCTATAAGCCTATAAGCTGTTCTTTCTGTGAAGTCTACCTTTTCTTTAAGCCAATATTTCCATTCTCCATTAGGAATAACTTCTTTAGACTTAACCAACCTTTTACCTATTTCTAAGAAGTTTTGTACTGTTTGATTTTTATAGTAGTTAATCTCTACTTCTAATTGCGTTACTTGTTGCAAATCATTCAATTTATCGCCTCTTTTCTAACTCCATGCATTTTCTGCTAACTTATGCCTGATAGTTTCTAGTACAATTAGTACTGCGTAAAATACTGCACCTACTATATCTATCTCATTCTCCTTTAGAAATTGCTTTGTGACGTTTGTACCTCTCATATGTCATATCCTCCTCATTCTCTAGTTTCCTATCTTTCATTTCTTGTATTAATTCTTCTAGCATACTTACTCCTCTATAACTAATTCTGTTAAATCTTCTTCATCAACAATTACACAGTTATCAATTGCAAATCTAAGCAACTTATCTGCTATTACTACTCTTGTTTTGCCTGTACTAGCTGATAATTCATCTATTGCATTTTTAACATCTGTGCTAACTCTTATCATTTCATTGAATTTCTTACCTTTTACTTCATTTTTTATTATTTGTAGTTTTTTCATTGAAACCTCCTTTTTTTAATAAAATCCCAACATGCATCAATTATCACTGCATTCTTACTTTTGCCTGTTTCTTTTGCTGTTTTACTTATTTTTTCATCTAGCTTAGGGACAACCCTAATAGTCATTCTTACTTTTTCCATAAATACCTCTCTATCTTTTAGACATCTATTAGATGTCATTTGATTATTATAATATCACGACATCTATTAGATGTCTATACTTTTTTGAAATAAATTTATATAATGTATTTAGGAGGTGTCACAATGGATAACATAACTACTAGAATACCAATTGATATTAATGAAAACTTAGAAAAAGTATCACAACAAACTGGAATCCCTAAATCTTCTCTAATACTTTACGCAATAAATGATTGTTTAAGATTACGTAAAGATATCGATATGCCTAAATTTGATTTTAGCAATGAAGATTTTGTAAGATTCACACTTAGAATGCCAGAACATCTAAAAAAAGAATTAGCAATAACTGCTAGTGAAAGAAACACCTCTATAAACTCCCTTATTGTTGCATATGTAGATTTATTTGATTTATTGTATTGGGATTGCTATAGATAATTCCATAAAGCAAAAATTATAATATGTGCTATTGGAATACCTGTTTCTTCACTCATTTTTGTCAACGCTTCGTATAACTCCTGTGGTATTCGGAGCGTTATTTCTTTTTTGTTTTCCATTTAAATCACTCCTACTATTACTAATATCAATAACACTTCTAATGTGAATGCTATTGCAAAGAAGATACTTGACTTAATAAGTAAATCGTTGTGTTCTTCTTCTAATTGTTTATTTTCTTTTGCGTATTCTGTTAAATCTACCATTTATACTCCTTTTTCTTCTGCTCCAATTCTTTCAAGGAAATATTTTCTTGGAGTTTTTCCTCTTCTTACCAAAAAACCTTTTTCTTTTAATTCTTCGTTACATTTTCTAATTAAGTTATAAGCTGTCGTATCTTTGCAACCTGTAATTTCCATAACCTCTTTACAAGTTACATAGTATTCACTCATTTAATCACCTCCGTATTTTGTTATTATAAAAATAAGATAATAACATTTTTGTATCTAAATTAGATACAAATTAATTAAAAAAAATATCGCTTACCTCTTCGCTTGAAAGAGAATATTTATCTTTAATCAAAGTTATTTCTTTTTTATTAAATTCTGACCCCCTTTCATTTATTTTGTTCGAAAAAGTTTGTGGAGCTATTTCAAGTATTTTTGCTAAATCACTTTGAGTATCTCCATGTAAAGCCATAATAGCTTTTAATTTGTTTTTATTCATTTTTTATCACCACCTTGTATCTTTTTTCGATACAATTATCATAACATCAATAAAATACGCTGTCAATAGTTTTTGTATCTTTTTTTGATATTTTTTAATTTAATGTTGTATTTTGTTCATAAATATGTTAATATTAAGATACAAATTAATTAGAAAGAGGTATTTAAAATGAAAACTTCTACAGAAGTTATGGGGGATAGAATAAAAAATAAAAGATTAGAAATGAATCTAACCCAAGAAGAGTTAGGGAACAGAATAGGAGTTCAAAGAGCTGCTATAAATAAGTATGAAAGTGGACAAGTTGAAAATATGAAAAGAACAGTTATTAAAAATCTAGCAAATGTATTCAATGTAGACCCACAGTGGATAATGGCATTTGATATTGATTCAGAAATAACTACAGAAACTTCTACTAGCACTTTATATAAATATTTTCCAGTATCTATTTCAGCTGGTTCATTAGAAAATATAGAAGGAATAAGCAATTACGAAGAAGTCCCATTAAGCGATAAGATACTTGGTAAGTATGCAGGTAGTAAGTCAATTATACTTCTTAAAGTAAATGGAGAATCAATGAATAAATATATTCCTAATAAGTCTTATATAGTTGTAGACACTTCTAAGAAGCGTGTATCTGATATAAAGAGCAAAGACATAGTAGTTTTTTCGCAAAATGGCGAATACAGCGTTAAAAGGTTTATAAATGATGAAGCTAATGGGAGATTTATATTCAAGCCCGAAAGCTATGATGATACATTTATGCCTATTGTAGTTGACTATGATAATAGTGAAGATTTAAAACTCATAGGAAAAGTTGTTAAGTATATAGTTGATGTTGATTAATAATAGTTACATTCGTGTAACTATTATTGCAACTGTTTTCCTATAGTGTTAATATTTAAGTAATTAATATATTTTTAAAAGGAGATTTAAGTTATGAAATTTAACAAAAAAGTATTAGCAATTATTTTATGTTCGTCTATATCTTTAACAGCTGTAGGCTGTGGTTCTAGTAATTCTAGCTCTGATAATACTAGCTCTTCTCAAACAGAAGAAAAAAAAGAATCTAATGTAAAAAAAGAAGATGAAGGTACTTACACATTAATTGAAGATAGAAAGAATGCTAATATAGAACAAACACAAGGTCCTATTAAATTTACTATCAATAGCATAAAAGTAAGTTCTTTTAAGCCTGATGAGCATTTTAAAGATATGTACAAGAATAAAGATGAGCTTATATGTTTAGAGTTAGATACAATGCTGGAAAATTCATCTGATAATGTAATTGACGTTATCCCAATTTCATCTAAGCTTGTTTTGCAAGATAATTCCCAAATTGAATTAGATTCACTTAAAACAAAAGCTGATACTTCTAGCTTACAAGGTAAAGCGAAAGCTCCAAGTAAATTAGTTTTCTATATCCCACAAAGTGAAGTACCAAACATAGTTACTTTACACTGTAATGCACCTGCTGACCTTAATAGCGAATCATTCCAAGAATTTAAACCATTTAAAATAGATATAAATTTAAAATAACTAACTATTGGGGATTTCCCAATAGTTCAAATAAAAAAAGAAGTAGTATCAAGTTTGGTCGCCTGCACTACTTCTTGGCTAGACACGTACAGCATTAGTACGTCCTTTTGTAATACAATTATAACATGAAAGCGAGGTTAAAACAATGCCACAATATCAAGATAAAGAGAGAAAAACTTGGTATGCTTCATTCTACTGCAATGGTAAAAAGCACACTAAAAGAGGATTTAAAACAAAAAAAGAAGCGAAAAAATATGAAGATAGTTATAAAGCAATTAAAGAAGGGACAACAAATATTACGTTTGGTGCTTTATGGGATGAATATATTAAAGAATGTGAAACAGTATATAAATTATCTACATTAATTCAGAAGCAACATTATTATGATAGATATATAATGAATGCATTAGAAGATACAAAGGTTATAGATATAACCCCTCTGATTGTCAAAAATCTTACTGATAGTATGCTAGAGGATAACAGGTCTACTAAAACTTGTAATAATATAATTTCTCAAATTAATGCTTGCATAACTTGGGGAAGAGATTATTATGACTTTAAAACTGTACCAAGATTTAAAAAGTTTAAAACTACAGTAGCAAAAAGGAATGTATGGGAGCCTGAACACTTAAATATATTCTTATCAAGAATTGATAATTATGAGTATTATGTTGCTTTTAATATTTTATTTTGGCTTGGTATACGTGAAGGAGAGTTGTTAGCGTTAACTATAGGGGATATTAACTTGCCTGAAATACAAATAACTAAAACATACAACTACATACATAATATTACAACAACTCCAAAAACTAACAATAGTGTACGTATAGTAGTTGCCCCTAAGTTTATATGTGAAATGATTGAAAAGCTAATTGAAATGAAGTATAAGCCTAGTTCTGATGATAGGCTATTTTCATTTAATAACCCAAAAAATTTACATTATTATGTGAAAAGATATGGTTATGGTTTGCCTGATATTGCAATACACGATTTAAGGCACTCGCATGCTACTTATCTAATAAAAAATGGTGTAGATATAACTAGCGTTAGTTCAAGACTAGGACACAGTGACCCTAGCATAACATTGAAAGTTTATGCACACAATTATAAGGATTCAGATAATCACGTTGCAGATTACTTAGACCACCTACAAAAAAATAAAAGTAAATAGTATCAATCTAGTATCAATATATTCTAACGCTATTTGAAAGTGAGTATATTGCTTATTTTTTAGATACTATTTGCTTTAATCATTTCTATAAGTGTGAAGGCTGGCTTTATAGTTTTTTTACAACCTTTATTGAAATTTAAGTCTTTATTGTTTTTCTCATCTACCTTATTTAATTTAAATCTTTCTTTTATAATTAACATTTTCTTATTGCATAATATTTTATTCTCTATTTTCATTTTAAGTCTCCTTTTTAGTCTTATTATTTAATAGTAGATATCAAGTCCAACATAGGACTAAGTATAGATATCATTACTATTCCAATCACTAATCCAATTATTATAATCATAGCTGGTTCTATAATTTTAATAAAATTATTTAATTCTATATCTAAGCTTTCTTCATAATACTTTGAAATACCCAACAAATTTTCTTCTATTGTACCTGTATTCTCACCTATAACTATCATTGATATAAATAAATTTGGAAATACACCACTTATAGCCAAAGAACTACTTAACTTTTGTCCTCTTTTTATATTATTTTTAGTAATATTTAATCTATCTTTTATATATCTTTCCTTGCTTATACTACAAAGAATATCTATAGATTGTTCTAAATTTACTCCACTTGAAATCAATATTGATAATGTTCTCGCAAAATTTTCTGTTAGTATTAAAGTAGATATTTTTCTTAGTTTAGGTATTTTGTACTTACTCCTACTTATATACTCTTTTATATTTTCATTCTCATTTAATTGATAAATTATAAGAAATATAAAAATCACCAAAAAAGTAAAACTCAATATAATATTTTTTCTAAGAAAAGCAGACATTACAAATATAGTATTATTTTCTATATTTGCTCCACTGCTAGAAAAAGCCAGTTGAAAATTAGGTACTACATATAAAAGTATAAAAATAAAAGATATAAATGAAATAATACAGAGAGTTAGAGGATATATGCTAGCAGAAACAATATTTTTTCTAAGCCTATCTTCTCTTTCATAATAATATGATAATTTTTCAAAAATTTTTTCCACATTTCCACTTATTTCTCCTGCATAAATCATCCCAACAAATAAATTAGAGAATTCATTTGTCAATGCAAAACTTTGACTCAAAGAATTTCCTCTCTGCAGATTTCTTTTACACATAAGTAAAGTTTGTCTCACAAAATCATCATAAAAGTATGCTATTTTTTCACTGATAAATATATAATCACAACCAGCTTTTGACATAGATGAATATTGCCTGCATATAAACTTTAGTTTATTAGCCTTAATTTTTTTCTTTAATAGATTCTTCATAAGTAATCATTCCATTTTCTATAGCTAAATCTTTTAATTGACTCTCTGTTTTTTCAGATATTATAGCTTCTTTTATTTCCTTATCAATTTTTAATATCTCATAAATTAAACACCTATCATCTTTAAGATAATTATCATATATTATTTTTTTCTTAATCAATTTTTGAGAAATTATGCCTTTAAGTGAGGCATTTATCATATATCTTTCTAAAATACCATGTTTCTGATTGATTATTTGATCTATATATTTTATTGCCTTTTTTGAAAAACCTAGTTCATTTCTGGACTTTAAAAATTCACTGTGATTCAATAATCTGATAACCAATTTTTCACCATTAATTGTCGGTATTATACTCAATCTACAATCTACCTTAGTATTATTATATTGATATGTAAATCTTCCATCTTGACTTAGTCTTTTTTCCCCTATATCGCAATTTGCTTTCAATTTTATTATTGAAACAATTGGATTTAAATCGTCTAGTGAATATTTATCAATATCTTTAAGATCTCCATTAATCCTATATCTAAGCTTAAAAAAATTTTCGAAAGGCTCTATATGAATATCACTAGCAGATATTTTAATGGCATTTTTTATAATTTCTTCTACCATTTTATTATGTAAATCTTTTCCAGTATTTGAACCTTTATATCCTTCTTCAATATTTTTTTCTATTACAAATCTATCTTCAAGTACCACACCAATATCTTTTTGACATAAAAGCTTTAATTCATTCATCAAACCAATGTCATAACTTTGCATCATCACTTTTAATTTTCCGTTTTCAATTGATATAGGAAAAACACAATTTTTTTCTGCATATTCTTTGGGTAATATTGAACATAATAATTTTTCCATACACATTCCTCCTCCAAAATCATCTAGTCAATGCTATAAAAAAATAAACCAACCAGCAATTGCCAATCGGTTTATTTTGTATTTACGTATTGAATTTTATCTATTTTTATGCGTTTATTGTTGTAATGTAATTAATCAATAGTTTTCTCATAAGTGACTTCATATCCGTGCTCTTCATATTGATTTACTATTTCATCCCAAAGTTTACCTATTCCAATTTTATTAGATGAAGAAGTCATTATTACCTTATCATTTGAATCCATAAGTAGTTTATTTCTAATTATACTTTCATGCTTTTGATATTGTCCCTTAGATATTTTATCTGCCTTTGTCGCTACTACTGCACAATTATAACAAAAGTGTTTTATCCATTGATACATTAATTTATCATCTTCTGTTGGTTCATGTCTAACATCTACTAGTAATAATATTGAGCACAATTCATTTCTATCTTCAAGATATCTTTCCATTATGCCACCCCATTTTTCTTTCTCAGTTTTAGATACTTTTGCATATCCATAACCTGGTAAATCTACAAAGAAAAACTCTTCATTTATTAAATAAAAGTTTATTGTTCTTGTCTTACCTGGAGTTGAAGATGTTCTTGCAAAGCTCTTTCTATTTAAAAGTGCATTGATTAATGAAGATTTTCCTACATTTGATCTACCTGCTAGTGCTATTTCTGGTATTCCATCAGTTGGATATTGTGTTTTTGCTACGGCACTCATAGTTATTTCAGCACTTTTTACCTTCATTTTTTCTTCTTCTACTATTTTTTTAGTATAAACAATAGGCTCTCTTTTTTCTTTATTCTTTTCCTTATTTTTTGCCTTTGATTTTGCACTTGTCTTTACATTAGCCTTTGCCATTTACTCACCCTTTTCTTCCATTAAAGCTACGTCAATTACTTCTTTCATATTTTCTACCAAAACGAATTCTATATCTTTTCTAACATTTTCAGGTATTTTTTCGAGATCCGCTTGGCAATCTTTTGGTAAAATTATCTTTCTTATTCCCATTCTATAGGCAGCTAGAACTTTTTCTCTAATACCTCCTACTGGCAATACTCTACCTCTAAGTGTAATTTCACCTGTCATAGCAATATTGCCTGGAACAGATCTCCCAGTTAGTGCCGAAATAGTAGCAAGAGTCATAGTGATACCTGCAGATGGACCATCCTTTGGTGTAGCTCCTTCTGGTATATGAATATGTATATCTTTTTCCTTATAGAAATCTGGATCAATACTCAATTCATCGGCAACAGATCTAATGTATGAGATACCTGTTCGTGCAGACTCTTTCATCACATCGCCCATCATACCTGTAAGTACTATATTACCCTTACCTTTTACTACCCCTACTTCTACTTCAAGAGTCACACCACCTACAGAAGTCCAAGCTAGTCCATTTACAAGTCCTACCTGAGGTTTTAAATCTAATGGATCCTCCTTAAATTTTTCAGGTCCTAAGTACTTTCTAACTTGTTCCTTTGTCATCTTAACTGGTTTTAACTTTGGATTTTCTACCATTTCTTTTACAACTTTTCTACATAGCTTAGCTATAGTTCTTTCAAGTTGCCTAACACCTGATTCTCTTGTATATCTTCCTATTACATACTTAATTACTTCATCATCCATTTTTATAAAGTTATTTTTTAAACCATTTTCTTTTAATTGTTTCTTTAATATATATCTTTTAACTATCTCTAATTTTTCTTCTTCAATATAACCTTCAATATCAATTACTTCCATTCTATCATATAGAGGTCTTGGTATTTGTCTAAGATCATTAGCTGTAGTAATAAATAATACCTTAGATAAGTCAAAAGGCAATTCCAAGTAATGGTCTACAAAATATTTATTTTGTTCTGGATCTAAAACTTCAAGCATAGCTGAAGTTGGATCTCCCTTAAAATCATGTGCCATTTTGTCTATTTCATCAAGTAAAATCACTGGATTCTTTGACTTAGCTTCTTTTATGGAATTTATTATTCTTCCTGGTATTGCTCCTATATACGTTCTTCTATGCCCTCTAATCTCAGCTTCGTCTCTAACTCCACCTAGTGAAATTCTAACAAAATGTCTTCCTAAGGCTCTTGATACAGATTTTGCTATAGATGTTTTACCAACACCTGGAGGTCCTACAAGACAAATAATTGGACTCTTTAGATTTTTTGACTGCTTTCTTACAGCAAGGTATTCTAAAATTCTTTCCTTTACATCATCTAGACCATAGTGATCTTCATTTAATATCTTTTCCGATTTTTTTATATCAAATCTATTTCTAGATTCCTTATTCCACGGAAGTGAGAAAATTACATCTAAATAATTTTTAGATACATTATAATCTGGTGTTCCAATAGGAGTTCTTTCAAATTTTTCTATTTCTTTTTCAATCTTTTCTCTAGTTTCTTCTGATATCTTCAATTCAGAAAGTTTTTTTCTATACTCACTTTCTTCTGATTCTTCAGGAATGTCTCCAAGTTCTTTTTGTATAGCCTTTAATTGTTCTCTTAAATAATAATCCTTTTGTATTTTATTCATTTGTTTTCTGACATTCAAATTGATTTTCTTGTCTATTTTTATTACTTCTAACTCTTCTAATAATTTTTCATACAATAGCTCCATTCTCTTTTCTAAGTCCAATGTAACTAAGATATTTTGTCTATCTGCAAATTTAAGCATCAAACTAGAAGCTACTATGTCCATAGTCATAGAGTAACCTTCAGCCTCGGCAATCTCCATAGCTGAATCAGTTGGTATGTCGGCAGCAAGATTCAAATATTCTTCAAATCCATTCATTACCCTTCTTAGATAAGCTTCTAATGTACTCTTTGATTCCTTACTTAGTTTTTCTTCATCAAATTCAATTGGTATAATTTGACCTAACCATGCATTATTTTCATCTGTTCTCATAGAAACTAACTTGGCCCTACTAACACCCTCTACTAATACTCTAATTGAACTATCAGATGTTCTAATAACCTGCTTTATATTACAAATAGTGCCTATTGTGTACAAATCATCAATAGTAGGTTCTTCCAACATTGCGTCAAATTGACTAACTAAAAATATCTTTTCGTCATTAATCATAGACAGTTCAAAACTCTCTATTGAATTTGTTCTTCCTATATCAAAAGATTGCAAAATACAAGGTGATATTGATATTCCTCTTAGCGGTATCATTGGCATTTCTATTTGTTCTTTATATATAATTGATTCTTTTTTTACTTCAATATTATCCATATTATCTCTCCTATCTAATGTAACTGTGTATTATTTATTATATATATGTGTATACCTATTTTCAAGTTATTATATCACAAATATATATATTATTTGATATTTAATGCAAAAATATGCTTCTTATATGTATTTTAATGCAAAAATAGCTTTATTATTTTGATAAACTAATAAAAAATAGATGGTAGAATTAATTCTACCATCTATAATTAATTTTCTATTGGGTTATCATTCACCAATTCACGATAATCTTTTTCTATAATTTTTGGCTTTTGATTATCTTCAATACACTCTTTTGTAACAACTACTTTTTCTATATTTTCTAATGAAGGTACTTCATACATTGTATCCATCAAGGCGTGTTCAATTATAGATCTAAGGCCTCTCGCTCCCGTATTTCTAGAAATCGCCTTTTTAGCAATTGCTCTTAGTGCATCTTCTTCAAATTCTAGTTTTGCTCCATCATATTCTAACAACTTAGTATATTGTTTTACTAAAGAATTTTTTGGCTCTGTCAAAATTTTTATTAAAGATTCTTCATCTAGTAAGTCTAACGTAGCTAGTACAGGTATTCTACCTACAAACTCAGGTATCAATCCAAACTTTAATAAATCATCTGGTATTACCTGTGAATACAGTTTTCCTAAATTCATTTCTGACTTACTTTCAATTTTGGCTCCAAATCCTAAAGTTTTATCTCTTCCTCTTTTTTGAACAATCTTTTCAATTCCATCAAAAGCTCCACCTAATATAAATAGTATATCAGTAGTATCGACTTTTAAGAATTCCTGATGAGGATGTTTTCTTCCACCTGATGGTGGAACATTAGCAACAGTACCTTCTAATATTTTTAAAAGTGCTTGCTGAACACCTTCTCCACTTACATCTCTAGTAATGGATGGATTATCAGACTTTCTTGAAATCTTATCAATTTCGTCTATATAGATTATTCCTTTTTGTGCTTTCTCAACATCAAAATCAGCTGCCTGAACCAACTTTAACACTATATTTTCAACATCTTCACCTACATAACCTGCTTCTGTAAGAGATGTAGCATCTGCTATTGCAAATGGTACATTCAATATTTTAGCCAGTGTTTGTGCAAGTAAAGTCTTACCTGAACCAGTAGGTCCCAATAACAAGATATTACTCTTTTGTATTTCTACATCATCAGTTTTTACATTTGGACTATATATCCTCTTATAGTGATTATAAACAGCTACTGATAGAGCCTTTTTGGCACTTTGCTGACCTATTACATAATCATCAAGTATTTCCATCATCTGCTTTGGAGTAGGTAGATTATCTACATCTATATTATGATCTTCAACCATTTCTTCTTTTATTATTTCACTACATAAGTCTATACACTCGTCGCAAATATAAACACCAGGCCCAGCTATTATTCTTTTTACTTGATCTTGACTTTTACCACAAAATGAACATCTGTACTGTTGTTCTTTTTCGTCTTTTTTTGCCATAGTGTCACCTCTCTTTCAATTTTGAACTATAGTCTATCTTTTATTACTTCATCTATTAGCCCAAAGTTCAATGCTTCATCAGACGTCATAAAATTATCTCTTTCAGTATTTGCCTTTACCACTTCATATGGCTGTCCTGTTCTTTCTGATAATATCGTATTTAATTTTTCCTTTATATTAAGTAAAAATTTAGTATGTATTTCAACATCTGTAGCTTGTCCCTTTGATCCTCCTAGAGGTTGGTGTATCATTATTGTACTGTTTGGCAGAGCATATCTCTTACCCTTTGCTCCAGATGCAAGCAAGAACGCTCCCATCGATGCAGCCATACCTATACATATTGTACTTACATCAGCTTTTATATACTGCATAGTATCATAAATAGCCATACCAGCTGTAACACTTCCACCTGGTGAATTTATATATAAATGTATGTCTTTATCTGGATCATCTGCCTCCAAAAACAATAACTGAGCAACTACTAAACTAGCAGTAGCATCATTTACTTCGTCTCCTAAAAATATTATTCTATCTTTTAAAAGTCTAGAGTAAATGTCATATGATCTTTCCCCTCTACCATCTTGTTCTACAACATAAGGTACTAATGCCATATTATTTCCTCCTATTTGCTTCATGATTAGTATTTATTTCTAATTAAAGACCACATTTAAATGTGGTCTTTTAAATACATTTCTTATTTTATATAATATACCTAAAATTAACCTATATTAATCAAAAGTGATTTCAATTAATTTTAGTCAATAGATTGGTAAATTATTTTACAGAAGCATTATCTAATAATAATTGTACAGCCTTTTCAGACTTAACTCTATTCTTTATATTTTCAATATCAGCTTCCTGTAAGCTTGACTTAACTTTTTCTATATCTATATTGTACATTTCAGCAAATTTCTGTAAGTCAGCATCCAATTCTTCTTCGCTAACTTCAATATTTTCAAGTTCAGCAATCTTTTCTACTACAAGGGTATTCTTAACTATTTGAGCAGCTTCTTCTCTTCTAGCTTCTCTAATATCTTCAACTGACTGACCTGATAATTCAGCGAATTTTTCTAATGACCATCCTTGATAGCTTAACTGCATGTTGATTTCCTGAAGCAATCTATCTAACTGATTTTCTATCATTGATTTAGGTATATCTATTTCAGTAGTTTCAGCTAACTTTTCTACTACAGCATCTTTCATCTTGTTTTCTGACTCTTCCTTCGCAGTCTTTTCAAGATTTGTTCTTATATCATTCTTTAATTCTTCTAATGATTCGAATTCAGTAGTATCTTTTGCGAAATCATCATCTAATTCAGGTAATTCTTTCTTTTTAACTTCATGTAATTTTATTTCAAATACAACTGGCTTACCAGCTAATTCTTCTGATGGATAATCTTCTGGGAATGTTACATTAACTTCAAATTCATCTCCAGCTTTCTTTCCTATTATTTGTTCTTCAAATCCTGGTATAAACGAACCTGAACCTATTTCAAGAGTGTACCCTTCTGAAGTTCCGCCTTCAAAAGCTTCACCTTCTAATAATCCCTTAAAGTCAATTACTACTATGTTTCCATTTTCTACTTCATTTTCTACAGTTACCATTCTTGACTGCTTTTCAACTAGTGCGTTTAGTTCAGAATTTACTTGCTCATCTGTAACTTCTGCATCAACCTTTTCAATTTCTAAACCTTTGTATTCTCCCAATTCAAATTCTGGTCTTACATCTACTTCAGCTATTAAATCAATTGAACCATCTTCATTTATTTCCTTTATGTCTATACTTGGCTGGCTAACTGGATTTATTTCTAATTCATCTATAGCATTTGGATATATTTCTGGTAATAATATATCCAATGCATCATTGAAAAATACTCCCTTACCATAATTTAATTCTATTATTTTTCTAGGTGCTTTACCCTTTCTAAATCCGTGGATATTGTATCTAGATTTTGTCTTGTTATAAGCCTTGTCTATAGCTTTTTCAAATTCTGCTGCATCTATTGCTATTTCAAATGTTACAGAATTTCCTTCTCTTTTTATGAACTCTGATTTCATGTTCTTCCTCCTAATTATATTTATTATGGCTGCCCGCCAATAATTTTATACGTAGTCTAACCACTTAATTATACTATATTGGCTGAAAAAAAACAATCTCTTATTACCTATTTATAAGGCTTTAAGTCTATAAAGTATCAAAATAATATGCAAATTTTCCATTTTCAACTTCTAAAATTACATACGATCCTTTACAACCATCCCTGGGTAAAGTGAGACTTCCTGGATTTATGACTCTAACACCTTCAATTTCTTTATCTTCTTTTATATGAGTATGTCCATATATTGCAATTTTTGCATTCACTTTTTTAGCTCTTTGTACTATTAGATCATCACTTGATTTTACTCCATATTTATGACCATGTGTTAAAAATATATTTATGCCTTCAAGTTCAAAGTCTAATTCTTTTTCTGCTGTATTAAAGTCACAATTTCCCACAACAGCCATCACTGGTACATTTAATATTGATTTTAAATATATGGAGTCTTCGAAGTGATCACCCGCATGTATTATCATATCAATATTTCCAGCTAATTTAACCTTTAATTTATCCATTAATTTTTTAGCTGAATGTGTATCTGATATTACTAGTATTCTCATAAATCTCCTTTTATTTAAAATTTATATTGTTCTATCTTCTAATATTTCTTGTAATTTTACTTTCATTATTTCAAGGGCTCTGGATCTATGGCTAAATGAATTTTTCACTTCTTCTGATAAAATTCCAAATGTTTGATCATAGCCCTCAGGTATAAACATTGGATCATATCCAAAGCCATTAGTCCCACTTTCTTCCATGGCTATTTTCCCTTCAACAATTCCCTTTGATAAAATTTCTTTGCCATCTGGAAATACTACAGCTATAACACATACAAAACTGGCGGTTCTATTTTCTAATTCTACGCCTTCTAATTCTCTAAACATCTTTTCTCTATTTTCTTTGTCACTAGCATTTTCGCCAGCATATCTAGCGGAATATATACCTGGTCTTTTTCCTAATGCATCTACTTCAATACCACTATCATCACCAATAGCTATTTTTCCTGTTTCTTTTGATATTGTCCTAGCCTTTATCAATGCATTATGTTCAAAAGTTTTTCCATCTTCTACTATCTCAATATTTTCTAAACCACAGTCTTTTAAAGATAGTATATTAAAATTAATATCCGATGTCATTTTTCTTATTTCATCTAGCTTATGTTGATTTCCTGTTGCTATTATGGCTTCTCTATTATATTCGCAACCTATTACAGCATCTGCTACTTCACCTAATACACTCCTTTGAACTCTCATAAGTTCTCTATTTCCTTTTTCTGCTAAATCCAATATTTTATTTAGTTCATCCCTAGTAAAGGGTCTTTGCTCCCCAGTACCTTGTATTTCAATAAATTGTCCCTTATTATTCATAATAATATTTGTATCAACTTCTGCATTAGAGTCTTCTTCGTAGCAAATATCCAACCTTGGGTGTCCGTCCACTATACCTACACTTACAGCTGCCAGTAAATTTTCGACTGGCATTTTCTTTATTTCTTTACTTTTATATAATTTATATAGTGCATCACATAATGCTACATATGCTCCTGTAATTGACGCTGTTCTAGTACCTCCATCAGCTTGTATCACATCACAGTCAATCCAAATAGTTCTTTCTCCTAATTTTTCCAAATTCACAACTGATCTTATAGATCTACCAATTAATCTTTGTATTTCCTGACTTCTTCCATCTATCTTACCTTTTGAAACTTCTCTTCTATTTCTTCTTTCAGTTGCACTTGGTAGCATAGAGTACTCAGCACTAATCCACCCCTTACCCTGTCCCTTCATAAAATGTGGAACGGTATCTTCTACTGAAGCTGTACAAATCACCTTTGTATTACCAACTTCTATTAAAACGGAACCTGATGCATACATTGTGTAATTTCTCGTAATTTTGACAGGTCTCATCTGATCAACAAGCCTACCATCTGGCCTTACTATTTCTTTTTCTAAATTTTTATCCACCTTATTAGATATTGTCATTAAAATGCTCCTTTATACTTACTCTCCTAATTTTTCCATTACTTCTTCTTTGCTATTTAATCCTATAAGTTTCATAAATATTTCTTCATCAATAATCTTTATTCCTAAGCTAATTGCCTTATCTAGTTTAGATCCAGCTTCTTCACCTGCTAATACAAAATCAGTAGACTTACTTACACTTGATGTGGCACTTGCCCCTCTGTCTTCCATAAGCTTTTTTGCATCATTTCTCTTTAAAGTTGGTAATGTTCCTGTCAGTACTATTTTCATACCTTCAAATATTTGGGCATTACTATTTACTTCTTCTTTTGAATTAAAATTCAATCCTGCCCTTCTAAGCTTTTCTATTATTTCAATATTCTTATCTTCTTGGAAAAATTTAATTAAACTATCGGACATTACATTGCCAAAGTCTTCTATGTTCATTAAGTCTTCTTTACTAGTTTTCATTATATCATCTAAACTTCTATATGATTTGGCCAACATCTTTGATCCTTTTACACCAACATACTTTATTCCCAAACCATTTATTAGTCTCCAAAGCTCATTTTCTTTTGATTTTTCAATTGAATTCATAAGATTTGAAACAGATTTTTCTCCCATTCTTTCCAATTTTATTAAATCATCTGGATTTAAATAATATATATCTGAAATTTCTTTTATTAATTCATTGTCCAGTAATGATGTTACTATAGATTCTCCCATTTTATCTATATCCATAGCATCCCTAGATACAAAATGAATAATACCTCTTCTAATTTGTGCGGGGCATGAGATGTTAATGCATTTAACTGCAGATTCACCTTCAATTCTTACAGTTTCTTCCCCGCAAGCTGGACAATGAGTTGGCATAGTAAAAACTTCCTCTTGCCCATTTCTTTCTTCTTTGTCTACTTGAATAATCTGAGGAATAATGTCTCCAGCCTTTTGTACTAATACTGTATCACCTATCCTAATATCTTTTTCTTTTATATAATCTTCATTGTGAAGTGTTGCCCTGCTAACACTTGTCCCAGCCAATCTTACTGGCTCTAAAATAGCCGTAGGAGTAATATTACCCGTCCTTCCCACCTCTACTTGAATATCTAAAAGTTTGGTCTTTTTTCTCTCTGCTGGAAACTTATATGCAGTTGCCCATCTAGGACTTTTTGCTGTAAATCCTAATTGTTCTCTTTGCACTATATCATCGACCTTTATTACCATTCCATCTATTTCATAGTCAAGGTCATGCCTTTTTTCTGTCCAAATATTTATGTACTCTATGACTTGCTCTATATTATTACATAGTTTATATGATTCGTTTATTTTCAATCCTAAAGATTTCATATATTCGAAACTCTGACTATGTTTTTCTATTTCTAATTCATCAATATTTTCGAGATTAAATATGAATATATCTAGTGGTCTTTTTGCTGCTAACTTCGGATCCAATTGTCTCAAAGACCCTGCTGCTAGATTTCTAGGATTTGCATAGAGAGTAAGTTCATTTTCTTGCTGTATTCTATTGATTTCTAAGAAATCTTCTTTTGAAATATAGACTTCGCCCCTTGCTATTAATTTTCTTTTTTCATTTATATTCCTAGGGATAGTTTTAATGGTTTTAATATTGCTAGTTACATTTTCACCTATATAACCATCTCCTCTTGTAGCTCCTACTACAAGCTTTCCATTTTCGTAAGTAAGTCCAACTGACAAACCATCTATTTTAAATTCTACTACATAACTAACTTCACCACTACAACCCTCTCTAACCCTCCTATCAAATGATCTTATTTCTTCTTCAGAAAATACATTTGATAGACTTAACATAGGTCTTTCATGTATATACTGTTCAAATTTATCTAGAGCCTTACCTCCTACTCTTGAAGTTGGAGAGTCTTCCTTTTTTAGTTCCGGATACTTTTCTTCTAAAAATATAAGTGATTTCATCAATGAGTCATATTCTTGATCACTTATTTCTGGATTGTCAAAATCATAGTATCTTTCACTATAATAATTTAATTTTTGGCTTAATGTTTCAACTAATTCTTCCCCCTTTTTTATATCAATTCGGTTAGAATCATAAGCTTTTGATATTTCTTCTATAAATAAATTTTCCATTTATACCTCTATTTCTATCTTGTTAATAAAATAGGCTGTAAGTCAACTTTATAAATGTTGAATTACAGCCATAATTTGACTTGTGCCAAAACACTATGAGTTAACTCATATAGTGTTCTTTAATTTTCATCTTCCGTAGCCAAATAAAATTCTTCATATAAGGCTTCACAAAGACTAACTGGTGTTGATTCTTCTATCAACGGAGCCTTAAAAGTCTTTACATAAAGTATTACTGGTTCACTAAGCTTGTATACATCTATTTCCACAAATGCATCTGAACCATTATCTACTGGCATCTCTCTATAATTAAATATGAAAGTACCTATTTTATATCCACTTAAATTAAATTCATTTACTACAAATTCACTACCTAAATTTTCCATTTATGATCTCCTCAAATATTATTTTCTTATATATATTCAAGTATTACCCTATATAAAAACAAAAAATCATTTATAGAAAAGAGTTTTCAAATATTATTAAGCTTCTTCGGGCATCTCCCAGTTATGGTGTACATTTTGTACATCATCGTCTTCTTCTAATATGTCTAATAATTTTTCTAATGCCTTTATCTGACCAGCATCATCTAGAACACTTGTAGTCTGAGGAATCAACTTAACATCTGCCATAAGGAATTTATAGCCCTTATCTTCTAATCCATCTCTTACTGTGTTGAAATCTTCTGGCGCTGTTAATATTTCAAAACCTTCTTCTTCAGCTATAAAATCTTCCGCTCCTAAATCTAGTGAATCTTCCATCAATTGTTCTTCTTCACCATCTTCTGAAGATATAAATATCTGTCCTTTTCTATCGAACATAAATGATACACATCCTGGAGTGCCAAGATTACCATTATTCTTATCAAAGTAATATCTTACGTTTCCTGCTGTTCTATTTTTGTTGTCTGTAAGTGTTTCAACTATTATAGCTACCCCACCTGGGCCATATCCTTCATATGTTATAGCTTCAAAGTTTTCTCCTTCTCCACCGCCAGCTCCTTTTTTAATCGCTCTATCTATATTATCATTTGGCATATTATCAGACTTAGCCTTTGCTATAGCTGCTTTTAATGATGCATTGTATTCTGGATCTGCGCCACCTTCTTTAGCTGCAACTGATATCGCTCTAGCATGTTTTGTGAAAACATTTGATCTAGCTGCATCTTGCTTATTCTTTCTACCTTCAATGTTATGTATACGACCCATTTATTTCATCTCCTTAAGTTTAAATAATTTTATCTCGTCACAACAATATATTTTATCATAGCTGTTAAGATAAGTAAATAATTGTAAATTTCTAATCTACGTCAAATTCCATACTTATTAATTTTTATTTATGTGTATTTAAAAAAATTCTATTTTTCATTTTACTTTTATTTAAAAACTGGAGGTCTTGCAACTATAGATCTCTTATGCTCACTTACTCTATGTAATCTATCAATTATTTCTAAATCTTTTTGTGGGACCTGATCTCTTTTGCCTTCTACTACCATATCTATATATTTATAAGTAGTACCCATTTCATTTTCATCAGTTTGTCCTTCCCATAGGCCTGCTGACGGAGCTTTTTCTATTAAATCCTTATGTATTCCTAACTCTTTTGCCCATTCATATACTTCATACTTTGGTAAATTTGCTATAGGTAAGAAATCAACTCCACCATCTCCATACTTAGTAAAATAACCTGTAAGCAATTCTGCTGCATTATCCGTACCAGCAACCAAATATCCTAAGTTATTTGCAACTGTATATAACGAACTCATTCTAATTCTCGCTCTTAAGTTTGCATCTGACATTCTTTCATTGTCAGCATTATATATATTCTTTTCCTTTAATTTTTCATTTACTGTATCTAAAATTGCTATCTGTGGTTGGTCCAAATCAAGTTCTATGTATTCTATTCCACAGCCATTTATTACTTTCATAGCGTCTATCTTATCCTGTGGATTACTTTTTATATTCATAATCACTCCCATAGAATTTTCTGGAAAAGCCATCTTTAATAAATATGCCACTACTGCTGAGTCTATTCCACCTGATACACCTACTACAGCACCTTTACAACCAGCTTCTTCTACCTTGCTCTTTATCCATTCTACTGTTTTTTCTATCTGTTCTCTTCTATTTAGCATAATATCCTCCTAATCAATAATCTTTCCATCCTGTACCGACAAATAAAATTCGTCCTTTTGCTTAATAATAGCCTTGCCATTTGAAATTTCAGTTAATAAAGAACTTAATTCATCTAGCCTAGCTAGCTGACAATAAACAATTATTTTTACATTTTCTTCATACACTATTTGTTTGACATAGTAGTCCTTATTAGTTAATTCATTTTGAAATTTACCCAATAAAGTATAGTCAATGTTTATGTCCACTTGCACAAATAGTTCCTTATCCACCATTTTAGCAGCTTCCAGACCTATTTTTGCTCCCTTGGTATAGGCTCTTACAAGTCCTCCTGCACCCAATTTTACTCCACCAAAATACCTAGTAACTACGACTACAACGTCACATAGATTTTCCTTTTTAATTATCTCCAAGGTTGGTATTCCAGCTGTACCCTGTGGTTCACCATCATCGCTATATCTCTGTATATTCATATTCTGACCTATTACATAGGCCCATACATTGTGTGTAGCGTCCTTGTACTGACTCTTTATTTGGTCAATAAATTCCTTGGCTTCATCTTCAGTAGATACAGGCTTCGCATGGCCAATAAACTCCGATTTTTCTATTATATATGTATCATGTCCTGTCTCATGGACAGTTCTGTATTTTTCCAATAGGTATCCTTCTCCTCTTCAAGAAATTCAATCAATCTATATCATTATACCATATTTAAAGCCATAATTCTCACTTATATGCCCAATAATAATTACTGCTAGCAATCACTTGAAGATTGCTAGCAGTAATTTATTTGAAATATTTTTCTATGAATTTTAATTTGTTTTTATAGGGTGGTTTTGTCAAATCAAACTGTATATTTAAAGGTCTTTTTACTATAGATTTTTTGTGGGAGAATAGATCAAAACTGTGTTTTCCATGATAGGCACCTATGCCAGAATTTCCTACTCCTCCAAAAGGTAAATACGGATTAGCAAGATGCAATAATGTATCATTTACCATACCACCTCCAAAGGATATTTCTTTTAATATCTTTATTTCCTCACTCTTATTGCCAGTAAATAAATATAAAGCTAATGGTTTTTCACCATTTTTTATAAATTTAATAACATCTTTGTCTAAATCCTTATATTTTAATATCGGTAATATTGGTCCAAATATTTCTTCTTCCATTATTGGACTGTCAAAATTAATATCAGTAAGTAAAGTTGGTGATATATATAAATTTTCAATATCTGTTTGACCACCAAAAATAATATGTTTCTTTTCTTTTTCTAATAGAGAGTTCAATCTATCATGATGCCTCTTATTTATAATTCTGCCTAAGTCTTTATTTCCTTTTATATCTTTACCATAAAATTCTACTATCGTGTCTTTTATACCATCTATAAATTTGTTAAAAATTTTTTCTTCTACAAACACATAGTCTGGTGCTACACAAGTCTGACCAGCATTCATAAATTTACCTCTCGCTATTCTTTGGCAAGCAATTTTTATATTGGCTGCATCACTTACAACTGCAGGGCTTTTACCTCCAAGCTCTAATGTTATAGGAGTTAAATTTTTTGCTGCTGCTTGCATTATTATTTTTCCTATTTTTGCACCACCTGTGAAAAATATATAATCAAATTTTTCTTCTAATAAGGAACTTGTTACCTCGGCATCACCTAATATTGTTGCAACATATTCTTGATCAAATGCTTCATCTAACACTTTTTTGATTATATTAGCTACATTTGGGCTAAGTTCCGATGGTTTTACAATGACTGTATTACCAGCAGCAATTGCTCCTATTAAGGGTTTCATAACTAAATTAAAGGGATAATTAAATGGTCCAATTATCAGTACAATTCCATATGGTTCTTTCATAATAAAACTCTTTGCAGGATATAAAAATGATGGAGTCCTAACTTTTTTATCCTTTGACCATTTATTAATCTTCTTCAAAAATAGACTTATTTCGCTTAATACATCTCCTATTTCCGTTGTATATGCTTCAAATTCACTTTTTGCAAGGTCATTATTTAATGCTTCAACAATCCCATTTTTATTGTTTAAAATAGATTGTTTCAATTTATTTAGTGCATCTTTTCTGTTATGTAAATCCTTTGTTTTATTTCTATTAAAATATTCTTTTTGTTTTATTATAATATTTTTTATGTTATCCATAATCCGCATACCTCCTTATATATTACCTGTTTTATACCCAATAATTTATACATTTTTTTGCAAAAAAAGTATGGTATATCTAATTATATACTTAAATACACCACACTTTAATATATCAATATTTATTTTTTACTATTTATTTAATATTATATTTATACAGATTTCTTTTCATCTAATTTTCTCTCATCTGTCTTCTTAAACTCTTTATATTTTTTGTATGATACATCTACTAAAGATTTTTCCTTACTATGAGATAATTTTTCTAAGGCTTCAGGAATCTTATAAAAATTACCCTGTAAGAATTCTTTGGATAGATCAACTTGAGAATTTTTTGATTCCATCACATACCACATTATGGCATTACAAACTCTCTGATTTCTACTTCTTGAAAAGAATTCATATATAGTATCACCAGCTATATCTAATATTTTTGCATCTACACCTGTTTCAAGCTTTACTCTTTCTACTGCACTTTCATGAGGGAGTCCATCACCTACTATCTTTCCCTTTGGCAATGTCCATTCGCCCTTATCGTTTTCAACTATCAAAACCTTATTTGCATAAAATACAACCCCACCAGAACAACGTCTTACTATCATCTTGAATACCTCCAATTTCTCTAGTAATATTACTTGCAGGCGCACCTGCGCCCTTAGATATTGAGTCTTGAGTATATTTTTTCTATAGACTCTTTGCAAGCCCTCAAAACATACTCCTTTTCAAAAGTAGATTTGTTATTCACAATATTTTTTAGTACCTTTATTGAGTTCTCATTGCCCATACTAGCCAAGGCTTTTGCACAATATTGTCTCACCTGTGGATTAGAATCAGATAAACCTATTTCAATGATTTGTACACTATTTTTATCGGCAATTTTTCCAATAGCAGAATAAGTTATTCTTCTAAGATTTGCATGTTTTTTTTCTACTAATGGATATAAAATATTCAAAAATCTAGAATCTTTCAATTCTCCAGCCGTCCATACTAAAACCATCAAATCATCTATATTTAATGTGGATAAAATAGCCTTAAATACTTTCTTTTTAAAAGTATCTAAATTTTCTTCCTTCAAACCATCAATAAATTTTTTTCTATCATCCTTTGCCAAAGCCAAATAGTAATCCATAATTTCTTGATTATTTTCTTTTATAGACTTATTCTTTTCCCTAAGTCTTGTTTTAGCCTTTATCAAGTCATCATTAATTTGTTCTATTGACTTATTTCTGACCCTAGCAATCTGTATGACACTAAGAGACTGCTTATAAAGAAGATAGCTAATATAGTAATCTTCAAGGTCGTCGACATTTTCCCATCCTATTACCATAATAACCTCCTATAAAATATGTGTCTATGTATAATATTCTACACAAAAATCTAAAACCCTTTAATTTTTTTAAATTTATTTACTTTATTTTAACAAAAAATACCCAAGAATAATCTCGGGTATTTGAAATATCTTTTTATAAATCTTATAAAGATGACTTTGAGTAGAATTCGACTACTAGTGCATCATTTATTTCGATTGGCACTTCTTCTCTTTCTGGTAATCTTGAAAGAACTGCTGAGAAGTTTTCAGTATTCTTAGTAATATAAGCATGTTCATTTAAAGCTGCTGCTTCAAAGTTAGCCTTGAATAGTGGGTTACTTCTGTATTTTTCTCTTAACTGGATTTCATCTCCAACGCTCACTATAAATGATGGTATATCAACTTTCTTTCCGTTAACCAATACATTACCGTGTCCAACCATCTGTCTAGCCTGTCTAACTGAATTAGCAAGACCCATTCTGTAAACTAAGTTGTCTAATCTGCATTCTAATGTTCTAATAACAGCTGTACCAGTAGGTCCCTGTGCCTTCTGAGCCTTCTTCATGTAAATTCTCATCTGCTTTTCAGATACTCCATAGTAAGCTCTTAGTCTCTGCTTTTCAAGTAACTGCATTCCGTATGGTGAAAGCTTCTTATCACTTCTTGCAGTTCCCTTTCCAGCTCTGTTCATTGCCTTTGGATGACCACAAACGTTTAATCCTAATCTTCTAGATAGTTTAAACTTAGGTCCTCTTGTAATTGATGACATAAAATTTCTCCTTTTTAATATAAATTATGGATGTACTCTTTGTACATTGTCCATTTACCGATGGATGCGTAATACGCATTGTCCATTTAAAGGAATTTCCTTTATTTTTACGACTTGTCTATTATACTATAATTTTTTATTCTTGTCTATAGCAGAGGAGAAATAAATCTAAGCATTCCATGCCATACCCTTGTTAAGAAGTTTTTATCTGTAAAATACCTTGATGTAACTTCTTCAGATTTTTTTAAAGTATCCTCATAATCTTCTTTCATCTTATTGATTACATTTGTATTATACATGAATACCCCATTTTCAAAGTGTAAGTACAAACTCCTATAGTCTAGATTTATTGTGCCTATAACAGCATACTTGTGATCCGATATAAATATCTTACAATGTATAAAGCCTGGTACAAATTCATAAATTTTCACCCCAGATTTTACAAGACTTTTGTAATAAGATTTACTTACTCTATTTACGAACTTCTTATCTGGTACTCCAGGTACAATTATTCTAACATCCACACCTCTTTTTGCTGCTGCAGCCAGTTCATCTCTTAAGTGATCATCTATTATCAAATATGGCGTTGTAATATACAGATATTCATTCGCTTTTTTTATCATATTCAAATATACATTCACTGATACATTCTCTTCTGTAAGAGGATTATCTGCAAAAGGCTGAATAATAGATAGACACTTTTCTTCTACCTTGACACATGGTTTAGCTTTTTCATCACTCTCTATTGTTTCAATTGTTTTATCTAATATTTCTAAGTCTTCTTGATTTAATAAATCTCTTATATCTTCTTGATCTTTTTTACCTTTTTTCATGGCATGCCACATCTCAAGAAATATTAATGTTAGTGTGTCTACTGGCTTTCCTCTAAATACTATACCTGCATCCTTCCAATATCCAAATGGATGAGTTATATTAAAATATTCATCAGAAATATTATAACCACCTACAAAACCAACCTTACCATCAATTATAGTCATTTTTCTATGGTCTCTATTATTCATAAACACGCTCATAATAGGAAATATCGGGTTAAAAACTCTAGTCTTTATTCCATCTCTTTTCAATTTTTTCTTAAAAGGCTTATTTATTATAGACAAACTTCCTACATCATCATAGATTATTCTAACATCCACACCTTGTTTTGCTTTTTGTATTAGTATTTCTTCTATCTCATCAAAAGCCTCTCCATTTTCAATAGTATGATATTCCATAAATATAAATTTCTTTGCTTTAATAAGTTCTTCTTTCATCCTTTCCAGTGCTAAGTAAGCTTCTGGAAAATATTCTACTTTATCACTTGAAAATGGTCTGTAGTGTGCGGAATTACTAAGATAATACGCTTGACCATATGCTCTAATATCATCTATTTTCATCTTTTCTAATAAATCATCATCATCGGGCATAATTGCTTCAAATAATCCGTATACTGATTTAAATCTTCTCCTAACAAATATAGACGAAAATTTACTGCCATATAGAAGATATAATACTATACCAGCTGGAGGTGCAGCTAACAAAATAAACATCCATAACATTTTAAAGGCATAGTTGGTATGTTTACCATATACTCTAAATACTAATATAAGAGCTATTATATAAGTCATAATACCTATAGCTTTAAACTGTTCTAATTTATATACTCCAAATACTAACCAAGCTACTTCGATAATTACACCTGTAATTACAATTGGTGCCTTTTTTGATTCATTTTTTTTATGCATAAAATCACCTCCTTCTAGCTAGTTCACTTAGCAATTTAAACTTAGACATTATATACTCATAATTTTCTGCTTTATGAGGTAAATTACAGTCACTACAGTCTTTTATTCCTTTTTTATTATATCTAAAATTTCCTCCACAAAATTCACCTAATGTATACAAGGGGCAAAAACAAAATAGACAATTAAATCCTTCTATATCACCTGTATTGTGACATGGAAAAAATTCACACTCCTTATTAGAAAAAAATTTATAGGAATTCATAATAAATTCTCCTTTATAATAATTTAATATTTTTATTATACCATAATAGATATACTCAAACACATACTTCAAAAATCTTTGTATCTTCAATAAAAACATATTCTTTACTAATATGATATAATATATATATAAAATTGAAAGGACTTTGCTAACTATGAGTTCAAAGAAAACAATACTAAATGATACTAACACAAATATTGAAGAAAAAGCATTGTGCGTTGGATTGAATCTAACGAGCACAATAAAAAAATCCTCAGATATTGATATAGAGGATTCTATGGAAGAATTAAAAGAACTTGCAAAAGCTGCAGGCGCTGATGTTGTAGGTTCAATTATACAAAATAAAAACAACATAGATACAGCAACTTATCTAGGAAGTGGAAAAATAGAAGAAATAAAAGTTTACGCTGATTCTCTAGATGCAAATATTATTATTTTTAATGATGAATTATCTGGCGCCCAATTAAGAAATATAGAAGATATTATAGGCAAGAAAATAGTCGATAGAACTATGCTTATATTGGATATATTCGCCCAAAGAGCAAAAAGTAAAGAAGGTAAATTGCAGGTTGAACTTGCTCAATTGAAATACCGCCTTCCAAGATTATATGGTATGGGTGAACAAATGTCTAGAACTGGTGCTGGTATTGGTACTAGAGGCCCTGGTGAACAAAAGTTAGAAAAAGACAAAAGACATATCTTAAATAGAGCTGCAAATATTAGAAAAGAATTGAGAGAAATCTCTAAAAATAGAGAGGTCCAAAGAACCCAAAGAAGTAAAAATAGCGTACCCATTGTTGCTCTAGTAGGGTATACTAATGCAGGTAAATCTACTCTTTTAAATGAATTAATTCAATCTCATCCAGACTACGAGCTTGAAAAGAATGTGTTTGTTAAAGATATGTTATTTGCAACCCTGGATGTAACCCTTAGAAAGGCACTGCTTCCTAACAAAAGAGAATTTTTACTGGTTGATACTGTAGGTTTTGTGAGCAAGTTACCACATGATTTAATTGATGCTTTCAAATCTACACTTGAAGAAGTTAAATATGCAGATTTAATACTTCATGTTGTCGATTCTACTAACTCTAGTTCAGATATACAACAAGAAACTACTCTATCTGTACTAAAAGATCTGGGTGTTGACGAAAAAGATACTATAACAGTATACAATAAAATAGATAAATTAGATCTTGATATATATCCAAAAAATCAAGATGACATTATATATATGTCTGCAAAAAAACATATAAATACAGATAAATTAATGAAACTTATAGAAAAAAATCTATGCAAAAATCTTTATACAGTTAATTTATTACTTCCATTTCAAAGAGGCGATTTATTTAGTAAGATAAAGGAAAAATATGTAGTTGATAAATATGAATATATAGAAAATGGTATTGAGTTGGTAGTCTCACTAGATCAAGTTGACTATAATCTATATAGGGAATTTATTAAACTTCAATAGAATGCAAAAAATGGTCATTCACTTAGAATGACCATTTTTTATTATACTTTATTTTATTATTTGTATTCACTTATTTTCTATCCCTTATATTAGTTTATAAACCTATCTTTCATCTAGAATACTTCATATACTGGAAAATCAAGTAAATATTGATTTTCTGCCTTTCTATCATCATCTACAAACCAAGAAGAAATCAGCAGTTCTAATTTAGCAAATATGCCTAAACTCTGTGCTTGTATTTCTGAATATAAATCTGAGCTAGCAATTATATTTCCACGCCCATCTTTTAGTACTAATTTTGCTAAAGGTGATTGTGGGCTTTCAGATAATTTAACTCTATAATAAGTTATTTCCTGTTTTATGTCTTCTCCATTCTTTTTAACAAATATTATATCTTTTTTTGATACTAAATTTGTTTCAAAATTACCCATTCCATTTATCTTTGTTTTGACAACGGATTGGTTAGCCTTTTTATATGATTTCGAATAGTAATGTTTATTTATATAGTTCAAAGCTTCGTATGAAGCCATTTTTCTTGCTTCCTTACTTGGAGCTCCCATACTCACACCAATTATTCTATTATTTACATCATTATTTGAATCTTTTCTAATAGGCATTGAGTAAGTAAGACAATATCCTGCTGCGGTAGTAAATCCAGTTTTTAATCCATCTACCTGTGGAATCAAAGGCAATAATGGATTAGTATTTTCTTCATTTATAGATTTTGCTTTATCTACAAAATCTGTTTTATTTGTTATTTCAGTCAGTTCATCAGGGTAATTTTTATATATAAATTTACATAATTCAAGAACATCTCTTGCTGTGGTATGATTTTCCACCACTAAACTCTTATTATTTATGTTCATTTTCATAGGAAGACCATTAGGATTATAAAAAACTGTATCTTTCATACCGATTTCCTTGGCTTTCTGATTCATAAGATTTACAAAATGTCCATAATCTCCTCCTACATGCCTAGAAATTGCCAAAGCCGCATCATTAGCAGATATTATCATCAAAGCATCCATCATATGTCCTAATTTTACATCTTCACCCGGTACAAGCTTCATATTAGTACCTTCTCTATTGTAATCTCCAGCTTCAATCTTAACTATATCTTCTTTGCTAACATTATGTTCCTTTATAGAGTCAAAAGTAATTAATAGAGTCATTAATTTAGATAAACTCGCCATTGCTGTTTTTTTATCTGCATTTTTTTCGTAAATTATTCTATTGGTTTTATAATCTGATATTATTGCAGAATCAGAATAATGATCACTATACCTACTTTCGGCTTGCGACATAGGGCCAATACATATTAATAACGATATGGTCACAATTGATATTTTTTTAAATTTATTAATAAAAATATTCATTACATCTACCCCCTACATATTATGCCAATTATTATTATACCATTTTTATATCTTTTGTGTTTATATATACAAAATTGTGAACATTTTGTAATAAATATTATATATTATTTTACATGAATGAATTGATAACCAATACTAATTCAGAAAATCTCCTTTTTGTATCTTAATATGTTATAATTATATAAAAAGGAGATTTTAATATGTTTGAAAATTCTACAGATGATTTAATTTTAGAAAAACTACTAGTATTATATACTTTAAATAATATAAAGAAAGATATTAACTCAACACAGCTTACACAAATAATATTGGAAACAGAAGTTATGGATTATTTTACACTCCAAACTCTAGTGCCTAAAATTATAGAAGCTAACTTTATAACCACTTATAATAAGTATAATACAGACCTATACGCAATAACTAGAAGTGGCATGGAGGTATTAATATATTTTCAAAATAGAATACCTGATATATTCAAGAAAAAAATTGATGCTTACTTAATAGAAAATGAAGAAGAATTATATTCTGAACATTTAAAAAAACAGGCTAATTATATTGTTCAAAGTGATACTACTTGTATAGTAACTTTATTAGCAATCAAAGGTAAAAATGATATGATGTCAATTAATTTAAATGTTGACAATGAAGAAATAGCAAAATCTATTTGTAATTCATGGACAAATGAATTATCAGATAAATATGAAGAAATTTTAAGTATTTTACAAAAGTAAAAAATAAAAAAGAAGGATTATTGCGATTACGACCAAAATTTATGTCTAAAAATCTAAAAATTTGTAAGTCTGCGCATAATCCTTTTTTTATTTTTCTATAATAATACTCGATATTTTTTAATCAAATTAACTAATTTCT
The DNA here is from genome assembly GCF_027125355.1 of Peptostreptococcus equinus. NCBI lineage: Bacteria > Bacillati > Bacillota > Clostridia > Peptostreptococcales > Peptostreptococcaceae > Peptostreptococcus > Peptostreptococcus equinus. Next base: position 369,994 of record NZ_CP114052.1, on the reverse strand, counting down.
AGTCAATACGCATACAGTATCATCAAGCTTTGTAAATTTAACATCAGTCTTTTCAAGCAAACCCTTTATAAATGTTTCTCTTAGACCCAAATAGTATTTTTGAAAATCTACTCCCATCTTATCCCAATAATATTTAGTAGTAGGTATTTCTCTTTTCCATATGATCTCATCATATTCTTCATTTATTATCTGGTTTATTTCCTCACTTTTTCCACCATCTAATAAAGAATTTCTTATTGAATCATAAACACTCTTTATAGGCTGGTTTTCATAATGAGCAGGTATATCTTTTCCCTCTTCATAAAATACACTCTTCAAATTTACTATCTGAGATTCATCAATTTCAATTACACATTTTATTGCAAATAGTAGTCTCATCTCAACGTTTTCCAAAATTTTATCCAAAAAACCTTCTTCACTTTTTATTCTATCTTCAAATTCTCTCTGATTTTTTAGTTCTATCTTAGGAAACCTTTCATTTATATTTTTTCTAAGATCGATATCCATCATTTCTTCCTCAGACTTCAATATAATACCATCTATAAACTTCTCCTGTTGTAATATTCTTCCATAGATTTTCTCATTTGTATTGGTGTTGTGTTCCATAATTATCTCCTCTTTACCCTTTTTTCTATACATATATTATACAATTTTTAACAAAAATTTGATAGAGTAAATTTTTAAAAATTCAAAATAATTAATTTTAATTTATTTTAGATAAAAAAATAAACTAAAGTCTATTTTTTTTAAAAAAGACTTTAGTTTATAATTTTTATAAATAATTATTAGTTATTTTATTATCAAATTTATGTTATTTAGAAATTTTTATATATTTAAAAGTTATTAGTTGTTGAAGAAAAGTTCTATATCATCTTCAACAGTACCTATACCTGCTATTCCAAAGTTCTTGACTAATACATCAACTACATTTGGTGATAAAAATGCTGGTAGAGTTGGACCAAGATGAATATTCTTTACACCCAAGTATAGTAATGATAATAATACTATAACAGCTTTTTGTTCATACCAAGCAATATTGAATACTATAGGTAATTCATTTATATCTTCTAAGCCAAATACCTCCTGTAATTTCATAGCAATTACTGCTAATGAGTATGAATCATTACACTGACCTGCATCTAATACTCTAGGTATACCATTGATATCGCCTAAACCTAACTTGTTGTATCTATATTTAGCACATCCTGCTGTCATAATAACTGCATCCTGTGGTAAAGCCTTAGCAAAATCAGCATAGTAATCTCTTGATTTATGTCTACCATCACAACCAGCCATTACTACAAACTTCTTGATAGCTCCAGTATTTACTGCTTCTACTATCTGATCAGCAAGAGATATTACCTGATTGTGAGCAAATCCACCAACTAAAGTTCCATCTTCTATTTGAGTAGGAGGAGGACATTTCTTAGCATGTTCAATTATAGCTGAAAAATCTTTAGTTGATCCTGCTTCTCCTGGGAAGTGCTTACAACCTGGATATCCTGCTGAACCAGTTGTATATAATCTATCCTTATATGAATCCTTTGGAGGAACTATACAGTTAGTTGTCATCAATATTGGTCCATTAAAACTTTCGAATTCTTCTTTCTGCTTCCACCAAGCATTTCCATAGTTACCTACTAAATTATCATACTTTTTGAATTCTGGATAGTAATTTGCTGGTAACATTTCTGAATGCGTATAAACATCTACTCCTGTTCCTTTAGTCTGTTCTAATAGAGCCTTAAGATCTGAAAGATCATGTCCTGATATTAATATAGCAGGATTATTTCTAACTCCTATATTTACCTCTGTTATTTCTGGGTTACCAAATGTATCTGTATTTGCTCCATCTAGTAATGCCATTCCCTTAACGCCTGCACCACCTGTAGCAAGAACTAATTCTATTAATTCGTCAACACTTAAATCTTGAGTAGTCTTGTAAAGAGCTTCCTGTAAAAATGCATCTACTTCTTCACTATCATGGTATAACATATTGGCATGCTTTGAATAAGCTGATAAACCCTTTAATCCATAAATTGTAAGCTCTCTTAGAGATCTTACATCTTCATCTTCAGTAGCTAATACACCAACTTTCTTGGCTTTTTCTTCCATTACGCTTAATTCTCTTTCGTCCCACATAGCAGCTTCACCAAGATTTTCTTTGCTGTTTAACTGTTCTATCATTTCTTTCTTAACATCTAAAGTTTTATTTACTCTATCTACAAATACATCAAAATCAAAGTTAGCATTTGTAATTGTTGTAAACAAGTTTAGGGTTATTAGATGGTTAACTTCTTTGCTTATTATCTTGCCTTCAGCTCTTAATTTTGTAGTCACTTCTGATAGCCCTTTAGTAACATATACCAATAAATCTTGCATTCTTGCAACTTCTGGTGTTTTTCCGCAAACCCCCTTAACTGTACAGCCTGAACATCCAGCTGTTTCCTGACATTGATAACAAAACATGTTTAAATCCTTCATTTTAATAACTCCTTTTTTAAAATATACTTACTTATTATATTGCTACCACGAAATATAATATTTCAATTTTTTATTTCGTATTTACATATAATTAAAGTATTTTTACCACTTTTATTTTTTTGTTTTAACTTATGAATTTATTATATATTTTTTATATATAAAAATATGTTGCAGATGCAACCAAACGTCAGTAAATATAAAAAACTCTCAAAATTATTTGAGAGTTTTTTATATATTAATTTAATGTTTTATTTACCACTGTTCTAACTTTTCCAACTAAATAAAGTGAACCAGCTACAAATACTATTTTATTTTTTTTCTTATCTTTCGATGTACTTTTAATTCGATTTGACTTAACCTTTTTTGTATTATTAGCTACATATAGATTTGACTTTGAATTAGCTAATTCTATAGCATACTTACAAGCGTCTTCAACATCTTCTATACATATTATATTTTCAGTATACATTCCTACTCTATATGCTAATTCCTCAACTTCCATAGCTCTAGGATTTTCTGGCTTTGTAAGAATTACGTAATCAAACTTTGGAACCATTAGCTTTACTACAGAATCTACATCCTTATCTTTTAATAGTCCAAGTACTAATATCTTTTCCCAAGATGGATCTACTAGCCTACCTACTTCTTCAGATAAACATCTTGCACTATCTTTATTATGAGCACCATCTATTACAAAATATGGATTATCGCTAATCATCTCAAACCTTCCCGGCCATTTAGTATTTAAAAAGGCCTTATAAATGGACTCATCATTTAATCTATCTAGTCCTGCTCCATTTTTTAAATATTCTAGTGCATTTAAAGATAATAGTGCATTCTTTACTTGGTGCTTGCCTATCAATCTAATTTTGACATTATCTAAATTTCTTTCATCATATAACGTACAATCAAAAATTTGATTATTTAAATTAGATTTTTTAAGTTCAATAAGACTAGGATTTGAAACCATCATATTAGATGATTTCAAATCAGCCTCCTTTTTGATTACTTCAATTACCGATTCTTCTTGCCCATATACCATCACTGCTGAATTTTCTTTTATAATTCCAGCTTTCTCATAGGCAATTTCTTCAATAGTATTGCCTAATATATTTATATGGTCTAAAGATATAGAAGCAATAACGCTTAATAAAGATTCTTTTATTACATTTGTAGAATCTGATCTTCCGCCCAATCCTACTTCCAATACTACAATTTCTGTTTTTTTCATTGAATAATAGTAAAAGGCTAAAGCTGTGACAAAGTCAAACTCAGTTGGATGTTTTAATCCTTCTGCTAACATTTGATCGGTATGTTTCTTTAGAACCTCTACACAGTCTGCTAATATTTGGTCTTCTATCTCTTCATTATTTAGCCTAATTCTTTCATTAAATCTCTCTAAGTAAGGAGATGTATATAGACCAACATTATACCCAGATTCAATAAGAGCATTTGCTATAAAGCTCGCTGTAGATCCCTTACCATTGGTACCTGCAATGTGAACATATTTCATATTGTCCTGTGGATTTCCTAATCTTCTTAATAATTCTTTTACAGAGTCTAATCCAAATACCATACCTAATTTGCTAATATTATGTATATAACTTAGTGCTTCTTCATATTTCATAATTTAAATACCCAAAACTAATTAAGTTTTTCTAGTCTTTCTTCTATAGTCTTTAGCATTTCCTCGAATTTTTCTTTTTTAGCTCTTTCTTCCTCTATAAGTTTTTGAGGAGCCTTTGACATGAATCCTTGGTTATTTAATTTGCCTTCTACTCTTTTTATTTCAGATATAGCCTTTTTCTTTTCCTTATTTAATCGTTCTTTTTCCTTCTCAAAATCAACCAACTCATCAAGTGGTATGAATAGTTCAACCCCATCAATTACTACTGATACAGCATCTTCTGGTATGTTTTCTTTCGATTCAAGAATTTCAACCTCAGAAGCAGATGCTAGAGCCTTGAAATATTCTTTACCATCTTCCATAGCTTCTTTCTTTTCATGATTAGGTACTATGATAATTTTTGCCTTCTTTGATGGTGGAACATCCATTTCAGTTCTTACATTTCTAACATTTCTAATTCCATCCATTATTAGATTCATTTTTTCTTCTTCAGATTCCATATTATCTTCTTCACAATAATGTGGATATTGAGCTCTTATAATCATACCTTCTACTGTTGGTAAATAGGAGTAAATTTCTTCTGTTATAAATGGAATAAATGGATGTAACATCTTTAGTATTTTTTCTAATACATAAGTTAGAGTATACAGACCTGCTCTTTTTGCATCTTTATCATCAGCATATAGTCTAGGTTTTACAAGCTCTATATACCAGTCACAATATTCAGACCAAGCAAAATCATAGGCTTTCTGAAGTGCTATACCTAATTCAAAGTTGTCCATATTCTGAGAAACTTCTTTTACCATTCTATTAGATCTAGATATAATCCATTTATCAGCTAAAGTTAAATCTTTTTCAACTGCTTCTCTAGTTAAGTCTCTAAGTAAAGATTTATCTTCTAAATTCATAAATACAAATCTAGATGCATTCCATAATTTATTGTTAAAGTTACGTGCGAATTCTACTCTCTCCATATAAAATCTCATGTCATTACCCGGAGAATTTCCTGTAGTAAGTGTAAATCTCAGAGCATCTGCTCCATATTGGTCAATTATCTCAAGTGGGTCTATACCATTTCCAAGGGACTTAGACATTTTTCTCCCCTCTGCATCTCTTACTAGGCCATGAACTAGAACTTTAGAGAATGGTTTTTGCCCTGTACAGAATAGAGATGAAAAGGCCATTCTTACTACCCAGAAGAAAATAATATCATAACCAGTTACTAAAACACTTGTTGGGAAATAATAATCTAATTCTTCATTTTTCTCAGGCCAACCCAATGTTTCAAATGGCCATAGTCCAGAAGAGAACCATGTATCTAATACATCCTCATCTTGCTTAATATTTTCAGAACCGCACTTTGGACAAGTCTGAGGTTTTTCTTCAGATACTATTACTTCTCCACAATCTTGACAGTAATAAGCTGGTATTTGATGTCCCCACCATAACTGTCTAGAAATACACCAGTCTCTAATATTTTCTAGCCACTGTAAGTATGTCTTGTCAAATTTATCAGGAACAAATCCCAGTTCGTCATTCTTTAATATTTCTATAGCTGGTTTAGCTAAGTCATCCATCTTTACAAACCATTGTAACGAAAGCCTTGGTTCTATTGTTGTGCCACATCTATAGCAAGTTCCCACTGCATGGTCATGCTTTTTAACAGCTATTAGGTAACCTTGATTATCTAAATCTTCAACTAGAGCTTTCCTACATTCGTATCTATCCAAACCTTGATATTTACCAGCAAGCTCATTCATGCTGCCATCATCATTCATAACATTTATTTCTTCAAGATTATGTCTTTTTCCTACTTCAAAGTCATTAGGATCATGGGCTGGCGTCATTTTAACTGCACCAGTTCCAAAATCTTTATCAACATAATCATCAGCAACAATTAATAGCTCTCTACCTACTAATGGTAGTATTGCATACTTTCCTACTAAATGGCTATATCTTTCATCTTCTGGATGTACTGCAATACCAGAATCTCCAAGCATTGTTTCTGGTCTAGTTGTAGCTATTTCCAAATATTCGTCACTATCTTTAATTAAATACTTTATATGCCAGAAATTGCCTTCTTGATCTTCATGTTCAACTTCTGCATCTGACAATGTAGTTTTACAATCTGGACACCAGTTGATTATTCTGTTTCCTCTGTATATGTGTCCTTCTTCGTATAATTTCACAAAAAATTTAGTAACCGCTTTATTACAGCCTTCATCCATAGTAAATCTTTCCTTATCCCAGTCACATGAAGCTCCAAGCTTTTTAACTTGATTTACTATCTTTCCTCCAAATTCTTCTTTCCATTCCCAAGCACGTCTTAAAAATTCTTCTCTTCCTACTTCGTACTTAGTTTTTCCAGTTTCTTTTTTGATTCTATCTACAACTTTTACTTCTGTAGCTATTGATGCATGGTCTGTTCCTGGTATCCATAATGCTTCATATCCATCCATTCTCTTCCATCTAGTTAGAATGTCTTGTAATGTATCGTCTAGGGCATGTCCCATATGTAATTGTCCTGTAATATTTGGAGGAGGCATGACTATTGTAAAAGATTCCTTATTTTTATCTACATTTGATTTAAAACACCCTTTTTCCATCCATTCTTTGTAAATTCTGTCTTCGAATTCCTTTGGATCATAATTTTTTGGCAAGTTATTTTCCATTTTTCTTCCTCCTACTTATCATATAATTTCTTAAATAAAAAAGAGCTTCTCATCCAAAAGGACGAAAAGCTCGCGTTACCACCTTAATTTTGCTTATCTAAATAGATAAACAACTCTCAAAACCTTTAACGAAGTCACCCGTGTCAAACTATCAAATGCTTTTTCATCTGACAAACTCAAAAGCTACCTTCAACAAAACATCATTAAAAATCTTCCACCGTTGATTTTCTCTCTGAAAACTAGATTTGTCTACTCCTCTTTATCACTGTCTATATATTTTAACTTAATTGATTATATAATAAATATTGAACCTTTGCAATATCCAATTCTATCAATATTTTATAAATATTTTATTATTTTCATATTTTTTAAAGTTTTTACTAAAATCAATAATGATATTTTATAAATATTTTATTATTTTTTAACTTTATCTTCCACATTTTTATCAATAGCTTGAACTCCACCAATTATTATAATATTTTTATCTTTTTCTTTAATAAATGTAGAAATATCCTCATTTATACTTTTACTACCTGTTAGTAATATAGGAGAATTTTCTCTTCCACCTGCTATTGGACCAATAGATAAAGCATCTGCAAAAACCTCACCCGAAGCTAAGTATATATTGTCTGAATTAGCAAATTTTAACTGTGCCAATTTTAAAGATGTTTCATATCTATCTTTACCTGATATTCTAATGATATTTTTCGGCAAATAGCTTTCTATATTTTTTGAAACAGATTTAAATCCCCCTATAATATAAACATTTTTTATTTTGTTGTTTTTAATAAAATTTTTGACTCCCGTATCAATATTATTTTTTCTTACAAGTAATACCGGTATATCTTCTTTAGCTGCAAGTGCTCCGGAAGATAGAGCATCTGCCCAATTTTCTCCGGAAGATATTACTGCTCCATTAAATTTCCCATTTAAATTAAGTAATCTTTGGGCTATCTTTACTGAAGTTTCATACCTATCCTTACCTGAAATTCTTTCTATGCCATTGTTTGAATATTTTCTTAATTGGTCTTCAGCATTTTTTCCTATTGATTCCAGTCCACCAATTATGATTATCTTTTTAGCTTGTAACCTTTTTATTTCATTTATCAATCTCGAATCTAAATTCTTACTATCTGATAAAATAATAGGTGCATTCATATTTTTTGCTAAAGAAGATGCCGCAAGAGCATCTGAGTATGTGTCTTGTCTTACAATTATTATGTTTTCTGCTTTTGAATAATATCTATTAGAAACTGCTACTGATGTGTCTATTCTATCTTTTCCCGCAATTCTTAATATCTTTTCTTTTTTTTCAGTTTCTTTTTTATATTCTACTACTATTGGATATACTGATATACTGTTCGTACTAATAACAACTTTATTTCCTTGTCTTTTGAACTTTAACTTTTCTACATGTCCCTCATCTTTTATATGATATACATCCTTTATTTCTTTTTCATTTTGCAAGTTTCTTGTGATATTATAATCACCTATTGCCAATTTAGATACTTCACATCTAAAAGGATTCATCAAATTCATTTGAAAAATATCAACATCTTTATTTTTTAACTCTTCAAAATCAGATTTATTTAAAGTTTCAACCAATAAATTGAGATTATTAAACTTAAATCCTTTTATTTCAGTCTTTCCTGATGGGCACACTATTGACTTTAATTCTTCTACCATGCCTTTTTTAACTAAATTTAACTCTTGAACCTGCTCACATGTTGAATGATTATATGCATACTTATGTAAACCATATTCTGACTTATCTTTTATAACTAAAGGAAATTTGAATATGTCATAGTCTTTATTTTTAACTTTTATTAAATATGTTTCATCTTCATTTAATCTTACATTAATCTTACCTTCTTTGCTTGTTGCTTTTACTTTATCAAAAGCACTAATAAACTCAAAATCCAATGATTCTTTTAATATTTTTCCATCGATTTTAATAGGAAATTCTACTGCAACTCTATTATCTACAGGATTATTTTTCCTTCTTTCTTCTAAAATTATACTGCTAACTGATTCTTTTGTCTTAAAATTATATGGTTTTTTCCCATCTATTTTGATTTCAAAATAGATATTATACATATATAGTTCTGGATCAACACTATATAATATATATATCTCTCCTTTTGTTACATCCATTTCTTGCAATTTACCATTTTTCGCAGTATATTCACCTTCGTATTTTTGCCTAGTAGAATTAAATAATTTGAATTTAATGCTTCTATTTACTGCTAACATTTTATTGTCTTTATTTAGAAAAACATTTATTTCTGGAGTCTTTATTTTTTCATTTGAAAGTTTACAAGGACCACATCCACATCCACTACCTTCTTCATCTTCGTAAACTGCATTGGGATCAAATATTCTTTCCATTCCTTTATTAGGATTAGGAATACCAGGTTTTCTATATAATGAAATATCAGTTAATAATATATCTTTTCCTTCTTTTTCATTTTCCAATAGAGCATAATATGAGTCTTTATATTTTCTTATTTTAAAATGTATTTCTTTTAAATTATAAGTATTATTTTCGTGAATTTTTACTATATACTTAACATCTCTCTTTGCTCTAAATGTCAACCAACCTAATGTATTTTCAACGGTCTGTATAGAATTATCATCACCTATAATATCAAATTTGTATCCTGGTTTTACTACAAAACCTTCGTCTAATACATATAATCTCATAATATATGTTCCTTGGAATAAACTTATATTTGAAAGTTCTTTTCCATCATGTAAATTAATTACTTTTCCATTGCTATCAATTTTAATTTTTATAGTTTTCATTTTATAATTATGATAAACACTTGGAATTAATCTAATATAATATACTTGATTTTTATGTAGTTTGTTTTTAAGTCTTCCTTCTGTGCTTGAAACTAGTTTTTTTTCTCCTGCACCAATAATTTCAAATTCTATTTTATCTTTTAAAAGCAAATCATTTTTTCTTATATCTTTTACGCCTAAATTTATGTCTATATAATTGTCTTCTTTAGGTTTTTCTCCTATTAAATTTCCATTTTCTACTAATATTAATTTTTGAATATTACCTTTTCTTTCTATCCCTTCTAAATCTGTTTCGACAGCAGGCTTATCCTCACCATTCTCATAAATATTTTTATAATTAAGTATTTCTACTAAATCATTACTTTCTGACATAGTATATTTTTCTAAATTTTTAGGCCCGATTTTATATCTTATACCCTTTTTTAATAAAATTCCTGATAGTTTACCATCAACTACTTTATAAGTTTTAATGTCATCCTTATCATTCATATTATAAACTTCAAATTCGATCCCATTTTTGATACTTTTCCCTTTTTCATCCACAACATTAATAGAAGCTATTTTAATATTAGCTCCACCTGTTTTTCTCTTTACTTTAATTTCTCTAACTATTCCTCCATCCTCTAATACTAATTCAGGAAACTCATCATTATATTGGCCTGTTTTCTTAAAAGTTAGCTTTAATTCTTCCATTTCATATAAAGGATTCTCTACTAATTTTATTGTATATTTTTTATTTTCTATAAACGAAAAACCTACTTCATCTCCACTGGCAAAATCCTTAGAATCTATCACATTACTATTTTCGTCTATGAGTTCAAATCTTAGTTTAGCTTCATCAGATATATCACTATTCCCTTCTTTTACTGAAAGATATCTTCTAGCTTTGTAAGCCTTCGTTTCCGCTATTGGTGGTGATACTTCTTGATCATTTTCTCCTTGGGAATCTTCTGTTTGCTTTTTCTCAACGGTAAATTCTGCTAATTCAAGTTGATTCCCATCTGCTTGAATTGGAAATTGTCCATTTAAAAAAGAAAATATGTTAATGGGCTTCATTGTATACTTATTATTTTCTTTTAAACTTACTTCATAAACATAACTTTCATCATACCCATTATCCAATAATTTAAAAGATGGTAGCAAACCATTTACTGTCTTTACTTCAAATTGATCTTTAGGATTTTCAAGCCCATATTCTTCATTACCTTTACTTTTAAAAACAAAAGTAAGTTCATCATTAACTTTTTTATTAGAACATAGTATTTTCATTTCTTTGGTATCAAATACCTTCTTATTGTCGTATGACTGTTTTTTATATGTATTTATTGAGCCTTCTAATGCATTAATAGAATATGATGACATAGAAACAAACATATTTATACTCAAAAATACTGCTGCTACTTTCTTTGAAAATTTTAATTTTTTTACCATTTTAATCCCCCATTTTTTAATTTTATAATTGAAAACGCTTACCAATTTTTCAACATTATAACATTTAAAATAAGTAACCACAATACTTTGAGGATTCTATTGTTCTATTTACTGATACGAATTTATAGACAATATCTATGATTAGCATTTATTGAAATAGTGAATATTTTCAATAAAATAACCATGCAGTAATCCTCTACATGGTTATTTTATCAATCCTTTATTAAATAATAGTGTTAACTACAACAATTCTACTATATCTCCGGTAGATAAGAATACTGTGCTCTCACATATATTTACTATGTAATCTCCCATTCTCTCTACGCTCTTTGCCAATAATAGTAGCTTTGAAACTTTTTTTATGTGGTCTACATCCTGCTTCATTTCTCTTATTACTTCCCTTAAAATTTGTCTACTAACAGCATCAATATCTTTATCTCCTGCAGCTATTTCTCTCGCAGACGAATCATCTCTATCTACGAATGCTTCAGTAGCCCTATCCAACCTTTCTTTTAATAGACCTAAACCTTCAGCCATTTGTTCTAAAGATTCCTCTACATCTAATCCATTGGTTTCTGGAATAACTTTAGCTATTGATTTAGCATGATCGCCAATTCTTTCTAAGTCTGGTATCAACCTTATTATTGCTATTATTTGCCTCAAGTCTGCTGATATAGGCTGTTGCAACGCTATTACTCTATAAGCATGTTTTTCCAACTCTATGCATAGATTATTTATTTCTTCATCTTCATTTACAACTTCCAGTGCTACATCAATATCTTGATTGATTAAAGCTGACTTTACTTTTAGTATGGCAAGACTCACTCTCTGGCTAATCTTTATTACTTCATGGTTCATACCTACTAATTCAGCATTTAAAATTGTTCTGCCTTTTTTTACAAATTGCTCCATAAAATACCTCTTTTCTAATCTTAACCGAATCTACCAGTAATATAGTCTTCAGTTTTTCTTTCCTTAGGATTTGAGAATATTACATCTGTATTATCATATTCTATTATTTCTCCTAAATGGAAAAATGCCGTTTTATCAGCTATTCTGGCAGCCTGTTGCATATTATGTGTTACTATAATAATAGTATATTGCTCCTTTAAACTCAATATCATTTCTTCAATTTTTGATGTTGAGATTGGATCAAGTGCACTTGTAGGCTCATCAAGTAATATAATATCTGGCTTCATGGCTAATGTCCTAGCTATACAAAGTCTTTGTTGCTGACCACCTGATAAAGATAGTGCGCTCTTTTTGAGATTATCTTTTACATCTTCCCATAAAGCAGCTTGTTTTAAAGCTGTTTCAACTGCTTCATCTAATAAATTTTTATCTTTTATTCCATGGCATTTTAATGCATATGTAATATTATCATATATTGTCATGTTAAATGGATTTGGCCTTTGAAAAACCATACCTATATTTTTTCTAGTTTCATAAATATCTACATCATCACCTAGAATATCTTTTCCACTATAGATGATTTCTCCATCCAATCTGCATCCACTTACTTCTCTATTCATCAGATTTAATGATCTTAAAAATGTAGATTTACCACATCCGGACGGCCCTATAAGTGCTGTTACCGTATTTTTATCAAATGCTAAATTAGCATTTTTTATTGCCTTAAAATCTCCGTAGTATATATCTAGATTTTTGGCTTCTATTATTGTACTCATTTATTTCTATTCCTTCCTTGTCCTATTTATCTGAATATCCTACCATCTTTTTGTATAAAACATTACCTAATAATCTAGCTAACAAGTTAAATACTAAAATTCCTAATATAAGTACTGCTGCCGATCCACTTGACACTACTGATACATCTGGTATTATCCCCTCACTGTTAACTTTCCATATATGTACTGCTAAAGTCTCTGCCGGTCTCATCAAATTCCATGGATTTGAAATTGATGCAAAATCAGTAGAAGTAAAATCAAGTGCTGGTGCGCTAAGTCCTGATGTATAAATTAATGCAGCTGCTTCGCCAAATATTCTTCCTGCCGCAAGTACTATGCCAGTCACAATACTTGGTAAAGCCGATGGCATAAGTATATTTTTGGTACACTCCCATCTTGTAAGTCCAAGGGCTAATGCTCCTTCTCTTTGATCATCTGGTATTTTTTCTAAAGCCTGTTCAATTACTCTAACAAGGGTAGGTAAAGAGAATATTGTTAATGCCAATGCTCCAGATAGGATAGAAAAATTCCATCCCAATTTAATTACAAACAATAAAAATCCAAATAGACCAACCACGATTGATGGCAAAGAACTAAGAACTTCTATAGCTGTTCTAACTGCATCTGTCAATTTATTTGCTGGTGCATACTCAGACAAATAAATAGCAGCTCCCATAGAAAGTGGAACACTAATTATCAATGTGATTACCAGCAAGTAAAATGAATTAAATAGCTGAGCTCCTATACCTCCACCCGCTGTAAATGATTCAGATGGAGCTGTTAAGAAATGTAATGTAATATTTGGAAGCCCTTCTACCAATACCTTGGCCAAGATAAATATTAATACTGCACAAATTATTGCAACTATAGCATATATTACTCCAGTTGCCAATTTATCTGCTTGTTTTGGTGTCATATTCTAACCTCTCCTCTAAACTTTTTTTCTATTTCCAATAAAATGTATAATCATAATAAATAATAATGACATCAACATAAGTACCAAAGCTAATGCCCATAATATATTATTTTCAAGCTGTCCTGGTATACTATTACCCATGCTCATAGTCAATATACTTGTTAGTGTACTAGCTGGTGTAGTAAGTGATTTAGGTATTACAGTCGTATTACCTATTACCATTTGTACTGCTAATGCCTCACCAAATGCTCTTGCCATACCTAAAACAATCGCTGTCATAATACCTGGTAAAGCGGTTTTTAGCACAACCTTATAAGTTGTCTGCCATCTAGTAGTTCCTAGAGCAAGTGCTGCCTCTCTTTGCGATTGTTCAACACCTGAAATTGCGTTTACACTCAATGAAGTGATTGTAGGCAGAACCATAATAGTTAATACCAAAGTACCAGCTAAAATACCAAAACCACTACCTCCTGCAAAAGATCTAATAAAAGGCACAATAGTAGATAAACCAATCATACCGTAAACGACAGATGGTATACCTACTAGAAGCTCTATTATTGGCTGAAGAATCTTTTTACCTCTATTTCCTGAAATTTCATTCATATATATTGCTGCACCTAGCGCAAATGGTGTAGCTAATAGTGTAGATAATAGCGTTACTGAAAAAGAACCTATTATCATGGGTAGAGCCCCTACCAAGTGTTTTCCGCTAGAATCTACACTCGACGGACTCCACTCTGATTTAAATAAGAAATCTACTATAGATACCTTATCTACAAAGAAAACTGATAGTCCCTTTGCTGCAACCATGGCTATTATGCCAACAACTGTTGCTAACATTATTAACGTGCAAAGCATGGTAAGAAACTTACCACGCTTTTCCAATCTTGCTTTACTTTTCATTATTTAACCTCAGACACCTTTCCATTGGCATCTCTTTCTATTTTCATCTGGTTTATTGATATATAACCTAATTTAGATACTAATTTATTCTGTACATCATCACTCTTCATATATTCTATAAATGCTTTTGTAGCTTCATCAGCTTTTTTCTGAGTGTACATATGTTCATATGACCATATCTTCCATTTGTTATCAGCTATATTTTCAGCTTTTGGTTCAACACCATCAACCTTCAACGGTTTAATATCTCCTTTAAAGTATGAAAATGCAAGATATGATATAGAACCAGGGGTTTGTCCCACTATTTTCTGTACTGATCCTGAATTGTCTTGTTCCTGTGCTTTAACAGACTGCTGTCCATTTAATGCAAACTTTTCAAAAGTAGCTCTTGTACCAGAACCTTGTGCCCTGTTTATTACAACAATTTCTTGATCTGCTCCACCAACTTCTTTCCAATTTTTAATCTTTCCAGTAAATATATCTGCTAACTGTTGGCTAGTTATATTATCAACTTTAACTTCTTTGTTGACAACCGGCCCCATACCTACTACTGCTACTTTATTGTCTTCTAAATTATCAGTTTTTACTTTCTTTTCTTCCGCAAATACATCAGAGTTACCTATTTGAACTGTACCAGATGATATCTGGCTAAGACCTTGTCCAGAACCTCCACCTTGCACATTTACTTTAACGTTAGGATTTTTTTCAGTAAATCCTGATGATGCTGCTTCAACCAAGGGTTGTAGAGCAGATGATCCAACTGCAGTGATATTACCTTTTAAATCTTTTCCCGTATCAGATTTTTTGTCATTTGATCCACCACATCCAACTAATGCAGATGCAGATAAAACTACTGTTAATGTAATTAAACCTATTTTCTTCTTTAACATGATATCCTCCAATTATTTAATAAATTTTTATTATTTCCATATTAATTTAGGGATCTTTTCCCTTGTACATTTATAAGTATAGCCGGTCTTTGTTAAGCTAAAATTAATGAATTGTAAAGTTTATATTAAATCGAATATATTAATCTTTTCTTTAATGAACCAAATATTATTAGTTATGTCAATCGTTTGCATATTATCTAATAGTATTTTTATTGTTTATTTTAATCTTACAATATGTTATACTTTATATGCTAATTGAGTAATATTTAACTATTGAGGTATTCCTCAAGTTCATAATAATAATTTTCGGAGGTAAACAATGAGTTTAAAAGGTATTTTTACAACTATTGACAAAGTAAGACGAGATGTTTTTACTGAGGTTGCAAAATTTGCTTATGAAGGTGAAGACTATAATGATTTAGAACAAATTCCATTTAATATCATTCCTGGTGAAATAGCTTCACATAGAGAAAGTATTTTTCTAGAAAGAGCAATTGTAGGAGAACGTGTTAGACTTGCAATGGGTCTACCACTTAGAAAAGTTTCAGAACATGCCGCTCTATCTACAGGAATAGATGAGGAAACTGTGGCCAACACTATTTACAAGCCACCATTTGTTAACATAATTAAATTCGCCTGTAATTCATGTCCTGACAACAAGTATTTTACAACAGATATATGTAGAGGATGTCTTGCTAGTCCTTGTATTGAAGTCTGTCCAAAAAATGCTGTTTCAATGGTAAATGGCAAATCTTTTATAGATCAAGAGAAATGTATTAAATGTGGCAGATGTAAATCAGTCTGTCCATATGGAGCAATTGCAAAACTTGAAAGACCTTGTGCCAAAGCATGTGGTATGGATGCTATAGGTTCAGATAAGTATGGTAGAGCTTCTATAGATTATGAAAAATGTGTATCATGTGGTGTTTGTATGTCTTCATGTCCTTTTGGGGCAATTGCCGATAAGACTCAAATATTCCAACTAATAAATGAAATAAAGTCTGGTGGTAAAGTAATAGCTGAAATAGCACCAGCTTTTGTAGGCCAGTTTGGACCAAAAGTCACTCCTTCCAAATTAAGAGCTGCTCTACTAGAATTAGGATTCTATGATGTAGTGGAAGTTGCAATAGGTGCTGATCTTTGCACTATAGAAGAAGCTGAAGACTTTATGTCAAAAGTTCCTGAAAAATTAGATTTTATGGCTACTTCATGTTGCCCTGCATGGTCTGTTATGGCTAAAAAACAATTTCCTGAATTTAAAGAAAATATATCTATGGCAATGACTCCTATGGTATTTACTGCGAGATTCATAAAACAAAGATTCCCAGATACAAAGGTTGTGTTCATAGGACCATGTGTTGCTAAAAAATCAGAAGCAACTAGAAAATCTGTAAAGAGTCATGTAGATTATGTTTTAACATATGAAGAAGTAATGGGTATGTTTGAAGCCAAAAATATAAATTTAGAAGAAATTGAACCATCTGATAAAATGAATTATGGTACTGGTGCTGGTAGAGGTTTTGCAGTATCTGGAGGAGTTGCAGCAGCAGTCGCAGATGTAATAAAAAAACATCACCCAGAAATGGATGTCAAAATCGATAGTGCTGATGGTTTAAAGGAATGTAAAAATATGCTAATGCTAGCAAAAGCCGGTAAAAGAAATGGTTATTTGTTAGAAGGTATGGCATGCCCAGGAGGTTGTGTAGCCGGTACAGGTACTATACAACCAGTTAAAAAGAGTACAGCAAATGTAAATACTTATAAAAAGAATGCTGAAATTCAGTTTGCAGATGAAAGTAAGTATGCAGATTTATTAGAAAAAATGGATGACTCATGGTTTGACAACTGGCATATAGAAAAACAAATATAAATTAATAAATTAAAAGCTGTAATCATTTGTGATTACAGCTTTTAATTTATATTTAATTATACTATATTAACTTATACTATCTTTGTGGTAAAATCTTCAATATTCCATACGTCATTTACTACATCATTATAAAATTCAGGCTCATGACTTACTAATAATACTGTACCCTTAAATTCTTTAACTGCCTTTTTTAATTCTTCTTTTGCTTCTACATCCAAGTGATTAGTAGGCTCGTCTAATACAAGAAAATTTATGTCTTTTAGCATTATCTTACACAATCTCACCTTAGCGGCTTCACCACCTGATAATACTCTCATTTGACTAGTTATATGATCATTTGTGAGACCACATTTTGCCAATGCTCTTCTAACATCTATATTATCTAGCCCAGGATATTCATTCCAAACTTCTTCCATAGCTGTATTAGTATTTTCATGTGAACTCTCCTGCTCAAAGTATCCAACTTCTAAATAATCTCCTAGCTTTAATGAACCTCCAAATGGTTTTACTATTCCTAATAAAGTTTTTAATAATGTTGACTTACCTATACCATTCATACCTTTAAGAGCAATCTTATTTCCCCTCTCCAGTCTAAAATTAAGTGGCTTAGTAAGAGCTTCATCATATCCAAGAACTAAATTAGCTGTTTCGAAAACTACTTTTCCTGAAGTTCTAGCATTTCTGAATTCAAATGTAGGTTTTATTTTTTCCTTTGGCCTTTCTAAAATTTCCATCTTATCTAATTGTTTTTGTCTAGAGTTTGCCATGCCCCTTGTCGCTACCCTAGCCTTATTTCTTGCTATAAAATCCTCTAATTTTTTTCTCTCTTCAACCTGTTTTTCATATGCCTGTTCTTCTTGTCTCTTTTTGATTTCATTCAGTCTTTCAAATTCATCATAATTACCCTTGTATCTATTGAGTTCTCCATTTTCTAGATGGTATATAACATTACAAGTATCGTTTATAAATGGTATATCATGTGATACAAGCACAAAAGCATTGTCATATTCTTGTAAGTATCTAGTTAACCAAACTATATGTTCTTCATCAAGGAAGTTAGTAGGTTCATCAAGTACTAATATCGTAGGATTTTCCAAAAGCAGTTTTGTAAGTAATACCTTTGTTCTCTGACCTCCAGAAAGATCTTCCACATCTCTATCTAGACCAATTTCACCTAGACCCAATCCATTCGCAACTTCTTGAATCTTCGCATCAATTGTATAAAAACCACTATGTTCTAGTACGGTTTGAATGTCAGCTGTATCCTCCAAATATTTTTCCATTTCTTCATCACTTGCATCAGCCATTTTGTCATAAATTTCAAGCATCTCTTTTTCAAGGTCAAACATATGAGAAAAAGCTCCTCTTAGTATATCCCTAATAGTATTACCTTTTGCAAGTACTGTGTGCTGATCTAAATAACCAACTGTTACTCTGTTTGACCACTTTATATCTCCAGCATCTGGAGTTAATTTCATAGTAATTATATTTAAAAAACTTGATTTACCCTCACCATTTGGTCCTACAAGAGCAATATGCTCTCCTCTTCTGATTCTAAAAGATACATCTTCTAATATAGTTCTAGAACCAAAACCATGACTCACTTTATCTACTACTAACATCTATTCCTCCTTATTTATTTATATTTACTTTTTACCTCTATCAATATATTACTTACTTTTTTACAATAATATATTTAAAATCATTCCCTTTTAACATTATTATTTTATTTATATACTCTATCTAGTTAAAATATCACTTTAATTAATATAATTTTTACTCCAACATATATCATATTATTATTTAGGATATTATTCAAGTAAAATTATTGTAATATGCACATTTTTCAAGTATAATTATTGATAGTAAGGAGGTTTATATAAATATGAAAAAAGAAAAACCTGAAGATAAAAATAAGATTAGAAGACGTAGCGTAAACTCTTCTAACAGTAGAAGATCGGCAAGCGACCGTAAATCTGAGTCTTATAGTGGACAGGATATAATTCTTCCATCTGAAAGAGCTAAAGCCTCTTCTAGTACTGATAATAGAAGAAGATCCTCTTCAACGCAGAGGAAATCTTCAACAAACAACTCATCGAAAACAAGATCTGTAAGCGCATCAGCTAGATCTGAAAACAATACAAAAAATGAAAGAAGAACTAATACTTCAAAAAACTTAAAAAAGAAGAGAAAAACAAAGAAAAAAAGAAAGATTATAGCATTTATAATTGCTTTTTTTATTGTTATAACAGCAGCAGGACTAGGTTTAGTATTTGCATCTCTTAAAGATGTCAAACCAGTAAACGAAACCTTACTTGATAAAATGACTCACCAAACAACCACAATAAAATTCGCAAATGGTGAAACAATGTCAATGGCACCTACTTTGTACAAAAAGACTCCAATACCTCTAAGTGATATTTCTCCTTACTTAAGGAAAGCTATAGTATCAATAGAGGATGAACGTTTTTACTCACATAGTGGTGTTGACTATTGGGGACTAGGAAGATCTACTATTAAAACACTCGCAGGAAGCAAGCAAGGTGGTAGTACAATTCCTATGCAGGTATCTAAAATGTTACTTACAAGTAGTGATCAGACTATCAGCAGAAAAATAAAAGATATTTACTATGCCCTTGAAATGAACAAAACAGTGAGCAAGGATAAATTACTCGAAACTTATTTAAACAACTATTTTGTTGGTAAGGGACTATGTGGTGCTGAAGCAGGTGCTAGAGGATACTTCAACAAAGGTGCCAAAGATTTAACTTTGGCAGAATCAGCAATGTTAGCCGGTGTTACTAGAAATCCATCTAAATATGCACCTTACTCAACTGCTAGAATAACTGGTGACGAATCTAGAAAAGACCTAGATCACAAATTATTATTCTTTATGCCTAGTGAAGGCTTGGATGCAGCTAATGGCACAGAAAAAGATATGTATGAAAAATTACAGGAATGGGATTTAGTGGATAATGATACATATAAACAGCTAAAGGCTGGGGATTTGGTTATCAGAAAAGCAATAAATAATCCTGAAGCTAAAAAAAGACAGGAAACTGTTTTAAAGAAGATGAAGGATTTAAATGTTATCACAGAAAAGCAATATGTTTCTGCTGTTAACGAAAGAATCGATATACAGTTCCCTGATGATAAGGAAGAAGTAGCAAATTCAGTGGAAAGTTTAATAGAATATGATGTTATCGATGCTTTAATGGAACAAGGAAAGACTGAATCAGAAGCTAGAAATATGTATTATAACGGTGGATTAATAATAAATTCAACTATAGATCCGAAGATACAAAAAGTTATTGAAAGACAATATTCAGATGCTTCTAACTTCCCTAATAATACAGTTACTCCAAACGGCTTAAGTCAGCCACAGTCTGCATCAGTAATAATAGATTATAAAACTGGTAATATTAAGGGATTAATTGGTGGTAGAAATATTAAGGCTAGAAAAACTCTAAATAGAGCTATAACACCATTCCAGCCAGGTTCTACTATAAAACCTTTATCAGTATATACACCAGCAATCGATACGCAGAAAGTTACTCAATCTACTCTAATGTCTGATGTAAGAGGCGGATACAGATTTAAGGAAAATAGAGCTGATAATCCTAATACTACAACATCTGGTTCAGGTTCTATGTCACTAAGAAGAGCCGTAGCCACATCATCAAATACTATAGCTTATAAGACTGGAGAATTATTAGGACCAACTTATGATGACTCAATCGACGTAATGATGGATTACCTAAGAAACTTTGGTATTACGACTATATTAGATTTCAAAGAAGAAAATAAAGCAGGTATGAAGAGTAGTGATAGACACTTCAACTCATTAGTACTAGGTGGTCTTACAAGAGGAGTAAGTCCATTACAAATGGCGGCTGCATTTGGTACTTTAGCAAATGGTGGTATATATGTTGAGCCACAAGTTTTCACTACCGTAACTTCATATAACGGTGAAATTATAGTTAAGAATACTCCTAAAACTCACAAAGTGGTCGATCCAGAAGTTGCTTATGTAATGACTGATATGCTAAAGGCTGTTGTAACTGAAGGTATTGGTAAAAATGCTGCAATTTCTAATATGCCAGTAGCTGGTAAGACAGGTTCTACAAATAGTTACTTAGACACTTGGTTTGTAGGATACACTCCTTATTATGTGGGCTCAGTATATATTGGTGATGATGCTGGTATTAAGAAAGAAGATGGAACAACTGTTGAAAGAAGACCTATAGAGGGTGGTGCAGCAATGTCATCTGCTAAACTCTGGGGATCTATAATGAGTGATGTTCATGAAAATCTTGAATATAAAGATTTTAACAAGCCAGATAAGATATATATGACAACTATAAATCCAATGGATGGTGGTAGGACATCTTTCGGTGTGTCAGCAGCTTTTATAGATGGAACAGCACCTGATAGATACAGTTATACTGGCTTCTTGAGAAAGAAAAAAACTACTACAAAACAGCAAAATCCTCAAACTCAGGATGGCACTTTAAATAACAATGGAAATGGCGGTTTAAACAATAATCATGGTGGTGTAAATGTTGGTCCAGGAGCTACTGGAACTACACCAAACCCTGGTGGTACTACTGGAACTACACCAGGTGCTGCAGGAAATACAAGATATAGAAATAGATAATTTATTATACAAAACTCTCAAGTTAAATCTTGAGAGTTTTTATATTGCTAGTATCAGGCAACAAAAATAGAGTAGGTAAATTTCCTACTCTATTTTTACATATTATTATTTAAAATATTTGGCATAACTTCTAATACTTTTTATATTTATAATCTTACATTCTATCTCTTTTTTTACTAAAATTCGAATTTCTTTTTCTAGAAGTATTATCTCTTTTTCCAGCTCTTTCTATATTAAGTTTATTTCCTTTAATTTTTCTACTCTTCATTTTTTCAATTATTGTCTTCGCTGCACTATTTGATACATCAACAAATGAATATTTATCATATATATCAATACTGCCTATCTTATTACTGCTTATTCCTGTCTCACCAGCTATAGCACCTAATATATCCTTAGCTTGTACTTTCTGTTTTCTGCCTACATTTAAGAATAATCTTGTCATATCAGCATCATTTCTACTTCTATTCTTATTCCTTCTATTATCGCTTGATTCTTCTTTTATTTCTTGTTTTTCTTCATCACCTAAACTATTTTTAACTATGGCTGCACATACATCAATCAAAGAATAATCTTCTTCATTAAGGAAATCTTCCACTAACTGTAAATGTTTGGCAAAATTACCTTCATCTAAAATTTTCTTTATTTCTTCAAAATACTGATTTGCTCTCTTTTGCTCTACATCATTTACTGTAGGTATGGCATGCTTCATTACTTTCGATTTCGTATATCTTTCTATATCTTTTAACTTTCTCATTTCTCTACCAAAGGCAAAAGAAAATGCTAAGCCGTCTCTCCCAGCTCTACCAGTTCTACCAATTCTATGAACATAATATTCTTCGTCTTGTGGTAACTCATAGTTAAATACACACTCTACATCATCTACATCTATTCCTCTTGCAGCTACATCTGTTGCTACTAGAATATCAATAGTACCTGATCTAAATTTATCCATTACTATGTCTCTTTGAGCCTGCTTTAAATCTCCGTGTAATGAATCTGCTCCATAACCTCTTGCCTGTAGGCTTGATACTAATTCGTCTGCACCTTTTTTAGTATTTGTAAATACTACCGATAGCTTTGGATTATATACATCTATCAATCTAGTCAGTACTTCTAATTTATTTGAATATCTAGTTTCTATATAAAATTGTTTGATGTTTGATACAGTTAATTCTTTTCTAACTACCTTTATATGTTCTGGATTGTTCTGATATTTCCTAGTTAATTCTAAAATAGCTTTTGGCATAGTAGCCGAAAATAAACTTGTCTGCCTATCTTCAGGAACTGAACTAAGAATAGTCTCAATATCTTCTCTAAATCCCATATCAAGCATTTCATCTGCTTCATCTAGAACTACCATATTAACCATCCCTGTTTTTAGTGTTCTTCTATTTATATGATCAATTACTCTACCTGGTGTTCCTATTACTACTTGTACACCACTTTTCAATGCCTTTATCTGTCTATCTATTGGTTGTCCACCATAAACTGGAAGTGTTTTCACTCCTTGTAGGTACTTGGCCAGCTTTCTTAATTCTTCAGACACCTGTATTGCAAGTTCTCTTGTTGGACATAATACTATAGCTTGTAAATTTTTGTTATTTGGATCTATTCTCTGAAGAAGTGGAATACCAAATGCAGCAGTTTTACCTGTACCTGTCTGTGCCTGCCCTATTACATCTATTCCTGATAATACAGCAGGTATTGCCTTTGCTTGTATTGGTGATGCTTGTTCATATCCTAAATCTTCAATTGCTCTCTGTAATTCTTCTTTTATTTCTAAATCTTTAAATTGTGTTATTTCCATATATCTACCTTTCTTAACATACCTTACTATTATACTATTAAAATACTATAATAGCAAGATACTTTTTAATTTTTTTAAATTTTTTATCTTTATTTTTTAATTTTTTAAGCTATTTTTATAGATTTATTATATTAAGTTAAATAATATAAAAATTGTTTTCATAATTTTTATATACAGCAAATATATAATATTACATTAATAAAGAGGCATTAGATCATCTAATACCTCTTTATTTTATTTATTAATTTTTAATATAAAGTTTATGTTTAGAAAATTTTCGTAGACAAATTTCTATATATTATAAGAATTCATTACTTATATCAAATGAATTTATATATTATTTCCTACTTCAAACGCATCCCAAATAGCATACATAATATTAGAAACATTCTTTGAATCTCCTAATAGATATATTTCTGGAATATCTTCTTCTACCTGTTTATATAAATCTTGGTCTGATATATACCCTGTTGCAAGGATCACACTATCCACATCTATAGATTTACTTCCTTCTTTTGTATCTATATTAAGTGTTTTTCCGTCATAAGACTTTGCTTTAGCATTAAATATGGTATTAATTCCCTTGAATGGTATTAAGGCGTGGAGCATATCGTGATTTGCATGACAAGTTGGTCCATTTACAAGTATTATATCTTCTAGCGCTTCTACTATTGTTACTTCTTTTCCTAACTCTCTCAAATGTAGGGCAAGTTCACAGCCAACTAAACCACCACCAATTATAGCAGTAGAATTACCTACATCTTTTTTGCCCAACAGTACATCCATTGCCTCAAAAGTTTTTTCATCACAACCTAGGCTAAATACCTTTGCTTTTGACCCAGTAGCTAAAATTAGCACATCAAAATCTTCTGAATTTTTGATCATATCCTTATCGACTACTGTATTAAACAATACAGGTATATCTAATAGTTCTATCTGTCTAGAATACCAATTAGCTAGTAATATATCGTCTTCTTTAAAGGATGGTGCACCTCCTGCATGAAGTACACCTCCTAATTTATCAGTTTTTTCAAATATCGTAGGCTTATGACCTCTTATAGCAAGTACTCTAGCAACCTCACAGCCAGCCAGTCCACCACCAACAATCATTACCTTTTTAGGTTTACATATAGGTTTATAATGTGTTACAGCTTCTCTACCAGCTAATGGGTTTACAGCGCAATTTATCAATGAATATTCTTGTATTCTACCCATACAACCTTCTTGACATGATATACATGGTCTAATCTGATCAACTCTGCCAGTTCTTATCTTATTTGCATAATCTGGATCAGCTAGTAGTGGTCTACCCAAGCTTATCATATCACAAGTTCCATCTTGAATAGCTTCTAAAGCCATTTTAGGATTGTCCATTCTACCTGCACAAATTATAGGTACGTTTACCACTTCTTTCATAATTTTTGCATAAGGTCTGTATAGTCCTTTTTCTTGATACATTGGCGGATGGCTCCAATACCAAGCATCATATGAACCTACATCTACGTCAAGTGCATCATATCCGTATTCTACTAATAACTTTGCAGCTTCCTTTCCTTCTTCTATATCTCTTCCTTTTTCCTCAAATACTTCTCCAGGAAGACCTCCTTTTCTCCAATCTTTTATAAATGATTTTGGTGAATATCTAAGAGTTACTACAAAGTCTTCACCACATCTTCTCTTTATTTCTTCTACTATTTCTTTTGCAAATCTCAGTCTATTTTCTAAAGAACCACCATATTCATCTTCTCTATGATTAAAAAATGCTATAGCAAATTGGTCAAGTAAGTAACCTTCGTGAACAGCATGTATTTGAACACCATCAAATCCTGCTTTTTTACAGTTCACCGCTCCTTCACCAAATTTTCTTACCATCATTTTTACTTCTTCTTTAGTTATTGCTCTACAGTTTCTATCTATAAATCTATGCGGTATTACTGATGGAGCAACTGGATCGTGCTCACCTATAACATTTGGTATTGAAACTCTACCAAATCCAGCTGACATCTGATAGAAAACTTTAGCACCATATGCATGGATTCTTTCCGTCATTTCTTTGCTGGTTCTGATAAAATGCAATGGATTCATTGTAGAAGATGGACATGTTGGTGAGCCGTGATGCTCTACTTCTTCATCTACAAAAGATACACCAGTAATTATTAATCCAGTTCCACCTTTTGCTCTTTCAACGTAATAGTCAATTCCTCTTTGATTAAATCCGCCATCAGTATCAGCTAATCCCAGTGGACCCATAGGTGCCATGGCAAATCTATTCTTGATTTTTACATTTCCTATAGAAATAGGGCTAAATAGCTCTGAATATTTCATAAACACGCTCCTTTATAAGTATTTAGGATAATATACATAATTTTCAGTTTTTTATCCTAATTATATTTTAACACTTTGATAATGGTTTTAAAATATAAAAAACCAAGTATTTAATAATTAAATACTTGGTTACTAATTTTTAGCAATTTCCTATTTCATTTATATTTATTTTCCTTACTTTTTCCATTTATTATTTACTGATCTTATTTATTATTCTTGATAAATTCTATCCATTTATCAAGTTCTTTTTGTCCTTGATAAAATGCTTCTTTATATGTATTTTCTAGTTTAAATAAATCTAATTCTCTCTGATTTATTTTCATATCATCCGGATAGACTACATAGGCTTTTCCTTCTTTTTCTAATTTATCTATTAAATCACATTGTCTATTATAATTCTCATATCTTGTTATTAGTGCCTGATAAACTTTGGGATAATTTCTATAGTGTTTTTTTAATAACTTAGTGCGTTTTGGCTTTTCTTTTCTATAGCCTCTAGGCCTAGTCCTAACTATAAAGAATTTCTCATATCCATCATTTATTGCATTTTCTATGGCTATGCCACCCGTCAAGCCACCATCATAGAAATCTCTTCCTTGATAGTGTGTGGGTTTCATAAAAATTGGTAAAGATGATGATGCTCTAACTATTTTTATTATATCATCACTAGAGTTAACATCTTCATTAGTAAACTCTCTACCTTGTGCACTTTCAATATCAAAGGCTATTATCTTAAATCTAATATCAGTGGCCATAAGTTTTTGAAAGTCAAATTCTAAAATTTGTCCAGGTTGACTAGACTCTTCATAAATATAGTCAGAATTGAAATATCCCTTCCCAGACATAAAAGTCTTCCAACCACCAAAATTCTTATCAGCTGCTATATCCACAAAAGTTTTCTTGGTCCTAATAGTATCTTTTATTACGTAGTTTACCAATATTGAAGAACCTGCGGATATTCCAGTTACGTATTTAAAATTTATTTTATTCTCTACCAAAACATTTGATATTCCGGCACTAAAGGCACAACGCATACCTCCTCCTTCAAATATCAAAGCTATATTTTCTACATCTAAATTATCCATGTCATCTCCTAGTATGAAATTACTTCCATAGTCGCATTTTCTATTGCTGACTTAATTAATCCTTCTACATCTAACTTAGTTTCAGATTTTTCTATTCTCTCCAATCTTGGCTTTGTGACTGGTTTTTTAGGAGAGAATAAAGAACAACAATCCACTTCTGGCATTATTGAAGTTTCATAAGTTCCTATTTCTTCAGCTATTTTTATTATTTCAACCTTATCCATTGCAATTAGTGGTCTAAAAACTGGCATAGAAACTGATGCATTTGTACATACTAAACCTTGCATAGTCTGTGAAGCAACCTGTCCTATACTTTCACCTGTAATAAGTGCATCGCAATATCTAGTTTTACCTATTTCCTCAGCTATTCTCATCATAAATCTTCTAGAGAGTATAGTAGTTTCTTCTTCATTACATTTTTCAGCTATAGCCTTTTGTATATCTAAAGTATTTACCATATGAAGTTTTATTGGTCCACAATATTTAGAAAGTATCTTTGCAAGTTCTCTAACTTTTTCTTGAGATCTCTCATTAGTGAATGGATATGAATGAAAATGTACAGCTTCTATATCCACACCTCTTTTTGCAACTAACCAAGATGCAACTGGACTATCTATACCTCCTGATAAAAGACTAATTGCCTTACCATTTGTTCCAAGAGGTAGTCCTCCATAAGCTTCTATTGAGCTAGAGTATACTAGTATATGTTCATTTCTATATTCACAAGTTATCATTACATCTGGGTTTCTAACATCGACTTTCACATTTTCATTATTTAAGTTTTTAAGTACATAAGCACCTATATCTATACTCATTTCTTGTGATGTAAATTTAAATGTTTTATCTCCTCTTTTTGAAGCTATCTTAAATGTTTTTACATCATTTTTTTCTATTTCTTCACTTAGCATACTAAGTGCTGTCTCTTTTAATAGTTCATAATCTTTTTCTTTTTTTACAGCTGGGCATACCCCTACTACACCAAACACTTTTCTTACTTCTTGAGCCACCTGCATATAATTTGTATCGTCTACATCAATATATATTCTGCCGTACTCTTTATATACATTAAATTCCCCTATTGCTTTCAACATTGTTCTGATATTTCTTATTAATTTATTTTCAAAGATATATCTATTTTTTCCCTTTACTCCTATTTCGCCGTACTTGGCTATTAAAATATTATACATATTTATCCCTTTCAAATTTTCTTTTATTATCTTCTTTTAAATTTTGATAGTAATCTAATATCTTCTATATGATTTTTAAGTTTTTCAACTACATAATCTATTTCTTCTTTCGTATTATCCTCTGACAAGCTGAATCTAATAGCTCCATCGATATCAGCCTCATTTAGTCCAATGGCATTTAGTACATGACTACCTTTTTTCTTTGCTGAGCATGCTGATCCTGTAGACACACATATTCCATCACCTTCTAAAAAATGTAAGAGAACTTCTCCCTTTACTCCCTTAAAAGTGATATTTAACACATGACAAACTCCATTTTCTACATCTGAATTTACTACTATATCTTTTATATTTTCTTTTATAGAATTATATAGATAAATTTTATTATCTCTTATTTTTTCTATAGTTTTATCTAAGTCTTTATATAAAATATCTATAGCCCTACCCATTCCATAAATGCCTGGCACATTTTCAGTTCCCGACCTTAAATTAGATTCTTGTCCGCCACCAGTTAAAAAAGCATTAAATTTATTAATATCTTTTATATACATAAATCCAATTCCCTTAGGACCATGTATTTTATGAGAACTAACACTCATAAAATCTATATCTAAGTCATTTAATTTGAAATTTATTTTTCCATAGGCCTGTACAGCGTCTACATGAAATTTAGTATTAGGATTTTTACCTCTAATTATTTTTGAAATTTTGGAAATAGGCTCTATACAACCTATCTCGTTGTTTACAAACATTACACTTACAAGAGCTGTATTTTCATCTATTGAATCTTCTAATTCTTTTAAATCAATAATTCCTTTATTATCAACCTTAAGAATCGTCAACCTATAGCCTTTATCCTCTAAGTCTTTCACTGTATTTAATACAGCAGGATGCTCAATTTCAGTTGTTATAATATGATTCATTTTTTTATTATTTTTACATACACTTCTAATTATGGCATTATTTGACTCTGTACCTCCTGAAGTGAATATTATATTTTTATCTTCAACAGCCAAAGTATTGGCTATATTTTTTCTTATTGATTTTATCTTTTTTTCTACTTCAAATCCATTTCTATAAGCAGCAGACGGATTATAAAATTCATCACTAAGTGATATTATCATTTCATCTACAACTTCCTTATATGGCTTTGTAGTAGCACTATTATCCAAATATACTTGCATGTAATTCAACCCCTTTATAATCTTTAATTATACCATACATTGCATTGAATAGAAAATAATTATATGCTATACTTTAGACGAACACCTAGTAATAGGTATTAAATTATGTTTATAGAGGGTGATTTATTTGGATAATTTTATTTTTGCTTTAAATGCTACCATGCCAGTTTTTTTGGTAATATTAGCAGGAAAATTTTTTATTAAACTTGGTATAATAAATGAATCTTGGGCCTCTGTATCAAATAAATTCGCATTTTATGTAGCTATGCCACTAGTTTTATTTAAAGATATATCTTCAATGAAAATAGATTTTAATCAAAATATAAAGTTTATTTTATATTGCTTTTTTATCACAATAATTATGTTTACTCTAGGATGGATAATAGCAAATATATTTATAAAAGATAAAACTATGGTAGGATCATTTGCACAGGGATCTATTAGAGGTAGCGCTGCAATTCTTGGACTTCCATTTGTATATAATATATATGGAAATGCAGGTATGGTACCACTTATGATACTTGCATCTGTACCACTCTTTAATGCTATATCGGTAATAATTTTGGCACTTGGGGCAAAATCTAATTTACGAGGTAATAAAAGGAAAATTGATCCCAAAATGCTTGTAAAGTCTATATCAAAAAATCCCTTGATCATAGGTATCGTTCTCGGATTTCCATTTTGCATTTTTGGTTGGCAACTTCCGCCAATAATAGTAAAACCTATGAATACTATAGGAAATACAGCAGTGGCACTTATGTTACTATCTCTAGGTGCAGATTTTAAAATCGGCAATCTTGGAGCAAAGTTTAAAATTTCAGCTTGGGCTACTTCAATAAAATTGATTTTTTTACCCTTATTATTTATGCCATTTGCAGTTTATATGGGCTTTAAAGGAAGTGAATTAATAGCAATTTTAGTAATGTTAGGAGCTCCATCTGCTATATCTGGCTATGTAATGTCAAGAGCTATGGATAACGACTACATACTAATGTCTAATATTATAGTAATGACAACACTATTTTCATCAGTTACATTTACACTTTGGATATTTATATTAAAATCGATGGGCTTGATATAGTATTTAATTATAAAAACATATAAAAAACTGCTATATTACTATAGCAGTTTTTTTGTGATAAGTTTCTGTTTACCACAGAGATTAAATGGATTTTTATCAAATTATATTAATATTTTATTAAAGAAATCTTTCGCTCTATCACTTGTTGGGTTATTAAATACTTCTTCAGGAGTACCTTCTTCCATTATCTTTCCCCCATCAACAAATATCACTCTATCAGCTACTTCTTTAGCAAATCCCATTTCATGAGTTACTATTGCCATTGTCATTCCCTCAATAGCAAGTTCTTTTATTACGTCCAAAACTTCTTTTACCATTTCTGGGTCAAGCGCAGAAGTTGGTTCATCAAATAACATCATATCTGGTTCCATTGCCAATGCTCTAGCTATTGCTATACGTTGTTGCTGTCCACCTGATAGTTGACCTGGGTATGAATTTATCTTATCTATTAAACCTACTCTAGTAAGTAACTGTTCTGCCTTTGCAGTTGCCATTTCCTTACTTAATCCCTTCACCTTTATAGGTGCAAGTGTGATATTTTCTAAAATAGTCTTGTTTGGAAATAGGTTAAAATTCTGGAATACCATACCTATTTTTTCTCTATTTTTATCAATTGTTTTTAGATTGGTTATTGAATGTCCTTCAAATATTACATCTCCACCAGTTGGAACTTCTAACAAATTCATACATCTTAGAACCGTACTTTTACCTGATCCTGATGGACCAATTATTACTAATATTTCGCCCTTTTTAATATCCAAATCTATACCTTTTAATACTTGTAAGTCTCCAAAGCTTTTTTGAAGATTATCTAATTTCAATAATGTTTCTTTTTCATTAATTACGTTCATATCCTTCTCCTATCTATCTGTAGACATTTTCTTTTCTAATACTCCAACTAGCTTAGAAAGTGTAAATGTTATTATAAAGTAAATTAAAGCTGCAAATATATAAGGTCCAAAGGCATTATAAGTTGAGTTCTTTATTGAGTTTGATATAAACATCAAATCAGTAATTCCCACAAAAGAAACAATTGATGATTCTTTTACAAGTGTTACAAACTCATTTGCTAGTGCTGGTAGTATATTTTTTATAGCCTGAGGCACTATAACATGTCTCATTGACTGCCAATAATTTAAACCAAGTGAACGACTGGCCTCCATCTGCCCTTTATTAACTGCCTGTATACCAGAACGCATAATTTCTGCTATATAAGCACCTGAGTTAAGAGTAAGGGCGAATGCTCCCGCTGAGAACTCTGGACTAAGTCCAAATATACTAGGAAAGTTAATTCCAATAGTCGGTAAACCGAATGCTATTAATGATAACTGTACCAATAGTGGTGTATCTCTAATTATTTCTATATATGCACCTGATATAAATCTCAAAATTTTAGAATTTGAGATTCTAGCTATACATGCAATCAAACCTACAAAAAATCCTACAAATAGGGCTATGAACGATATTCCTATTGTTATCCCAGTTCCTGATAAATAAGAACCATAGTACTCTGTTATAAAATCCATCAATTAATCTCCTTATTTCTCTACATCACTTCTATTATTTCTTTTCTTTGCTTACCATTTCAACGGCATTAGCCAATATCTTATCATATTCGCCACTCTTATTTAATTCCTTAATTCCATCATTAAGCATCTTTATTAACTTAGCATTGTTTCCTTTTTTAACAGCTATTGCCATGGCTTCTTCTTCTCCACCGCCAGTAAGCTTAACATTCGCAACCTTTATGCCTTCATATTTACCTTCATTTATCTTTGCAACCTTGCTGTTTAAAACTATCGCATCTAACTTACCACTTTTTAAATCCATAGCTAAGTCTGGAACAGCTGTTAAAGCTTTATAATCTTTAAGCTTTAATGTATCTTTTAAATAAGTTTCCTGAGTAGAACCTTTTTGAACACCTAGTTTCATCTTCTTTAATTCATCTTCTGATTTTATTTTATTAACATTTTTTTCTGCAACTAATACACCATTTTCTCCCTTAAAGTATATTTCAGAAAAATCTACTGATTTTTTACGTTGTTCATTTGGTGACATACCTGTAATTACTGCATCTACTTTTCCAGCCTGCAAAGCTGGTATTAAAGCATCAAAATCCATTGTTTTAACTTCTAATTTTACCCCCATTTTATCAGCTAACTTTTGTGCCATATCTATATCAGCACCTACTACCTTGCTCTTACCACCTTCAGACACTAAAAATTCAAATGGTGGATAATCTGGTGAAGTTCCAACAATTATTTTACCGTTCTTTTTAATCTGATCTAGTGCATCTGTATCTGCATATTTATCAGACCAACAACCAACCATACCTACTGCCATTACAGCAACTAAACTTAAAGCTAATAATTTCTTAAGACCTTTTTTCATTTTAATTCTCCTTTTTAAAATAATTTTATAATGATTTCCTTGGTGTTTTTATAACCCATTTCATAAAAATAGCCTCTTGGTCAAAACCAAGAGACGAATATACCGCGTTACCACTCTTTTTGACACTATCTTCATCATTGTATAAAAAAAGCCCCTTGGTTAAAAACCAAGAGACGAATATACCGCGTTACCACTCTTTTTGACAAAAATTATGTCCACTCAAACCCTTAAGGCGGGAAACCTGTCGAAATACTAAAATTTCTTACGACAATCTCAAAAGCTCTCTTCACTATAGAATCCAATATAAGGCTCACACCAACGCCCTTACTCGCTGTAAATTCATCTAAGTTACTCTCTTCGTCTCAGATTTATATTTTATTGATATATATTATAAATCTTTTTATTTTGATTGTCAATGGATAATTAATAATTTAATATAGAAAAATAATCTGTTTATAAATTATATTAATTTAATTGTTATTCATATTTTTATCCTACTTTTATTTTTTGCTTTAGCTAAATTTTATTTCTTTTAAAAACTCAGACTTATCAATTTTTCTTCCGAATCTTTTTTGAGGTGAACTTATTGTAAGATTTTCCTTAGCTCTAGTAATTGTAACATATAATAATCTTCTCTCTTCTTCCAAAGTTGAGTTTGACATATTTTCATCATCATTGTTGTTATATGGAATTACTCCTTTGTTTACACCTGCTACGTATACATTTCTAAATTCAAGTCCCTTTGAGCTATGCATAGTAGATAATATTACACCATCTCGTTGACTTTCAGAGTTTATTTGATTAGCGTTTTTATTTGCTCTAATTTTTACTTCTTCTCTAACTTCATCAATATGTTCAAAAAATTTGAGATTAGTTTTATATACCTTTGCCGAAGTCTCAATCTCATCCAAAATTTCCACTATCTGCTTTGATTTTATCTTTCTCTGATTACAGTATTCTAAAATATATCTATCATAATCCAAGGTAGACCTAATATAAGATATAGCATATCCTGGTGCTAATCCTTTTATATAATTTAAATCTTCTAGCAAATCATTTAAGTCTTTTTTCTGATATGATTTTAATCTATCATCTTCCATCAATTGATCAAAAAAGTTTAGACCTTTACTGGCCTTACTTATAGAATCTCTCGAAACATACCTAAATGGTTTGTTAATAATCCTAATCCAATCATCAGTTGTACCAATATCCATCGCTATTCTTAGATAAGCTAATATATCAAGCGAAACCCAATGATCATATATAGTTTTTGCAGAATCCTTTAATACAAACGGTATTCTAAGGTCCAAAAATGCATCTACAAAAGCTCTTGCTTGCCTATTAGTTCTGTATATAACAGCAAAGTCACTATATTCAAAACCAGCATTTTTATCATTTACAACATTTAAAATTTCTTTTCCTATAAATATAGCCTCATCATCTGTATCTTTTGGATAAATAGTCTTAATCAAACCTTCATTTGTGCTCTTTGCTACTATATTTTTATCATATCTATCTTTATTATTTTTTATTAATCCTTGAGAACAATCTACAATATTTCTCTTTGACCTATAATTTGTATCTAGAACAATTTCTTGTGCGCCTTTGAAGTATTTTGAGAAATTCAACATAAAATCTGGTCTGGCTCCTCTAAACCCATAAATACTTTGGTCTTCATCACCTACCACAAAAATATTATTATTAGGGTGTGCTATTAACCTTATTGTTTCAAACTGAACCCTATTAATATCTTGAAATTCATCTATCAATATATATTTAAAAACTTGTCTAACTATTGATAGCACATCATTATTTGTGTTTAAAAGCTCATATGTCATAATCAACATATCATCGAAATCTATCTTATTATACTGCTTTTTTCCTTTTTCATATAGTCTATAAATTTCTAGAAATTCATCTTTATTAAAAATTTGAGAATTAAAATCCATATAATTCATAAGTTCATTTTTTACATAAGAAATTTCAGATAAAACATCATTTATGTCATCATCACTATAATCACTTATATTTAAGTGTTTTAAAATAGATTTTATTAATTTATATCTGTCTATTTCCGATATTATGCTCTCTAAACCTAGCCCCTGATATTTTCTTAAAATTCTAAAAAATGTAGCATGGAATGTTCCAAAATTAACTTTATTAAAAGCATTGTCTACGCCCATTTTCAAAGTTCTAGCTTTCATCTCCATTGATGAAGCCTTGGTAAAGCTAATTGCCAAAATTCTAGTTGGTGCTACATTTTTATTTTTCACTAAATTTATAATCCTATGTGCTATAACCCTTGTTTTTCCTGAACCAGGCCCTGCTAGTACTAAACATGGACCACTTACATGCTCTACAGCTATTTTTTGATTCTTATTAAGTATATCCATATTCCCTCCTAACTTTGTCCTAAGAGCATATTTCTAATAAGAAATCTCTCATCAAGGCTGACTCATCTTTATTTACAACTACACTAATCATATCTCCTTCAATAATCATAGTCCTACCCCTAGGTAATATTTCTTTATTACCCCTTTGAATAGATACTATCAACATATCTTCTGGCCAATCAACTTCTGACACTAACTTTCCTTCGACATCAGAACCCAAGCATACAGAAATATTCAATAGCGTTTTTTTATCACTTTTATTCACTTTTTTAACTTCATCATTTTCTAATATATTTTCTAACAGCATTTCATATACTGGTTCCACACCAATAATCTCTGATACCATCAATGAAATAAATACCACTATTGATAAAGGCAAGAGTTGACCAAATGATCCAGTCATTTCGAAAATCAATATTATTCCTGTTATAGGTGCCTTTACAGTAGCTGCAAAATAACCTGCCATAGCTAATATAGTCAAATTTATCAAATATCTATTTGGTATATTAAAATAACTTACACATATAAATCCCACTATTGTACCAATCAAGGCCCCTATTGCCAATAGTGGAAAAAATATACCACCTGGTACTCCAGACCCAAAAGCTATAAAAGTTAATAGCATTTTCATTACCAACAAAATTATTAAACTTATAAGGCCTATTTTTAATAATTGTGGGCTCATAATAAGACTATGACCTCCACCCAAAAGAATTGGCATATATATGCCAATTAAAGCGCTTAGTAAAAATGGTATCATTATCTTAAATTCCATTTTTATTGGCATTTTTTTATATAATTTCTTAGATTTTACTACACCTTTATTGAACACATATGATAGCAAACCCAATATAATTCCTAATATGATTAATGTCCAGTAATATTTTATAGGCATGATATGTAATCTACTGAAATGAAGTGCTGGCTTAAATCCTAATACAAATTTTGCTAATGTATCTGCAGTCATGGCAGATACCATAGCTGATAATAAAACTATCGGTGAGAAATTTTTATGAACTTCCTCTAAAGCAAACATTACTCCAGAAAGCGGTGCATTAAATGCGGCTGCCAAACCTGCAGAAGCCCCACTAGTTAAAAGATACTTGTGTTCATAGTCTAATTTATTTCTATAATTTGAATAGCCTTCACCTATTGCTGCACCCATTTGTACAGATGGACCTTCTCTACCAATTGAAAGACCTGCTGCCATTGATACTATACCACCTAAGTATTTATAAACCAATACGGTGAACCAATTGGTCTGTATTTTTCTACCTATACTTCCTTCAACTTGAGGTATACCAGATCCAGAAATATTAGGTTCTTTTTTTACGCAATAAGAAACAAATAAAGACATTGCGATTAGTCCAATAAATATTAAAAATAGATTCAAAGTATTTCCTATACTATTTTTATATAGAGTAGCCATCATTTCTAATAATTTTTCCCCAAATACCCTATAAGATACTATTACTATAGATGTCAGTATTCCTATATAGAAAGATTGAATAATCATCCTATATTTTATTCTGGCTTTACTATGCAAAATCTCTTCTATTCCTGACATTTCTCTTTTTTCTTTTTCTATTTTCTTTTTTTTCATTTTTTTGCTAATATAAGAAAGCAAAAAATCTCCTCCTTATTTTATATTATTTTTTTGCATACATGCCTTCAGTGTATTTTGGGCAAGTATTGTACTAGTTACCGCTCCTATGCCTCTTGGTACAGGCGTAATCATTGATACTTTATCCATAACATCATCTAGATTTATATCTCCACACATTTTTCCATTTTTATCGAAATTAATTCCTACATCTACAGCTATAGAATCTGTGCCTATATATGAAGAATCTATCATTTTAGCTCTTCCCATACAAGATACTATTATGTCTGCATTACTAGAAATTTGATTTAGATCTTTTGTCTTTGAGTGACATATAGTTACACTGGCATCTTCATTTAATAATAACATAGATAGAGGTTTGCCTACTACCATTGACCTTCCTAGTACACAAATATTTTTACCTTGTAAATCTACCTTGTAAAATTTCAAAGTTTCTATTACAGCCATAGGTGTACATGGTGCAAATCCAGTCTCATCATTTGACATCAATTTCGCAAAATTTATGGGCGAAAAGCAATCTACATCTTTATTCTCAGCTATGTGATATTTAACTACTTCTTCATCAATATGTTTTGGTAAAGGTCTAAAACATAATATTCCATGTATACTATTATCCTTGTTCAATTTATCAAGTGCTTCTATATATTCTTCCTGACTTGCCTGTTCACTTAACTCAACTATTTCGGTTTCTATTCCACACTTTTCGCATCGAGAAATAGCTCCTCTTTGATAAGCATCATCTTCTTTCCTTGAACCAAGCTTTAAAATTGCTAATTTAGGATTAATATTTTTAGACTTTAAATCTTCAACTTTTACTTTTATATTATCTGTAAGATGTTCTGCCACCGTCTTACCTAACATTAATTTTTCTTCCATTACTACCTCTTTTCTTTTTTATTATTTTAAAAAATGTTACATTATAAATTATTAATTCTTATGCTTATTTACATATTTTATAGTAAATTTCATTATATATTTTATCACATTTTTCTTCTATATATTTTACAAGAACTTGCATATCTGACTCATATTTTTTTGTAAAATCTTCATCCAAAATATATTTAATATTTATAGCGATATTTATTTTTGCACTCAGAGCTGCTGACCTTACCATCAATACTCCAACACCTACATCACTTAAAAGCATTTTTGATCCCATAATTGATAACTTTTCATGTAAATCCACAATATTCTTGCATTCTTTTAGTAAATCCATAGGCACTGAAGCTGTTAACTTCAAACATTTTTGCTTTTCTTTATCTGCTAATATTTTTTCTTCTTCACTTCCCTTTGGCAAAGAATATGCTGCCGAAAGTTTTAGAAATTCTTCTGCATCCTTATCTACTAATTCTAAAAGTCTTAAGTTTAACTTTTCTGTATCTTTTAGTATAGCCTCCATATTTTTATCATATTCTTGATAGGCTTTTTTACCTATAGTAAAATTAGCTACCATAGATGCTAGAGAGTTTCCAAGCGATGCTACATAAGCTGCCGCACTTCCTCCACCTGGCATTGTTGTCTTAGCTGCTAAAATATTTGAAAATTCTTCTAACGACATATCTATATATTTTTTATTATTATCCATATAAACCTCCATTGTATACAATATAAATTATAAGTCATATATAAAAAAATTTCGACCTCTTTATAAAATAAAAAAAGTCTACCTTTGTTTGGCAAACTTTTTTTCATTTTTTTGATAAATTGTTTATATAAAACTTAAAAATTTTATTTCTTTAAATTTAAAACATAATTATAAAATCTAGAATAATCCTGAGATCACTCCACTTGCATCTACATCTATTCTTTGAGCCGCTGGTAATTTTGGTAATCCAGGCATCTTCATAATAGCACCAGTTAATACTACTATAAATCCTGCACCTGCAGATACATTTGCTTCTCTTACCAAAATTCTGAATCCTCTTGGTCTACCAAGCATTGTCTGATCATCAGACAATGAGTATTGAGTTTTGGCTACACAAACAGGAAGTTTTCCAAATCCTAAATATTCCAATTCTTCTATCTGTTTTTCTGCTTCTTTAGTGTAGTCTACACCATCTGCTCCATAAATTTTTCTAGATATTGCATCTAATTTTTCCCTTATAGACATATCATTTGTATAACAATATTCAAAGTTATTATCTGATTGGTCTATTAATTTTAAAACTTCCTCAGCGACCTCTATACCACCTTGACCACCTTTTTCCCATACTTCCGATAAAGCAACATTTACATTTAATTCCTTGCATTTATTTCTTACAAGCTCTAATTCTGCTTCTGTATCAAGTGGAAATTTATTTATTGCCACTACTGCAGGTAATTTGTATACCTGAGTTATATTTTCTATGTGCTTTAACAAATTTGGAAGACCTAACTCTAATGCTTCTAGATTTTCCTCGTTTAATTGTTCTTTTTTAACTCCGCCATTGTATTTAAGTGCTCTTACAGTAGCAACTATTACTACAGCATCTGGTCTAATACCAGCCTTTCTACACTTGATATCTAGGAATTTTTCAGCACCTAAATCTGCACCAAATCCTGCTTCTGTAACCACATAATCACTCATATGAAGTGCCATCTTAGTAGCAATTATTGAGTTACATCCATGTGCTATGTTCGCAAATGGTCCTCCATGTATAATAGCAGGTGTTCCTTCCAACGTTTGTACTAAATTCGGTTTTAATGCATCTTTTAATATTGCTGCCATTGCACCATCAGCTTTTAAATCTCTCGCTGTGACTGGTTTACCCTTATAATCATATGCTACTACTATATTACCTAGATTTTCTTTTAGCTCACTTATGTTATTAGATAGGCAAAAAGTTGCCATTACCTCTGATGCTACTGTTATATCAAAGCCATCTTCCCTAGTAACACCATCTACTTTTTTACCAAGACCATCTACTATATTTCTTAGTTGTCTGTCATTCATATCTACACATCTTCTCCAAGTAATTCTTTTTGGATTAATGTTTAGCTCATTTCCTTGATAAACGTGATTATCAAGCATAGCAGCAAGTAAATTATTAGCAGCACCAATAGCATGCATGTCACCTGTAAAGTGTAGGTTTATATCTTCCATAGGTATTACTTGGGCATATCCTCCACCAGCGGCTCCACCTTTTACTCCAAATACTGGACCCATAGAAGGTTCTCTAAGAGCTGTAATTACATTTTTATCCAACTTTGCTAAAGCATCGGCTAATCCAATAGATGTAGTTGTCTTACCTTCTCCTGCTGGAGTAGGATTTATGGCTGTAGTAAGTATTAACTTACCATTTTTGTTCTTAGCTCTATTGACTACATTATAATCAATCTTTGCCTTATACTTACCATACAATTCAATATCGTCTTCGGATAAATTTATTTTTTTTGCAATTTCTACTATATTTTGTGGTTTTGCTTCTTGAGCTATTTCGATATCTGATTTAAATGACATTTTACCTCCTAAAGTTTATAACCCCTTAATAAATAATTTAAAACGATTTTCACTTATATTATTTTTAATATTCCGCAATATAGTTCGTATTTATACGAACTATATTGCTTTTATGTATAATAATAGTATATATAAAAAAAATATATAAGTCAATAAAAAAACTGGCTAAAAGCCAGCTTTTTATGTTCCAACACAAATGAGGGTATTAAATTTGTTTATATCAATGCAATTTGCATCAAATAACTATTTTACTTGTTTTTAAGTTCTAAATTTTGTATATTTACTATTTTTTTAAATACTATCTATTATCTTAATTATTCACGGTATAATCATACCTTATTTTTATAATTTACTCTTAATTTATATTTATTATGACTGTGCAAAAGCCTTTGAATAAGCCTTGCATTTTTCTAAAGCTGAAGCATCTGGTTCTTCATTCACAATCATGCCTTCATCTTCATATAAATTTGCATTGGCATCATTTACTCTATCCTGCCAAGTTCTCATCCATTCACCATCACCCCATCCATATGATCCAAATAAAGCTACATCTTTACCAGATATTGACTTTTGAGCTTCTTGGAAAAATGGTTCAAACTCCGATTCCTCTAGTTCCTCAACACCCATTGATGGGCAACCAAACATAAGCTTTTCATAGTCGCTTACACTAGCATTTGCTGTTGAAATATTTATTAAATCATATTCAACTTCAGCTTCTTTTAGACCGTCTGCCATAGCATTGGCCATACTTTCAGTATTGCCAGTTCCACTCCAATAAAAAATACCTATTTTCTTCATAACTCAATCCTCCTATAATGCATATTTATTTAGATGAGGCCAAAATAAAATCTCCTCTAAACACTTACCGCTATTTAACAAGGTTATAGAATAAATTCTAAGTTTATCGTAAAGGTCAAATAATTTCTTTGCTCCCTTCGTATTCTCATATACCTTCCAATAACCACAGTACTCATAGTTCTTACCTTTATTTTCTATAAATCCTACTACATCATTGTATGGATATCCTAGAAATAAACCAATCTCATGCGGAAAATTGAAATCCCTTGTTCTAATTCTCAAATTGTTTATGTAATACTGTAAATTATCTATATTTTTATATCCATAATTTGCAAGCATTGCCTGAACTTGATCGCTCTTTAAGTAAGCCAATAGAGAGGCTTTTTTATAAACTAAAATAAGCATTCTATTATCGCACTCGCATATTTTTGAAATTTCCAATCCAAATTTATTAAATTTTTCATTATATAAATCTACTACTGTATTTAAGTTAGGTATCTCAGATTTTGACACAGAAACTAAGTTAGATACTTTTTTATTTAACAATACAGGAGAACAAAAATATGCCAATGTACGTTCAAATTTTTTATTAGTCATAATTAACCTACCTCATCTTTATTTCAATTGATTATTTATATCAATCAATTTATATTTTCATTATAGGTTAAATGATAATAATTGTCAATAACTTATTTCAAAAAACTTTTCAAATTTCTAATATTATTTTTAACCTGTTCTATTGCAGGTCCTCCAATAGACTTTCTATTTGATACACAAGTTTTTACATCTATAAAATCATACACATCAACTTCAATTTTCTGAGAAAACTCTTGGTACTCAAAAATATTAAGTTGGTCTAAAGATATATTTTTGCTTATGCAATAAAATACTATTTCTCCAGTAATTTTATGTGCATCTCTAAAACTTATACCTTTCTTTACAAGATAATCAGCTAAATCTGTTGCATTTGTATATCCACCCTTAGCTGCTTCAAGCATATTATATTTTTTTATTTTCATAGAAGTAATCATTGGAGTCATTATTCTCAAACATTTTTCCCATGTTTCAATACCATCAAATAAAACTTCTTTATCTTCTTGCATATCCTTATTGTAAGATAAAGGAAGGCCTTTCATAGTGGTAAGTATGCTCATTAAATCACCATAAACTCTACCAGTCTTGCCTCTTACCAATTCCGCTGCATCCGGATTTTTCTTTTGTGGCATCATAGAACTTCCTGTGGCAAATTCGTCATCTATTTCAATAAAATCAAATTCCTGACTTGACCATAATATCAACTCTTCACAAAATCTACTTAAATGCATCATTCCTATACTTGCATTTGCCAATATATCTATTATATAATCTCTATCACTTACTCCATCTATTGAATTCATACAAGCTGAATCAAATCCTAATTTTTGGCATGTATAATTTCTATCTATAGGAAAAGTTGTACCAGCTAAGGCTCCAGATCCAAGAGGCATCACATTATAAATATTCATCCATGCATCTAACCTTTGAATATCTCTTTTTGCCATTTCTGCATGAGCCATTACTGTATGAGCTAGGCTTATTGGCTGTGCCCTTTGTAAGTGCGTATATCCAGGCATTATTGTATCTAAATTGTTCTCTGCAAGTTTTATTAAAGCCTTTAGCCAGTCTTTTAACAGTTCCTTTAATTCTAATACTGCATCTCTAGTATAAAGTCTTACATCCAATGCCACTTGGTCATTTCTACTTCTAGCTGTATGTAATTTTTTTCCTGTATCTCCAATTTTATCTATTAAGAGGCTCTCTATATTCATATGTATGTCTTCTTGCGATACTGAAAATTCAACTTGTCCATTTTCTATATCATCTTCTATTTCTCTTAGAGCTTCTATAATTTCCTCAGAATCTTTAAGATCTATTATATTGCATTTAGCTAGCATTTCAGCATGAGCTATACTTCCCATTATGTCATAATGATATAATTTTTTATCAAAGCTTATGGAAGAATGAAAATCTTCCATAAGCTTACTTGTATCCTTTTCAAATCTTCCACCCCAAAGCTTTTTCATAAATGTCTCCTTTTGACTCTATAATTTTTCATATCAATAAATATGTTTATTCTTATTTAATATCACTTGTTTTACTTCATATTATTTTTCTTTTTCATCATAGCATTTACCTTTAGAGGTAAACCAAATAAATTTATAAAACCTTCTGCATCTGCTTGATCATATACATTATCTTCTCCAAATGTTGCTATTTCTTCACTATATAATGAATATGGAGATGTCATTCCTGCACTGTGGCAATTTCCTTTATATAATTTCATCTTTACTTGTCCTGTACAAGTTTCTTGAGTAGAATCTACAAAGGCATCTAAAGCATTTTTTAGAGGTGTAAACCAAAGTCCATCATATACAAGCTCTGAATATTTTATAGCTACTTGTGATTTATATGAAGCTGTATTTCTGTCTAAAGTTAAACTTTCTAGAGCTTTATGTGCTTCAAATAAAAGTGTTCCCCCTGGAGTCTCATATACCCCCCTAGATTTCATTCCCACTAGACGATTTTCAACCATATCTAAAATTCCTATTCCATGTTTAGCTGCAATTTCATTAGCTTTTTCCAACAATTCTAGTGGCTTTAATTCTTTTCCATTTATTGCTACAGGATTACCTTTTACATAATCTATAGTTATATATTCTGGCTTATCTGGTGCATCTTCTGGATTATTGCAAATTAAGCAAAGGTCAGAAATTGGTTCATTTTCAGGATTT
The DNA here is from genome assembly GCF_027125355.1 of Peptostreptococcus equinus. Taxonomy (NCBI): domain Bacteria; kingdom Bacillati; phylum Bacillota; class Clostridia; order Peptostreptococcales; family Peptostreptococcaceae; genus Peptostreptococcus; species Peptostreptococcus equinus. The sequence continues at coordinate 325,963 of NZ_CP114052.1, read as the reverse complement.
TCTAAGTCCCCACCTTCGTGACTCAAATGAAGTACATTTCTATCCATACTATATGGGCGCTTCTTTGTTACAGGTACTTCAATTCCATGTTCATTAGCATAGTCTATAGCGTCTTCACGAGATTTTATGTCCCAAACTCTCCATGGTGCAATGATTTTTATATCTGGATTAAGAGCTTTTACTCCCAGCTCAAATCTTACCTGATCATTACCCTTACCAGTTGCTCCGTGGCATATATACTCTGCTCCTTCTTTTTCTGCAACCTCTACTAAAGCTTTTGCTATTAAGGGTCTAGCACAACAAGTTCCAAGCAAGTACTTTCCTTCATATTTTGCACCTGATTTTATAACTGGAAATACATAATCAGCTACAAACTCCTCTTTTAAATCTGCTATATAACATTTACTTGCTCCACTTTTTAAGGCCTTATCATATACTGCATTTAATTCATCACCCTGTCCTACATCTCCGCATACAGCTATTACTTCGCTACCTTCATAGTTTTCCTTTAACCAAGGTATGATTACTGATGTGTCTAATCCACCTGAATATGCTAATACTATTTTTGTCATTATATTTTCCTCCTAATTATCCTATTATTTTCTTTTGTTTATTACTACTTTTATAAATTTTTTCATTATTTTACTTTTTAGATTTTTATTGCTTTTAGCTAAATTTTCTATGCTAAATTTTACTTACTTGTTTGACTTGCAATCTCTATATTTTTGTCTAATATCTTTTGATATTCTCCACTATCCTTTAATTCTTTTATCAAATTATTTGCTTGTTGAATTAGTTCTTTATTATTTCCTTTCTTAAATGCCATTGCAGCTTGTTCTCCACCTGAATATGATTTAAGTTCTAAACCTTGAGCTAATTTTACACCTTGATATTGTTTTACATTAATTTGACCAACTACTGTACTAACTACAACAGCATCTATATTTCCATTTTTCAAATCACTAACTAAGTCAGGTACTGCAGGTAATGATTTTACAGTCTTTGCTTTTAATTTGTTTTTAGCGTAAATTTCTTGTGTACTTCCTTTTTGAACACCAATTTTTAAATTTTTCAAATCATCTTCATTAGCTAATTTTGACTTATTTGAATCACTTATAATCACTGAGTTAGTTCCATCAAAGTATACTTGTGAAAAATCTACTGCTTTTTTACGTTCCTCTGTAGGTGTCATTGCTGTTATCGCTATATCTATTTTTCCTGCTTGTAAAGCTGGAAGTAAGGCATCAAATTCCATTGATTTAATTTCCAATTTTACTCCTATTTTATCTGCCAATTTTTGTGCGAGATCTATATCAGCTCCAACTACCTTACTATTTCCATCCTTAGATGTTGCAAATTCAAAAGGTGGATATCCTGGAGCTGTACCCACTACCAACACTTTTTTGTCTTTTATAGCTTTTAAAGCTGATTCATTTTTATCTTTTGATCCACATCCAACTGACAGTATACAAAGGCATAATACCAATGCTAGACACATTATTTTACTAAGTTTTTTTAATATTTTTTTCATCTCTATCTCCTAACTAATATAATTTCTTCTTAATTGAATTTTCTTAAATCAAAAAAGCCTCTTAGGCTGTAAGCCTAAGAGACGAAAATTTCCGTGGTACCACTCTTATTGGTGTATAATTCTAAACACTATCTCATCCGGATTAAAATAATGCAATAATCATGATATAAAAAAAGCCTCTTGGACAAAAGTCCAAGAGACGAAAATTCCGCGTTACCACTCTTATTGATAGAATAAATACTACCCTCTCAAACCCTTAAGGCGGGCTGACCTGCTATAATACTATAATTTCCTATAGCAACCTCAAAAGCTCTCTTCACTATAAACTTCAATATCGAACTCACACCAAACTTCGACTCGCTGAAAATCCACTTATGTTACTCTCTTTATCATCGGCTTTATTTTGTTGATTTTTATTATATTAGTTTTTTTTATCATTGTCAACAATAATTTTCTTTTTTATAAAGAAATTGCAAAAAGTATATATATTATCTGTAAATATTTACTCTTTCAAAATGATTTATTTATATGTTTTTATGTAAAAACTTTTTGAGAAAAAACCAAGTGCAAGTATCAACGCACCAAATATTGTATATAAATACGTACCATTTCCTCCAGTGTGCGGATATTCTGGCAATTTCTTATTTTCTACATTTATTTCTGGTATTATTTCTTGTGTTTCACCATTACCAGTACCGTTTGCTGGAGTAACTTCAACACCCGTTTCAAAAGAGTAGACTCCTCTATAAGAATAGTAATCACTTGAATCCATAAAAGCCTTCAAATGCAAATCTTTACCTGTTTTATCGACATTACCTGTTATTTTCACAACATATGTTTTTTGGTAGGCATAACTCCCAAAGTTAATATCATACCTAGTACCCCCATACTGATATGATATTGGACCCGATACCGTAAAATTTTTAGTCACATCTGTATATTCGCTTGTATCCACTCCATAACTTGCAGGAGGATTCTTTCCATTTGTATCAAAAATCACTATATTTTTTATATCCGCAGAACTGTCCAGTCCGTATTCTTTTTCATAGTGATAATCGTATATTGATACAAGTGTATTGAATGCACCTAATCTTAGTGGGTTTACATATAAATACTGTGTAAACGTACCATTTGTTTCATCATATTCTGTAATCAAACCACCTAAATTTGATGTTCTTGCAGATCCATAACCTTCATAGTCAATATTTATGTTTTCACTATAATTTGTATTTGCCAACTTATTTGTTATACTAATGTACTGATTATTTTTGACTAAATTACGATTTATGAATAAAGGGAAATTCACATTAAAGTTTATTTTATTTAAACCATAAACAAAATTAGTAAATTTGAATCTAATTGTATTTGTATTATCCAATAACTCTCCTATAGCAAGCGGTTGATTATTATCACCATATATTACTATTGGTGCTGTATATGGATCTATACCTTTATTATCAACCTTCGGATCCAAGACGACATCAAAATAATCGCCTTCGCTGACATTAGCTCCATCAATTACAGTTCCAGAAAATTGTATTCCAAGTCTTCCACTCTGATTAGGATATATTGTATTTGTAGTACTCTCTTGATTACCACCCCTTGGATAATAAGAAAACTTATAATTTGATATAGTTATTTTATCTGACAAATCAACTCCATTTATCTGGTTAGGATCATCTTTTTGTACACTTAATGGATTTTCTGTCAGTTTAGTATAACCATTCTCATATACATTTACAGTCCAAGTTCTATCCGTACCTATATAGCCATTTGGAGCCTTAGTTTCTTTCAATGTATAAACGCCAGATGGTAAATTTCTAAACTCAATTTTTCCCTTACTGATTTCCCCTCTATAGATGCCCTTTGCATCTAAATTAATAGGAGCTGATTGATCAGTCAACTCTGTATACTTTCCATCGTATAAATCAAATGTAGCTCCCGAAATAAGTTCACCCAAAGAAGTCTTATTTATAATAAATTGACCTTTGTCTTTCTCCACTACTGGTGGAGGTATCAATTCATTTACTATTTTGATTGGCTGAACAACAGCTTCCTCTACCGTACTTCCACTATCAGTTTTTTTTAATTCAACCACACTACCATCATCCTTAACATAAAATCTAGTCTCAGATGTAATCTCTTTATATCCACTCGGTGGCTCTGTTTCTGTAAGTACATATACTCCTGGTTTTAAGTTGTCAAAAAGTACTCTTCCTGTATCTTTTTCTGATGTTTTATCTGCATTAAAACTAGGGTCACCTTCCTTTTTAAGGTTAAATTTAGCACCTGCTAAACTAGTTCCATCATTAGTTGTTTTTTTCAATTCAATATTAGCAGTTATTTTTTTAATGTTTATAACAGTTAAATTTGTTCCATCTATTGTAGATTTTCCATCTACTTTATCTTTGATAATATTAGTTTTTCCGTTTTCGTCTACATTAACTTTCCAAGTTTCATCAGTCTTATCATAATTATTTGGTGGAGTTTCTTCAGTCAATATATAAGATCCCTGAGGTAACTTATCAAATACAATCTTGCCATCTTGAGAATCTGACTCTAGACTATTATTATAATCTCCGCTTACAGATTTTAAGTTAAATTTAGCACCGCTTAGCTTTTCTTGACTATCACCCTTTTTAAAAATTGTAAAAGAACCGTAATTTATAGGGCTATTAATAACTTTAAGTACTAATTCATTGTTATTAGGTTTAACTATTATATCTGAAGAAGATGTACTAACATTAGTAGATATTCCCGAATTCTCACCTATTTTATTTGTAGAGTTTGAAAGTACTCCTGTCTGTACAAGCGCAGTCTTAACAGTTGAATCCACAGGATATTTCATTTCACTATCAATAGTAACAACATATGTATCTTTTGTATTATTAGGAAAATTTATTACCAATTTGCCATCAGTAATTGTAGGTGTAAAACTACTACTTACATCTTCTAACTTGCTCTTATCTAGTATTGGTGCATCAGATAAACTATCAGTACTCTTAAGCATATATATATTTACCTTTGTTTTAGCACTACTTATATCTGCCGTGTTAAAAGTGCTTATTCTAGTCAAATCTGTTGGAAATACAGTTAACTTTGGGTTAGTTCCTAGATCATTTTTATCCGTATTTACATAAAATAATTGTGTATACTTTCCTAATTGGTCATTTGTGTATAAAAATGCACCCTTTATATTTAGATTACCTGAACTTTTTACATCCTCATATTTAACTCCCCATGTTTGAGCAACTTCGGCATCCGAACTTTCTCTAACTTTTACTTCAAAATTATAATTTTGATTTTGTGTAGCTACATTCATATTTACCGAATGACCTAAGTTAAGTGAAAAGTTTATTTTGTCAGACGTACTTGCATTACTAGTAAAAGTATATCTAACTACTTTACCTGTCCCTTTGGATGGATCTTCTTGAACTAGTGTGGGATAAGCTATTATTTTATTATTCGAACCATAAATATTTGGATATGTTGATTTATCTGGTTGTAACATATTATAGTGCAAAGTATCAGAAACTTCTAATTCAAAATAGTCACCGCTGTTGATTTTTTCGCTAGTTGAAAAATTCAAATTTATTTTTATGTCATTTTCTACAGTTCCAACATCTATAGAACCAACAACACCTTCACTAGGACTATCATTATATTTCATAGTACCAGTATAAGATATTTTAGAACCAACATTTACTCCACCTGTTTCTATAGGTGTTATGTTATCACTTTTTTCTCCTACAAATACTCCACCATCGCTTCTTACTACTACTATCCATTCCTTATTTGAAATCTTGTAATCCTGTGGAGATTTAGTTTCTTTCAATACATAAGTTCCTGGTTGTAAATTAGCGAACTCAAATTTAGATAGTTGTTCACTGTCACCTAGCGTTTGCTTGTATGTAGAACCATTTTGTCCTTCTAGTGTAAATGTCGCACCTGCCAAACTATCTTGGTTTTCATTCACTTTATTTACTACTAGCTTACCGTAATTTACTGTCTCTGCCTGTACCTTATTGTAAATATCTGACCACATTTTTGTCGGTATATTTCCTATTGACATAAGCATTATCAAGGTTATTATTATAATTTTTCTTAATATTTTCAACTTCATCCCTCCTCATTTATTTTTCTCTATCCTCAATCAATTTATACATTTTTATTAATATCTTTATAATCAATATAAAAAATACCAAACTTATCAAATATGGTCCCATTTTTCTAAGCTTTATATTCATTGGTACCTTATCATTTCCTAAATATGTGAACAAACCATTATCTGTTGTTTTAGGACTATTTTCATTTTTAACATCTCGAATTGCACTTACAATTAATCTTTTATTATAATATGGTCTTTGCGTACATGTAAGTAGAGTCAAAACATCTTTATTTTCTATAGCTTTAATCTTGTCAAAATCTGTTGGATTAATTATTTCTTTTTCATATACAGAGTATACTAATGTTTTATTTAAGAATTTTATAATTATTTTGTCACCTCTATCCAGCTTTTTTATATGCATAAAAAATATCCTGTTATAGTATCCGTCATGACCTGCTATTACAGTTCTCTTACCTGCCCCTCCAATTGGTGGATCAGATTCCTTTAATACTGCAACACCCCTTGCAATCTTTTCATAATTTGCATCTAAATATAGATCAAAAGACTGTCCAAGCTTTGGTATTGATACGTATCCAACTTTATCGTTCGTGTTAATTCCGAGCTTTGAGTACTTAGATTGTTTATTATCTACATCTTTACTTGTAAATACATTTTCCAATTGAAAATCTTCATCTTTGATATTTTTCTTGTTCAATTTTTCAAGTTTTGATAATTTATTACTAATACTCTTATCTTTTGAAATTAAATTATTAAATTTTTCATTCTTATTAGCCTGACCATAATCATCTATAGACATACTAATAAACGGATAAGCAACTAGTAATAATCCAAGCAAAAATATCGTCAATGCGAAAATTTTCATTGTGTTTTTTTTCATTTTATTTCCCTTACAAGTATATACGTCAGTAAATACTTTTTTTATTTTTTTATAATTCTTATTAGTTCTATAACTTTCCTATTTTTCCTAAAAAATATTGCTAATAAGGACAATATTATCAAGAAAATAAATATTGATTTATATTTTTCTAATATTCCTTTTTTCTCTTGTTCTTTCACTAGCTTTGCATCAGGTAGGGGTATTCTATGGCCTCTTACCAATAACCTATGTGTATTTATCATATATGGAGTGCATGTTAGTAATGTCGCATAATCTTTATCTTTTACTATTTTAATAGGCCTAAAATCAGATGGCTCTACTGTAGTGATTTTATCTACTTTATATGCGAGTTTTTCTTTTATATTTACAATATAAAATATGTCTCCTATTTCCATCTTGTTCAAATCAGTGAATAATCTAGCTGATGGTAGACCTCTATGAGCTGTTATTACAGTATGCGTACTAGGTCCTCCGACTGGTAGACTTGTTCCTTGAAAATGACCAGCACCCTGTTGAAGAACTTTTTCATTAGTACCTGCTTTTATGATTATATCTTGATTTATCTTAGGTATTTTTATATGACCTATCTTTTCATGAACTTCCAACATTCTCGCATATTCTGCTATTCCTTTTTTCTGTATTTCACTAAATGGATCACCGATCTTTTCTGGCTTTAAAGTCTGATTGTATGCTGTCGCTAGTTTAATTCTTTTTTCTGCATCACTATTTATCAATTTTTTTGCCCTTTGATCAAAATCATTTACCTCTTGAGTCTGTAAGATTTGATAGTACTTTTGACTAGCCATTGGATATACCATAATTAACAAACCCAGAACAATAATTAATATCCATCCATATTTTTTTAAAGTTTTCACAAAGCGATTATTAGATTTTAGAAATTTATTTATGTAAATTTTTTCAAATTTTACTAATAGATTATTTTTTTGCATTTTAATATATCCTTACTTAACACTTTTTTTCTTTTTATTCCTTCTCAAAAGCAAATACACTAATAACAATAAAACTAGTATCACTATTCCTATTTTTATTAAAGCTGAAAATTTATATTTACTTTCTTCTTTATTCTTTTTGTCTTGATTATATGGGATTCTATGTCCTCTAACTAATAATCTATGTGTATTTATCATATATGGAGTACATGTCAACAAAGTAACATAGTCTTTGTTGGTATCAATAGCTAAATCTCCAAACTGTGTAGGTAATACTACTTTTATTTGATCAACTTTATAGGCTATTGTCCCTTTTATATTAGTAATATAAAAAGTATCTCCAATTTTTAATTTAATTAAATCAGTGAATAACCTGTTGTTTGGCAATCCCGTATGAGCTGTCAATACTGAATGTGTGCCCTTTCCTCCTATAGGAAGAGATGTATTTTCCATATGCCCTACACCTTTTTGAAGTACTTTTTCTGTAGTACCAGCATAAATAGGCAAATCCTCTTTTATTTTTGGTATAGATACATGTCCAATCTTCTCATTTATTTCCAACATCTTTGCATATGACTTTCTTCCTTCATCTAATCTCTTTTTTGTATATGGATCAAAAACTGTGTTGTTGGTTAAAGAATCATTATATGCTTTTGCCAAAGTCATTCTTTCTTCTACTTCTTTTGAAGTTAATTTTTTCGTTTCCTCATTAAAATCTTCTACATTTTGTTTAGATAAATAAGAATAATAGCTTTGACTTAGAAAAGGGTATGACACTACTAAAATCCCAACGATAATCATTGAGTTGACTATATAGTTGATTACTTTAGATTTTTTTTTCTTAACTTTATTATTATTTTTTTTTATATTTATTTTTTTCTCATGTTCTTTTAAATGACTGCCTTTATCTATATTATTCAAATTTCTACCTCTTTATCTTACCTTTTTATAGATTTTATAACCTATAGCCATCATTATAATACCAACACCAATCAATAAATAAATTAAATTATCTCCTGTTTTTATAAGTGAGCCTAAATTTTTAGAATTGTTGTTATTTGCCTTATTAACATTATTTTCATTAATGCCACTTTCGTTCTTGCCGTTATTTTCTTTTGTATTAGTAATTATATATGTATTAGTTTTTTCATTATATTTTTGACTTGAAACGTATCCTGATGGCACTATCTCTTTCACTAAATATTTTATATCTTTTCCGTTCTGGTCTATCCTATCAAGGTTTTTGAAAGAGAATTTCCATTGATTTCCTTCATTAAGTTCTACTTCATTTATCTTTTTGTCATTTGCGTATAAATGAACTTCTACCTTACTTAATTTTCCTCCAACCCACACTTTTTCTACATCTAACTTATCTTTGCCTGCTAATTGCTCTTCATTTGACTTAGGAAATACCCATGTCTCTGATTTTTCTGTTTTTATTGTGACTATTGAAGGTATTGCAAAATTTATCTTTTCCCATTTCTTATCTTTTTTTTCAATTCCTATCAAATAATATGAACCTTTGTCTATATTATTTATGCTAGCTTTTCCATATTCGTCCGTATCAGGTGCTACTATCAAATCTTTAGCTGAATATTTTTTTAAAATTGTATCTAAATCCAATTTTTCTAATTCCAACATTTTTTCTTTTTTCTCGCTGTCAAAAAAATCAGTGTTATCACTAATTTTCACTAGTCCAAATTTCTTTCCACTTACGTCTTTTTCTGTATTTACGTATTCAATCGATAATGAACTTTGATTTTCCATGGCTTTGGCCACCGGAATTTTTGTTGCCACAAAGGTCAACGCAACTACTAAAGTAGTCATAATAGCTAAAATACACTTATTTTTTTTCATTAAAACTCTCCTCTATCCTATCTATTTACGATTTTTGAAATTCAAAATTATACTTTTTCTCAACAAAAAGTTGAATACTTTTTATTCAACTTTTTGTTGAGAAGCCGAAAAACTCGGCAACTCATATATTTTAGTATTATTCTATACTAGAAGTTCTCTTTTTAAGATATACACCAGCTGCAACTATTGCTATACCAGCAACTACAACAATAATAGATCCTATACCACCTGTCATTGGTATTGAAATTCTATTATTTCTAATCTGCATTGCATCTTTCTTATCAGTTGTATTAGCATTATCGTAGTCTATATCTCCTGCACTAGTATATGTATTGTAATCAACATTGAACTTAAACTCTTGTGTTGATGTAAGTGCATATCCATTTGGTGCTTTAATTTCTCTTAATGTGTATTCACCTTTTGATAAACCAATCACTTCAAACTGACCCTTATCATTAGATATTAGTTTTACTAGCTTGTTGACTGTATTATTAGATAATTCTTCATTACTAGTAGCTTGAATTTCTTTCCACTCATAGAATAATTTAGCCTTTTTATATGCCAAATCGCGTGCATCTTTTTTCTGCTTTATAGTTTCAGCACTTGCACCAGATTCATATACAAGCGTATCATTTTCATCAATTTTTACTTTTGCGAGTTCATCTCTATACTCTTTTTCTGCTTGTTCATATGCGTTTTTCTCATCAGTCATCTGCGAGTCAGACTTATAAGTTAGGAACTTACCTTCATTATTAGTAACCACAAATTCAGCTCCAACTAGTGGCTTTGTAGCATTACCTGGTTTTTCGTTGTTAGTTTTCACAAACTTTTTACCATGAGTTATTACACTTACTGGTTCTGGCTCTATTGGTTTAGGATTAGGATTTTTTTCATTCTTTATTTGTACATCCCCTGCAGTAGAGCTAGAGTAATTAGGTATTACTGTTCCATCGACATATTTTTCTATTACATAGTACTTTTCTGTATCTGATAAATTGTCAAATTCTACTGAACCAGTTGTAGTAGTCTTAGAATTGATTAATTTACCATCACTTTCTTTATATAATTCGAATGTTACTTCTTTTTGAACTGTTCCTTCACCCCAAGTTTTTGTAGCTTTTATTTTACCGTTACTTGGATTAACTGATTTAGGAGTAGAGTTTTCTGTAGGTCTATTACCCCAATCAAATATAACCTTATTTGGTTGTTTTACATCTACCTGAGCTTCACTGTTTAATGTAGCTGAATATTCAAGCGTGAATTTAACTTCTTTAGTTTTTGCAGCTGCTTCGACTTTAGATAAACCAGTTGCATTCAATGTAAGTATAAATCCGTGCTGAGTATTTATTATATTGTAGTTTTCTGTTCCAAAAACAGAACCATCCATTTTAATAACTACATTTTTATTAAATGTTAATCCTTTTGACATTTCATCACGCCACTGTAAAGTCTTATATGTAGATCCTTCAGATATTGTAGAATTAATTATATAAGGTACTTCATCACCCACACTTATACTTGGTATTTCTGTATTTTCTACTGATATTTTATTAGTGAATTCTTTATTGAACTTCTTAGTTGTAGTAGGTGCATTCTCAGTATTTTTTGGATATACATGTGCTACCTTAACTACACCAGTCTTATCAACTATAGGTAAAGTAAGTTCAACTGGAACGGCTTTCATCTTTGTTAATTCCTTATTATTGTCATCACCTTTATATGTTGACTTTGTTCTATCTTCAACAATGACAAATTTACCTCTTAATCCACTAGTCTTAAATTCAATACCTTGGTTTTGTGTTAGACCTCCTACGGCTTGTGTAATGTCATTAGTTCCCTCAAGTGGTTTTTTTGGTGTCAGATTATCTGTATCCTTTTTTACATATTGACCTCTAAGAGTAGAATCTGAATAGTCATCTGCAAATTTTAAGGCAAAGTATACCCCTGACACTTCTTTTGAATTTTGCCCAAAATACTTTGCAGTATCTGCTATTTGACCTCCTTGGTACACAGTTCCATCTAAACCTGTAGTTCCTGGGAACTTGTCACTAGATATACTAGCATCATCTAATACCATTTTATGTAATGTTACTGTATCAGTTGTATTATCGACATCTGCTGCTCTTGATACTAGAGGCGCTAAAATTGTAAGCATCATTACAAATGCCAAGAAGGTAGAAATAAACCTTAAAAACCTTCTCTTTTCTTTCCTTGAATTACTCATTGCTTTTACTCCTTTTCATTTTTTATTTGCCTGCTAATAGATTTTAATAAGATAAACTTCAGACTTTTATTTTTTGAATTATAATTATTTTATACTTATTATTTCTATTTATTACTTTTCATACTTTATTATATTTAATAAAATAATTAATAATTCAAACACAAAATTAACCTTTATTTAGATTTACTATAGCCATATTTTTGATTCATATTAGCCTCAATTTCACTTTTATTATTTTAACAGTTTTTATTTAAAAAGTAAACTATTCTATTTAAAATAATTAAATTATTTTTTATTAAACTAATTTCCCAAAGTTTTCAATGCAATAGATATATATCCAATAATTAAACATATATTCATATTGTGTCAAAATTACGGCTAATTATAAGCATAAAATAAGTCAAACACTATATTGTTTTATGAACTTACCAAATTAAAAAATCCTATCTCTTTTGAGATAGGATTTTTTAATTTGGTCGATAATATATAATCAAGTATTTTATTCCAAATTTTTGGAGAATTTATTAATTTAAAATATTATATTTTTATGCCTATGAAAATTTTTTATACAATTAATTTATATATCTTAATGTGTTTAAATAATGATATCCCCAAGTATTTGTAATTATACTCATAGGCTCTGTAACATATCCATCTGCTAGTGTGGCATGTATTGTCATTGGTCTATCTCCATTCTTTCCTATATAAAGGGCTGCATGGTTATATCCACCTCCATTAGGAGCTGCAGAATAATTTATATCTCCAGGTCTCATATTATTAAAGTTCGTAGGTATATATTTGAACCCATATTCATTTGCCTTTTGATATTGAAGCCTCACCATAATGTATCCACCTTCTAATTTTATATTCATATCATTGGGGCCCATCATTCTAATTCCAAACTCTTTATAAGCGGAATAAACAGCTCCACAGCAATACACACCTCTGGAATCTCTTAAATCTGATCCGTACCATTTAAATGGTAATCCATCATATTGTAGAGCAAAATTCACTATGTCTTGTCCTCTAAATCTTGATTTTGCATCTTCTTGTCTCAGCCAACCATTTTGTAACTCTATATTATTTGGACCATACCATTTCACACTCTTTCGTCTATATCCCTGAGCCTTGGTTCCTGTTTTCAATTCTCCATTTATTCCAAACCAGTATGCTCCTTCACCCGTTGACTGAATTATATCGCCTGAATACATATGATAATCACTTGGAGAAAAATAGTAGATGGAGTTGCCTATTTTTTTCCAACCTCTTATAAATCCAGTTTTTAGTTCAGAGTAGAATGTTTGTGAATCATTTTTAATCCATCCGCTTCTGATCGAACTATCTGTATTGAGTAAATACATCTTACTATCTAAATTTATTATTCCATTTTTTGTATCATTATAATTAAATTTTTTATTTGTTGAAGTTTCTATCAAGTAATTTTTTTCATTTTCAGTTATATAAGAATATTTGCCATCAATCTGCACAAATTCTGTACCTTTAATCGCTTGATTTACAGCTGCTTCCCAAACAGAATCTTGACCCCCTACTACATAAATTTCGTCTGCTTCCGCGCTTAGGTTTGTAGTTGATATATTTTTTGTTATTGGTACTAATACTACATCACTATTTCTACTATTTGCAATATTTACAGCACTAAGTGCATCCGCATAATCTCTTCCTGATACATATGTAATATTTATACTTTCTGTCATTCTTGCTATTTCAATAGATGTATCATATCTATTTTTTCCTGCTATTCTCTGCCCCTTACCTATTTCTGGAACACTATTTACACCTCCGAAAATGTAAGATACATTCATGCCTTCAGGTAGGGATATGTTGATTTTTGGATTAATCAACATAAGTCCAAGTTCTTTTTCTTTTAAAAACTTTGAAGAACTTAAAGCATCTGCATAATTAGTTCCATCAGCTAAACCTAAATTTTTATATTTAGTATCTTTCAATGTTTCTAAATTAGTAGCATATCTATCAATACCAGCTAATCTTTTTATTTCTATATTAATCCCTTTTATATTTTCTTCAATTTGAGCTGATATTGTTGAGTTTCCACCTACTATATATATTTTCTTAAAATTTGCTTTTTTAATATAATCTCTTAAGTTTTCATCACCTCTTACTAATAATAACTTTGCATTATATTTATTGCAAATATTTACCGCACTTAGAGCATCTGCAAAAGATGATCCACTCGCAAGAACTAAAACATCTGAATTCATGTATTCAGATGTTAGTTTAGATGTTTCATACCTATCATTTCCATTTACTCTAATAAATGTATTTGTTGCACTAGAAGAAAATGTACCTAAACATAAAGAAATAGCCATAGACAATGAAATCATTTTTATAGCTATTCTTTTAAATCTAATTTTATTAATTTTCATAGACTTACCCCCCTCATTTTGTTTTAAAATAATTATAACATAATTTAAATATTAAAACTGTAATAAGTCTATTTATAAATATCCTTAGTCAAATTTAATAATACACATATCCACGCAAAATTATATCTGACTCATACAAGCAATTGTAACTTGATCAGTTGGATCAATTTCATAAGCTCTTTCTATATAGTATTTTGCATTATCATAATCTCCATTATGTAAATATGCCATTCCTAAGTTACATAATATTTCTGGATTATCTTTTTTAATTTTACTTGCCTTTGCCAATAACTCAATTGACTGATTTAGATTACCTTCCTCTGCATAAGATAAAGCTAGTTCTACTAATGTATCTACCTGAGTTGGTCTTATAATTAATATCTTTTCCAAATAAGATTTTGCCTTTGTATTCTCTCCAAGAGATTTGTATGCAAGGCTTATTACAAATAATAAATTCCACCAATCCGGATTTTCGTCTTCTAAGGGACGTAACTTCTCAAGCCCTTCTTCAGCATTACCTTGGAATACTAGATTGTATCCCTCTTCATACTGAACTTTAAATTCCATCCTATCCAAATTTTCTATTAGTTCAGAGTTTAGTTCCTCTTCTAAACCCAATTCGATGGCTTTTTGCCATGTTAATTTTGATTTCACATATTGTTTTTGATTTGAATAGTGAAAACCTAACTGATAGTATGCTAAAGCAAATTCCGGATTTACGTCTATTATTTTTTCAAGGGCAGTAGATGCCTCTATCAAAAAATCATTCATAGCTTTTATATCCTCGTCTTTTTGGTATCTCATACTTAATTCTTGACAAATAATAGCATACTGATAAAGTGCCATCGTGTCCTTATCATCTCTTCTTAGATATGATTTTATGTATACTAGTGCATCACTTACTTCTCCTCTATTATATGCTTCTTGAGACATATACCCCAAATATTCTAAAGGCTTGAAATTCATTCTTTGGGAAAAAGCTTGAATAAATTTATCATATTCATCATTGTATAAAAAACCGCTATCTATGCCCTGTAAAAATAGGACAGCATCTACTATTGACACTAAATTTAATTCTTCCTGTGCCTTATTATCTTTTATTGAGTTTACTAATACAGAACTTTTTATAGGAAGTTTTAATCCTTCTTCGGGTATTTCATAGCCTGGCAAATTCAATTCGCTTGATTCATTTATTGTAATAAAGACCAATTCCTCAGACTTTTCTAATATGTATTTTTCTATTCTATTTTTCATAATTTACCTCTTTTCAAAACTATAACACCCTATTATAACACAGTAATTTATTTTAAGGTAGAATTACCTCATAAGCATATGATTTTTCAAATATTTTATCTATATTGTAATAGAATAAAATTGTATTTTGCCTTTGTTCAATTTTACATTTTAAATCCTTTTTAATATCCATAATATTGTACTTAAATTCTTCAAAGTGAACATGCCTTATTATATTTTTAGCTGCTTGAAATTCATTATTAGGTGTATACTTTACTTGATTCTCCTCTATTTGCAAGAATTTATGTCCTTTGTTTTTATAATCATTTACATCTATCCTATTTAAAAACACTGGCAGACTAGTTACCTTTCCAATAGATATATAGTCAAACTTTACTACTTCATTAAAAATATCATTTTCTATTAATTTATTTTTAGATTTAAATACTCTTTCTTTAGCAAAATCTAGTAAAATTTCATATAATTTATTTTTTGCATTAGCTAAATCAAAGTATCCATTTTCATTAAAATATGAAGCCATTTCCCTAAAAAATTTAAATGGACTATCATAATATCTCTCTAGTAAGTATTCTATAGATAAAGAAAAATTCCTCGAATTATAATAAATTTCCAATATTTCTTCTATATCCTTTAATTCTAAAATTTGTTCATATGTCATAAATTTATTAGATAATATCTCATATGGAGGATAGTCCTTATACACATAATCAAATTCATCTGACCGCTCTCTAATCCCTGTTCCCTTTATCATTTTTAAAAAACCAAGCTGTAAGCATTGAGACTTTAAGCTGAATACATCATCAAAAGACTGTGAAAATCTGTCAAAATCTTCATATGGCAGCCCGGCTATAAGATCCAAGTGTTGATGAATATTCCTATATGAACTAATTGTGTTTACTACCTTTGTTAATCTTTTGAAATCATCATATCTTCCAACTGCTTTTAATGTTTGTAGATTTGTAGATTGTACACCTATTTCAAACTGGAATAGACCTGGTTTACAATTTTTTAAAAAATGCAACATATCATCATCAATCAAATGAGCTGTGACTTCAAAATGATAAGTCGTAATTCCATTGTCGTTTTCCATCAAAAATCTCATTATATTTTTTGCAATCTCTCTATTTGCATTAAAAGTTCTATCTATAAATTTTATTTGAGATACCCTTGCATCTATTAAATTTTTTAAATCTCTTTTTATCCTATCAGTAGAGAAGTACCTAAGTCCTTTAATAGCTGATGACAAACAATATTGACAATTAAAAGGACATCCTCTAGATGATTCAAAATATACTATTTTATTTTCATACTCGCGTACATCTATATTTTCGTAAGGACTTGGTATATCATTTAAATTTTCTATCAAAGGCATAGGAGGGTTCTCTACTGCATAGCCCCCTTTTCTATATGCAATACCTCGAACCTTACTTATATCAATTTTTCCTAGCAAATTCTCAATCAACTCTCTATAAATTCTTTCGCCTTCTCCATATAATATATAATCTATACATTTATACTTATTTATTGAATCAATATAATCATATGAAACTTCCGGACCACCCAATATTATTATTAAATCAGGATTTATTTTTTTTAGGTTTTCACATAATCTAATAGTATCTTCTATGTTCCATATATATGTTGACATGGCTAAAATATCAATTTTTCTTTTATATATATCTTTTATTATATAATCTATAGAATTATTTATGGTATATTCTTTTAAATCAACCTTATATTCCTTACCTTCCAAATCTCTTGAGTATTCTCTAATATACCTAATAGCCAGATTGGTATGTATGAATTTGGAATTTAAGGTGCTCAACAATACTTTCACCTAATCACCACCTATTTTGTTTTAATTGGCAAAATAAATTCATAAATACCTGTCTTAGTACTCAATTTCATTTTGCATTCATCATTTTCAATTTCTTTTTCTATAATTTTAGAATTATTTAATATGGGATCTGTAAATTCTTTACCCACCCTATAAGACACAAAATTTCTAGGATTAGGCTTTTGTCCAATTCTTTCATATTTATTTTTACTCACAGCTTTATTTCTTAGTTTTATGATATATTTGCCCATAGATTCTATAAAGTCCTTTGTGAATGTATTGCTACTATTTTCCATACACAAGTTTGTATTTTCATTTTTTGATATATTTTGATTGTCTATAAAATTGATAAAATAATAAAATAATATAGTTTGTTCTCTTAACTTGAAAACATCTTTGTCTACTTTTCTTTCTTCTGTGTTCTTCAATCTATTTATAATTTCTAATACTTTGAATCTAGAATAAAACTCATTCCATTCAATTTTATGTATATCTTCTATATATTTTATTTTTTCAAGCTGAAAATGTATCATATCTTTTTTACTAATACCTTGTGGATTATATTCCTTAACCTTATCCAGTAATTTTGAAATAAATTCTTCATATTTATCACTATTTTTCATAAAATTTCTATCTATAATTAGGGATCTAATTAAAATATCTAAAGTCATAATATCTAAAAAATAAGTGTTTTTTTTATCTTCAATAAAGAAAAATCTAGTATACTTGTCTAAATAATCAATTAGTGTATATTCATAAGCTTGGAAATTTCTTGAAACTAACATTAAAGGAATAAAAAATTTTATTCCATAGTTAACTTTTTCTCTATGGTAATATTTAAAATACACAAATTCATCATATAGTCTGTCTATATTTACTATAATATTATTATTTTGATTTAATTCTATAACCTTACTTCCTATTAATATCAAATACTGCATAGATTGAGATTCACACAAAAATAAATCCTTATATAATTTTTCTATATTTTCTTCTAATTTTTTCATGCCAAACTCCTTCTAAATATTTTACCTCTAGCTTATATTTTAACTTTAATGCTTAAATATGTAAACAAGTCTATTTAATTCAAGAAAAAACCCCCAGATAACTGGAGGTTTTTAAGATTATAAGTATTATTATGCTGCCAATCTTTCACTATTTTGTAAAGATTTCTTGCCTGCTTTTACAATTAAATAAGCATATATTATAGCAAGTACTACACCCACTATATTTGCTATATTCTGAGGTACATTAAATCCAATTTTAGCACCTAATAAATAAGATGAAATAATGAATGTATAGAACATACCTGGTATTAAAGAAATTATGTATGGCTTCTTTAATTTATATAAATATAATGAAATCATTGCAAAAGCAAAAACAGCTATTGTCTGGTTTGCCCATGCAAAATATTGCCATAATATATTGAATCCCTTAGCATCAATCTTTGCAAATATTAATATAGCTATAACTGGAGTAAATATAAATGCACTTAGTATAACTCTATTTAATGGTTTAGACTGATCATAACCTATGGCGTCTGCTATCATAAGTCTAGCAGCTCTTAGTGAAGTATCTCCTGATGTGATTGGAAGTACTATGACACCTATAATAGCTACTAATCCACCGATTTTACCTAACATATCATTGGCAACTAAACCTATTATTGCTGGCTTACCAACTAATTCTGCAGGTACACCATAATTGTATATACCCATAGCTGCTGCTGCCCATATCATCGCTATGAAACCTTCAAGTATCATCATGTCATAGAAAGTATGTTTTCCTTCTCTTTCATCTTTAACTGATCTACCTATCAAAGTTGCCTGAGTTGAGTGGAATCCAGAAACTATACCACATGCTACTGTTACAAAGAATACCGGTAGTAGAGGTACTCCCTGTGGATGTGATCCCATCCAATTCGCCATAGATAAGTTATCTAACTTGTAACCTTTAAAGAATAGACCAAAGAATATACCAATTGCTGACAATAATAGTATAGCACCAAATATCGGATACACTTTACCTATAATTTTATCTATTGGGAAAAGTGTAGCCGCTAAATAATATAAGAATATACAACCATACACTACCCAAACTATTGGATTTCCTATAATAGACTTTTGTTTTAATAAGTTTACAATGATAAGATCTCCTGGAGTATAAATAAATACAGCTCCAACTAATATCATTAGGAAAATAACAAAGATATTATATATCTTGTACACCTTATTTCCAAGATGTTCTTTTATTAATGCTGGCATCTGCATACCTTTGCTTCTGATTGATATCATACCACAGAAATAGTCATGCATTGCTCCTCCAAGAACACAGCCTATTGGAATTAATATAAATGCTATAGGTCCAAATAATATACCCTGAATTGGTCCTAATATGGGACCCGTTCCAGCTATATTAAGCAATTCTATTAAAGCATTCTTCTTCTTATCCATAGGAACGTAATCAACACCATCGTTGATACTTGTAGCTGGAGTTGGTCTATCATCTGGTTCAAATACGTTTTCAACGAATTTACCATAAGCCATTCCACCTACGATTAGTATTACTAAACCAATAATAAATGTAATCATAAAAATACCTCCATATAAAATTTAAGAGGGGCAAAATATAGTCCCCTCTAGATTATACAACTCTATGAAATTAATTTCAATACAATATGAATTTAAAGTTAATATAACGTTAATTTTTTTTAATAAATTCACATTTATTTCACATAAAAATATTTTACCAACAAAAACTTTTACATTTTTTCTGGAGACTTCATTCCTAGTATAGCTAATGAATTCTCTATAGTTTGTCTAGTTGCTTCTACTAATGCAAGCCTAGCATTTCTTAGTTCTATATCATCGCTAATAATAATATTATTGTGATAGAATTTATTAAAGGCTTGAGCTAAATCTAGTACAAATCTAGTCACAATGTGTGGTTCATTTTTATTCATAGCATGTACTATTGACTTATTAAACGATTCTAACACCTTTATTACATCTGTTGAGTCTTCATCTGTAAGTAAGTTAAAATCTATATCAGAGCTTATATACACATTGGCCTTTCTCTTTACGGCACAACATCTAGCATGAGTATACTGTACATATGGTCCAGTTTCACCCTCAAAACTAAGAGTCCTTTCCCAAGAGAAAGTATAATCCTTTATTCTACTATTAGATAATTCTTGGAATACAACAGCTCCTACACCGACTTCTCTAGCTATCTTATCTATATTTTCTGCATCAGGATTCTTTTCTTTAACTATCTCCCTAGTCTTATCTATAGCCTGTTTTAATACATCTTCGAGAAACACCACTCTACCTTTTCTAGTTGACATTGTTCCCTCTTCAAGAGCAACCATACCAAATTGAACATGTATCATATCCTTATACCATTCATATCCCATTTTTCTAAGAACATTGAACAATTGTTTGAAATGCAATTCCTGCTGTGATCCTACAACATAAATTGCTTTATAAAAATCGTATGTTTTTTTTCTATATTCGGCTGCTGCCAAATCTCTAGTCAAATATAATGAAGAACCATCATTTTTCTGAATCAAAGCTGGAGGAAGATTTACATCTTCTAAATCAACTATATTTGTTCCCTTTGATTCAATCATTAAATTTTTGCTATTTAATTCATCAATTATAGCTGGCATCTTATCAGAATAGAAACTTTCTCCTGCCAGTGAATCAAAGTCAATTTCTAATAAGTCATATACTCTTTGAAATTCCTTCAAACTTTCATCTCTAAACCACTGCCATAATTCTTTTGCTTCTGGATCTCCATTTTCAAGCTTAGTAAACCATGCCCTAGCTTCATCTTCCATTTCTGGTTTTTGCTCTGCTTCATCATGGAATTTTACATATAACTTTAACAACTCTTTTATTGGTTCTTTTTCAACTGCTTCTTTATTTCCCCATAGCTTGTAAGCTACTATCAACTTACCAAACTGAGTACCATAATCTCCTAAATGATTTATTCTAATTACATTAAAGCCTTGAGAATTATATATTTTATAAAGTGCATTACCTATTACTGTTGTTCTAATATGACCTATATGGAATGGCTTTGCTATATTAGGTGATGAGAAATCTATTGTAATATTTTTTCCTTTCCCGATATCACTCTTACCATAGTTTTCCTTCTCATCAAAAATCTGCTTTATT
The DNA here is from genome assembly GCF_027125355.1 of Peptostreptococcus equinus. Taxonomy (NCBI): domain Bacteria; kingdom Bacillati; phylum Bacillota; class Clostridia; order Peptostreptococcales; family Peptostreptococcaceae; genus Peptostreptococcus; species Peptostreptococcus equinus. The sequence goes on along the minus strand of NZ_CP114052.1, from coordinate 304,718 downwards.
ACTTTTTCTGCTAATTCACCCTTGCTCACGAAGAAATTTACATATGCTCCTAGATTTACAACTTTATCTATTCCATCGCCAACTTCTATTTTTTCTGCTATGTCCTGTGCTATCATATTCGGAGCTTTTCTAAATAATTTAGCTAATTTAAAGCATGGAAAAGCATAATCACCCATTTCTTTATTAGGTGGAATTTCAATCAATGCTTGTATTTCTTCCAACGTCATATCTTCTATTTGGCTTTTTAATTTTTCAGATACAACAATTTTATAATCTGCCATTAATAATCCTCCATTACCATTTATATTTATATAATTATTCTATATTTTAGTCTACAATATTATATATTAACCTAGATTTTTTAATATATCAATATCTTAGTCTATTTTACTTGATTATTTACTTAATATTAAAGTCCTAATATTTTAATAATAAACTTCTATATGTTTTTTTAATACTTCAATTTCAACTGGAAGATTATCTCCCTTATCTCCATCTAAATCTGTCTCAATATCTTCTGTAGAGCATATTTTTATATTACTAGCTTTTAAAAAAACTACATCTTTATTTTTCTCAACAGCCCCTTCCATAACACTCGGAATTAGTCTCATTTTTGTAAGAAAGTCACTATTTTTCAAGATTAATATATTTGCATACCCATACTCATCTTCATCTTCTACTAATCTCATATGGCCAAATGTATCTCTAAGCAATATTAATACATGACTTGCAGGCCCATAGTATTTATCTTTTTCTGTTTCTATTGACACTTGTTTTACTTTGTCATCTCTTATATTTTTTATTGTGCTAAAGGCATAAGCCATAGGTCCATACCTTGTTTTTTCATCAATGCCAACATTATGAATAGCTTCAGCTACTACTCCAATACTAAATATATATGCAAAATATTTGTCATTAGCTTTTCCTATATCTAGTGGAGTATATCTATTGAAGTCCAATCGTTTAATTGCCCAATCTACTCTCATAGGTATATTTAACATTCTAGCCAACATATTTACAGTACCCCCTGGTAGAATACCAAATTTTGGTCTGTATTCTTTTAAAGCCATACCTGATATTACTTCATTTACAGTACCATCACCACCAAGTGCGAATATGCTATGATATCCTAAATCACATGCTTGACCTGAAAATTCAGAGGCATCTTTAGATTTTTTAGTGATTCTAATATCTATCTCATCAAAAAATGTTGAAAATTTTTTCTGTATCTTTTCTATATACTTAGGTCCCTTTGTCGATCCAGCTGTTGGATTGATAATAACCATTACTTTTTTCATATCATACCTCCATAATTTTATTATTTTGGCTCTTTATCTGTATATTATTTTATTTTTACTATTGTAACTCCTGGTCCACCTTCTCCATACTGGCCTGGTCTAAATGATTTAGCATGTACATTTTTCTTTAGCCACTCGTTTATTCCCTTTTTCAATACTCCAGTTCCCATTCCATGAATTATAGTAACTTCTTCATGACCAGCCATACTAGCATCATCTAAATACTTTTCAACTTCCATTATGGCTTCCTCTAAATTCATACCTCTTAAGTCAACTTCTCTTTTAATATTACCTGATTTTGATCTTATTATTTTTCTAGTTGACTTACTTACGTTAGATTTAGCCTTTTTGTCTGATACCTTTAGCGATTTATATGGCAACATCATTTTCATAATACCAACTTGCACTAATGCTTCTTTTTTCTTGTCATCAGATGAAATTATTACCCCTTCTTGCCTTAAGGTAACTATATCTACATTTTGTCCTGGCTTTAAGCTCTTAATTTCTTTTGAAGAATATTTTGGAACTACTATTGATTCTAAGGATGGCTGAAGTGAACCCATATTCTGAGAAATTTCTTTTCTTATAGATTCTATTCTTCTATCTCTATCCTTAGCTTCATTTATTTTTTCAAGTTCTTTCAATTCTTTAATTATTTTTTCAGAAGATTCTTTTGTATCTCTTACTATTGAAAAAGCTTGACTTCTAGCATCTTCTAACATTTTATCCTTAGATGCCTGGAATTTATTTATCTTTCTTTCATATTGTTCTTTATTAAATTCTATTTCTTTCTTTAGGAGCTCTATATTTTCTAACTCTTCATCTATTTTAATTCTATTTTTTTCAATACCTTGTAAAACTTCTTCTAACTCAATATCATCACTAGATAAAAATTCTTTTGCTTCTTCTATTATATAAGTTTTTAGACCGATTTTTTTTGATATTTCAAAAGCATTTGATTTTCCAGGAACACCAATCATCAATCTATAAGTTGGCGAAAGTGTATCCATATCAAATTCTACTGCTGCATTTTCTACATCTTTTTTAGCTAATGCATATTTTTTGAGTGCACTATAGTGAGTTGTCGCTATACATAATGCACCTGCCCTCTTTATATCTTCAAGTATAGCAATAGCTAATGCTTCACCCTCTTCTGGATCTGTACCTGCTCCTAATTCATCAAATATTACTAAAGATTTTTTGCTTACTTGTTGTGTAATATCTACTATTCTAGTCATATGAGATGAAAATGTTGAGAGATTCTGCTCTATACTTTGTGCATCTCCAATATCAGCAAAAATATTATCAAACACACACATTGAAGAACCATAGTCAGCTGGAATGTGTAAACCACATTGTGTCATCAAAGCAAATAGTCCAACCATTTTTATTGTTACCGTTTTACCACCTGTATTTGGACCAGTAATTAATAAAGTTGAAAATTCATCTCCTAAATATACTGTATTTGCAACTACTTTATCCTTTTCTAATAGAGGATGCCTGCCTTTTATTATTTTAAATTTATTGTTTGAGTTTAATACTGGTTCAATCGCTCTCATTGAAATTGATAACTTTGCTTTTGAAAATGCGAAATCAATCCTAGCAAGTATTTCCTGATTAGATATTAGTTCTCTACACACTGAACCAACTTTATCAGATAAATCTGCCAGTATTCTATCTATCTCTTCTCTTTCTCTTAATTTTAATTGCCTTAAATCGTTGTTCATATCAACTATAGACATGGGTTCAATAAAAAGTGTAGCACCTGATGATGACTGATCGTGTACTATACCATTTACTACAGACCTATACTCAGACTTAACTGGAACTACAAATCTATCTCCCCTCATAGAAATAATTGCATCTTGCAAATATTTCTGATAAGTAGTAGACGAAATTATAGTATTTAACCTAGACCTTATAGATTGATTCTTTTGAATTATTTTTCTTCTAATATTCCTAAGTTCAGAGGATGCAGAGTCTGATATTTCAATTTCACTAACAATAGCATTTCCTATATCCTCTTCTATGTCTTTATGTATATATAGGCTTGAAGCCAGTGACTGGATTATAGGATAATTAATAGTATCATCATTTTGCCAAACTGATGTTTCTTCATTACCAAAAGTTTCAACTTTTATATTTTTACTTAATATATTTGAAATAAGCCTACTTGCACGCATTGTATCGCAAACTTTTAAAAGACTGGCCGCATCTAATACTGCTCCTAATTCAGCTCTTTTTGTATAATTTGCTATATCATTTATTCCTGCAAGTGGTATATGTCCTCTCTTTATTAAAATTGATTGTGCTTCACTAGTCTCTTCCAATGAGTTTTTTACCTTATAATAATCACTCATAGGTTCAAGATTTTTTATTATGTTTCTACCTAATTCTGAAGATGCTTTTTGTGAAAGTAAATCTATTATTTTCTCTAGTTCCAACACATTAAAATATTTATTATCCATAATCACCATCCATTCATTTCTATTCATTTCACTCTTATAATTATACCATTAATGTAGCTATATACATAAATTTTTTTATACTTATATACTCATAACATGTTATAATGTAAATGAATATACTTTTTTGTTAATTTGATATCTTAGTCTTATTAATATTTTTAGTATATTATTTAATTATTGCAATTAAATACTCAAATATGGAGGTGATATATATGACTTATGTAACAAAAGACCTAAGACCCAAATCCGTTTTTAGGAACTTTGAAAATATTTCCAAAATACCTAGATCATCAGGGAATGAAAAAGAAATTAGCGATTATATAAAAAAATTTGCTGAAAATCTTGGATTAGAAACTTTTCAGGACCAATACAATAATTTAATGGTTAAAAAACCTGCCAGCAATTCCAATTCAAAAACAACTATTATGTTACAAGCGCATATTGACATGGTTACAGAAAAAGGTGATAAATCAAACCATGATTTCAATAAAGATCCATTAAAGTTAGTGGTTGAAGATAACAAACTTAGGGCGACTGATACTACCCTTGGTGCTGACAATGGTATAGGTATAGCTTATATGATGTCAATATTAGAAGACGATAAAATTCAACATCCTAACTTAGAGTGTGTATTTACAGCTGATGAGGAAGTGGGTTTGATTGGTGTAAGCAATATGGACTTATCAAAATCAAAAGCTGACTATGTGATAAACTTGGATTCTGAAGAAGAATATAATATACTTGTTGGTTGCGCGGGAGGTGTAGACTCAATCCTATCTATTAGAAAAGAGTACAAACCTGCTAAACCTAGGAATATAGCCTTAGAAATAAATATTCAAGGACTTCTTGGTGGGCACTCTGGTATGGATATAGACAAGCATAGGGCTAATGCGAATGTAATACTTGGTAGAGTTTTGAATTCTATTAAATATCCATATGATTTATTCTATATAAATGGCGGTTCAAAAAGAAATGCCATACCTAGAAATAGCGAGGCTGTAATTTCCATATCATATGACAATTTAGAAGCAATAGCTCACGATATACACAAATTTAGATCAAAAATTCAAAAAGAATTTTATCCACTTGAGCCAAATTTAAATATAAAATTAAGACGTACCGCACCAACCGACTTTAAAGTTTACTCTGACAAATGCAAAAGAGATATAATTAATCTATTATTATTAATGCCTAACGGAGTAATATCAATGGATACAAATCTTGAAAATATGGTAGAGACATCTACTAATTTTGCAATTGTTGTAGAATCTTCAAGCCATATTAGATTTAAAAATCTATCTAGAAGTTCACTTCAAAGTAGAAAAGACTTTCTAAAGTCAAAATTTTCTTCTCTTGCTGAACTAGTAGGAGGAAAGGTTATATTTGAAGCCGAATATCCAGCTTGGGAGCATGCTCCAAATTCTTTTTTAGAAAAGAAAGCAAAAAAAATATACAATGAAGTATTTGAAGTAGACCCGGATATAGTAGTAATGCACTGTGGTTTGGAATGTGGAATTCTTTTGGACAAGTTGACGAGAGAAGCTGATGCTATATCAATAGGACCAAATATGTACGATGTACATACACCACACGAATATGTTGAAATTGATTCCGTAGAAAAAATATACAAATATTTACTTGAGCTTTTGAAACAACTATAATTAGAATACTTGATTGATTCAGAAAAATTAATGTAAGTAACCCCTAGATAAATATCTAGGGGTTACAATTATTCCAAATTAATTATAATTATTCACTTTTAAAACATATAAAACCAGTTGTTCCTGGACCACCATGCGTACCTATTCCACATCCTATCCTAAAATACTCTATGTTTTTAGGTTTTAGAGTTTTTATAATCTCTTTTTCTAATCGGTCTCTTTCTGCAAAGTCATCAGTAGTACCTAGAAATACTGTCTGATTAGATAAATCTCTTACTCCATTTTCTTGAGCAAGCTCTACTAACTTTACCGCAACATTCCTTTTACCTCTTGCCATACCTTGATTATCAACAATACCGTCTTTTATGACACATAAAGGTTTTATACCGAGGACTGTACCTATTACAGCTCTTCTTGAAGATATTCTTCCTCCTTGTGATAAATATTCTAAATCATCACATGAAAAAGTTCCATATACATTGTTCTTTAATATCTCTATTTCATCTACAATTTGATCCAAACTCATTCCTAATTCCCTAAACTCAGCAGCCTTTAATATTAGTAAACCCACAGCAAAACATAAAGTTCCAGAATCTATAACTCTTATATTACCACCAACAATATCATTTTTTGCCATTATAGCTCTCTCATAAGTTCCTGTAGCTTGAGATGCAACTGATATATAAAGTATTGACTTTCCTTGCTTAGTATATTTATCAAAACACTCATAAAAGTCACCATATGTTATCTGTGAAGTCTTTGGCACTATTTTTTCTTCTCTTATTCTTTTATAAAATTCGTCTAAACTTATTGTCACCCTATCCCTATACTCTTCTCCATTCATATAGATGTAAAGTGGTAGCATGTCTATATCATATTTTTCCAGATAAGAATCTGGAATATCTGATAAGCTATCACATATGATTTTTATTTCATTCATTTAAACCTCCCATTTACTCCAATTCGCCATAATCCATTTGCCTTAAAGCTTCATAGACAGCTATTGCGACTGAGTTTGATAAATTTAAACATCTAGCTCCTTCTATCATTCTCATCGGTATTCTAATTGTATTATCAATATTAGCTTCTATCAAATCTTTAGGAAGCCCCTTAGTTTCTTTTCCAAACACAATAAAACATCCATCTTTATATTCAACATCTGAATGTCTATTTAGACCTTTAGTTGTAGCATAAAAATAATCAGATTCTGGAAATTTTTTTTGCAATTCATCAAATGAATCGTAATATTGTATATTCGCTATATCCCAATAATCTAATCCACATCTTTTTAAATGCTTATCATCCAATGAAAAACCTAATGGCTTTATCAAATGAAGCACTGCACCTGTAGCTGCACACGTTCTAATAATATTTCCCGTATTATGTGGTATTTCTGGCTCAACTAATACTATATTTATTGCCATCTTACTTCTCCTTTTTTTTATTTTCCACAGCATAATAATTGCAATAATCTCTTATATTACATTTATCACACTCTGGCTTTCTGGCTTTACAAACTCTTCTACCTTGAAATATCAATAAGTGGTGAGAATGTGTCCATCTATCTATTGGTATTGCCTTCATCAAAGCAAACTCTGTTTTTTCTACTGTATTTTCTTTTATTATTCCAATTCTATTACTTACCCTAAATACATGTGTATCGACAGCAATAGCTGGTATACCAAATGCATTACTCAGTACAACTCCAGCAGTCTTTCTGCCAACTCCGGGTAATTTTATTAAATCATCTAAATTCTGTGGAACTTGCCCCTCAAAATCTTCTATCAAAATTCTTGAGCTATCTTTTATTTTTTGTGCCTTGCTTTTATATAATCCACAAGTTCTAATCATATTTTCTATTTCTTTTATAGATAATTCATTAAAATCATATGGAGTATTGTACTTTTTAAACATTTCTTCCGTAACTATATTAACTCTTACATCAGTGCACTGGGCTGATAATATAGTTGCGATTAATAATTCAAAAGCATTCTGATGCACTAGTTCACAATGTGCATCAGGGTGCAATTCAGTCAATAAATCTAATATTTCAATTACTTCTTTTTTTGTTTTTTTTCTAGGCATAGTGTCGACTCCAATTCATTTTCAAACAAAATAAATTACAATGCTCTATATAAATTAAAATAAAATTTATCTCTATATCTTTTTATATATATTATTATTCCACAGGCCCCAAACTGTTTATTGGTAATAACCTAACCAGAATATTTCCAACCAATTTTTTTTCTGGTACGAAACCAACCTCTGGATATCTACTATCTAAGCTCCTAGATCTATTGTCGCCCATACAGAACAATTTTCCTTGTGGTACTGTTGTGTCTATATTACCATCTGTAAAATTGCCTATTGATATATAGTCTTCTTTTACTTGCTGTCCATTTACTTTTACAATACCATCCTTTATTTGTATTTTATCTCCCCCAACAGCAATAACTCTTTTTACTAAATCCTTAGTCTGACTGTCATCTTGCAGTACAAAATCCATAGCTTGTCTTAGAGCATTTTTTTCGCTTGTTTTTGTTCCTATTGGCATATCGCTATCGAAAACTACTATGTCTCCTCTATCCACGCCTGTATATCTACTGACTCTATTAATTATCAAATAGTCATTATTATCTAAGGTAGGATACATGGATATTCCATCCACTCTAGTAGGTCTTACAAATTGTACAATTACTATAGCCAAAATAATTGCCATTGAAAATACCTTTATTATTTCCCATATCTCACCTATGCAACCTTTATTTTCTTTTCGGCTCACTTTTTTCTCCTTTCCAGCACAATGTAATATTAAATGTTTTTTCTTAAACCCTTGGGATATTTATTTTTTAATTGTCCATTTGATTCCTTTGCCCATCCCAAACCAATTCCATTTACACATACCAAAGTCCAAGATCTAGATGCATTTGTAGCTATGCTTTGACCGCTTAAATACCTACTTATGTTTTCATCATCATATTTAAAATCAATATAATTTTTGACTTTATTTTTATTTAAAATCATAGCAAATGAATGTGCTGGTTCAAATCTATTTTTCAATATTTTACCTAATAACAAACCTTTTCTAAGTGTCTTGGGCATATCCTCTACTTCAATTTCCTTAGGAAAAATATACAAAAGCCCACTCCTATCAATAAATTTATATTTTTTTTTGATAAATTTGCTATAGTCATCTTTTAAAAACTTAGAAGAAAATTCTTCAAATTCTTTACATTTATAATCACATGGCTTATTCTTTTTTTTATTATTTTTATTCATAAACTCTTCATCCATATTGTCATTGGTATTTAGCTTTTTAATTTTTGCACAGAAGTGTCCTTCTCCTTTTTCTTTATGAGGCCAAATTCTATCCATAGAAATTAACTCGGTATTTTTAAATTTACATAAAAAATTATTGACTATCTCTTCATTTTCACTTTTAGTAAATGTGCATGTAGAATATATTATAGTCCCCTGATCTTTCAGCATATAATAAGCATCAGTCATTAATTCTTCTTGTATAGAGCAACATTGATCAACTTTATCCTCAGACCAATCTTCTATTGCGTATTCATCTTTTCTAAACATACCCTGACCAGAACATGGTGCATCTATAAATATCTTATCAAAATAACCTTTAAAAAACTTTAATAATTCTTTAGAACTCATATTGGTAATTAAAGAATTTATAGCTCCAAACTTTTCTAAATTTTCTCCTAGAGCTTTTAGCCTAGACTTATTAAATTCATTAGATACTAAAAAACCACTGTTATTTAATTTAGACAATATATAAGTAGATTTTCCACCCGGAGATGCACACATATCTAAAATATAATCTCCCATATCAATTTCACTTTGACCTACTACACTCATTGCTGAAGGCTCTTGTATATAATACAATCCCGCATCAAAAAGTGGGTTCATACTAGGTCTTTTATCCAAAGAGATATAGTAACCTTCATTTGCCCACTTTATCTTATCCTCAGCTAAGTTAATTTCAAAAAGATTTAATTTTTCAAAGTCATCTTGATTCATTTTTAAAGTATTAAGTCTTATTGAACTTGTTTTTTCATCATTATAACTATCTATAAAATCATCGTATTCACTGCCTAGTAAATCTCTCATATCTTCTTTGAATTTACTAGGCAACTTATCTATTATATCTATTTCTTCTTTAAACTTTACTTCTTTATTTATATTCATATGTATTTGTTGCCTCACATATAATAACTTTCAATGGAGTGTCTATAGTTGATCTATAGTTAGCTATAAATTTATTTATAGTATCGTCACTCAAATCTAATTTCTTTTCGCTTATAACAACTAATTCATTTCCATTCATCAATATTTTAATATCATTTTTGTCATTTTGTATCCTATATTCTAAGATAGTCTTTTCTTCTAGCTGACTCTTATATTTTTCAAAAAAACCTAGCTTTATAGCTCCCTTGTCATTATTTACTAATTCATCTATATCAAAATCATTTATTGACTTCTCTGATTTATACTTATCTTCATCAGATTTAGAAAAATTCATTTGGTTAGGATCCATTCCCATTTTTTTCATTTCATCCTCTAACATCTTGGGATCTATACCATATCTTTCCATCATTTTCATTTGTATATTAACTAATTTCTCTTCTGATATATTATTTTCTTGCATATATTCCGACATTTTTTTTGAAAATTGAAACATAGTCATTTGACCTGTGTTTATTTGCATATATAAATCTTGTACATATTGCTCAAACTTATTTATATCCGATTCTTTTACTTTTTCTTTTAATTCATTAAAATCAATTATTTTATCATCTGACATTTTAAAACCTCCAGTCTACAATTATATAAATTATTTTATCATAGTAAACTCAATTTATACATAATAAAAATATTTTTTTATATACATTAAAATTCCTTTTTATACAAATGAAAAAACTCCATATTTTATGGAGTTTAGTATATGAATATTAATTTTATTTTTATATAAAAATATCATGATATCTTTTATTTATATAAATTTTTATTTGTGTACTAATTTAGCTAAAAGATCTTTTTTCTCTTTCAGCAATTGGCTATAAAATACTGCAATTGAAACTTTAATATAGGGTACCAAGAGCACTAGTCCGATACCGAATGTAAATATAGATAAAATAAACCAACCTGTAAAAGAGATTATTAAAGAAAACAATCTCCATTTATAATCTTTGACTAATTTCAAGGTGAATCTTATAGTATTTGTCGGACCAATCTGATCATACTGACTAAATACTACATATTTATATAACACTATACTACAAAATATATACGAAGCCATTATAAAATATATAATTAATAAAAATATATTAAATAGAATATCCGGTATACCTCCAGTCTTTGCTATTATATATAAAATACCCTCATGAACAAAGTGGTTTGATGATATAAAACCAGCAAAATCTGATCCTTTGGCAGCTATACCCACCATGAAATTCAATATATTATATAGAAGTATAATCATTATTGAATAATTGCACATTTTTACAAAAGATCTCAAATCAAATATAGAGTTTTCTAAAGTTATTTCTTCCTCTATGCTTAGGTTAAAAGCTATTTTTGATAAAAAATTCATCAATATTATCGCAAAAAAAGCTATTATATTGGTAATAATAATATTTTTTCTAGCAAATATATAATTTATTATAAAAGTTAAAACAAAGACTATCAATGTTATAATTGCGAATAAAGGCCAGTGACTACTTAATCTACTCCTAGCCTGTAACTTTATTTTTCTATTAGAAAGCATAAACACCTCCATAATTTTTTAGTCACCAATTTAGCTAATTAATGACTATTTATCTTATAATTATAACATTATAGAATATTCTATTCAATGGAAAGGCTATTTTTCTATTGTTCTAATTATTCTATTTTTCTTCTCAAGTATTTCTTTTTTATAGCTTAGCAAACTTTTATAATAATTTGCTTTTGATACTTGATAGTAAGAATTTAGCCACAAAAATCCAATTCCGAAAGTAAATATAGACATAAAAGCCAATATAGTAAATGGCAAAATAAAATATAAAAATTCTATTCTATGTCCTTTGATAATATTAAAAGATAAATTAACAATTTTTATAATATTAATTTTTTTATTATTTCTAAATATTATATAATAACCAAATATAAACCCCAAGCATACATATATAATAGAAAATAGGTATATAGAAAGTATTATAAAATTAAACAGTGTCTTTTTAATTAGTGTAATAGAAAGTACAGTAAGTATATCAAATCCTCTCGAGCTTATATCTACTTCCCATATTGTACTTTCAATGAGTATAAAAATTATGTTTATTATATGAATAAGTACAAGATTAATCAATATGTATATAAACAAATTGATTAATTCTTTTTTTTTGAAAATTTTATAATTAAATGGTTTTTTTGCATCTCTTGAAATTTTATAACCCAACTTTGTGGTTATGCATATGATAAATATTGATAAAATTTCCAATATGAAATTAATTAATCTATTTGTTGTTTTGACACTAGAAAATGAAATAAAATATATAGAAATCAAGCACATAAAATTTATTATTACTAGCGTATTCCATTTACCAGATAATTGCTTTATCGATTTACTTTTGATACTTTTTAAACCAATCAATATTTATTCCCCCTTCAATAATTACAAATTTGCAAAGCTTTTCCATAAAATTACACGTCATTATAGCACCGCTATAAATATACTTCAACGAAATCCAATTAAGTGTAATTTTTTGTAATTATTGAATTAGTATTGTTCTAAAAAGTAAATAAAAAACCTCAAATATTACAAAAATACTTGAGGTTTTATCTTAAAAACATTACAATTTTTTACTATTAAATATATTTTAATATCATTTTTAACTATAATATAGGGTCATTTTTGTCAGCTGTTTTTGTATCATCTTTTTCAAGGTCTATACTTTCAAAAGTAACTTTTTCTTCTGAATAAGAATCATTAATATCTCTTGAATAATTATGTTCTTCTCTCATAGTTCTATATTCTTGCTCATATTCTCTATCCACTACTCCCGATTGTCTTGCTTCTTCTTCGTTTTCTTTCAATAATTCAAGATAGAAATTAGCATTTGCAACATATGAGTATGACATCAAGAATAAGAATCCTATTCCCAAAGTAAGTACAGATAAAATAGCCCAACCTATAAATGATAAATTCAAGCAAAATAATCTCCACTTATATCCCTTCATTATAGAAAAAGAAAGTTTCATCGCATCAATTGCTCCTATGTCATCATGATCTCTTAATATAATATAAATTGACTGTGCAAATGCCAAGCTAAAGAACAACATAATAGCTATAAATACTATTATAATAACTAGCAATATTATTATTGTACCCGCTCCAAGATTTCCTAACAATTCGTTTATATTACTGGGATCAGCCATTGAACCCACACCTAGACCCATAATAGATGCTGCACCCACTATAAATAATATAATACCTAATATAATCTCTAATGCAAATATTATTACATTCATTAGTATAGAATATAATAGAGCTCTTAGATACTGTCTCTTATTTAATACAAATCGTGATGCATCTACTTCTTTTCCATTTGCTATATCAAGTCCCAACTTATATAGGCCAAATGTCAACAATTCAGTAAGCAATGAAAACACAATAGATATTGAGTTTAGCTCTGCCTTTATCATTATAGTATACATTAAAGCTATAGCTGCTATAACTAGTAAATTAATTATAGCCATTTTTCCCCATTTACCGCTTAATTGAGCTCTACTCAATTTTCTTATTTCCGAATTTTTTAACATAATTCCTCCTCTAATAAAATATATTAAAATATAAGTCTTACAATACTATTTTATTATATATTCTGATTCTTTGTAATACATTTTTAATCAGTATATATTTTTTTATTTTTTATTTATTTTTTCTTTAATAAATATTTATTTTTTATTCTTCACTTCATATAAATCTTTTCTAAGGTTGCTTGTTAGTGGCAATTGCTTTCTTAATGAATCTACCTTGTTTAAATCAATATCAGCATAGATTATTTCCTCATTATTACCAGCTTTTGCAATAATGTTTCCCCATGGATCTGAAATTCTAGAATTTGCATATGAAATGTATTCAGCATCTTCATTCCTAGCAGGACAAGCTCCAACAAAATATACTTGATTGTCTATTGCTCTCATTCTGACAGATATTTCCCAATGAGCTGGTCCTGTCGTCATATTAAATGCTGCTGGTAATATTATTAATTTTGAACCCATATTAGATAATAATCTGAAATATTCTGGAAACCTTATATCAAAACAAATACCTAAACCTACTTTACCAAATTTAGTATCAAATACCGAAAATTCTTCTCCTGGAGTTAAGCTATCGCTTTCCTTAAAATATTGGCCATCTTCTATATCAATATCAAAAAGATGCATTTTTCTATGTTTTCCTATTAATTCACCTTTATCATTAAAAAAATATGAAGTATTATATAATTTTTCATTTTCTTTTTCAGATATTGAACCTGCAACTAGATGTATCTTACATCTTTTTGCGACATCCATCATTGCCACAGAAGTTTTTCCTGGATATTCCTCTGCATAATTATAAAAAGATTTTGTACTATATGGTCCATTAAAAATCTCTGGTAATACTACCAAATCAGCTCCATTTTGAGAAGCTTCTTCAATTTTTTGGACAGCATTCTTAATATTTTCTTCCTTACTCTCGCCTACCTTTAATTGACACACAGCAATTCTAAATGTATTCATCATGCACCTCTTTTATAATTCATTCAATGCTTTTATCTGTTTACCTTCTTTATCAAAATTTGAATCTTCTAACCAAGCTTCAAATTTATTTTTTAGTAACTTCCATTCATCATCAATTATAGAAAACCAAGCAGTATCTCGATTTCGACCTTTATATACCATAGCTTTTCTAAAAAGTCCTTCATATTTAAAGCCAAGTCTTTTTGCGGCCCTTTTAGATGGCTCATTGTAGTTATCACATTTCCACTCATATCTTCTATATTTAATATCTTCAAATACATATTTCATTATTAAATATTGAGCTTCAGTTGCCATTTTACTTTTTTTGAGAATATCTGAATATAATATACTGCCAATCTCTATAACTCTATTATTTTTATCAATCCTCATTAAAGCAAAACTACCAATAGCTTTTTTTGATTTATTATCTATTATTGCTAAATAATATGGATCTATTGATTTTATCATGTTCTCAAAAAATAGCTTAAAACACTCTACTTTTTCAAATTTATCAAATACCATATATGTAAAAGAATCATCTGAAGTTAAAGAGCTATATACAGAAAATAAATCGTCGAAATGCTTATATGACATTTTCTCAATGCTTACTAAATTCCCTCTTATATATGTCTATCACTGGCATATTTCCTTCATGAAAATCTATTAGTTCTTTACCTATAGGTTGATTTAGCTGATTATAAATAATTTCTTTTTGATTCATAATATTCTCCTTATTAAGCAGTTATATATTTTTCTTACTTCAAAAGTTTACTTGTTTAAGTTATTATATCAAACAAATAATATCTTTACTATTTAAAATTTATATATTTTATAATCTTAGCAAATCATAAGTCATAACCTAATACTTTATCATAAAACATTTCAATATAATAACTATCCCTTTATATTCTTACGCCAATCTAAAACTTTTTTATAATAGCTATTTTTATATATTAATCAATATATAAAAATAGCTAAACCGAATACGCTTTAGCTATTTGAAATTCATATTTATTTTCTTTTTATATTACATTTATATATAATTAAACAACATTATACTGTTATTTCTGCTGTTTCTATAGTTTCTTCTTTATATAGTATCGGACCTACCACATTATTCAAAAATTCTTCAACCTGTAGTGGAGCTGCTCCAACATATAATTCTGGTTTTAAGACTTCAAGTATTTCTTCTTTTGTAATACCAAAATCAGAGTCACCAGCAATTCTATCCACTAAATCATTTTCCATTCCTTCTGATTTTACCATTCTTGCAGCTTCTAAAGAATGTACTCTTATCTTTTCATGAAGTTCTTGTCTATTTCCACCTCTTTTTACGGCATCCATCATTATATTTTCTGTTGCCATAAAAGGTAGTTCTTTCATTAATCTCTGTTCAATGACTTTTGGATATACAACCAATCCATCACTTACGTTTGCACATAAATTCAATACTGCATCAGTTGCTAAAAATGCCTCTGGAACTGATATTCTTTTATTTGCAGAGTCATCCAAGGTTCTTTCAAACCACTGCCCTGCTACTGTCATAGCTGGATTGAGCATATCTGAAATCACATATCTTGATAAAGATGCTATTCTCTCACTTCTCATAGGATTTCTCTTGTATGCCATAGCTGAAGATCCTATTTGATTCTTTTCAAATGGTTCTTCAACTTCTTTTAAGTGTTGTAAAAGCCTTATATCATTAGAAAACTTTGTGGCTGACTGTGCTATGCCAGAAAGTATATTAATTACCTGACTGTCTATCTTTCTTGAATATGTCTGTCCAGTCACTGGAAATACATCATCATACCCCATTTTATTTGCAATCATCTTATCTACTTGCTTAACTTTTTCAAAATTGCCATCAAATAGTTCCATAAAAGAGGCTTGAGTACCTGTCGTACCTTTTGCTCCTCTCAATCTTTTTCTCTGTAAAAAATCTTCTAATGTTTCCAAATCCAATAGAAAATCTTCTATCCATAATGTTGCTCTTTTGCCTACTGTAGTCGGTTGAGCTGGCTGAAAATGTGTAAATCCTAACGTTGGCAATTCTTTATACTCATCAGCAAATTTAGCTAGGACCTGAATAACCTTTATTAGCCTCTTCTTTATCATTTCCAAGGCTTCATACATTACTATTAAGTCTGTATTATCTCCAACAAAACAGGATGTAGCACCCAAATGTATTATACCTGCAGCCTTTGGGCACTGAACTCCATATGCATATACATGACTCATAACATCATGTCTAACTTCTTTCTCTCTCTGCTTTGCAACATCATAATTAATATCATTTTGGAATTTTTTTAATTCATCTATTTGTTCTTGGCTAATGTCTAAACCTAGTTCTTTTTCTGTTTCAGCCAAGGCTATCCACAGCTTTCTCCAAGTAGTAAACTTTTTATCTGGAGAAAATAATTCCTGCATTTCCTTACTTGCGTATCTAGATGTAAGGGGTGATTGATATGTATTATTCATTATTTTTCCTCCTTAAAATTAGAGCCACTATGGCATTACTATATATTGTTCTCTTTCAGCACCTACAGAAACGTAAGTTATTTTACAATCTACTACTTTTTCTATATATTTTATGTAATCTATAGCCTCTTTTGGAAGTTCTTCCAATGTCTTGCAGTTGGAAATATCTTTCATCCATCCCTTTTTATATTCATATACGGGTTGAGCCTTGAATAGTTTTTCTCCTATTGGGAATTCATCAAGGACTGTATCATCAAATTTATATCCTACACATACTGGTATTTCTTCAAAGTATGAAAGTACATCTAATTTTGTCAAAGCTATTTCGTCTGCTCCTTGACATCTTACACCATATCTAGAAGCAAGTACATCAAACCCTCCTACTCTTCTTGGTCTACCAGTAGCTGCACCATATTCATTACCAGCTTTTCTCAGTTGCTCTGCTTCATCTCCGAACATTTCAGCTGTAAATGGTCCTTCACCTACACAAGTTGAATAAGCCTTCATTATACCTATTGATCTTTCAACCTTCAAGTTTGGAACCCCTGCACCAATTGGAGCATAAGCTGCTATTGAAGATGATGATGATGTAAATGGATATATACCAAAATCTATATCTCTTAAAGCACCTAATTGTGCTTCAAACATAATATTCTTTCCTTCTTTATTTGCTTGATTTAAGTATAGACCAGTATCACATACAAATTTCTTTGCAACATCACCATATTCTTTTAAATATGACCACATTTGATCAAACTCTATTGGACTATCTCCATAACCATCAGCTAGCATAAGATTCTTCCATTCAATAATTCCTTTTAGCCTTTCTTTTAAAGATTCTTCACTATCTAATAGTTCTCCCATTCTAAGGCCTTTTTTCATGTACTTGTCTCCGTATACTGGAGCTATCCCTCTTTTAGTTGATCCATATTTTGCATCTGACAATCTTTCTTCTTCTAGACAATCTTGCTTTACATGATATGGCATTACTATTATAGCCCTATCGCTTATTTTCAAATTATCAGGTGTAATTTCAATACCCGCACTAATTAACTTGCCCATTTCTTCACAAAGATGTTTTATATCAACTACTACACCATTTCCTATTATATTTACAACGTCTGTTCTCAGTATGCCTGATGGCAATAAGTTTAGTATAAACTTTCCTCTTTCATTTACTACTGTGTGACCTGCATTATTTCCACCTTGATATCTAACTACTATATCATAATCTTCAGATAGTAAGTCTACCATTCTTCCTTTACCTTCATCGCCCCAGTTTATTCCTGTTATTGCTGTTAACATACAAACATCCTTTCCATATATAAGTTTATTTTAATAAACAATTTAATCAAAAAAAGTGTCCTAATGGTAATAAGTATTACGTAATAAACTCAATCTACCAATGAACACGTCTATTACTTATAAAGTATACCACACTAATAATTATGACGTAAAGGATAAAAAGACAAAAATATGAATTATTTCTACCTTTTTCCATTTTTAGTTCTGTAAAAACTGAACTAATTTTATCTAATCTTTTTTTTTATACCTAGTTTTCTTAAATTTTCAGTTAGTTATCTTTATTTGTACCATAATATAATGATGTAAATACCAATAAATTTAATTTATTTTATTTAAAATCTTCTTTTTAATATCCTAGGACTGAATAGCAAGATAATTGGGAAAATTTCCAATCTACCTATTAACATATCAAATATTAATATTATCTTCGAAAAATCTGAAAATGAAGAAAAATTTCCTACAGGCCCACATATTTTTCCTAAACCTGGTCCTACATTATTTATACAAGTTATTACTGAACTCATATTTGTTTGAAAATCAAAATTATTAATAGATATCAATAAAAAAGAAAATAGTATTATAAAACTATAAAGTATTAAATATGCAGATATACTTCTTAATGTACTATCATCAATAACTTTCCCCTCAAAGCTTATATTATTAACTGATCTAGGGTGTATAATTTTCTTTATTTCACTTTTCATATACCTAAATATTATCAATACCCTTGAAACTTTTAAGCCTCCTCCAGTAGAACCTGCACATGCACCTATTATCATAAGCAATATTAATATTGCTTGAGAAAAGCTAGGCCATAGATTAAAGTCAGCAGTCATAAATCCAGTAGTTGAAATAACCGTCACTACTTGGAAAGACGCATATCTAAACGCCTTTAACACTGATCCATATACACTGTATGTATTAATTGTTATCATAGTTGTGGCTATAATTATTATTATTAAATACCATCTTAATTCTTCACTCTTAAATGCTCTGCTGAATTTTCTAAGTAATAGTAAATAAAATATATTGAAATTTATTCCAAAAAATATAGTAAATACTGTAATCACACCATCTATATATGCACTATCAAAATATTTCACACTATTTGACTTATTAGAAAATCCTCCCGTACCTGCTGTTGAAAATGCATGCATCAAACTATCAAAAAATGACATATTACCAAACATTAAGAATACTACTTCTAAAAGAGTCATTACAATGTATATAGTATATAATATCTTAGCTGTTTGCTTTGTTTTAGGAACTAACTTATCAACTGATGGACCAGGTACTTCTGCTTGCATTATATTCATAGTACTACTACCAACTAAAGGTGTAATAGCCATCACAAATACTAATACTCCCATTCCACCAATCCAGTGAGTAAACGACCTCCAAAATACAACACCTTGTGGTAAATCCTCTATGTTTGTGAGTATAGAAGAACCGGTCGTTGTAAATCCTGATACTGTCTCGAATAGAGCATCAATTACACTAGGTATAGATCCTGTAATTATAAATGGTAATGAACCTATTATAGAAAAACAAATCCAAGCCATACCTACTATTAATATTCCATCTTTAGTAAATAAGTCCGATTTCCTCGGTTTCTTTATAGTTGTAATAAATCCTATGATTGTAAATACAATTGCAATTATTGCAATTTGCATAGATGTCTTGTATTCTCCATATACTAGAGATACCAAGGATGGTACAAATAATAGCAAACCTTCTATCTTTGCTATACTCATTATTACATAAATCATCATTTCATAATTCATCTTTTATAACCTCTATTCTATTATATCATCTATATCTAATATATCTAAATAAGAAGTAACTATAATCACATCGTCCCCGTTTTCTATTGTAGAGTTACCATTTGGAATAATTATCTTTCCTTTTCTAACTATACAACCTATAAGTAAATCTTTTTTTATAGATAGGTCTTTTAATTTTTTTCCCACAATTTGGCATGCTCCATTAACAGTGAATTCCAATACTTCAATCTTTTCATCTACAATTTTATACATACTATTTAATTTACTGGCATATGAATTATTCATAGATCTGACATATCTTACAATGATAGTGGCTGTTATATCTTTAGGAGAAATAACTGTATCTAAATCAAAGTTATATACCATATTTTGAAATGTTGATTGACTTACTTTTGTAATTACCTTAGATATATTTTTTGTATTTGCATACATAGATAAGAGTATGTTTTCTTCATCTATACCTGTAAGAGATACAAATGCCTCTGCTTCTTCTAAACCTTCTTCTTCTAGTAATTGTTGATCAGTACCATCACCATATATTACTTCTACTTTAGGAAGAGATTGTGATAGATTTTTACATGTATTAAGATCTTTCTCAATTATCTTTATGTTAATATTATTTTTTTCTAAGGTTTTACATAAATAGTAAGATATTTTTCCTCCACCTACTATCATTACTGTTCTAATTACTTTTCTAAATCCACCAATCTCTTTTAAGAAGTATTCTAGCTCCTCATGAGAAGCTACTATGCTTAGCTTATCTTTTTCTTCTATTACAGTCTTTCCATTTGGAATAAATACCTTTTCTCCTCTTTGAACTGCACAAATTAAAACATTTATTCTAAATTTTTTTGCTATCTGATTCATTGCCATTCCAGCTAAAGGAGATTCTTTATATATTTTAAATTCAACTAATTCTACCTTCCCCTTGGCAAAAGGTTCTACTTTTATTGCAGATGGAAACCTAAGTATTCTAGACATTTCTCTAGCTGCTACTAGTTCTGGATTAATTACCATATCTAGTCCTAAATCATCTTTTATATAGTTTAATTGATTGTGAAGTTCTGGATTTCTAACTCTTGCCACCGTTTTCTTTGCACCTATTTTTTTTGCTAAAAGACATGAAAACATATTTATTTCATCAGATGAAGTACATCCTATTAATAAATCGGCATTACTTGCTCCAGCTTCTTCCAATACTTCATAATTTATACCATTTCCATTAATACAAGCTATATCTTGATGTACTTTTATTTTATTTATTACATCAGTATTTTTTTCTATTACTGTTACATCATGTTCTTCCAGTGAAAGTTTTTCAGATATTTTTGTTCCTACCTTACCGCCACCGATTATTATGATTTTCAAAACAGCACCTCCTTTAATCCATGTTCAATCATTATAACATACTACAAACTTACTTGTTATAGCTTTTCTTTATATATCTTTATATTTTCTTAAACTATTTTTTTGAAACTTATATTAGTTATAAGCATTCATTTATAATATCATTTACTGTATAATAATATTATAAAATTGAACTGGGAGGATTGAAATGAAATATACAAAAAAAAATATATGTATTGTAAATAAGAAAGTAATTATGATTTCTTTGTCTGCTCTTATATGTATTTCAAGCGTAGCTTGTACAGACAATAAGAAAAAGGATTCGCAGGTCGGAAAAGCTACAGTTGAAAGAACAGAAGATTTTTCTGATGTTAGAATGGCAAAAATTATAGGTCCACAACAAGCAATATTAAAATTTACTACAGCCAATAAAGCTAGTAGCATTATTTCTTTAGAGCTTAAAAAAGTAAATAACAAGTTCTTATACTTTTTAGATGGTGTTACTAAGACTAAGGAAAATCAAATACTTACAATAGATGCTAGCAATGGAAATATAATTAAAACAGAAAATAAAGGTCCATTAGGCAAAGGTAATAATAAATTTATTGATTTTGCGACTACATTAGATCTTAAAGATGCAATTGAAAAAGCTACACCTTACACTAAAGATGCTAATGTAAATATTGTAGAATCTTATTCATTCTACAATAAGGACGGAAAAAACTTATATAAGTTTAATTTTACCAATGCTGCAGAAAATGAAAAGGAATTAATAAAAAAGACTATAATAATAGATGCTGAAACTGGAAAAGAATATATAGAAAGTAAGGATAATAAAAATTCAAAAGAATCTAATAACACTGATACTGAAGATACTAAATCAAAAAAAAGTACACCTACAGGAGAATAATTATTTATGAGATTGTTTGATATTGTTTTGATAGGCACTGGTCTAAGTATGGATGCTTTTGCAGTAGCAATTTGTAAAGGTATGTGCCAGAGAGAAATGAACTGGAAAAAAGCTGGCATTATAGCCTTATTCTTTGGATTTTTCCAAGCTTTTATGCCTTTTATAGGATATTTCCTCGGATCTAAATTCGCAAACTTTATTGCTTCCATTGATCACTGGGTTGCCTTTATTTTATTGGCACTAATAGGTTTTAATATGATTAGAGAATCTAGAGAGGTCAAAACCGAAGAAGAGATATTATGTGATGCAAGTGGAGATTTAAAAATTGACTATAAAGAGCTGTTAACGCTATCTATAGCTACTAGTATAGATGCTTTGGCTATAGGATTCTCTTTTGCCTTATTAAAAATCAATATTTTATTTGCCTGTTCAATTATCGGTTTAATAACTCTTACTTTATCAACTTTGGCTGTCTATGTCGGATTTAGATTCGGTACAAAATATAAAAGTAAATCTGAAATAATAGGCGGTACAATATTAATTCTAATAGGTTTAAAAATTTTATTAGAAGGAATAAGAGTTTTATAAATTATATAAAAGTGAGCTACTAAAAATTTTAGTAGCTCACTTTTATATGTATTATTATATTTTTTATTAATGATTCTCTAATATATATTTTTCTGCCGCATGAACTGCTATAGCTCCATCCGCTGCTGCTGTTATTACCTGTCTCAAAGATTTAACTCTTATATCTCCTACTGCATATATTCCTGGTATATTTGTTTTACAGTCTTCGTCAGTTACTATATATCCTTGCTTATTTAATTCTACAAGATCATTTACTAAATCTGACTGTGGTATACCACCTATAGCAATAAATAATCCATCTATTTCTATTTCTCTCTCTGAATTATCAGTCTTATCTACGGTAATAATAGACTGAACTTTATCCTCACCTTTTATCTCTTTGATTGTGCTATTCCAGACTACTTCGACACCAGAATCAAAAAGTCTAGTCTGGAGAGTCTTATTTGCTCTTAATTCATCTCTTCTATGTATTAGATAAACCTTTGAAGCTAATCTTGACAAATATAAAGCATCTTCAACAGCTGTATCTCCACCACCATTTACAGCTACTACCTTATTCTTATAAAATCCACCATCACAAATTGCACAGTATCCTATACCTCTACCTGCAAGTTTATCTTCTTTATCTAAATTTAATTTTCTAGGTGTAGATCCCATAGATAAAATAACAGTTTTTGTAAAAATTTCATCACTTCCACATATAAGTTTCTTTACTCCGTCTTCCATTATTTCTATTGAATCTACTCCCTTGTAATCTATCTTTGCACCAAACTTTTTTGCATGTTCCAACATGGTATTAGATAGTTCAATTCCATTAGTATCAGGAAGTGCAGGATAATTCTCTATTTCATTTGTAGATACCATCTGCCCTCCATGGAAATTTTTTTCTAATATAAGTGTGTCTAGCTCAGCTCTACCACCATATAAAGCTGCAGTCATCCCTCCTGGACCACCACCGATTATTACTATATCATGTATTAATTTTTCGCTCATAACTTCCTCCTCATATATTTACATATTATATCTATGTAGTTATATATACCACATTTTACTTATATTACTCATATAATATTGTACTATCTATAGTTATTATAACAGCACAATATTAATTTTCATAGACTTTAAAATATGCAATTTTCTTAGAGGTAAACTAATCCATCTTTTTTATTTTTACTTGTACCACCTTCCATATGTTTAAACGATCCATTAACAAAACTTGCTCTTTGTATAGATTCCGTTCCATATTTATCTCTAATAGAATCAATAGCACTATATAGCTTTAATTCTTTTTGATTAAGTTTTTCATTACTTATAATGTCTAAAAAATTTATCTGATCTATTTGTTTATCAAAAATTTTACTAGTAGATACACCTATATGTCTTATTGGTCTTCCATCCCATAAATTATCAAATATAGAGCATGCACATTCATAAATAATAGTTATTGAATTAGTTCCAAACTCCATTTTTTTCTGCATACTATATCTTTTAAAATCTGTGTTTAAAAATTCTAAGCTCACCACTTTTGCTTTCATATCTTTGTGCCTTAGTCTAGCGCAGACAGTTTCTGCCAAGGATAATATTAAATGTTTTGCTGTTTTTCTATCTTCTATATCAAATGCTGTAGTCGTAGAATTACCTATAGATTTTTCTTTTGACCCTTTTTTCAAAAAATCATAACCGTCTAAACCATTTGCATGATTGTATATAATTTCTCCATGTTTATTAAAGTATTTTCGTAAAACAGATATGTTCATATTAGCCAATTCTCCTATATTTGTTATTCCTATATTTCTCAATTTCTTTGAGGTTTTCCTGCCTACAAAAAATAAATCTTCTATGGGTAAAGGCCATAGTTTTTTTTCTATTTCATTTTTAAATAAAGTGTGTGTTTTATTAGGTTTAGAAAAATCGCCTGCCATTTTCGCTAGTACCATATTTTCAGATATACCAATATTTATAGTGAATCCTAATTCTTCATATACCTTCTTTCTCATATTATCAGCACATATTACAGGATCGCCAAACAATCTTCCAGTACCTGTCATATCAATAAAAGCTTCATCTATAGAATATTGATATACATTAGGAGAGTATGTTCTTAACAATTGCATCAATTTTTTTGAGGATTCTATATATAAGTCAAAATCAGCAGCTATTACATATATATTAGGACATTTTTCCCTAGCTGTTTTTATAGATTCACCTGTTTTTATACCAAAAATTTTGGCCACTTCACTCTTTGCTAATACAATTCCACTCCTTTTATCCGGATTTCCAGATATAACAGATGCTACTTTTCTTATATCTAATGCTTTTTTATCACTTCTTAATCTTCTAGCTGCTTCCCAGCTAAGATATGCTGAATTAACATCTATATGAAAAAATACTTTATTGATCATAAAACCCTCCTTTTTCGAACATATGTTTGTTTTTTATTCTATCATATATTAATCTTTTAATCAATTTATTTATAAATAAAAGAGGAAGAACAAATTTGTTCTTCCTCTTTTATTATTTTTATTTATGCTTATTACCATAATGCTTTCCATTATTCCACTTCATATTTTCAATATTCCAATTTCCACTTTCAAAATCATCAATATAATACCTCTCTATATTTGTTCTTAGATCTCCTTTACCTCTGATTATTATATTGTCAGTATTTTCTTTACTAATGTTTTCTCTAATATAGCTATAAGCTTCAGATTCAGGTTTATTGTATAATGGTTTTTCTACTTCTAACCTTTCCGATTCCATATTATTTAAATCTGTATTTACAGTTTCTGATTGCTCTTCATATTGTCCCATTATTTCCACATCATCATTACTGCCTTCAAAGTATTCAAAATCTTCCAGAATAACTCTGACTATTTTATAGTCATCTTCATTTAATAGAATTTCAATACTTGGATTTTTAATAATAAAGTCATTATCTTCTGGCATAATAAATTTTTCATCACTAAAATTAGTATCACCATAATTTAAAGGAGTATTGTTTGATATTTTGCCATCATTTAATTTATTAACTTCTATATTATTCGATGAATAAAGTTTATCATAGTATCTTCCTTTATAATTTATTTTATATGTATTATTATATATTAAATTTTTAGAGTCATCTCTTAGATCTTTATCTATTATTACATTACCATACAGCTCCCTCTCAATTGATTTAAAAGGATACTTTTCTTTCTTTGATTGCTCACTTATTTGATACTTCATCATTTTTGCAAAGTTATTATTTACAATAGCCTTTACCGTAAATATTGATGATACTGTAATCACTAAAGTAGTCATCAGAATTATTACTTTTTTCATTTTTATTTTTCCTATTCAATAATAAAATTATTAACTAAATTTTATTATACCATATATATGACTCAAAAAATACATTATTAAAGCAATCGATTTGCTCCAAGGTTTTTAAACAAAAAAAACGACCTAGTTAAACTAGATCATCTTTTTTGTTTTTAGACTCTTGCTCTTTCGCAACAATACTACTATATTATATCATTTTATAGCTTTTTTTTAAAGTCTAAAAAGATTTATTTTTTTCCCGTAGAGCCTACACCACCTAATCTTTCCTGTGACTTTGGACAATCATCATCACTTATAAGGTATTTAGTAAATATCGCTTGTATTACTCTTTCTCCCGCCTGAATTACTACTTCTTGGTCAGTTAAATTTCTAAGTTTAAAACCAATATTACCATCATTACCTGGATTTGAATAATAGTCTGAATCTATTATTCCAGTGATATTTGCAAGTGCTAATCCTTTTTTCATACCAATCGAACTTCTTACATGTGTACACAAAACTTCATCTTCTTGCATATAAGATTTTATATCCGTAAAAATCACATCAGAACATTCTCTTGGACCTATTTTTATATCTACTGGCGTACAAATATCATATCCTGCGGATTTTGCCGTTCCTCTTTGAGGTAAATTTATTTGTAAATTTGGATGCTTTCTATGTTCTTCTGAAACTAATTCAAAACCTCTTATCTTCATAATGTTAAGCTTCCTTTACAGCTTCAGCTATTTCCTTGGCTAATTGTCTCAATGATTCTATATCATTATCTTCCATAGTTCCTTTTACATCTACCACAGTTGGCATTACTTGGAAATCTCCACCCTCTGAAGCGAAACGAGTTAATTCTTTTATTGCACCGCCACTCCATCCATGTGATCCAAATATACCTAATGCATGATTTTTCATCTTGTTCATTTCAAATGTATACAATAACTGATTCATAGTCGGATATACATCATTATTATAAGTACAACTTCCTAATATAAGTCCTTTGTACTTCCATGCTTCACTTAATATATAAGATACATTAGTTTTAGACACATCAAATACTCTTACATTTTTTATTCCTTCTTCTGCTATAAATCTTGCTAATTGATCTGCCATCTTTTCTGTATTTCCATACATTGTTCCATATGCTATTACTACACCCTCTTCATTAACTTGGTTAGCATATTTAACATATTCATCAATTATTCTCTGTGGATTTTTTCTCCATACTACACCATGTACTGGGCAAATAACCTTTATATCTAAAGCTTTCACTTTTTCTAGTGCTCTAGCAGCTTGCTTAGAATATTTTCCTACTATATTTGAATAATATCTTCTAAACTCATCTTCAAAAAATTCAAAATTCATTTCATCATCAAATACTGTACCATTTAAAGCACCAAATCCACCAAATATATCTTGTGAGAATAATACTTTTTCTGAAGTTTCATAAGAAACCATTGATTCTGGCCAATGTACCATAGGAGTATTCACAAATGTAAGTGTCTTCTTACCTAATTCTAAAGTATCTCCATCTTTTACTTCTAAAAAATTCTTTGGTTCAAAACCAAAGAAATCATTCATCATTGCTCTAGCCTTCTTGTTGGCTACAACTGTAACATTTGGATATATATCCATTATTGTCTTGAAGCAGCCTGAATGATCTGGCTCCATATGATGAACTACTAAATAATCAAGGTCTCTTTCTCCTAAATTATTTCTTAAAGTTTCAAGAAATCCGTCCACCTTAGTTATTTTTACTGTATCTAAAAGCGCTGTTTTTTCATCAGTTATTAAATATGAATTATACGCAACTCCCTCTGGTAATGGCCACATATTTTCAAATAAATTAGTATCTCTGTCATTTACACCCATATAGTATAAATCTTCTAATATCTCTACAGAAACTGTATTCATAAAATTCTCCCTTCATTGTTAGCTTTGATTTAAATCATTTTATCCTTTATAAACAAATTCATAAAATTCCTATTAAATATTATACAATAATTGCAATCTAGTGTCTACAATAGTATTTACAATTATTTTATATAATTTAAACAAAATGTCATCTTATTTTTTATACCCATTTATTTATATGATAATTATTAATATTTAATAAAGTGTATCCATTTTATCTAATTAAACTATAAACTTTCACCATATCTTAAAGCTCTTCTTAATTCTTGTATTTTTCTATCCATATCTTCTAATTCTATTAATTTATTTTTTTCATTTACCGAAGTATTTATAATATTTATGATTGCACCATTATTAATTACTATTCTCTTATCTGCTAATAGTGCAAGATTGGGATCATGAGTAGCTATTAGAACTATTTTATCTGATGAAATGAGTAAATCTAAGGCTTTTTTTCTATCAATTCCTGCATTTTCTATTTCATCTATTAAAACTATTGGTGAAGATGAAAGTATTGCAGTATCAGCAATCATCAAAGCTCTAGACTGACCTCCACTAAGAGCTGTAATTTGTGTATCTATTCTAAACTTTTCACCAGCTAATTTATTTGCTTCTTCTAATATTTTTTCTACGGTCTCTTCTATGTCTTCTACCATTCTACTTCTTGCATGTAATTCTAAAAATTCTTTTACTGATAAATCCATGACAAAATTCATATTTTGAGATAATTGGGCTACTAACTTATTATTAGATGAAAATCTCCATTTTTTATCTGGATATTGGTCGTTAATAAGTATTGTTCTTTTAGTGGGTGTATCATTTTGTGCGGTCCATTCAATATCTGCTAGTAGTCTAGATTTTCCTGACCCTGTCGGTCCTACTATAGCTATCATTTCGGATTTTTTTATGTCTAACCTTTCAAAACCTTCTGGATTCCCCAATTTATCTTGTCCAGGAAGTATTGTCAGTACATCTACAGAGTTTGAAACTTCTATACCTAAAAACGATTTCATTTGTCTAATATACTCTTGCAAATCTATTAAATTTTTATTTAAATCCAGAGCCATATCTTCAACCTCTTCCAAGGTAAAATGATCTAAAAATTCAATAAAAGTTTTATTTTCGTATCCACTAATATCTAATTTGTTTTCTTCAAAATACGATTCCACAAAAGGATACTTTTCTAAAAGCTCATTAATTTTTAGTATTTCAACTTCTTTCATTATCTATCCTCCAAATCCATTTTTCTAACATTTCCCATTTGAAATTGTTCTCCTATTCTAGTTTCTCCTAGACAGTAAGAACATAAAGCCGATGGCATAGGGAATCTTAATTTCATACCCTTTACACTATCAATTTCCTTTTCTTCGTCCATTAAAAGTGTACTTAGTTCATAAGTGCCTTGTCCTGTAAGCCCATTTACATGCATCGTTATTGCTGTAGGATTGACAGAGTTTACCTTTGAAGAAAATACTTCTCTTTCAGCTTGAGATACAATATCTCCCTTTGTAATCACCACAATATCTGCAGCCTTTAGCATAGGACCTATTTTTTTGGGTGTATTAATCCCTGATAGATTATCTATTACACAAACTCCTTTTATTTCCTTTATATAAGGAGAACATCTATTGCATAAACCCGCCGATTCTGTTATCAATAAGTCTAATTTATTATCAATACCCCATTTAACTACTTCTTCGATATTAGAAACAAAAAAATGATCTGGACAAAGTGCTCCAGATAAACCCTTTCTTACTGGTATTCCAGCCTTTTCATAAAGTATATCATCATCTGTATAAAGACAATCAAATTTTACTACTCCTACTTTTATATCTTGCCCTTTTAAAGCTTCTATTGTTTTTAATATTACACTTGTCTTTCCTGATGAAGGCGGTCCAGAAAATACTATAAGATTCATATTTATCCCTTTCTATATTCATATGTTATTGTGCTATTTCTCTATTAAATTTATTCTCAATTTCTCTAATTAGAGCTCCTATATCAGTTGAATGAATAAAGTCCCAACCTACCCATTTAAATTTTTTTTCCTTTTCTAAACCATTATCTACATATTTGTTAGTTGAAGGGAATTTTCCATTTGCTGAAAATATTTTTCCGACTTCTTTTGACATAAAAAAGTCTATTATCGGTTGTGCCTTTTCTTTATTTGATTTCTTTGACATCATAAATATTGGACTAATTACTGCCCCATCTTCTGGCCATACAGCTACAGTGTCTGTTCCTTGTATCATCTGAGTAAAGAAATACGGTATTATACTTACAGCTGGTTCTTTGTGTTTACCTGTACTTTTTGCTTTTACCATTTGTGCTGGATGAAGACTCTTCATATATGATCTTGCAAGATTCGAAATTCCCTCCATACCATATTCTTTATACAAACTTACTACTAATGCATTAAATAAATCCAGGTCTCCCATAGGTATGGCAACTGAATCTTCAAATTCTGGACTAAGTATATCTGTCCAGTTTTTTGGAAACTTTCTATTTCCTAACTCTTTTTTGTTTACTAAAAAAACAGCTGGCACAACACCTGTAATTAGATATTTTTTCTGTGGATCTCTAAGATCTAGATATTCATTAGAAAAATCCTTATTAAACTCATTTGTGGCCGCTTCAAATATATCATTCTCCATATACTGACCCATTAACTCTTTATCAAAGAATAAATCAAAGCCTGCTGACATCAAAACATCTGGTATCATATTAGGATTTCCAGTTTTTACTTGATCTTTTATCCAATCTAGACCTAAATTTGCTGATTGGAGTTCATATCCTATAGAATAGTCAAATTTGGATTTATTATCTTCTAACCAAAATTCAAAACTTTCTAGAAGAGGTATTCTAATTGGACAAGGTAGAACTCCTTCAACATTTATATCTGCTTTTTTATTTTTATTATCCTCTATTAATAGATTATCCACACTATTGCTTTGACTTTCTAAAAATGTTAGAAATCTTTTTTCATACAATTCAACATTCATTTTTTTCATCTTGAGTGCCGTAGAAAGATTGACTTTATTAGCCATTATTTCAAAAGACTTTCTATCTTTTAGATTTTCAAAACCATTTGAGATTAGAAAATCTAATGCTTTAGGATTTTTTCTATTATATCTGCTATTTTGTCATTTATTGAAAAATATTTATTCATCTTTTGCTCCTCTTTATTAATTTAATATATTATTTAAATTTGTGATTTTATTTTTTAACTTTTAATTTTAATGTTTTTTTTTAATTATATTCTTTATATAAAATTTATATATCTTGATATTATAATTTTTTAATTTTGCTTTATATAATATATATTATAATCTAAAGATGAAAAAATAAATTGCAAATGCAACAAAAAAAGAAAAAGACGGAATTTAATCCGTCTTTCAAAATAAATTTTTATTTATTTTTTGCTTTTTCAATTTTAGCATTTACATTAGCAAGAAATTTATCATTTTCTATAATAAATCTTTCATGAGTTCCTTCACCAATCAAATCTAGCTCGTCATAGCATGTAACCTTGAAGACCAATCTGGATCTATCTATTTCTACTAATTCACACTCACATCTTACATTCATACCTATTGGTGTAGCTGCCTTATGCTTAATATTTACGGAAATTCCAACAGTTCCTAGTCCATCTTCTAAATGTTTCTGTGCACAGAATTTACAAGTCATTTCCATAAGTCCAATCATAGATGGAGTCGAATATACATCTAATCCACCACTACCTACTGCAGCTGCTGTATTTGTATTATCTACCTTTGATTTTTCTTCGTGTTTTATGCCTACTTCTAACATTTTATTCCTCCTCATATGTTATATATTTTTTACTATTATTTTACAAACAATTATCAATCTCTTAATCATAAGTTTACCCCAAATACTATTTAATGTAAATGATAAATAGGAGGTTACTTATAGTCCCACTTGTGATAAAATAAAAACATAAAATAAAGATAATTATATGGAGGTCAGAAAATGATTTTATCAGGAAAGGAAATCCTAAAAAATATAGAAAATAAAAATATTATCATAGAGCCTTTTGATAAAAAAAATATAAATCCTAATAGCTACAATCTGACACTAGGAAACGAATTATTAGTCTATGAAAATGACGAGTTAGACATGAAAATTCTAAATAAAACTAAAAAAATCGTCATTCCTAAAGAAGGTCTTCTATTAGAACCAAATAAATTATATTTAGGTAGGACTAATGAATTTACTAGTACAAATAAATTCGTACCTATGTTAGAAGGTAGATCTTCAACGGGTAGACTAGGTTTATTTATACATGTTACGGCAGGATTTGGAGATATAGGCTTTGCTGGCTATTGGACGCTTGAGATATTCTGCGTTCAGCCTATAAGAATCTATCCAAATGTACAAATTTGCCAAATATATTATCATGATATACTTGGTGAATACGATCTTTATTCAAGTGGAAAATACCAGCATAACAAGGGTATACAACCTTCACTTATGTACAAGGATTTTGAAGAAAAAGAATAAATAAAATAAAAATCCCCAATTCTGATATCTACCCTTTTTACTGGACAAACCTGTAAGGAGGGTATTTTTATGAAATATAATTATGAATTCAAAAAATGAGTACATATATTATTACAATAATGAGCGAATTCAATACAAAACAAAATGGATACCCCCTACAAAATATAGGAAGCATCCAATGTTTCTAACTAATTAAATATTGTGTCCAGTTTATTGGATACACATCAACCTAGGGGAATTTGATTTTATTTACTATATGTTATTTATTAGATTAATCATTTCTATAGCCCCTACAGCTACATCATATCCTTTATTTCCAGCTTTTGTGCCCGCTCTTTCTATAGCCTGTTCAATATTTTCAGTAGTTACAACGCCAAACATTACTGGTATACCTGTATCCAAAGATACATGAGCAATTCCCTTTGAAACTTCACTACAAACATAGTCATAATGTGAAGTATTTCCACGTATTACAGCACCTAAGCAAATCACAGCATCATATTTTCCGCTTTTCGCCATTTTTGAGGCTACAAGTGGTATTTCAAATGCACCTGGTACCCAAGCTAAATCTATATTCTCATCTGCTACATCATGTCTTCTTAGTGCATCTAATGATCCATCTATCAACTTTGATGTAATAAACTCATTAAATCTTCCTGCTACAATACCAATTTTGGCTTCTTTTGCAACTAAATTACCTTCAAATACTTTCATTTTAATTCCTCCATTTATTTTTCAAATATTATATTATGTCAAACTTTCAATTATAGAGCCAGTATATGACCCATTTTTTCTTTTTTAGTATGTAGATAAAATTCATCATGCTCATTTGCCTGTATTTCAATTGGTACTCTTTCAATAATTTCCATACCGTAGTCAGATAGTTGATATACCTTATCTGGATTATTTGTAAGAAGCCTAAGTGTTTTTGCTCCCAAATCTTCCAAAATCTGAGCCCCTATAAAATATTCTCTTAAATCACCAGCAAATCCTAGAGCATGATTTGCTTCTAATGTATCCATTCCTTGATCTTGTAGGGCATATGCCTTTAATTTATTAACTAGACCTATTCCCCTTCCCTCTTGACGCATATATAATAATATTCCTCTTCCTTCTTTCTGTATTTGTTTCATAGCAGCTGCAAATTGTTCTCCACAATCACATCTACAAGAGCCAAATACATCTCCTGTCAAGCACTCTGAATGAACTCTACAAAGTAGGTTTTTACCATCACCTATATCCCCTTTTACGAGTGCAATATGATGTTCTCCATTTATTTTATTTATGTACACATGAGCCTTAAAATCTCCATATTTAGTAGGCATATTTACCACACTTGAACTTTCTACATGTTTTTCATTCTTTTTTCTATATTCTTGTAATTTTTTTATAGTTGTAAATTTTAAACCAAATTTCTTTGATAATTCTATAAGCTCTGGCGTTCTCATCATTGTTCCATCTTCTCTCATTATTTCACAACAAAGTCCAACTTCCTTTAGTCCAGCTAATCTCAGCAAATCAACTGTAGCTTCAGTATGACCATTTCTTTCTAATACTCCATTTTTTTTAGCTTTAAGTGGAAACATATGTCCTGGTCTACGAAAATCCTGTGCTTTTGCATTTTCATCTACACAAGCTCTAGCAGTATATCCCCTCTCCTCAGCAGATATACCTGTAGTAGTGTTTACATGGTCAATAGAAACTGTAAATGCTGTCTCATGATTATCTGTATTGGTAGTTACCATCTGCTGTAATCCTAATTTTTGACAATATTCTGCACTCATAGGCATACATATAAGACCTCTTCCTTCTACTGCCATCAATGTCACATTTTCAGTAGTGGCAAACTCAGCAGCACATATAAAATCGCCTTCATTTTCTCTATCCTCATCATCCGTTACCAACACACACCTACCTGCTTTTAAATCTTCTAAAACTTCTTTTACACTGTTAAATTCAAACATTTTTTCCTCCTATTAAAAACCATTTTTTAGTAAAAATTCCATATTTATATTTGATTTATTATTTAAGTTTTGATTTTTTATACTCTCCATTGCATCTACTTGAAAATTTAATAATTTTTCTATATATTTTCCTATTGAGTCATTTTCCAAATTTACCTTATCTCCTACTTTTCTATGGTTTAAAGTAGTATATGTAGATGTATGAGGTATAATAGAAACGCTAAAATTATCCTCTTCAAGCTTTGCTACAGTAAGGCTTATACCATCTATAGTGATTGACCCTTTTAAGATAATATACTTCATTATCTGCTTTTGAGTTTCTATCTGATACCATATTGCATTATCGTCTTTTTTTATAGATTTTATTATTCCTAATCCATCTATATGACCGGATACAATGTGTCCTCCAAATCTTCCTCCTAATTGCATAGCCCTTTCTAGATTTACTTTTGAACCTATAGATATATTAGCCAAGGATGATCTATCCATTGTTTCATGCATTATATCGACTTGAAATTCATCTTTTATAAATTTTGTAACTGTTAAACATACACCATTTACTGCTATAGAGTCACCTAATTTTACATCTTCTAACACTGTTTTTGCTCCTATGTATAAAATCTGTGATTTAGGTCCTTTTTGTATATTTCTAATAGTTCCTATTTCCTCAATTATTCCTGTAAACATCCAAAAACCTCGCTTTCTAACAATATATCATCACCTAAAATAGTAATTTCAGGTCTAGATAAATTAAATGCTTTATTTGGATTTTCTATACCACTTCCTCCAACTGGACTCTTAGCATTTAAACCTCCAAAAATTTTATTTCCTATATATATTTGAACTTTATCTACTATATTAGAATTTAGAGCAGACCAATTTAATCCTGAACCACCCTCTATCACAATAGAATCTATTCCCATCTTGCCTAGTTCGACAATTAGAGATTTTAAATTTATTGAATCTCCATCATTTGTTTGTTGTAATATTTGGCATCCATACTCTTCTAATTCCTTTATTTTTTTAACATCCTTAGATTTTGTGACTATAATTGTCTTGTAATCATTGGACGTTTTAACTATATTTGATTTTATTGGAATCCTTAAATTAGAATCACAAATTATTCTAATAGGATGTACAGGATCTTCGCATCTGCAGTTAAGAGTGGGATCATCTGACAAAACTGTTCCAATTCCAACCATTATGGCCATATACTTTTTCCTATCTTCATGTACTTTATTTCTTGCTATTTTACCTGTTATCCACTGAGATTTTCCACTATAACAAGCGATTTTACCATCCATAGTCATAGCATACTTTAAAATAATATATGGCTTTTCCTTATTTATATAATTAAAAAATACTTGATTTAATTTATTGCATTCATCTTCCAACACACCACATACCACTTCTATACCAGCATTTTCTAAAAGTTTAACTCCTTTACCTGCTACTAGTAAATTAGGATCCAATGACCCTATTACCACTTTTTTTATTCCACTTTCAATTATTACATCAGTACATGGCGGTGTTTTTCCATGATGGCAACAAGGTTCTAAATTTACGTAAATAGTTGCTCCTTCTAAAGATACTTTGGCACTATTTATAGCTTCTCTCTCCGCATGATATTCACCAAATCCTTTATGGTACCCACAAGATAATATTTCTGAATCTCTAACTATTACAGCACCTACTAAAGGATTTGGATTTACCTTTCCTATTCCTTTTTTTGCTAAGTCTATAGCCATATTCATATAATATTCGTCCAATATTTACACCTCCATATAAA
This sequence comes from Peptostreptococcus equinus, assembly GCF_027125355.1. NCBI lineage: Bacteria > Bacillati > Bacillota > Clostridia > Peptostreptococcales > Peptostreptococcaceae > Peptostreptococcus > Peptostreptococcus equinus. Next base: position 268,604 of record NZ_CP114052.1, on the reverse strand, counting down.
AAAGCCCTGAATTAAATTCAGGGCTTGATAATGCGAAATTTCTCAAATAAATATAGTAAAATAAAAACTGAAATGTATAAAACATTTCAGAGCAAATAAACTATATAATACTACTTCTTCTTTCATCCAGACTTTACTGTCGGCTTTGGAATCTAACCAAATCTGCTTTCGCTCGCGGGCTTTACCGCCGGTAGGGAATTTCACCCTGCCCTGAAGAATAATCTATTAAATTAAGTTCATTTTAGCATAGCAAAAAAACGTTGTCAATAAATTGTTTTTATTTTAATTTACACAATATAAAATTCTACATTTTATTGTATATTTATGTGTCTTGACACTAATTAAAAACATATGTTATACTCTAGTAAAATAAGCAAAGGAGAAAAGAACGTTGAAATACGATTATTTACAAACTTTGAAAAAAGAAAAGGATGCAGTCATTTTAGCACATTACTATGTTGATGAAGAAATTCAAAAACTATCAGATTATGTGGGTGACTCATTTTTTTTGGCCCAATTAGCTACAAAATTAGAAAATCCCATTATTGTAATGGCTGGTGTAAACTTTATGGGCGAAAGTATCAAAATACTGAATCCAGATAAAAAAGTTTACCTAGTAGATCCAAAAGCTGATTGTCCTATGGCTAGAATGGCAGATATAAAGGCTATAGAAAATATAAGAAAAGAATATGATGATATAGCTATTGTTTCATATATTAATTCTACTGCTGAGATAAAGGCACACTGCGATGTTTGTGTAACCTCTTCAAATGCAGTAAATATTGTGAAAAAGCTAAAAGAAAAGAATATATTCTTCTTACCTGATAAAAACTTAGGTGCATATATAGCAGAATTTGTACCTGAAAAAAATATAATTTTAAATGATGGATACTGCCCTGTTCACAATAAAATAAGTCCTCAGCAAATATGGGAATACAGAAAAAAATACAAAGATATATATGTTCTCGCTCATCCTGAATGTCAAAAATCTGTTCTTGACTTAGCAGATTATATTGGTAGTACAAAAGGAATTATAGAAAAAGTAAACGAACTTGACTCAAAAGATTTTCTTATTGTCACTGAAGAAGGTATCAAGTCTGAATTGAAGAAAAGATACCCTGATAAAAAATTCCATTTCTTAGAGGATTTTACATGTAAAGATATGAAAATGCTAACAGTTGAAAAATTAATAGACTGTATAGAAAAAGATAATAATGAAGTATTTGTAGATGAAAAAATTGCTAAGTTGGCAATTAAACCACTCAATATGATGATGAAACTAGGTGAATAAAATTGAAAATATTGGAATATGATGTAGTAGTAATAGGCTCTGGAGTTGCTGGAAGCATAAGTGCCTTAGAGCTAGACGGAAATAAAAAAGTAGCACTAATCACAAAAAAGAAACTCAAAGACTGCAATTCATATTTAGCACAAGGTGGCATTTGTACAATGCGAGATGACTATGACAAAGATGATTTTATAAATGACACCCTAAAAGCTGGACATAATAAAAATAAATTAGAAGCCGTAAAAGTTATGGTTGAGGAATCAAGAGACGCCATAAATAGCCTAATAAATTATGGTGTAGATTTCAATAAAGAAGAAAATGGACACTTGGCTTATACAAAAGAAGGTGGTCACAATAAGGCAAGAATTGCTTTTTGCCAAGATCAAACTGGCAAATGGATTATGGAATCACTAATTCAAAGATTAGCTGAAAGAGAAAATATTCATATATATGAACAATGTACATGTCATGACATTATTGTTCAAGATTCAAAGTGCATAGGCGCTTACTGTACTTTACATTTAGAAGATTTAGCTTTTATAAGTTCAAAAACAATATTGGCAACTGGTGGTTTGGGCGGTGTATATAAAAACACTACTAACTTCAAACATATACAAGGAGATTCCATAGCTATAGCTCTAAAAAATAATATAAAACTAAAGGATATTTCTTATATACAAATTCATCCAACAGCTTTTTATGAAGACAATGACGACAGAAGATTTTTGATTTCTGAATCTGTAAGAGGTGAAGGTGCTCTATTATTTAATCATAATAAAAAAAGATTTATTGATGAGCTTCAGCCAAGAGACATAGTATCAAAAGCAATACTAAATCAAATGGATAGTGAAAAAGTTGGTTATGAATGGCTTGATATGACTTATGTAGAACAAGATATAAAAGTAAGGTTTCCCAATATATATAACTATGTAAAAAATACTGGTATTGATCCTAAAAAAGACTTAGTCCCTATTGTACCAGCCCAACACTATACAATGGGTGGTATAGATGTTGATTTATATGGAAAAACTTCTATGAAAAATTTATATGCTGTTGGTGAAACAGCTTGTACAGGTGTACACGGAAAAAATAGGCTCGCTAGTAATTCTCTACTTGAAAGTGTAGTATATGGAAAAAGAGTTGCCCTAGATATCAATAAATCTGTATTAGAGAAATATTATCTAAATTTAAATAAATTCAAAAAAGAGAAATTAAATTATGATATTTCCAGCAAATACATTAAGGAGACTATAAAAAATGATAGATTATTGCATGCCTAATAATTTTTTAATTGATAAGCACATAAAAAAATCTTTGGCAGAAGACATAACAAATGAGGATATCTCTACAAACTCTATATATAAAAATGGAGAAAATGCTACGATAGACCTTATAGCTAAAGACAATGGTATAATAGCTGGAATTGATATATTTAAAAGAGTATTTGAAATAATTGATTCGAATATATCCTTTAATATAAAAAAATTTGACGGAGACTCAGTTAAAAAATCAGATCTTATTTTAACTATCACTGGTGACGTCAAAACTATATTGATGGGAGAAAGAGTCGCACTAAATTATCTTCAACATTTAAGTGGTATAGCTACTACTACAAATAATATAATAAAAAAATTAAATGACCCTAATATAAAAATACTAGATACAAGAAAAACTACTCCCAGTATGAGAATTTTTGAAAAATACGCTGTAAAAATTGGCGGTGGATATAATCATAGATACAATTTATCAGATATGATTATGCTCAAAGATAATCATATAGCTGCCGCTGGTTCAATAAAAGAAGCTATAAAAAGAGCTCGTGACTACTCTCCTTTTATAAAGAAAATAGAAATTGAAACAGAAACTCTTGATATGGTAAAAGAAGCCATAGAAAATAATGTAGACATAATAATGCTAGATAATATGTCCATAGACGATATAAAAAAAGCAATTAAGATAATTGATAAAAAAGCAATAATTGAATGTTCCGGTAATGTAGATATAAATAATATTTCAAGATTTAAGGGCCTTGATATAAACTATATCTCGAGTGGGTACATAACCCACTCCTCAAAAATTTTAGATATCTCTATGAAAAATTTAAAAATTATATAATTACAAAAACACAGCAGATTAATTCTGCTGTGTTTTTTATTAATAAAAAGTCTACCAAAAAATCTTGCTCATTTGTAAAACTATAAGTCTAACTTACTCACTTTGTCAAAATATAATAAATTTTCTAATATTTTATATAGGTACAGTTAGTGGAGACTTTATTTTTTATTAACACTAAACACCTAAAATTTATTACTGTTATTTTGTTGACAATACAGTTGCTATATAAGATATAACTCAATTATGAGATATTTTTCAGCAAGTCAAAATTAAAATGTATATATAGTAAGTAATTAAAAGAAAGGATGAAATAATATATGGATTTTTCATTAACTAAAGAACAGGAAATGATAAAAAAATTAGCTGGACAATTTGCACTAGAAGTACTAGAAACTGTAGCAGCTGAATTAGATGAAAGTCACACATTTCCTATTGAAAATTTCAAGAAAATGGCAGCTTTAGGATTTACTGGTATTGGTGTCCCTCGTGAATACGGTGGAACTGGCGGTGGTGCTATTGAAGAAGTTATAGCAGTTAACGAATTTGCTAAAAAATGCATGTCTTCTTCAGCTATTCTATCAATTCATTTGATTGCACCTCATGCGATAAATAAATTTGGTAATGAAGAACAAAAGCAAAAATATCTTCCTAGATTGACAAAGGGCGGAGAATTAGGCGCATTTGCTCTTACTGAACCTAATGCCGGATCAGATGCTGGTGCTGTAAAAACTGTCGCTATACTAGATGAGGATACAAACGAATATGTAATTAATGGCACTAAATGTTTTATATCAGGTGGTAGCCGTGCTGATATTTTAACACTATTTGCTCTTACACAACCTGAAAAAGGTCTAAAGGGTATGTCAGCAATAATAATTGAAAAAGGTACTCCTGGATTTAGCATAGGTAAGATAGAATCAAAAATGGGGCTTGCAGGTTCTGAAACAGCAGAATTAATTTTTGAAGATTGCAGGGTTCCAGCATCTAACCTATTAGGAAAAGAAGGTCAGGGATTTAAAATTGCAATGCAGGCTCTGGATGGTGCTCGTATTGGTACAGGTGCTCAAGCGGTTGGGGTTGCTGAAGGAGCTTTAGATCTATCTGTAAAATATGCAAAGGAACGTGTACAATTTGGAAAACCAATAGGTACTTTACAGGGAATACAGTGGTACATAGCAGATATGGCTACAAAAACAGAATCTGCTAAAATGCTAGTTTATTATGCCGCATATTTAAAAGATGCTGGTAAAGCACATACAAAGGAATCAGCAATGTGTAAGTTAAATGCTTCAGAAAATGCACGCCATGTCACAAATATGGCTCTACAAATTCACGGTGGTTACGGATATATGAAGGACTATCCACTTGAAAGAATGTATCGCGATGCTAAAATTACTGAGATATATGAAGGTACTTCTGAAATTCACAAAGTAGTTATAGCAAGAGAAGTTATGAAATAGGAAAAGGAGTATATGAACTATGAGAATTTTTGTTTGTGTAAAGCAAGTTCCGGATACATCTGGTAAGGTCGCAGTAAATCCTGATGGAACTCTTAATCGTAATTCTATGGCGGCCATTGTAAATCCTGATGATATGATTGCCTTAGAACAAGCTCTAAAATTAAAAGATAAGTTAAATTGCCAAGTAACTGCCCTAACTATGGGTCCACCCCAAGCTGAATCTATGCTTAGAGAAATCTTAGCAATAGGTGCAGATGATGGTGTGCTAATATCATCTAGAGAGTTTGGGGGTTCTGATACATATGCAACATCACAAATTATTGCTGCTGCAATTTCTAATCTAGGTTTAAATAAAGAAGATTTAATACTTTGTGGACGCCAAGCAATTGATGGAGATACTGCACAAGTAGGACCACAAATTGCTGAAAAACTATCTATACCGCAAGTTACTTATGCTGGAAAAATCAATAAATATGATGATAAATTAGTTGTAAAAAGAATGCTTGAAGATGGTTATATGAATATAGAAACTAAAACTCCTTGCCTAATAACATGTGTAAAAGATGATGATATATTCCCTCGCTATATGACAATTGATGGAATTATGAATTGCTATAGCAAAGATATTACTGTTCTAACTTTTGAAGATTTAAAAGATGAACCTTTAATTAACCCTGATACTATTGGTTTAAAAGGATCTCCAACTAATATTTTCAAATCATTTACACCACCACAAAAAGGTACAGGCATATTATTTACTGGCGATGAAAAAGAGTCAGTTGCACAATTAACTAATAAATTAGAACAACTACATGTTATTTAATTATGAAAGGAGACAATAAAATATGGAATTTAATAGTTCTTTAATAGAAGAATTTAAAGATATATGGGTCTTCTGTGAACAGCGTCACGGAAAAATGATGAACACAAATTTTGAATTAATTTCTGAAGGTCGTAAATTAGCTGATGAAAGAGGTTCAAACCTTATAGGTGTAATTCTTGGCCATAATATTGAACATCTTGCAAAAGAATTAGGTGGCTATGGCGCTGATAAGGTAATTGTATGTGATAGTGAAGAATTACAAGATTATACAACTGATGCCTATACAAAAGTTTTTTGTGATTTAGTAATGGATAAAAAACCTGAAGTAGTACTGATTGGAGCTTCTTTTATAGGTAGAGATTTAGCACCAAGATGTGCAGCTAGACTGCATACTGGACTTACAGCTGACTGTACACATCTAGATATAGATATGAATAATTATGTAGATTTTATAGAGACTTCATCTACCTTAGATCTTTCAAAAACTTCTTTTAAAATGGATGATATAAATTTAAAAATGACAAGACCAGCATTTGGCGGTCACCTAATGGCAACAATAATCTGTCCAAGATTTAGACCTTGTATGTCAACTGTTAGACCTGGAGTAATGAAAAAAGGCGAATTTATAAAAGAAAAAGCCGATGCATGCCAAATAGAAAAATACCCTGTAAATTTATCTAGTGATGACTTACAGACAAAAGTTCTAGAAACAATAAAAGAAGCAAAACAAATGGTTGATTTAATAGGTGCTGAAATAATAGTATCTGTAGGTCGTGGTATTGGAAAAGATATAGAAAAAGGTATAGAGCTAGCAAAAGAATTAGCAAATGCTTTTGGCGGTGGTGTAATCGGTGGTAGCCGTGCGGTAATAGATTCTGGTTGGTTATCAGCAGATCATCAAGTAGGACAAACTGGGAAAACAGTTCATCCAAAAGTGTATGTCGCTCTAGGAATATCTGGAGCCATACAGCATAAAGCTGGAATGCAAGATTCAGACCTTATTATAGCTATAAATAAGGATGAAAAAGCACCAATTTTCGACTGTGCTGATTACGGAATTAGTGGAGATTTATTTAAAATAGTTCCTATGATGATAGATAACATAAAAGAAATTAAAAACAATAAATAATAAATTTATAAAAATATATTTGGAGGCGTAATTATGAGAAAGGTATCGTATTTAAGTTACAACATGACAACTGCAGATGCAGCTAACCCTGATGGATTAATTTCAATCGGTCGTCAATTCGATTTTATCGGTGACGTTGAAACAGAGGAAATGATTTTATGTGATGGTGATGAATCACTTTGCTTAGGATATCATGATGTAAAATGTTTCAAAGATGTATATGTAGGAGACATGATTGATTATAAAGCAACATTAGTCAACATAGGTAATTCTTCTCGTGATTGTAAAATTGAAGTTTATAAGCTTGCAACACCAGCTTTCCGTGAAGGAAAATCTGATTGCAAAAAAGGTGAAATGATTTGGTTTGATGAACCTGTTCTTTGCACAGAGGGTTTTGTACGTTTAGTAGTTAAAAAACACTTACAACGTGGAGAACAACCTGAAGGACTAGTTACAGATCCATGGTTCCCACTTGATGATTTTCCAGAAGAAGATGAAGTTGAAATATAGGTTTTTAATTTAAATAAAAAATAATATTAAAAGGAGTCTAATTATGAACGAACAACAGACAGTAACATTCCGTTATAGAATGTCAAATAGAGATGTTTTTTATCTAGGTGGTTTAATAAATGGTGCAAGAAACATTACTCTTATGAGTGATACAGCAGTTAGATTAATGGCTAAAGTATTTGGTAATACTGGTCATTGCGTAGAAGTAAAAAAAATACGTCTATATACACCTTCTCAAGCGGGAGATTATATGGAATATGTAGCAAGAGCAAAAAAAATAGAAGGCAAGAAAGCTCTTATAGAAGTCAGAGCATTTAAAGTTATAGAAGTTCCTAGTGATCCTCCATATCCTAGCTCAATAGATGTACTACCAGAACCAGTATTATCTACAGTTGGACAGTTTGTTTATGAAGCTTATTAAGTAGAAATTAAAGGAGAATAAAAATAATGAAAAAAGCGCTAGAAGGATTAAAAGTTATAGACCTTACTTCCGCATTAAATGGACCATTCTGTACAATGATGTTGGCTGATTATGGTGCAGATGTAATAAAAATAGAACCTGTTAATGGTGATCAATGTCGTGAATGGGGACCTATAGACGAAAAAAGTGGAGAAAGTGGCTTTTACTGCTATGTAAACCGTAATAAAAAAGGAGTAACTCTAAACCTTAAATCTGAAAAAGGTAAAAAAATGTTCTTTGATTTGGTAAAAGATGCAGATATAGTAGTCGAAAACTACAAGGGAGGAGTTACCAAAAGACTTGGTATAGACTATGAATCAGTTAAAAAAGTAAATCCATCTATAATTTATGGATCTGGTTCTGGTTTTGGTCAAAACAGCCCTATATCACATAGAGCTTGCTATGATATAGTAGCTCAAGCCATGGGTGGTATGATAAATCTTACAGGTTATAAAGAAACTAATCCTGTAAAGGTCGGACCATCAGTTGCTGACCATGTAGCTGGTATATACTTGACTGTAGGTATATTAATGGCTCTTTATAATAGAGAAAAAACTGGTCAAGGTCAATTGGTAGATGTATCAATGGTAGATACAATATTTAGTTTACTTGAAAATGCACTAGTAAACTATACTGTTGGTGGATTTATACCAGAACGTAATGGTAACATAGATCCTTCTATAGCACCATTTGATGTTTACGAATGTAAGGATGGATTTGTCGCAGTTGGTGTAGGTAATGATAGACTTTTTGCTAAATTCTGTAAAACTATAAATCACGAAGAATTACTAGATGATCCTAGATACAAAACAAATACTCTACGTTGCGACAATTATGAACCAGAATTAAAAAATATCATTGCTGATTGGTGTAAAAATTATACAAAAAAAGAAATTGAAGATGCCATGGATAGGGATGGAATACCGTGTGGTCCTATACTAAATGTAAAAGAAGCAATTGAGCATCCACATATACAAGCTCGTGAAATGATGGTTCACTGTGAACATCCAACTGCAGGAGACCAATATTTCCAAGGTTGTGTAATGAAGCTTTCTGAAACTCCAGGTACAGTAGATACACCTGCACCACTTTTAGGTCAACATAATGCAGAAATATTTGGACTAAGTGAAGATGAGATTAAATCTTTAAAAGAAGAAGGAATAATGTAGTTTACCCTATATATAAACTTATAATATACTAAATACAAAAGAGAAGATTTACATAATCTGTAAATACTTCTCTTTTGTATTTTAAAAGTTTATTGTAATATATACTTTATCATAACCATATTTTTTTCTTTATATTTTTTTTACGGGTATTATTACTTTTGTTACATGTTCTTCAGGATTATTAACATCAAATGGTGATATGATAAATTCTTCTGAAATATCTCCGCAAATGCTATATCCACTCTTATTTATATATTGAATCATCTTTATATGTGTATTTATTATATTAGAATAATCACCTACATGTATGGTGGTAGCAGCAGTAAATCCCCCAAATTTTTTGCATTCACATAAATTTACAGGTTCATCCAAGTACATACCAAATTCTATATCTATATCCTTGTATAAAAATTGATCTAAAGGATTTGAATAATAAGTTACAACGATTGATCCCTTATTTTCAATATTAGTCTTATTTGATAAATTTATGAGTTCTACCCATCTTTCTAATGACACATCTCTATTAGAATAATTTTTCATAACTTTTCTAGTATACAATAAATATGATTCAGGTATTTCTTCTATTACTATTCCTTTTTTTTCAAATTCTTCTTTAGCGTACAAAGATAAAATATCTACACCCTTTTTTAATCTTTGAGAAAATCTGCATCCCTCTTCATATTTTTGCTGTAAGGCTTTTATTTCATTTGAAATATCTACTAATTTCGAATCTACACTCTCTTCTAATATATGTGCTTTATTATCATGAATTATATTATGTATTTCCTTTAATCCAAAACCAAGCATTCTTAACTTACGTACTATGCATATGGTAACCATTTGCTCTTTACTATAGTATCTGTAATTGCTTTCAGAATCTCTAAAGGATGGAACAACTAAATTAATCGAATCGTAGTAACGCAGTGTCTTTATAGGTATATTACAAATTTTTTCAACTTCTCCAATTGAATATCTATCATGTGAAATCATACATATTACCCCATCTCTGCTAAAATCTCTATAACTATATTTTTTGTTAATAAATAGTCTAGTATATATTTAAATTATAACATAATTAAGTTCTCCTATAAATGAAAATACTATAATATTCTATTAATTTATAAAGTTCTTGTTTTTCTTTTACTTGACATATAGCCCAATAGGACAAAAGTTATGAAGAATAGTATTTGTATTCCTATATATATATATGTATCACTATTTCCAAAACTTCCATCCATTATTAATCTATATAATTTATTATTCCAATACATTGGTGAAATTATTGCTATTTTTTCAATAGATTTTGGCAAAAATTCTAATGGTACAAATACACCTGATATAAATGACAATGGAAGTACTATAAAATTAACAAGCGCCGTATTAACATTAGTATCTTTTGATATAGTAGCTATTAAATACGCTAAGCCATAAGTAGGTACAAGATATATAATACTTGATAATATATATTCTAATCCTATAGAAGAAAATAATAGTTGTCTATCAAAAAGAACAACTGTTGTAAACAAAAGCACTAACCATACAAAAGCCACAAATATTAGAGAACTAAGTAAAACTTTTGTTTCTACTTTTTTACTTGCCATAGCAGAAGATCCTATCCTATCTTTAACATTTCTTTGCTTATATTTACTGTAACCAATAAATACTCCTATCATTATTACTGACATCACCACAAATGACTGACTATTGTAATAATAATATAATGATTCTGACTTCAACGTATTTTGATCTTTTATATAAGATATTTCAACATTATCTTCAAGTATATTTTGTGTCTTTGAATCTGCATTTTCTATATTATATTTGTTTAGTAATTTATTTGTTTTTAAATATTCTTCTACCTTTCCATTTACTATAAATGCAACACCAATATCTTTATTTATATAGTATTCCATAGAATTATCTTTATTTATTTTTAACACATAAGATACATATTGAGTAAATAGATTTTCTTTAATTGTTTTTTCATCATTTCTTATTTTTTTTACATCAAAATTTTTGTTTAAATACTTTTCTAGTTCTTTTGAAGTTTTATCATTACTCATATTTATTACTGCAATTGTCTTTTGATTTTTAACATAATTTCCTGGTTTGCTATTTGAAAGAGAAACACTCACCATAACAGATATTGATATAAAAATTACCATATAAATCATTATGCCTACGGAGTTTTTTCTCATTATTTTTAAATATGATTTAAATACTGTCATTTTGTCTCCTCCTTGATAAAATCCAAATAATTATAGTCAGTATAGATATATAAGCTATACTATTTATTATTGATATAATGAATTCTGAATTTCCTTTATACAGATATAATGAAGAAAAACTTCTAGATATTACCGTTGCAGGATTTATATAGTTTAATATTGGAATATTGTTGCTGATTACACTTGGTACTGAACTTATCATCATACCAGATAAAAAACTCGAAAATACATAAAATGCTGATGCGAAAGATATTTTAGCATCTGTCTTTAGCGGTAATATTAATCCTAATATTATTCCTATTAATATTCCCATAATATTTCCCAATATCAATATTGATATAATTTTCAAATTATCACCACCAAAATCTACTCCTAGCACCGTATTTACATAATAACAAAGCGCTACTGAAGTAACTACTCCTATTAATGCATATGCAATAGTCTGAGAAAAAAGTAGTTTTCCTTTAGTTATTGGTGTAACAGAAATTCTTGATGCATAAGCAAAATCACCTTTTATATTATAAGTTTCAACAATTGAAACGCCAAAAGTTATTGATCCTAGACAAGCCATTGCTAACAAAGAGTACATAAAAACATTAGTAGATTTAACTTCTTTTATATTTTTTGACTTTTTAATCTTATTATCACTATTCTTTCCTAAATCGGCTACTACTTGATTAATTTTAGAATAGTTTCCTTTACTTGACAGTATCTGCTTAGCAGTTAGATTTGAGTGACTAATATAATTTACAGTTGAGTATACAAGTGAAGAATTTAAATCATCCTTACCTATAATTAATTTTACCTTTCTTAAATCATTTTTAGAATCTCCAATAGATTTTATATAGGCATCTATTTTTTTATCTTCTAATGCTTTCTCTGGCTTATTTAATTTCCTAATATCAAATACTTTTTTATTACCTACCTTTATGTCTGATAAGATTTTTTCATACTGTATATTATCAGTCATTACTGGTATAGGTTCTAGATTCAGTCCTTTGTCTACACCCTTTAAAGAAAACCCTATTATAGTAGCTAACATAAAGGGAAAGGCTATAGTCCAAAATAATACTTGTTTTATTCTCAATATTACTTTTATGTTATATTTAAATAAAAATCCGAACATTTTTTACCTCCTTAATCCCTTAATTCTCTACCTGTTATCTCTAAAAATACATCATTTAATGTAGGTGACAATATATTTATGGATTGGAAGAAAATATTATTTTTTTCTAAATACATAAGTATCTTTGTAACTGTCATCTTATCTTTTATCTGTACATCTAAATTTCGGTTTTGACTCACTACCTTTCCTACACCATCTATTTTTCTTATAGTTTCTATATTTGATGAATCAATTTCTATATCTTTTAAAATAAGTGAATCGCTTAATCCTACCAATTTTTTTAGTTCATATTTATCTCCGCTGATTAAAATCTTGCCCTTATCCATTATTGAAATCCTAGTACAGATTTGTTCAACTTCCTCCATATAGTGAGTAGTATATATAACTGTCGCACCATTTTTATTTAATTTCTTTATTCCTTCTAATATAGAATTTCTACTTTGTGGATCTACTGCAACTGTTGGTTCATCTAAGATTATTAATTGTGGTTTATGAGCTATTCCACAAGCTATATTCAATCTCCTCTTTAATCCACCACTAAGTTTTTTAGGATAAAATTTTCTAAAGTCATTTAAGTCTACAAATTCTATAGCATCTTCAACATATTTTTTTCTTGTATCATTATCTTTGACATATAGACCACAAAAAAAGTCTATATTTTCATATACAGTTAACTCTTCAAACACAGCTATTTCTTGTGGTACATATCCTATTTTAGCCTTTATGTCAAATCTATTTTGGCTCATTTTTTCTCCAAATAAATATACTTGACCCTTTTCATAATGAAGCAAAGACAGCATACAATTTATTGCGGTTGTCTTTCCCGAACCATTTGGCCCAAGTAAGCCATAGACTTCCCCTTCCTTTATCTGTATATTAAAATTATCTAATGCAATTAAAGAATCAAATCTCTTTAACACGTCTTTAAATTCTACTATCATAATTACCTCCTATTATAAAATATACTTTTTATTTCTTTATATATTTATTATATTTTATATAAAGTTTATGCGTTAGTGTATATACTCATTTATATGTATTACATATGTCATATTTTAATGTATTAATTCTCATATTATGCTATTATAAAAATATGATTTATAAATTTTCTAAAGTAAAATTTGAGGTGAAAAATGAACATACTTATTAATAATAAAATCTTCAAGAAAGCAATACTGATTTGGTTTATATCTATAACCATTTTGATTATCTATAATAAAGAAGCTTATTTGATAATTCCACTTTGCTTGGGGACAATTTCAGCTTTTATTTTAACTTGCTCAAACAAAAAATATATTTATATCTTATCTTTAGGTATCTTTTCGTTGTCATACATACTTGCTTTTTATCTTAAAAATAATAATATATATACTTCTATGCACATTGAGCATATCGGTGTATTTACAGCACTTATTATTTATATAAACAGTCACAGAAATTTTAATAAAAATAATAAAAAAACAAACATATCAATAAAAAAAATGATTAATGAGGATACTTCAGACATAAGTATTAATAAATATATAAAGCAAATAAATCTAGTCTATTATATGATATTTTTATTTTTTTCATTTATTATGACCTTAGATTTTATATTAATTATACTAATAAGTCTATTTTCTCTATTCTCATATAACATAGCCGACTTAGAGATAGACTTGCTTTTTACCAAAGATAAATATTACTCTTACTACTCTAATTCAAAAGACCACGAAAAAATATTAAAAAATAAATATGAGGATTTAATAGTCAAGCAAGATAAAAAAATAGAAAATGCTATTTTAAATGAGAGAAATAGAATCTCTAGAGATATACATGACTCCTTAGGTCATCTAACATCTAGAGGTATACTTCAAATTGGTGCTCTTATGGTAATTGAAAAAGATAAACAAAAACATGAGCAACTATCTATGCTCAAATCAACTCTTCAAGAAGGTATGAACGAGGTTAGAAAAAGTCTTCATAATTTTCAAAACCAAACTATAAACCTAAAAAATGAGTTGGATAAAGTGATAATCGACTTTAACTTCTGTCCTATTTCATTTACTTATTCTTTAGATACAGACTTAAATCTAAAATCAAAATATACAATAATTTATATAATAAAAGAAGCTTTAACTAATATAGTCAAACATTCAAATGCAGACCAAGCAGAAATTAGTATAGTGGAGAGTTTTGATAAATTATATATAAAAATTTTTGATAATGGTAGTATTGAAAATATTGATGCAGATGGTATGGGACTATTCTCAATAAGAAAAAGAGTAGCCGATTTAAATGGAGTTCTTGAAATATCTACCAATAATGGTTTTAGAATATTTATAACGCTCAACAAGGAGGAAAAATGATTAGAGTATTAATTATAGACGATGATAAAATGATTTGCTTTGCCTTAAAAACTATAATAGAAAATGAAGAAGATATGGAAGTCGTTGGTCTAGGACATAACTTTGATGATGCAATAAATCTATACACTGAACATCAACCGGACATATGTCTGTTCGATATACAAATTGGCAAAAAAACTGGATTAGATGCACTTAAAAAATTAAAAGAATGCAATAATAATGTAAGAGCACTTTTTCTTACTACTTTTTTAGATAAATCTTATATCGATCAAGCCTTAAAATTAGGTAGCTGTGGTTACCTTTTGAAAGATGAATTTGAATCTATTTGTCCTTCTATTAGGGCTGTAAGTGCAGGACAGAACGTATTCGGCAACAAGGTAATAGATAATATAAGTAAAAATTCTCAATCGTACAATAACAAAAACAATAGTAAGCTAGATTTACAAGAAAAGCTAAACCAAAGAGAAATTGATATTTTAAAATCTGTCGCTGATGGATTAAACAATAAAGAAATCTCTAGTAAATTATTTTTAAGTGAAGGCACAGTAAGAAATTATATTTCATCCATGTTGGTAAAATTAGATCTGAGAGATCGTACACAACTAGCTATTTTTTATTTAAAGAATATATAAAATACAAGTTTGAATAGTATTAATTTTTATAACGCAAAGGAGTAGTCAATGAACTGAAGATTTCATAGGCTACTCCTTAAACTTAGTATAAAATTTAAAATTGGCTTAAAAATGATTTTCTATTATATTAAAGCTTTAACAGCTTCTATAGCTTTATCATAATCTGGATGATCTGTATTTTCTTTTACGTATTCTACATATCTTACCATATTATCCTTATCTAGTACTACTATACCTCTGTTTAGTAGTCTAAATTCTTCCATTAAGAATCCATAGTTTAGACCGAATTCTGTATCCTTGTAGTCAGAAACTACTACAGCATTTTCTATTCCCTTTGCTCCACAGAATCTAGCCTGTGCGAATGGTAGGTCTTCACTTATTGTAATGATAGCAACATCATTTAATTTTGATGCTTCTTCATTAAATCTGATTGTCTGTAACTCACAAACACCTGTATCAACTGATGGTACTGCACTTATTAATTTTACCTTACCTTCAACATCCTTTAAAGAAAATGGGCTTAAATCTCCATTTACCGCTACAAACTCTGGAGCTTTATCTCCTACTTTGATTTCCTTACCTAAAAGTGTTACTGGATTCCCAGCAAATGTTGTTACTGATCTTTTTTCCATTGTATATATCCTCCATAATTTAGAACATTATTAATTATTTTTATCTGCTATATTAAATACCCATCAAAATTTTATTTACTCAATTTATTTGATAAATTTTTTCTTTAAAAAATAAAGCAGTAAAGTACCGCTTTATTTAATAATTTATTTATTATCTATAATTTTTTCTAGAAAAATTCTTCATATATCCTAAATCTATTGCCTTTAGTGTCATTTCTTGATAATTACTAACATTTAATTTTTCGTATATATTTATTAAATGATTTGCAAGCGTTCTAGGCGATACATAAATTTTTTTAGCTATCTGCTCTCTAGTAAGCCCTCCAACATAAAGCTTTACAATTTCTATTTCTCTTTGTGTGAGTAAATCCTCTTGCATAATGTAGTCTTCAAAATAAAACTTACCTTCATTCACTTTCAAGAGTATCTCATATAAATCTTTGCTATTTTTATTCTTATCTATAAATGCATAGGCTCCTATGTCTCTTGCTTGCTTTTCAAAAATTGGTTTATCATAACCTGTAAGTACAATTATTTTAAGATTTGAAAATTTATCCAGTAATTTTTGCGTTAGTTCTAGTCCATCAAAATCACAAATATTTTTAATATTTATGTCTAACATAAGAGTATCATATCCTTTTATACTTATTAAGGATAAAATATCTTCTACTTCAAATTTATTCGATAGTATATCTATAAAATGTATTTTTTTATTTATATCATTAATTTCTAGGCTATATTTTACACCATATGCAAAAATACTATGATCGTCTATTAATAATATCCTCAATTATATCTTCCCCCTTAATAGGAATTTTAATATTAACTGATTTTCCCTTATTATTTTCAAAATTTTCTATTTCTATTTTTCCATTCAATCCATCTAACGTATTTTTAATAGATTTTAACCCTCTATTTTGACTTGATAAATCTTCGAAATCAATATTTAAATTACTATCCTCATCAATTACATTTAAGAATATAATATTATCTATTATATCTAACCTAATCTCTATATAATTTGATTGTGTATGCTTTATCGCATTGGTTACCAACTCATTTATAAATTTATACAATATTTCATCATAGGGAAATGGTACAAAAAAGTCTTCCTTGCAAGTAAAATCTATCAGTATTTTTCTATTACATTTCAAATAGAATTTCTTTATCAATGATAGATAATTTTTCTTTAAAGATACCGAATTTGAAATATATGGTGATATTTTCTCTATCTCATCCCTAATTGATTTTACCATTTGATCTATTATTTTCTTATTTTTTTCTATATCTTTATCCATACTGCTAGATGAAGCAAGTGAATACATATCACTTATGTTCCTCTTTAAATAAAATAAATTTTGCAATACTTCATCATGCAAGTAATCTGCATGTTTTTTATTCTCTATAGCATCATTATATATTTTTCTATAACCTATTATAGTCTTTATAGCTGAACTTTCGCCATCAAAATCATTCGATATATTTAATATATATATTGACTTCATCTCCAAACATATAATAATTAAAAATGCTATTAATATACTAGCATTGCTGTAGTCTATTATATCTATTATTGCTCCAAATAACATTGCTGCTACTAAGTATTTTTTATACCAAATTCTGCTAAACAAATATCTTGCAAACATATTCACATTATCTTGTGATATTCGAATAGCTACATATGATGTAAATACAAAATATAATATCAGTGCCACCATCAAAGATCTATCTAAATAAAATGACAACAAAACTGATAACACCACAAATGAATATTTTATTTTATATGATTTTATATGTATATTTTTGAAAAACTTGTACATATGTATTAATAAAAGAGTCATTATCGTGGCATTCAATATAAGCAAGATCACTATTATGTTTGCATTATAGTAAAATGTCTTTGGATCTACCAATTTTACTTGAAAATCCAAAACAGACACTACATCTAATATTATGAACTTTACAGTGGCTATTATTCCTATAATAGCTAAAAAATTTGTATCTTTATACTTATTGCTAACTTCAAAAAAAATACATACTGCAAGCAAGACAAAAGCCAAGCTCAAGTACATATTACCATCTATCCAAACCATTTTACCTATGACATTGTAGAATAGCATACATAAAACAGCGAATTCTATAGATAACAGACTACTTAAACGTCCATTAAGTTTATTCATTTATACCCCTCCAAAATTGAAACACTTCTTTATTATTATATCTACTTGATTATAATAATAATTTTCCTCATATAATATTCTACTACAATTTAAATATAATTTATATAGTAGTTAATTAAATTGCATAAAAATCCTATACAATATTTTTTTATTATCTTGTATAATTATACTAATTTATAAATATATTTTTAATATTCATTTTGAATTTGGAGGTTCTTATGTATGATGAAAATGATTTAAAAAGTGATTTGATATTTTGGATAATTGCAAGTATTTTAAGTCTAGTATTTATATATTTTTTTAAAGGTTTTGCCATCGGCAGATTTAAGCCACCCTTTATTTATATCTGGTATGCTATACTTTTAATTGTTCTCTATTTTTCTTTTTTAGAAGCTAAAGATGGCGATGCAATTATTACAGGCAAAACACAATCAATGGGCATAAATAATTCATTTACAGGTGCTTCGTGTTTATTCATTTGTTTATCTCCCTGGTCACGTGTTGCAATAGTACATTATTTTATTATTACAACTTTATTATTTACTGTAAGATACTTTGGCAGAAAATCAAGAGGAAAGCTAAAAGAATTAGTTGGAAAAGAAGGTGTAATGATAAGCAATCTTCACAATAGCGGGTCTGCAAAAATTGATAATAAGGAATACAAGGTCTATAGTAAAGAAGATCTGTTCTATGGTTCTAAAATTAAAGTTGAAGAAATAAAAGCTTCTTATATATATGTTAAAAAAATTTAAAGCCCATAATTATGGGCTTTAATTTTTTTTAATTTTTATTATATTCTTTTTAAAAATTTTATAAATCTAATTACTGAAATTGAGGAAATCAATAGTATAAGTGTTATTAAAATACCTATGGCTATTCCCTGTAAACCAAAATCTGCAATAAAGTATAATATACTTACCATCATAATAATAAAGAATATCACCACAAACATAAGTAACATTGTAATAGATTTATTTACTCTACTTGCTAAATCACTAATATTCTGCCACTGAGTCCAAGTATGTTTGTAGTCATAAATTATCCAATTTCCAGCCATTGACATAGATACAATAATAAATATAAATAGTGCAAGTATGATGTAAATAGAATTAATTTTTAAAAACATAAAGGCTCCTACTATTGCTATTACCCCAAAAATCAAACTCACAGTAGATGAAATAATATATTTATTTAATAAATACTTTCTCATATCTACCGGCAATGATTTTATATAATCATAATTTTCTCTATCTAGAGATATCATTATAGCAGGTAATGATATAGAGTTTATATTATTTAAAATACCTAATGCAAATGCTATTGAAAAAGATATAAGCAACTGATTGATATCAGATAATAAATCTAATTTCATTTTACTTAGATTTATTACAACAGGTATTATCATAACTATAGGCAATATACCTCCACTTATTATAGACTGATTAATTACTTTTGAATCAGATACTAGAGACTTATTGTACTCAAATAAATTCTTAAAATTTGACCTTGCTTTCATAAAACCCCTAATATCAAAATCCTTGGTCTTTGCCATTATATTTTTATCTTTATTTTTTCCTTGTATGCTGTTTTTAAAATCCTTATGTTTTTTATTATTTGTAAAATCAGTACTTTGTAGGGATTGTAAATATGAGTAAAATTTTCCATTTATATTTGACATTATAAATTGATATATTAAATACAAAATTACGAACAAAATAACTATTAATAAAAAATGCTTTAAATTGCTTTTGTAGATTTCTGTCAATGGTCCATATATTTTCACCTTACTAGCTACAGCTTTTTGCGATAAATCATATGAATAATTCTGAAATAATAATATAAAAGCAACATTCATTATCATGGCTATTGCACTTATTATAGTTACTATCTTATTTCTCATTTTTGAAAGAACAGCTGATTTTGCCAAAAGCTGTATAAATACCATATTTATGGCTATCACTATTCCTAAAGATAATAGAAAATCAAAAACCGCAAATACAATTGCAATCAGTCCATATCCTGATCTAAAGTAATAAATCAAATACATAGATATTATTGGAACTAATAATTGTATAGTTGAAATTGTAACCACAACTAATTTTGATTTAAAAACATCTTTTTCAGATATAGGCATAGACATATAATTTTCTACATCCTTACTTTCATAAAAGACATTATAAAAATAAGTAAATGTTTGAAGCAAATTCAATACAATAAAAAATGCTATAGATACATCTAATAAATATGGAAACTTCGAGAAATCAAATGGTAAAAATATTAGTGTGTATATAAAAAACATAAACAAAGGCATGAAAAATAAAATTCTATTTTTTAAGGATTTTATTAAAATTTCTGGATCTTTTTTAAATTTCTCTTTTTTTCTCATAGCACTTACATATGTGATATTGGCATATATAAGGTTTATATTAAAAAGATATTCCGATATAGGATTTGATTTAAATATTTTTTTCATAGTAGCCACCAACCTATACCAATGATTGATCTATTCTATTATCTGAATTCACCATATCTAGATAGATTTTCTCTAAAGTTTGATTTGGATGAAGGTTTTTTAACTCTTCCATAGTTCCAACAAAAATTAACCTACCCTTGCTCAAAATACCTATTCTATTACATATTTGTTCTGCCACCTCTAATACATGTGTTGAAAATAATACGGTTTTTCCTTTTTTAGTATGCTCTCTCATGAGCTCTTTTAGATTATATGCAGATTGAGGATCAAGGCCTGTCATAGGTTCATCTAAAATCCATATATCTGGATCTGATAATAAAGCTGCAATAATAAAGGCTTTTTGTCTCATACCATGAGAAAATTCCTCTATAGTTTTTTCATAGCTATCTTCCAATGAAAATATTTTACATAGATACTCTAATCTTTCTTCCCTAACAGCTTCAGGTATTTCATATACATCAGCAATAAATCTCCAAAAATATAAAACTGGCATCTTTAAAAATAAATCTGGTGTGTCCGATACATATCCAATTTTTTTCTTTATTTCTAGTCTATTTTCTTTTAAATTTTTGCCATCAAAAAATATATTTCCATATGTTGGCTCTATTATACTGACTAGCGATTTTATAGTTGTAGATTTACCTGCACCATTATGTCCAATTAATCCAAATATCTCTCCATCATTAATTGTGAGATTTAAATTATCCAAAGCTTTTTTAGTTCCATACTCTTTCGTCAATCCTTCAATATTTATCATAAAATCCTCCTTTTTCTTTTTTATATAATAAATTAATTTACTCGCTTATTACATTTTCTATAATTATATCATGTTTTTCCCTAGGTATATCTTCGCTTATTTGCTTTTTTCTAATAAGTAATACCTTATAGGCATGACTATTTTTTATATATCTATCATAATAACCTCCACCAAATCCCAATCTATGACCCATTAGATTTGCTGTAGAGCAAGGTATTATCATAAAATCAATTTTATCAATAGATATATGCTTTGCTTTATCTATATCAGGTTCTAAAATGTTGAATTTCCCAAGGTGCAGTTCCTCTAAGGAATTAATTTGATATGCTTGCATTTTTTCCTTGTCTACACAATATGGTACACACACAATTTTTTTATCATTCAAGGCTTTTTCTATTATTGGCTTTGTATTTATTTCAGGATATTCACCAATATATGTAAATATTACTTTAGAAGATTTATATGCCTCACTTTCAAATAATTTTTGTGAAATTATCTTATCTGCCTCTTCCATATATGATAATTCTAGATTCTTACCTATATCTTTCATATATTCTCTTAATTCTTTTTTTTCTTTTTTTATTTGTCTCATTTCAGATTCCCTTTTTGAGAATTCACATCCACAATAGTCCTGCCTGTATAAATTATATTCTTGTGTAATCTGACATGAACGCTTGTATCCGTTATTCTTTTTAAAATCTGATGGTAAATGCCTTACACCTATTTCTTTACCTACTTTTTCACCTATTTTATTAAGAACTTGAGAGTTTTTATGAGGGCTGATGCTTAGAGTTGTCGTAAAGTAATCAAATCCTTCTTTTTTCGAAATCATGGCAGCTTCTTTGAGCCTTAGCTCATAACACTTGTGACATCTTGCTCCTCCCTCAGGAATATCTTCCATACCTTCGGCCATTTTATAAAATCTATCAGTATCATATTTACCACACACCATATCTATAGGATATTTTGAATCAGTCAAATCTATTATCTTCTGTTGTTCATCCACCCTATACCAATACTCATCAGATGGATAAATATTAGGGTTGTAGTAAAATACTTTTATCTTAAAATACTGTGATAAATACTCTAGTACATACGAACTACAAGGTCCACAACAGCTATGAAGCAATAAAGTTGGAACAATATTATTAGCTTCATTATATTTAATTATTTTTTCTAATTCTTTTTGATAATTTATTTTTATTACTTGTTTATCTATTTCTTTTATATTTATTTGATTCATATTTTTTATATTATTTTTAATTTTTTCTTTATTATACTCTTTGTTCTTTAAAATTTTATCTTCCATCAATACCTCCCAAATATTTTTATACTTAAATTTTATTTTTTATCCTATATATAAAATTTTTAAAAATATTCTTTGAATCTGATATATTAGCAACTATTATTAGAGCAAAATACACTACACTTGCGATTAGTGCTGTTAAAAATAATGCTTTATCAGTTTCTAATATGTATTTTATTTCATTGAATCCCAATTTAGCTATACCTATGACAGATAATGAAATAAATAAAATTTTTATAATATTTTTCAAAAATGCTTTAGTGTTTAACTTTCCTATTTTCTTTCTTAATAATATTGTAAGTGTTAATGTACCAATCAGTGAAGCAAGAGATGTTCCAAGTGCAATTCCTTTTAGTCCAATGAATCTAGCCAAGAAAATACTAAATGTCGCATTCATAAATACCATTAACATACCATTTTTAACTGGTGTTCTTGAATCTCCTAAGCAGTAAAAAGTCCTAGCTACTATTTCTCTTAAAGATGCACCAATCATTGTAAATGAGAAAAATGCTAAGCATTCACTAACTTTAATAGTATCATCATGTGAAAATGCTCCTCTTTGATATATAACTTCTACTATGGATTTGCCAAAAATTATAAAGGCTACAACTATAGGTATACAAAAAAGTAAATTTATCTGTGCATATTTGAATACACTCTTTTTTAAATTTGCCATATCTTTATTGATAGCAAATTTGCTTAGAACAGGATAAGAAACCGTAATTATTGATGTAATAACTATATATACTAAAGCATTTATCCTATCAGCGTAGTTAAGAGTTGCGACACCCCCTACTGCTATTTGTGATGCCAATGTCTTATCAACAAATACGTTTATTTGGTCAACTGCTATACCTATCATCAAAGGAACTGCAAGCATTAATATATATCTAATATTCTTATCTTGTAAGTCTATTTTAAAACTGTGCTTGTAACCTACCTTTATTAATGCTGGTATCAATATTAAATTTTCTACTACTGTGGCAATCAAAATACCCACCGCCAACATATATACATTAGTATAAACACTTACAAACGTAAATATAATCAGAATTATATTTTCTATTACTGATCTAGTGGCAGGTATTATATAGGATTTATGTATATTCAAATAACCCGTATATATTGATGCTACAACATTTATTGTTGCACTCACAAGCACAATCCTAACAAAGTCCACTGCCAAATCGAATGTTTGACCTTTAAAACCAGAAGCCAATGCAAAAACTACTTGCTCTGCAAATATAATACCTAATATAGATATTATTATACTTATTATTGCTATTACATTTGCTATATTCGAAGTAAATCCATCTGCTATAGTTCTTCCACTATTTTTTCTAATAGAGCTATAGCTAGGTATAAAACTTGTATTTAAACTATTTGATATAAATGCTAAGATAACAGTTGGTACTGACAGAGCAATTACTACTACATCTGTAACAGGTGATGTTCCATAGAAATTTGACATTAAAATCTCTCTAATAAATCCAAATATCCTAGCAACTACTGTAATTAACATTATTATTACTGCTGTATATTTCATATTTCCTCCATTAACTATATAACTTATTATATTATACAATAAATGTAGCAACTATATTATATTTATTAATTAACAATAATAATTACTATATTAAGCTTGCAATTCTTTTATTTATGAAGAAAGTTTGTTATAATAAAGGTTAGAATATAAAAAAAAATTATAAATTAAATAAAAAATATTGTAATTTGAAAGGGGTTAAACATGAGTTTATTAGTTTTTGGTCATAAGAGTCCTGATACAGATTCAATCTGTTCATCTTTGGTAATGACTAATTTAAAAAAATCACTAGGAATAGATGCACAAGCTTGTTGCTTAGGTGAATTAAGAAAAGAAGCACAATTTGTTTTAAATTATTTTGGAGTTGAAGCTCCAAAAATGATTTCTTCAGTATCTGAAGAGGACGAATGTTGCATAGTTGACCATAATGAATTTGGTCAAAGTGTAGATGGTTTAGAAAATGCTACAATAGTTGAAATAGTAGATCATCACAAATTAGGCGGAATGATAACATCTGCTCCACTTAACATGACATTAAGAACAGTTGGGTGTACAAACACAATATTATTCTCAATGTATAAGGAAAATAAGATAGAAATTACAAAACCAATGGCTGGGCTAATGCTATCTGCTATTCTTTCAGATACATTAATATTCAGATCTCCTACAACTACACAGGCTGATATTGACGCTGGTAAAGAATTAGCAAAAATAGCAGGAGTTGACTATGAAAAATACGGCATGGAAATGTTTAGGGCTGGAACTTCACTAGATGGATATTCTGTAGAAGAAATAGTAAAGATGGACTTCAAGCCATTCCAAATGGGAAATAAAAAGGTTGGAATAGGTCAAGTTATGACTTTAGATATAGATTCTGTACTAGAAAAGCAGGATGAATTCTTATCTTATATCAATGGAACTGATTACGATATGTTATTTTTAGCTATAACAGATATAATCAAAGAAGGTTCTTATTTACTATATAAGGCTCCAGACCAAGTAGTAGCAGATGCATTCAAGGTTGAAGGAAAGCAAGGAGTGTTTGTAGAAGAACTTGTTTCTAGAAAGAAACAGATAGTACCAAATCTTACTCCAGTAGTAGAAAATTTTTAATTGATAAAGAGGTGTAATATGGAAAATAATCCAATACTAACAATAGAAATGGAAAATGGAGGGATAATAAAAGCTGAACTTTATCCTCATATAGCTCCAAATTCAGTAAATAATTTTATATCACTTGTAAATAAAGGTTACTATGACGGCCTAATCTTCCACAGAGTAATTAAAGGATTTATGATTCAGGGTGGTTGCCCAAATGGTAATGGTATGGGTGGACCAGGATATTCAATAGCTGGTGAATTCACTATGAACGGATTTACAAATAATCTAAAGCATGATAGAGGTGTTCTATCAATGGCAAGAGCTATGAATCCTAATTCAGCTGGTTCTCAGTTCTTCATTATGCATCAAAACTCTCCACACCTTGATGGACAGTATGCAAGTTTTGGTAGAGTTATCGAAGGAATGGACATAGTAGACGAAATAGCTGATACTAAAACTAGCTTTGGAGACAAACCAAAAAAAGATCAGAAAATAGCGAAAATGACTGTAGACACTTTTGGAGTAGATTATCCAGAACCAGAAAGAGTATAGTGAATAAAAAATTGAGGCTGATAAATTCAGCCTCTTTTATTATTTACTATATACTAAAAAATTCTTTCATCGCCTGTCTATAATTATTATAATCTTCTACCATAGCTAGTTCTCTAATAGAGTGCATAGCTAATATCGGCATACCAAAATCAACTATTGGCATGGATAATTTTGAAGATACTATTGAGCCTATTGTGGATCCGCTTCTTTTATCAGACCTATTAGTGAACAACTGATACTCTATTCCTGCACGTTTACAAATATCAGTAAATACAGATACTGATTGTGCATCACTAGCATATGCTTTACCAGCATGTATCTTTATTGCCAAGCCCTTTCCAAATTCCGGTTTGTTAGTTGGATCTGCTTGGTCTTTATAATTTGGATGTACAGCATGAGCGAGATCAGCTGAAAGCATAAATGAATTTTCAATAGCCATTAACATTTCTTCTCTACTTTTACCTAGTCCAATACATATTCTTTCTATTATATTTTCCAAGGTTCTGGAATCTGCTCCTTCTTTTGAAAGACTTCCTACCTCTTCATTATTAAATACTACAGCCATATTTATAGCTGAACTAGAATCTCTAGTAGTGTCTATCAACGCTTCTATACTTGCGTAAGCAGAAGATAAATTATCTAATCTTCCAGAAGATATAAATTCACCCTTTGCTCCGACCAATGATGCTTTTTCATATTCATATAGATATAAGTCAAAATCCAATATATCTTCTTTTTCAATTTTTATATTATAATCTCTTTCAATTAATTCTACACATAAAGTATTAATATAGGATTCTTCAACATCTTTCATTGTTGAAAGCACAAGTGGCATAAGTTCATTTTGTTTATTATAAGCATGCCCATCATTTACTTGTCTATTCATGTGTATAGCTAAATTTGGAATTATACATTCTGCTCTTTTACTATCTACTACAAATTCTTTAGGCTTAAATATATGCTCTTTATTTCTTATAAATACTCTACCAGCTATTCCTAGTGGTCTATCTAGCCATGTACTATCTATCATTCCACCATAAGGTTCTACGTTTAATTTAATATAATCTCCTACTTTTACTTCAGGATTTGGTTTAATCCTAAAGCAAGGCGAATCACTATGACTACCTATTATTTTTAAGCCCTTAGTCTCAATTTCATCACACTTTATTGAAAACGCAATCAATCCAGATGAACCTAAAGATATATAATAATTTCCACCGACTTGCATAGAAATTTTATTTTTTAAGTCTATTTCCTTATAACCGTACTCTCTTAGAAAATCTATTAAATTATCTATAGCATTATACATACTTGGACTTAGATTTATAAAATCTACCAATCTTAATGCACAGTCCTTATCCAAGCATCTGTTATCGACATTTTCTATTTCTTTCATAAGACCTCCTTAATACTTTAAAACTTTTATTGTGGTATATTCTAGGTTTATCTTTTTTACGCCTTTTTTATTAAATGCTACTGTTACTTCTGCTCCCGCTTTTGAAATTATTGAACCCTCTCCAAAAGTAGGATGTTCGATTTTAGATCCTATCTTCACTTTTGGAATTTCTTCAGAATTATAGGAATCATATCCTGCACCTTCACCCTTTACTGGTTTTTCAATTATTTTTGCGCCAACTTTTTTAGCTCTATCAATATTCATATTTGTCTTATATTTGTCTGAATATTTTTTAAGTAGGCTATAATCTGCATTTCCATATGGTGTCGCTTTTACTGGTGTATCTAAAATCTCTATAGTCTCATCTGGAAGTTCACCTAAAAATCTAGATTTTAGGTTAATAGAAGTTTTACCATATAGGGTTCTACTCGCTGTATATGTTAGGTATAGCTCTCTCATAGCTCTAGTGATACCAACATAGCATAGCCTTCTTTCTTCTTCTATATCAGCTGTTTCCATACTTGATATTGCTCTAGCTATTGGGAATATTTTTTCTTCCATACCTACAATGAACACGACTGGAAATTCTAGACCTTTTGAAGAATGCATTGTCATTAATGATACTTTTTCAATGCCTATTTCCTCTTCCTCATCTATTACATCACTTGCCAAGGAAATATTTGCTATAAAATTACCCAAAGTCTTTTCTTCATCTTCAAATTTATCAGAATTCTCATATTCAAGTGCTATAGAAATAAATTCCTTTAAGTTGTCTATTCTATCCTGTGCTTCTTGGGACTTTCCGTTTTCTAAGGATTGATTTTTGTTTACAATTGCTTCTAATTCAGCTAAATAACCAGTTAAATCTAGCACTTTTTCTACCATTTTACTCGGAGACTCATTTTGCTCCAAGGCTCTAAATAAACCTATTAAATCTACAAATTCATTTATACCCTTTTTTGACTTTGTAGATATATCAGAATTATTATCTACATCTAAAAGCACCGAATATAGACTTTCTTTCATAAGATTTGCTCTGTCTTCAAGTTTTTCTATAGTTCTAAGTCCTATAGATCTTTTTGGTATATTAATTATTCTTTTTATAGCTATATCATCCTGAGGATTCACTATAACTCTGAGATAAGCCATCAAATCCTTGATTTCTTTTCTTTCATAGAACTTGGTGCCACCGTAAATATTATATGGTATTTGGAATCTATTTAAAGCATCTTCTACTGCTCTTGCCTGTGCATTAGCCCTATAAAGTACAGCATAGTCTGAATATGGTCTACCTGATTTTGTTGCATTTTCATAAATCTCATTAACAACATAATTTGCTTCTTCTACTTCCGATCTTAAAAGCTTGACTTTTACTAGATTTCCTTCTTTTCTATCACTCCAAAGACTCTTTTTCTTTCTTTCTACATTATTTGCAATCAAATGGTTTGCTGTATCTAGTATTGTCTGAGTAGATCTATAATTTTGTTCTAGTTTAACTACGAAAACATCATCATAATCTTTTTCAAATTCTAGAATATTTCTAATATCAGCACCTCTCCATCCATATATACTTTGGTCATCATCTCCAACAACACATATATTTTGATGTCCTAGTGCCAACATCTTTATTAATTCATACTGAGCTTTTGAGGTATCCTGATATTCATCTACCATAATATATTTGAATCTTCCTCTATAAAAATTAAGTACATCTTCATTTTCTTTTAGAAGTTCTACTGTCTTGTAAATTAAATCATCAAAGTCAAGAGCACTATTTCTCTGAAGTCTATCTTGATATATAGCATAAACTTCTGCTATTTGAGAAAGCCACAAATCACCTGATGCCATTCTTGCAAATTCTGCTGGACTCTGAAGTTTATCTTTTGCTGATGATATATATGATATTATTGATTTTGGTTCAAATTTTTTGTCGCTTAAATCAAGTTCTTTCATACACTCTTTTATCAGCGTCAATTGGTCCGCAGAATCATATATAACAAAGCTTCTATTATATCCTATCTTATTAATATCTTTTCTTAATATTTTTACGCAACAAGAATGGAAAGTTGATATCCACATATCCTGAGAATTTTCTCCAACAATATTTTGTACTCTTTCTCTCATTTCATTTGCTGCTTTATTGGTAAATGTAATAGCTAAAATATTAGTTGGATTTACATTTTTGTCTTCAACTAAGTATGCTATTCTTGTTGTTAGTACTTTTGTCTTTCCTGATCCCGCACCTGCTAGTATTAAAACTGGACCTTCAGTTTTTTCTACTGCCTGTTTTTGGGCTGGATTTAAATCATCTATATTCATTTTAATCCTCCAAATAAGCTTTTAATTCATCTCTCAAATCTCTAGCCATCTTACAATTATTTCCAAATGTAGATACAGATACCATTACATCTGTATCCTCTATTTTTTCCGTGAAAAAACCTGTATTTATAAAATTAGATTTTTTTCTATCATCTACTGAGTTTACTAGTATCCTATTTATTTTACAATAATTTGCTATGTCTGTATTTAGTTTTGAATTGTCAAGTGCCGCATATACTATATCAGCCTCTTCTAAGTCAGACATCTGAAATTCTTTCTTTACTAATTCAACTTCAAACTCATTCTTATTAAAATCTGAACAAAACTCTTTAGAAATCACTTTTACTTTTTTGCCTAACTGAGATATGAATTTTGCTTTTTTATATCCTATTTTTCCCCCGCCTACTATGATTATATTCATATTTTCAATGTCAATCATTATTGGAAAAAACATAAGCTCATCCCCTCTCTATATTAATTTTCAATTTTTTCTTGTTCTAAATTAAATTCATATTTTATATATATAATTATATTTATTTTTACCTATCTTTCTTAGCATCTTCTATTATTTTTTCAACCATGGATTCTATGCTGGCTTTTTGAGCTTGTAGTTCTATTTCAAAACCTGCTTTTTTTATTGTATTACTTGTAATATCTCCTATTGATACTTTCTTTATATTATTTAGATAAGATTCATTTTCTTTACCTAGCATTTCGTATAAGTTCGTAAAAGTCGATGAGCTGGTAAAGCTGATATAGTCTACATTTTCATTTTCTAATACATCTATCAAATAATCCCTACTGTTTGTATTTACAGAATTTGTATATACCTCTATCCTATCTATTTGAACGCTACAATCAAACACTGATGTAAAGTTGTCAGTTGATATTTCTGAGCATGGATATAATATTTTACAATCTCTTATTTTATTCTCTTCAATCTCTTTATGTATATCAAAAGCCAAATCTTTTCCTGTAAAATTTTTAGGCATCACGTCTGAAAAAATCCCATATTTATTAAGTTCTTTTTCTGTTGCTGGACCTATGCTTCCTATTTTTATTCCTCTCAACTCTCTGAAATCAAATTTTTTATCAAGCAAGATTTCAAAAAAATACTTAACAGAGTTATGACTTGTAAATGCTATATAATCATAGATTTTATTTTTTAAATATTTTATCAAAATCTCCTCTGATTCTTTTTTCTTAGCTACCTTTATTGTTGGAACTTCAAATACTCTAGCTCCATATTCTTCCAAGATTTGCCTATACTCAGAGTTTTTTGACCTAGTTCTTGTCACTAACACTGTTTTTCCATATAATTCTCTACTTTCAAAGAAGTTTAATTTATCATGTAAATCAACCACCTCTCCTATAACAATTAAAGAGGGTGCTTTAATGTTATTTAAATTTACACAATTTTTAGCTTCTTTTAATTTGCAAGTATAGGTCTTCTGATTATACCTAGTCGCCATTGAAATAAAGGCCACTTTTTCATCAGGACTTTTTCCATTAGCTATTAGGTTATCTTGTATTTTTTCTATATTTCCAATACCCATTAAAAATACTAGCGTTCCTTCAATTTTTGCAAGAGATTTCCAATCTGTATCAGTCTCTTGATTATTTCTAGCATTGCCTGTTATCACATGAAATGATTGAGAAAGTCCTCTATGAGTAATAGGTATACCTGCATAAGTAAGTCCACCAATTGAGGATGATATGCCTGGGACTACTTCAAAACTGACACCTTTATCTACTAAATATAGAGCCTCTTCTCCACCTCTTCCAAATACATAAGGATCTCCTCCCTTTAAACGCACAACCATACTTTCTTTTGATTTTTGATATATTAAATCATTAATATCCTCTTGTTTCATGGTATGTTTATAGGCATCTTTTCCTACATAAATCATTTCACAGTTTTCTTTTACATCTTTTAAAATATCTTTATCTACTAATTTATCATAAATTATAACATCGGCCCTTTTTATTAAATTCAAAGCCTTGACTGTTAATAGAGACTTATCTCCAGGCCCTGCCCCAACTAAAAACACATTACATTTTTTCATATAATCACCTATTAATTAAAATTTATTTGACAATTTGGATGCCAAATCTCTACCCATTTTTTCTGCCAAATCTAAATTATTATATATTTTTTCATAATTATTTTCTAAGTAATCATTATCAAGTTCTATTGATATGCTATCTATTTCTAATTTAGTTATATCTTCATCACCAAATATTGCTTTTAGTTCAATAGATTTTTCTCTCCATATAGTTACAGCTCCAACTGGTACATGACATGATCCATTTATAGAATATAAAAAACTTCTCTCTGCTGATATTTCAAAATTACTCTTTTTATGACTTATTTGTTCAAATATTTCTTCTAATTTAGAATCTTCTTTTCTAATTTCAATAGCTAATGCACCTTGTGCTGGTGCTGGTATAAATTCTTCCTTATCAAAGTAATAAATATTTTCTCCACTTATATTTAGTCTTTGCATAGCAGCTGCAGCTAAAACTATAGCATCTAAATTTTCTTTTTCTATTTTTTCAATTCTAGTATCTATATTTCCCCTAATGGGTACAATATCTAAATCAGAGTTTATTTCCATAAGCTGTGCAGATCTTCTCTTACTTGAAGTTCCTATTTTGATATTTTTAGAATTTCTTATCCATCCAATTATATCTTCTTGTTTATCATATTTACTATTCAAAATTATAACATCTCTTGAGTCTGCTCTTTTCGGAGATTTTGTTAGTTTTAATCCCTCCATTAATTGTGATGGCATATCTTTTAGACTATGTACAGCAAAATCTATATCTTTTGAAAGTAGCTGTCTTTCTATTTCTGATACAAATAAACCTTTATCTCCAATTTTGTCTAAAGCCTTGTCTAATATTTTATCTCCCTTAGTCTTTATCACTTTTATATCAACATCAATATCCGGATAAATACTTTTTATTTTTTTAATGACAGATTTTGTCTGAACTAGGGCTAATCTGCTTCCTCTACTTCCTGCAATTAACTTCATCTAACACTCCTATTTAAATTTCAATTATACCTTTTAGTATAACATATACATAATTTTTAGTATATAAACTCATGTTCTAAAAAGCTTGTCTTAAATGTAATTTCCAAGTTTTACGATTATTTTTAATATTTTATTATCATCTAAAAAATTGCCTAAAACTAACTTTAAATATATACTATAATATAAAATATAATAAATTCAAAAACTAATCTAATACTACATTGTTAATGTCAGTTAAATTATAAAAAAGTATCAACTACGATACTATAATTTTGAAAGTAAATCATAAGAATAGTAAATTGAAAAAGGAGAAAATAATATGTCATGCTCATGTAATTCATGTTCTAATAAAATTGCTTTCTGTACAAGTTCTATAAATTTATTCAAAGATTTACCAATGGAAGTTCAAGCTCATATTGTTTCTAATGTTACACATTTTGAGGCCAACGCAAACCAAATCATTATAAGAGAAGGCCAAAAAGCTGAACATATGCTAATAATAAGGGAGGGTAAGGTAAAACTAAATAAGTTTGATTCAGAAGGAAAGGAATATATTCTAGATATATTAATAAGTGGAGATACTATAGGCGAAGATTCTTTTATGCAAAAAGAATTATTTGACTATAATGTTGAAACACTAAGTCATAGTAAATTTTGCCAAATATCAAAAAAACAAATATTAGATTTAGTATACGAAAATAGTCAGTTTGCCGTTTCTTTCGTCGAACTATTATGTAAGAAATTAACTACTAGTAATGACAAAATAAATCTTTTGATGTCCAGTAGTGCATATAAAAGAATTGTAACTTTTATACTTGAAAGAGATCAAAGATTAAATGGAAAGCCCATTAGTCTCACAGTAGATGATATAGCTGCCAGCACAAATTTAAGAAGAGAAACTGTTAGCAGGAAGCTTAGAGATTTGCAAAAAGACAATGTGATAAAAAGAACTGGACAAAAGAAATTAGAGATAATAAACCGTAAAAAATTATTTGATATTTTCTATGAAAATTGATTTAGATCACATCTTTATTTTTATTATTTTGCTAGAATCTAATTAGGATAAAGAAAGAAGTAAATAAGTATCGTTGAAATTAATAATAGCAATTAAATAATAAAACTTTAGTTGGTAAAGTGGCAAAAACAAAGATAAAATTTATTTAAGAAAGGATGAATTTATTATGAAAAAATTAGTAAAAAACAATGTAAACTGGGTAGGTTTTATTGATTGGGATTTGGAAACTTTCCACGGAGATGACTATAGCGTTATGAATGGTTCAAGCCAAAACGCCTATCTAATTAAAGAAGGAAAAAATGTTTTAATTGACACTGTATGGAAGCCACATGATGATACATTTGTAAAAAATTTAAAGCAAGAGATAAATTTGAAAGATATAGACTATATCATTATAAACCATGGTGAAGTTGACCATTCAGGTGCTCTTCCAGCACTTATGGAAGAAATTCCTGATACTCCTATCTATTGTACCGCAAATGCAGTAAAAAGCTTAACAGGACAATACCATAAAAAATGGAATTTCAATGTAGTTAAGACTGGGGATAAACTAGATATAGGTAATGGAAAAGAATTGATTTTTGTTGAAATGAAGATGCTTCACTGGCCAGATTCAATGGCTACATATATGACTGGAGATAACATTTTATTCTCAAATGATGCTTTTGGTCAACACTTTGCAGCAGAAGAATTATTCAATGACAAAGCAGATCAATGCCTATTATTCAAAGAAGCTATGAAATATTATGCCAATATTTTAAATCCATTTTCTAAACTAGTTTCAAAGAAAATCGATGAAATTGTTGCTCTAAATCTTCCTATTGATATTATTGCTCCTAGCCATGGCGTAATCTGGAGAGAAAATCCTCTTCAGATAGTAGAATTATATGCCAAGTGGGCTGCTTCTTATCAAGAAGATCAGGTAACAGTTATCTACGATACAATGTGGGAGGGTACAGCTCAAATAGCCAGAAGGATTGCATCCGAAATAGCTGTGCAATCGCCAAACACTAGAGTAAAAACTTTCAATATTTCAAAGTATGATAAAAATGAAATAATGACAGAGGTGTTCAAATCAAAATCCATAGCACTTGGCTCTCCTACAGTTGGAAATGATATTCTCAGCAGCGTATCAGGTTGGATACATTTCTTAAAAGAATTGAAGTTCCAAAACAAAAAAGCAGCAGCATTTGGTTGCTACGGATGGTCCGGAGAAAGTGTGAAAGTTCTTCAGAAAAGCTTAAAAGATGCTGGATTTGAGGTAGTGGATGAAAATATTAGAGTAAATTGGAATCCAAGAGAAGAAGATTTAGAAAAGGCAAAAGAAATCGCATCAGCACTACTAAAATAACCTTATAAAACTCTATTAAATATATATAATTAAAAATTAATAAAAAATTTTAAAAAACAGCACTCATATTTTTCACTAAGTACAAATAATTTAAATTTGTAAAAGTTTGTAAACTTATAAGTGCTGTTTTATTTAAAAAATATTTATATAAATATTTTTTATGTGTTATATTATGTCTGTGCTATAGTCTAGATAATATCTGTCTTTTTTAGAGAGATTGCTATTACTCCACCTATTATCGATCCTACAACAGTAGATACTAAAAATGGAACGATGTATACATAAAATGCCAATTGTGATGCTACTTTTCCCATAAACAATAGGGCTATTGGATATGCACAAAGACCTCCTATTATGCCTGTACCAAATGCTTCCCCCACGCAAGTTGTTAATATATTTTTAGTTTTTTTGTATACAATTCCTGCCAACAAAGCTCCAATCATACTACCTGGAAAAGCTAGTATGGAACCTAATCCCATAATATTTCTCAAAAAACTGGATATAAAAGCCATAGCTACAGCATAAGCTGGACCCAAAATCACTGCAGCCAATACATTTACAATATGCTGAACTGGTGCACATTTACTCCCCATTATAGGAAAGGATATGAAGCTTCCGATAACTGATATACCTATTAATAAGCCTCCAATAATCATCTTTTTATGATTGGTATAATTATTGACTTTATTATTGTTTTTTTCATTCTCAATTTCAATTAATTTATTCATAAAATACTCCTTATATTAATTTTTTGAAGGAACAAATTTACCTACTAAATAAGCAAGTATCATCGTGATTAAAATATCTGGCAATGAACTTCCTATATTTAGATTTTTATCAAGCATATATCTGTATATTACAAATCCAACTATCCATATAACTATATTTCTTATATTGAAACTATTTTTGATTTCTTGATTTTTTAATATATAAAATTCAACTATCAAAATAGCTATCATGGGTGCAAATACAGAACCTATAAAATATAGAAAATTAGTTATATCATCCATTGGGAACAATACAGCACAGATAATTCCTATTATTCCTGTTAAAATTCCTATCATCTTTGCTGATATTTTTGAAGATATTGACGCAAATGAAAATCCAGCAGAAATTGCATCTAAAAATGCTGTAGTAACAGTAGAGAATACTATTAATGCTAGTCCCAATATTCCAAAACCAGCCTTCAACATTATTATTGCTATATCTGTTTCTTTAGTGAATATTGCAAGACCTAATCCTATGGCATACATCCAAATACTGACTATATTATAGGCTATAACACTTGTTGTAGTTGCCTTTAAGGGCTTTTCTGCTCTTCTTGTATAATCGCTTATTACTGGAAGCCATGATAGAGGCATAGCTACCGCCAGTTCAAGAGCTGCACCAAAAGACATAGCATCTTTACTTGGCCCTGCATTCAGATTATGTCCCTTGAATACGAGTACAGAAAGAACTAATGTAAGAGCAAATAGGCCAATCATAGCTACTAAATTGATTTTACCGAGATTTTCAATTCCAATCACTATCCATAAAATTATCAATCCTCCTATTATTATAGCCCATAGCCATGTACCTACAGAAAATATTCCATTTGCGGCAAGGGCTCCATCATAAATCATTATTGCGGTCCAACCTACTAGCTGTACTACATTTAAAAGAGCAAAAATTAATCCACCTTTATTACCAAAACCAATTTTTACAGTTTCCATAGATGTTAGTTTTGTCTTTGCTCCCATATAACCAGCCAAAAACATTAAAAAACCACCTATTATATGACCAATTACTATAGCTAGCATAGCTCTTGAAAATCCAAGAGATGCGAAATATGTTCCAGTTATTATTTCTGCAATAGAAACACCCGCTCCAAACCATATGAGTCCATTATTAAATACTGACACTCTATTTTCCTTCATATAGTACCTCCTAAAATAAAAAATCTGCATACCAATAGGCATACAGTAAAAAAGTTTCCTACGTTGGCATTATCCAAATCAGGTTCTAGGGTCTAAGTCAAACTTACTCTCAGCAAAAGCTCCCCTTTTAAATTATTAACTTAAATAAAGTATAGCATATAATATTATAAAACACTATAATTTGTTCATGTTATGTTAAATATAAAAATTTCATTGTCAATAAAAAATTCATACTGTAATATTATATTATAGGTTAATACTAAATAAATTTACAAATATAATTTTATAAAGGAGAAAAAAATGAAGAAAATATATTTAAATAAAATAATGAAAACTTCTAGGCATACAATTTTTATATGGTTTATTCTAGCAAGTGTAATTTTTATATTCTCATTTAAATCCTTGTATTATTTTGATATTGATAATCTAAAGATACCTGAAAATACGGGTTATAGTCGTCAAACCATAAAGGAAAATTATAATTATCTTATATACTACAACCTATCATTTAAAAACAAGCCCTTTAAATTACCAAATCTACCATCTTCTAAGGAAGCTATTATACACTTTATTGATGTTAGAAATATAGTTCAAATACTTATAAAATTATTATTTATCTTTTCTATGACATCTATATTAGGTTTTATATATATAATAAAAAACAAAGATTGGAAATACTTTTTAAACATATCTATACAAATATTAATTTTACCCTTGCTTTTATCTATTCCTTTTATAATAAATTTTGAGGATAGTTTTGTAATATTTCACAAAATTTTTTTCAGGAATGATTATTGGCAATTTGATTCTAATAAAGATCCAATCATAGATTTGTTGCCTGAAACTTTTTTCTTTCATACAGCACTTTCACTCTTAGTTATATTGTTAATTTTAAGTTCAATATTTTTCTTTATTTACAAAAAGAAAAATAAATAGATTTTTTCTTGACTTATATATCCAAATATCGTAATATATAAATATAAAGTTATTTGTATATTGTTATTATATTGTATATATTCAATATAAGTATTTATTACTATATAACTAAAAATCGTTTTCTATATCATTGTGATATAAAAAATAAATTATTAAAATTTGAATAAAGGATGATAAAATGGAAATTAAAACAACTAAGGAAGAATTAATTAAATATGCAGATATTTTGAAAGCTCTTGCACATCCTGTTAGATTGTGTATTGTAAAAGGATTAATAGAGAATGGTCCTCACAATGTATCAGATATGCATTCATGCTTAGATATGGCACAATCTACTGTATCACAGCATTTGGGTAAATTAAAATCTGCTGGTATATTATCTAGTAAGAGAGAAGGTACCGAAATAATTTACTCAGTAAATAATAAATTTGTTGAAGGAATAATAAAAAATTTAGACGTATAAATATTTTACTAAAAAGAAAGGTGGTCAGTAAATGAAGAAAATATTAATAGTGGGCGGTGTAGCTGGTGGTGCTACTGCTGCAGCAAGATTAAGAAGATTAGATGAAACATCAGAAATTATAATGTTTGAAAGAGGTGAATATATTTCTTTCGCAAATTGCGGTCTGCCATATTATATAGGAGAAGTTATACAAAATAGAGATGCTCTATTAGTGCAAACTGTTCCTGGTATGAGTCAAAGATTTAATATTGACATAAGAAATTTTAGCGAAGTTATATCTATAGATCCAGAAAATAAGACTGTAACTGTAAAAAAAGTACAAACAGGCGAAGAATACACAGAATCATATGACGAATTAATCTTATCACCTGGAGCAAATCCAATCAAGCCCCCAATTCCAGGATTAGACCAAGCAGAGAATGTATTTACTTTGAGAAATATACCAGATACCGATGCGATAAAAGCCTATGTAGACGAAAGAAAACCAAATGAAGCTGTAGTAATCGGTGGTGGATTTATCGGTGTTGAAATGGCAGAAAATCTAGTCGAAAGAGGCGTAAAAGTTCACCTTATAGAAATGCTCGATCAGGTTATGGCACCATTTGATTTTGAAATGGCACAAATACTTCATGGACATATGGAAGATAATGGTGTTGATTTAATATTAGGTGATGGTGTGGATTCATTCAAAAACAACGGAAAAACAATTGTACTAAAGAGTGGAAAGGAAGTAAATACAGATATTACTATTCTTTCAATAGGAATAAAACCAGAAAATGAATTAGCAAAATCTGCTGGTCTTGAACTTGGACCTAGAGGCCATATTATAGTTAATGAAAATTTAGAAACTTCTAAGAAGCATATACATGCTGTTGGTGATGCAATACAGACGAAGGATTTAATTTATCAAGAACCTGCTAGTATAGCTCTTGCCTCTCCTGCAAATAGACAAGCCAGGATAGTAGCTGATAGAATAAATGGAATAGACTCAAAATATAAAGGCGTTCTTGGAACATCAGTTGCAAAAGTATTTGATATGACTGCCTCTTCTACTGGTAATAACGAAAAGAAATTAAAGCAGATGGGAAAGGAAAATTATCAAACAGTTCATCTTCACCCATTGTCAAATGCAGGTTACTATCCTACAGCAATGCCAATGGACTTAAAGCTAATATTTGAAATTCCAAG
Source organism: Peptostreptococcus equinus (assembly GCF_027125355.1). Lineage (NCBI taxonomy): Bacteria > Bacillati > Bacillota > Clostridia > Peptostreptococcales > Peptostreptococcaceae > Peptostreptococcus > Peptostreptococcus equinus. The sequence continues at coordinate 229,150 of NZ_CP114052.1, read as the reverse complement.
TGGAAAAATTTTAGGTGCTCAGGCTGTTGGTTTTAATGGTGTAGAAAAGAGAATAGATGTTATTTCTACAGCAATATCAGGTAATTTAACTGTAAGAGACTTACAAGACGTAGAACTTGCTTATGCACCTCCATTCTCCTCAGCAAAAGATCCAGTAAATATGGCAGGATATGCTGCTACCAATATATTAGATGGTTTAGTCAAAAAAGTAGATGTAATGGATATAGACAAGTTAGTAGAAGAAGGTGCTTACCTTTTAGATACTAGAACTACCGAAGAATTTTCACTTGGATACATAAAAGGTGCTATAAATGTTCCTTTAGATGAACTAAGAGATAGACTTTCTGAACTTCCAAAAGATAAAACTATATATGTAAATTGTCAAGTAGGACTTAGAGGATACTTAGCTACTAGAATTCTTAGCGAAAATGGTTTTGATGCTGTAAATGTAGATGGTGGATATAATTTATATGCTAATTATAAAAGAGAATTGAAGAAAGATACTTCATCATTACAAGGAGTTGGTTTAGCTTGTACAGATAACTCCGATGCAATGCCAAAAAAAAAAGTAATTAAAGATTCTAATATTATAAAAATAGATGCCAGAGGTCTACAGTGCCCAGGTCCTATAGCTAAAATATTTACAGCTATGAACGAAGCCAAGCAGGGAGATGTAGTAGAAGTATTAGCATCGGATCCAGGTTTTGGAAAAGATATTGCAAATTGGTGCCTAAAGATGGACTACAAACTTATGGAACTGGAAAAAGATGGTAAAAATACAAGGGCTCTAATTGAGAAAACTACATATAAACAAAAAGGAAATGTCAATATTTCTTGTAGTGTATCTTCAAAACCTAAAGATAAAAATGGTGCCACTATGGTAGTATTTAGTGGTGACTTGGATAAGGCAATAGCTTCATTTATAATCGCTACAGGTGCTGCTACTATGGGTAAAGAAGTCACTATGTTCTTCACTTTCTGGGGCCTAAACATACTTAGAGATCCTAAAATTAATGTGGAAAAAGAAGGTATGGAAAAGATGTTTGGAAAGATGATGCCAAAGGGTGTCGACGAATTAAAAATATCTAAGATGAATATGGGTGGCATGGGAACTAAGATGATTAGAGATATAATGGAAAAGAAAAATGTCGATAGCCTTCAGCTTCTAATTTCAAGAGCACAGGAGCTTGGAGTTAAATTTGTCGCATGTTCTATGTCAATGGATATAATGGGTATCAGAGAAGAAGAGCTAATAGATGGAGTTGAAATAGCTGGTGTTGCATCATATTTATCGGATGCAGAAGATGGCAACTTAAATCTATTTATATAATAATTTAAATAAAAAAGTCGCAAGATATGAAATATTATTTAGCGACTTTTTTATTATTTTTTATATATTATTTTTATTTTAACTTTTTATTATTTTTCTATAGTGGATAATCTTTGGAAAGCTGCTCCTACAAATAATCCTCCTCCAACTATATTACCTAATGTAGCCATTATTAGTGCTATTAAAGCATTAATAAAAGTAACTCCTTTTATAGTACTTGAAATTAAGGCTATGCTATAGACAGTCATATTTGCTACACTATGCTCAAATCCAGAAGTAAAAAATGTAACTATAATCAAGCATATAACTAATATTTTTGCTGAATCATCTTTTACCCTATTAGTTATAAAAATTGCTAAACATACAAGAAAATTACACAATATAGCTCTTAAAAAAATTTGAAACGGGCTTATTGTGACTTTAGCATGAGCAACCACTGAAAAATAATCCATAGTGGTACCTCGATCTACTAATCCTGAACCAACATATAATACAGCTAACAATATAGCACCCATTAAATTTCCTAGCCAACTAGCTCCCCAAATTTTAATCATCTGTAAGCTTGATACCTTGTTTGACATCCTCCCAATAGCCATAGACATATTATTTCCTGTAAAAAGTTCAGTGCCAGTAAAAATAACCATAACTAAGGCCACTGAAAATGATAACCCCCCAAAAATCTTAGCGCTTGGATTGTTAACACTTGACATTAGTCCTCCTATTGTAAAAGAAATTATTACACCAATACCAATCAATACACCTGCCATCATCGACGATATCAGATATTTTGATTTATGATTTTCAAACATCAAACTTTTTTCTATAGATGATTTTGAAATTTTTTCTATGGTTTCCTTGTACATATAAAGTCTCCTTTTAAAAATATTACAGATAAATTCTACCTTTTCTAAAATTATTGCATCCTATCATTTTCCAAATTTATTATATCATAGTTCGATATATTATGAAATATCTTTATATATATTTTTATAAAGTTCGTTTTATTTGAGCTAAAACTCTTATTATTAATTATTTATAATATTCATATAAAAAAGGCCTATGCAATATAAGCCTCTTTTTTAAATATTAGTTAATTATATACTTTTATCAATCTTCTTATTAATAATTATGGTAGAAAAATATGGTATTGAATCAAGTTCATATACCGTATTAAGATTTTTATATTTAATCTCATTTTCCATTGAAGAATTCGATACCATAATAGCATGTTTTTCTAAACCTAATTCAAATAATAATTCTAAAATGACTTTAAAATTTTTATATACTTTCATTAAAACAATAGAATCAAATTCTTTTATTATATTCCTTATTCTATGAATATTTTCTGTACTAGGTACAATTGCTAAAGCTTCTTTATCCATAGACAACGGAAAATTATTTGATGACGATATATTTGTAAAAGAAGTTATGCCAGGTATTGTTTCAACTTCTATACTGTCTATTACTCTTTGGAGTATATATACATATGTTGAATAAATCATAGGATCTCCTAGACTTATGAGACCCACACTTTTTCCAGACTTCACATCTTCCATTATTTCAATGGAAATTAAATCCCAAGCGCTTATCTTTGACTCTATATCATTAGTCATTGGAAAGTGCCTCTCCTTTATTTCTAAATCTTGTCTTATATATTCACTAATAATTTTTTTTGAGGTACTCTCACCTTTCTCGCTTGCCAAAGGAGTGTATAATATATCTATTTTTTCTATAGTTTTAATTGCCTTTATAGTAAGTAGTTCTGGATCCCCAGGTCCTACTCCAATACCATATAATTTTGCTTTATTGTTCATCAATACCTCCTAAAGCCTCTAGTGTATGATTTAAAAATATATTTTGAATTTTTTCAAACTCTCCTATTCCTTCCATATGCACTTTTACTTTGAAACCTTCAGCTTTTAACCTATTTAACCATGAATTTTCATCTTGACCTGCCATATCATTTTTTGCATGATCGCCAGCAACCAATAAAAATGGTCTTAAATTTACTTTATTTATTCCATCCTTTTTCATAAAATAGATTACATCTTCAATACTAGGATGCCCTTCTACCGTTCCAATATAAGATTTTATTTCTCTTTTTCTTAGTCTGTATTCTAGCCCTGCATAGCTTGAATGGGCTGTATGCTCTGTTCCATGACCCATCCAAAGTGTCGCTGTATCCAATTTATTTTCTATATTATCATATTTTGTAACCTCTTCTATAAAGTCAACCACTTCATCATAGTCCTCTAATTTACTAAGTAAAGGCCTACCAATTTTTATAGAATCAAACTTATCTCTGAAAATCTTAATAATTTCCAGTAGTTTTTCATACTCTTGTCCATTTATTATATGTAATGATTGTATTAATATATCTTTATATCCTATTTTCACTAATTTTTGAAGTGTCTGACTAGGATATTCTATTATCTCACCATTTTTTGATAACTTTTTTATAATCATAGTAGAAGTCCATGCAGAATAAAAATCATAGTTTTTTATATTATTTTTTATTAATTTTTCACAAGCTTCTATTGTTTTTTTTCTAGTATCTGGATGAGAAGTTCCAAAGCTAATTACTAGAAGTGCTTTTCTATTTTTCATGAAGTTTTCTCCTTTTTATCTTTTCATTTATATTATTTTTATATTTTATTTGATAACATTTTTACTTACTTTTTCCATTATAACATAGTATTAATAATATATATTCTCATATAATACAAAATATTTATTCAACAAAAAAAGGTCCTTATAACTAAAGCCTATACTTTAGTTATAAGGACCATAAAAAATTAGAGGCAAATTTAAGCACCTTTTCTGCTTAGATCCATATATATAAACTTTAAATCTAAACATCTATTAATACCAATATTAATACTAGGCATAGTAAATTTCTTTGTAGATATTCTGTAGAAAACTGCTCCTACTAACAATCCACCACCAACTATATTACCTAGAGTTACCATAACAGTGGCAAAGGCAATTTTTGCAATTGAAACATTAGCAATACCACCAGCTATATAAGCTATAGTGTATATACCCATATTTGCAATGCAGTGTTCAAAACCGGATACAAAGAAAGCTATTATTATTAAGCATATAGCTATCATCTTTGCTACTTCATCTTTTAGTCTATAAGCCATGAAAATAGCCATACATACTAAGAAATTACAAAGCACTCCTCTAAAAAACATTTCAGATGGTGCTATAGCAAGTTTGTTCTGAGCAATATTAGTAAAATATGATAAAGTAAGGTTTCTGTTTGCTAAACCTGAACCCACATATATAAAGGCTATAATAATAGTCCCTAATAAATTTCCTAACCATGTAGCTAACCAAACATTAAATAAATCAGAAGTTTTGATCTTTTTGCTAAGTCTTCCTATAATCATAGTCATGTTATTACCTGTAAATAATTCTGTTCCTGTGAATACAATTAACATTAAAGCTATTGAAAAAGTAACAGCAGATATAAGTTTTTCACTTGGACTATTATGTTGAGCAAAAATAGCACCAATTGTTAATGCTATTATAATTCCTATACTAGCAAATACACCTCCCATTACTGAAGAAAGCATATATTTACTTGAATCGTCTTTTAACATAAATGATTTATTGAGAGCAGCATTACCGATTTTTTCTATTGTGATTTTATTCATATTTATTCTCCATTTCAATTTTATAAGTATTATGTATCTCGTATATTGTATACAATATATTATAGCATAAATTTTACAAAAAGGAAGACTTTTTTTATAAATTAATTCACTAACTATTAAAATTACATAAAAAAGGAATACAAAAACATGTACTCCTTATAAAAAAACTATTTTATACTTGCACTTAATATAAGATTTTTAACCAAATATTAAGCTTTCTTCTATTTCTGATATATCATGTACCATTTTTTGATAATTTATCATCTTTCTTCTAATAATTATTATTGGCACTCCAAGTTCTATACAAGCATCTAATTTATCAGTAAATCCACCCGCAAATCCACTTTCCTTTGTTATCACAACGTCTACTTTTGCATGTTTTAATAAAGCCATATTTATATCCTTATTAAAAGGTCCTTTTAATGCTATAATATTATCTGCATTTAGTCCCAAAGATTCACAGACTTTCATTACCTCGCTAGTCGGAAGTACTCTAGCACTTAAGTTTTTCCCCTTTAATTTTTTTACATAAGTAGCAAGATTTTTGCTTCCAGTTGCCAAAAATACATTCTGCCATTCCTTATTATTCAATACCATTTCACATGCTTCTTCAATAGTATCTACTATATATTCGCCTGGATACATAACTTCATCAAGAAGCGACTTTCTTTCAAATCTAATATATTTTATATCCGTTTCCAAACAGGCTTCCATTGCATTCATTGATACTTCTACTGCATATGGATGTGTGGCATCTATTATTTGCCTCACTTCATTTAATTTTATAAATTCTACCATTTCATTTTTATCCATACGTCCATTTATAATTTCATCTGCATGAGTTTGAGCTAATTCTCGTCCAAAATCTGTTGCTACAGAAAGTACAAAATCATTTATACCTATAGAATTTAATTTATCACATATTTTTAAACTATCTGATGTACCACCTAAAACTAATATCATATCTTATACCCCCTAGGAGTTATTATCTTCCCATTATCTATATATGTTTCTTTATTCCCTATTATTACCATTGTAGCCATATCACAAAGATCAAAATTCATACGCCCAAAGTCCATTACATATACTTCTTCATTGTCTCTGCCCGCATTTTTTACTATACCTACTGGTGTATTGGAATTTTTATATTTTTCCATTATTTTAAATGCATAAGAAAGATGTTCTGGTCTTCCTTTACTCTTTGGGTTATACAAACAAATTACAAAATCAGCCTGTGATGCAAGTTCTAATCTTTTTTCAATCTGTTTCCAAGGTGTCATTAAATCACTTAAACTTATTTGACAGAAATCATTCATTAAAGGTGCTCCTAGACTAGAAGCCGCTGATATACAAGATGTCACCCCTTGTACTACCTTTATTCTTTCCTTTTTATCTCTTTTGGAATTTAATTCATAAATTAAACCAGCCATACCGTATACTCCAGAATCTCCTCCACTTATCAAGGCTACACTTTTACCTTTGGATGATATTTCTAGGGCCATATTACATCTATCTATTTCCTGCCTCATTCCATTTTCAATTATTTCCTTATCTTTTATTAAATCTTTAATTAGATTTATATAGGTTTTATATCCTATTATTACCTGACTATTCCTTAAGCAGTCTATGGCTTCTTTGGTCATATGATCCAATTTTCCTGGACCTATACCTATTACATATATCATAATTATTCCTTTCGCTCATATTTATATAATAACTCTAGCACATCAAAACTATTTAATTCTGCCCAAACAAAAACTTACTCCATTTGTCTTTATATTATTTCCAATAATATTTGAATTACTTAGTAAATCGCATACTGGTTGGGCAACAGAATATACGCCAACTGTATTCTTAACAAAATCTGATTTTTCATATTTATAATCGACGCTAGAAATTTGCTCTTTAGTAAAAAATTTTTTTTCTATATTATACTTTTTAGAAAAATCTATTATACATTTTTCTCTACTTTTAATGTCTATACTTCCTATATATGAAATAGAATTGGGATTTATATCCATTTCTTTTAAATATGAAATCAAAATATTTTCAAAATCTGCTGATTCCTTATTTTTTCTGCAACCTACACCTAGTACATTTAACCTTGGTACTATATATAAAATTTTCTCACTAATGTTATCAACATTTTTATTCTTGTTTTTAACTATATATGACTCTAATTTTTCTTTGCTATTATAAGATTCACTAATATATAATAATATTTTCGATGTAGATGATTCTAGTGATTCTATCAAATTAAATCCATTAAAAATATTTTTATCTATTTTAATTAGTATATCATAATATTCTCTATCTATTAATAAATCAATTTGCTCTGATTTTAATAGTAAGGAGTTTATCTGTAATGATAAATCTCTAAAATTCTCATCTTTATTTATTTTATCTATATCTGCATTTAAATTTCTTATAATTGAATCAAAAGCTCCCTTTGAATTAACATCTGTAGATGTAGTAATTACAGGATTGGATCCCATTATATGAGAAATTTTTCTACAAAGATAATTCGCTCCACCTATATGACCACTGAGCAAAGAAATTATATTATTAGCTTTTTCATCCATTACTAATATAGCTGGATCACTTAATTTATTATCTAATAGATTTGCAATTGACCTTACTACTATACCACTTGCCATTATAAAAAGCAGAAAATCAGACTCTAAAAAATATTTCTTATCACTAGATTTAAAAGTTTTGTAATCTATGATCTCAAATTCCACATCAGAAAAGAATATACTTATTTTATTTCGACATTTTTCTTTTATTATTTTTGCCATAGATTTTGACTGGTCTGTCAAATATATAATTCTTGCAAGCATATTTCCTCCTATACTTTGAAAATAGTATCTACACTTATAATTAATAATTATTTACTTTAATTTTGTATATAAAACTATGATATTATTTATTTCTATTATATATAGCATCCCTATATTCATGAGAAAAATATTTTGAATATAATTTTGAATAGTTGTATTTATCTCCCAAAAAATCTCCCACTAATATTAAAGCTGTCTTTGAAATTTCGGAGTTTTTTACTTTCTGAGTAATATCATTTAAAGTACCCATTACTATTTTTTCATCTTCCCATGTAGCTTTATAAACAACAGCTATTGGTGTATTTTCTTCATAGGCTCCTTCTAATAATTTTTCTACTACTTTTTCTATATTTTGTACTGATAGAAAGATAGCCATTGATGTCTTATGTTCGGCTAATAATTCCAACTTTTCAAGCTTAGGTACGGGAGTCCTGCCCTCTAATCTAGTAATAATTAGCGACTGAGAAATCTCTGGAACAGTATATTCAATTCCTAGTGATGCCGCAGCTCCTAAAAAGGAACTAATTCCTGCTACAGATTCATAATCTATTCCAATTTTTTTTAATTCTTCTGCCTGTTCTCTAATTGAGCCATATATCGAAACATCTCCAGTCTGTAGTCTGACAACTATTTTGTCTTTCTTTGCACCATCTCTCATAATCTCAATAATTTCTTCTAAATATAATACAGAACTATCATAAATTTGACAATCTTCTTTACAATAATCTAATAATTTGGGATTAACTAAGGATCCTGCAAAAATTACTATATCTGCTCTCTTAAGCAACCTATACCCCTTTAGACTAATTAATTCTTCATCACCAGGTCCAGCTCCTACAAAATATATTTTTTCCATAACTTACTCCTATATAAAAACTTTATTTCTTAATTTATATAAATTTCTATTTTTTTCCTTCAATAATGAAAATTGGATTCTCTGGTTTTAAAAAATTACCTTTTCCCAATTTTTCTAACTTACTTATAATTACCTGACTAACTTCAATATCTTTGAAACCACATTCACTTAAATAATTTTTTGTGTCAATAAGATTCTCTATAAGTATAAAATTGGCTACAAACTTTCCACCTATCTTCAACAAATCATATGACCACTTTATTATTTCCTTTGTATTTTGCCCACTTCCACCCATAAATATGCAATCTACTCTACTATTTAAGTCAGATTTATCCAGGTCACAAGGTGCATTATTTTGAATTTGCTCTACATTTTTTAAAGCAAATTTTTCTATATTTTTTGCAGTTAATTCAAAAGCCTTAGCATTTTTTTCTATTGAATAAACTTTTAAGTTTGGGTTTATGTATGCCGCCTCAACACTTATTGAACCTGTACCTGATCCAATATCTACCATTATTTTTGCTTTTTCTAATTCCAACTTACTAAGATTGATAGATCTTACCTCTTCTTTAGTAATAGGAACTCTATCTATTATAAATTCACTATTTTTCATAAATACTCCTAAAAATTATTATTCCTTTATAAGTACTACCACAGCCAATTTATCTTTATGAATATCTTCAAAATCACTATGCCTTCCTTCTAATATTTCTTCATCTTCATATGATAAGTTATAACCAACATACATTTTATAATTCAAGCTCTTAGAACTTATGGCCTTTGAAATGACTGCTGGACTATTTTTCTTATCAGTCAATAAGGCCACCTTTGAATGTAAAAAAATAAAATTAAAGTCTGGCTCTCTACCATGCCCACTAGATATATATAAATCATTCATACTTTGTCCAATTTTGGAAAACATAAGTTGTACTACAGATATTCCTGGTATAATATTTATATCGGAAATATCTAAAAACTCTCTTTGTATAAAGTTTCCTATTCCGTAAAGACTTGGATCTCCACTTGCAAGTATACATATTTCTTTACTAATATTTAATTTTATATATGACTTCAAGGTCTTTAAATCAGACTTAAAAACATACATTTCTTTGTCTAAAATATCCATATTTTTATCAATGATATCAATTTGTCTCTGAGCGCCTATAATAATCTCAGATTCTTCTATTATATTTTTTACTTTATCATTTATATAAAGGTAATCTCCAGGACCTATTCCTACTACATTTATCATTTTTCACCTCTATTTTTACATCTTTCTTGGTTTTAATCCACGTTAATTTATCTATTTATAATTTGATCTAGCCAGTACATCTGATTCCATAGAAAACAATATTATTTCAATTTCTATATTTTGCTTTTTTCTATCCAGTCTCATATAATTCCAAGCTCTTTCTGCTGCTTTTTGAGCTATTATTTCATACACTCCATGCAGATTATTTTTATCTATTACTTTAAGCATAGCATCAGTCGTCTTACATTTTTCGATCTCTTTTAATATTTCTAGACTAGCACCCATAAGCGCTAGATTTGCTATCATTATTTCATGCCTAGCATCAGCAATTCTATTATGGCTATCCATAATACCTGCTGATAACTTTATTAACTTGCCAATATGACCAGCTAAGTATATTTTCTTGAATCCTAGCCTCTTACACTCCATTAGCATATATCCTATAAAATTACTCATCTTTACTATGGAATCTGGACTATACTTAAGTTTTGAAACCATAGCATCATATCCAATGTTTCCTGGGACCAAGATTATTTTGTCTAATCCTTTTTTAACTTTTGTATAAAGCTCTAAAGATAGGGCTTTTTTCCAGCCTTCATCACTCATTGGCTCTACTATTCCAGTGGTACCTATTATTGAAATACCTCCTTCTATACCCAAATTTGAATTAAAGGTATTTTTTGCTATCTCTTCTCCTCTTGGTGCTGATATAGTAATTAAAAAAGTTTTTTCTTTATCTAATTTTTTTTCTATATCTATTTGCAAATCTTCAATTATTTCTTGAACGCTATCAGCAATCATCTTTAACGGAACTGGATTAATGGCCGGTCTATTACACTCTACACTTAGACCTTGTGCTTTTACTGTACCAATACCATTTGAACTAGTAATTTCCAAATAATTACTTTGCTTTTTTGATCTTATTTTTGGAAGATTACTTATAGGTATAATTTCAATTTTCGAACAAATTTCCATACCATGAGTGGCATCTATATCATCCCCTCCATCTTTTATTACACCTACATTGACTGATTTTATATTTTTATTTTCAAAGTATTCTATATCAATATTTTCTATTTCAATAGAAATGGCTTTATATTTGGGTGTATCTACGTTTATTTTTTTTATTTTTTTTCCCGTAAATAGTATATAAGCAGCCGCTTTTGAAGCCGCTGCTGCACAAGTTCCAGTCGTAAAACCTCTTCTATATTTTTTCCCATCGACATAAATATATTTTTCCATAAATACCTCTCTTATCTTTTAAAATAATGATATAAAATAGCATTTACTATAGCCGCTGCTAAGTTGCTTCCACCTTTTCTTCCTTGAGATATTATATAGTCTATTTTTGAATTAGCTAATTGTTCCTTTGATTCTGCTGCACCTACAAATCCAACTACCACACCTATTATTGCACTTACATGTAAACTACCTTTTTCTTCCAGTTCAATAGCCTTATAAATAGCCGTTGGTGCATTTCCAAATAGTAAAATCTTTGGCCCCTTATCTTCTGCTATAATTTCTACAGCAGCCATAGATCTTGTCATAGATTTTTCCTTGGCTAGTGCTATAGTTTTTGAATCAGATATTAGGCATTTGTACTTACACCCTAACTGATCTAGTATTCTCTTATTGATTCCACTCATAGCCATAGTAGTGTCTGTGTATATAGTTGCCTTGTTTTTCAGAGCACTCACTATATTTTCTATAGCTGATTCAGATATTTTTAAAATATCTAAATAGTCAAAGTCTGCGGTAGTGTGGATAGCTCTTTTTATTATTTTTTCTTCTATATCTGATTTGAAATTATACTTAGGTCTATTTTCTTTGATTTCTCTACCTATAATTTCAAAGCTCTTCTCTTCTATTTTTCCTGGGTCCTTTATGTATTCCACTCTACCCCTCCTTTCTTAATCCACCTCTTACTACATCACAAAGATAGATTTTTTTATATATTTTAGAAATATCCGAATTAGTTATTTCATATGTTAATTTTTCTAAATCTGTTTTTTGACTGATTCCTATACCTACAACTGTACCTGTATGGGCTATATTTAAAAAACCATAGTCACATTTATTAGCACATTCTATTAAATTGCGTAAAAAGGGTGTATTTTTTATACTTTCATTAGCAAGTGCACTATTTTCACAAGCTGATTTTATAAGTCTTAAATCTTCTTTTTTAAATCCCTTTTTCAGCATTTTAAATGCAGTTTCAGTAAAAATTTTATTTTTATTTAGTTTGTCATAGTATTGTTTGCTGGCCCTAATACTAACAGTGTTTATTTTTAAATTTGGCTCTAGTATTAATACTTTTTCTATTGGCAAATAACCCAGTGAAATCTTTTTTTGACCCTTTAATGGATCAAAAATACAAACTTCTGGATAATAAATTGAATCTGTTGGTTCAATTTTTGCAACCATATCAGAAATTTCTTCTGGACTCATATAAATGTCATAAAAATCAAGTGTAGCCATTATACATGCACCTATATCTGCAGTTGAACTAGCCATTCCCTTACCTTTTGGTATTTGTGAGGTTATTTCTATATCTAAATTATTTAAACTATTTTTGTCTATAGAAAATCTATCTAAAATCATTTCTATAGCAGTTAAAGATTTTTTTCCTAACTTATTTTTTATATCGCTATTAGATTTTTCAAAAATTTTTGCTTTAGAATACAAATCAATACAATATGAACTTATATATTCGCCTTTAGCCATTAGTCCTTGAACAAGCTCTCCACAAGTTCCTGGACATACTCCGAAACCACTTTTCATTTTAACAACCCCATTTATTCTAATTAAATATATCTATCAATGCTTTTATTAAGCTAATATTTTTTTCTCTGTCCTTTATTGCTACCCTGAAGTACTTAGAGTCAAGATACTTAAAATTACTTGCATCCCTTATTAATATACCATAATCCAAAAGCATTTTTTCTTTTAGGCGATCCGAAGTAATATAATTTTTTATTCTAATTAGGAAAAAAGCAGCTTCTGACTCATATACCTCTATATTCTTTATTTTTGATAAGTTTATATACATAAATATTCTCTCATCATAATAATATTCTCTTGTACATTTAACGAAATCTTTATCTTTTATTATTTCTTTTGTAATTTCCTCTGCAAAAGAATTTACAGTCCATGGCTCTTTTATATAATTTATTTCTTCTATGAATTTTATATCTCTAGTCCATAAGTATCCTAACCTCAGTCCAGGCATCCCAAAAAACTTAGTGATTGCTTTTATTACGTATATATTTTTATAATTATAATTCATCGCTGTATGAGATTTATACTTGATTGAAAATTCCATAAAAGTCTCATCGACAAAAATGTTTATGTTATTTTTCTTCCCTAGATTTATCAGCTCAGTCATCTCTCTAAGCTTCCCATCTGGATTATTTGGATTACAAATATATATATTATTGTATATGTTTGTATTTTTTTGTAATTCTATAATAAGTTTCTCATAAGTTATTTCATCATAGTCTAGGTCACTTAGCATTGCAGATCTACTGTATTCACCAAAACTCGGACTGACAATAGCAAGTCGTCCTTTCATAAGCTTCATGGTCAAAAATATTAGCTCTGTAGCTCCATTTCCAACCATTATATTTTTATATGTAAAATTATTCTCATCACAATTTGCTACCTGAGACCTCAAATATTGTCCTAAAGACTCTCTCAATTCTATATAATCTATGTCTGGATAAACTTGTAGACTATAAATAGATTTTTTTACAATCTTTTCAATATTAGTTGGCATTTTAGGATTTATATTTGAGCTAAAATCTAAAATTTCTCTATTTATATTATATTTTCTTTTCAGACTTTCTATATCTGCTCCGTGCATACAATCTCCTTAAATTAATGCAATAAATATATTACATATGTTAAAATTGATAATAATAAAAAATTAATGAATGTAGAAATGTATAATATTTTTATACTCATTGTTATATTTTCTTTATCTAATCTATTTATATTATCACCTATAGTAGGTTTATGTACTTCTTCTCCAAAGTATATATTTATACCACCAAGCTCAATATTCATTGCTCCTGCATATGCCCCTTCTGGATAAGCACAATTTGGACTTTTATGTTTTTTTCTATCTCTTATCGATATTCTAAAGCAACTTTTCCAGTCAAGTTTTAAAAATATACTTGAAATTGCTATTGAAATAATCGAAATTCTTGCTGGTATAAAATTGAATATATCATCAGTAATTGCTGGCACTTTTCCAATAAATTCATAACGTTCATTTCTATATCCCAGCATAGAATCCATTGTATTTACAGCCTTATATACCATAGCCATCATTGGACCACCTATAAAGGCATAAAACATGGGTGCTATCGTTCCATCTACAGAATTTTCTGCTACTGTCTCCACTGTTGCTCTAATAATTTCTTGTTCATCGAGACTTTCTGTCTGCCTTCCCACTATATAGGATAAACATAATCTAGCTTTCTTTATATCATTACTTTTTAAAGCTTTATAGACTTTATTAGCTTCTTTTCCCAAGCACCTTGTCGAAAATGTAATCGCTATAATTACTGCTGAAACTATTGATTTTGCAAAAAAGCTAAATTCAAATATTTTTATAATTATGTATGTAACAACACTGGTTATTGCAATCAACGACAAACAAATAAAAATTCCTACAGCAAATTCAATTTTCTTTGTACTTTTATGTTCTTTATTATTCGTTCTATTATCAATACTTTTATTTTTTCTTGCTAGCCTTTCAACAAAAGCTATATATTTCCCCATATATATTACCGGATGAGGAAACCAATATGGGTCTCCTACAATTAAATCGATTATATATGCGATAAATATAATCCATACAATATTCAGCATTATTATATCCTCTTATTGGCACCGCTTAATAAATAGCAAATTATACTTAGATTATTATAAAAATGTATGTGTAAGTAAGTAGCTAATGTATTTTTTTCATAATATCCACTTTCCCAAGTATCTATCACCTTTCCATCTGAATATTTTTCCATTACAAATGCTGGCTCTAAATCTGATATAAACTCTGAATAATGGAATTTATGTCCACAAATCTGTTGATTTTTATATGCTATTAAATTATCTTCTTTTGATGTTGCTATACAATATCCAAAATGTACTAATCTATTTGTCATACGACTATGACCAGATATTGCTCCAACCATATCAAACTTTTCACCTTCTGAGTCTTCATAATAATCACCCAGATACATAAGACCACCACATTCTGCATAAATTGCATTCCCTGCTTCATGGTATTCTTTCAAACTTTTCCTCATGGATACATTTTTTTCTAATTCTTTAGCATAAACTTCTGGATATCCTCCACCAATATAAACTAAATCTGCCGCAGGAACATAATTATCATGCATTGGTGAAAAATATACTATATCTGCTCCAAGTTTTCTAAATAGTTCTATATTGTCCTGATAGTAAAAATTAAAAGCTTCGTCATAAGCTATAGCTATTTTTTTCCCTTCTGATAACTCTCTTACTTCTGGATCTTCTAGAAACATATCCATTTCAAATGATGAACTAATGGTCTCACTTTCTGATAACTCTACAATTCTATCTATATCTACGTATTTTTCAAGCATTTGAGATATTTTTTCTATTTTTTCATCTAAATCTATATCATCACTAGTAGGTAATAAGCCAAGATGTCTTGATCCAAATTTCAAGGAGTCATCTGGTGGCAAGTAACCCAACACTTCTACATTACAATATTTTTCTATAGACGATTTTATTGTATTATAGTGTTTTTCTGTTTTTACGTTATTAACTATAACACCTACTAAATCTACATCCTTATCTAGATGTTTATATCCTAATACCATAGCCGCAGCAGAAGCAGATATAGACTTTCCATTTATTATTAAAATCACTGGAGCTTTTAGTATTTTAGCCAGTGAGGCTGTAGATCCGTTGTGTATGTCTGAGCCAGTTCCATCATATAATCCCATTACACCTTCAATTACAGATATATCTTTATCTTTAACAGCATTTGTAAATACATATTTTATCTGCTCTGAATCCAACATATGAGTATCAAGATTTCTAGAATAATTTCCCGTTACATATCTATGATAGCTAGGATCTATATAATCCGGTCCTACTTTAAAGGCTTGAACCTTTTTATTCCTATTCATTAATGCTTTCATCAGACCCAAACTTATAGTAGTTTTTCCTACACCACTGTTTGTCCCTGCTATTATAATTTTCTTCATAAATTCAACTGCCTTTTCATTATTTTTTGTCAAATATAATCTTGTATAATAAATCAACGGATATATTATCCCTAATATGATTAGATAATTTATCATACTCTTTATCTTTCAACTGATTTAAATCTTCTTTTAAAACAATTTTTTCTATGCCTTTTTTGGCACATATATTATTAATAAGCCCTAAAGTAAAATCTTTATTATCAAATATACCATGACAATAAGTACCTAATACTTGGCCATTTTTTATGGTAAATATAGATTTATTGTCTATATTATTCTCCACTCTATCTTTATCTAACTGCTTTGAATCTCCAAAATGTAATTCATAGCCTCTAATATAAATCCCTTCCATATCCTTGAAATATAAATCCGATTTTATAAATTGTGTAAATATTTGTCTAGTTTTCTTATTCTTTGAAAATATTGTGTCTACATCTAATATAGAAAGTCCTTTTGTACTAGCTTTATTATTATCATAACCATTTGTATCTATTATATTATTACCTAAAATTTGATAGCCACCACATATACCTACTATGGGATTTCCTTCTTTTTCATAATATATAATTTGCTTGTCTAGTCCCGATTTTCTAAGATAATCCATATCAGATATTGTATCTTTACTTCCCGGTATAATCAATAAATCTGGTAATACTAACTCTCCATCTTCTGATATATCACCAATATTTTGACCTTTTTTGACAAATCTCAAATTCACTCTATCTATATATTCAAAAATATTAAAGTCAGTAAAATTAGACATATGTTCCAATTTTATTACTTCAATATTAATAATATCCGCATTTTTTGTATAATCTAGTTTAGTTCTATTAAAAAGTTTATCGCTTACCCCATCTTCTTCTTCAATCCTAATATCAATATATGGTATCACTCCTAGAACAGGTATATTAGTCAATTCTTCTAGCATTTTTACACCCGTATCAAATGACTTTTTATCACCCCTAAACTTATTTATAATTATTCCTTTTACTCTTTTCCTTTCATCTTCTTTCATCAATTGCAAAGTTCCTACTACTGATGCAAAAACTCCTCCTCTATCAATATCTCCTATTAATACCACTGGAGAATCTGCAATTTTTGCCATCTCCATATTCGAAATATCTAATTCATTAATATTTATCTCCACTGGACTTCCTGCACCTTCTAGAACAACTATATCGTAATTTTTTTCAAAATATTTATAATTATCTATTAAAATGGGAAGTAAACTAGGTTTATATTTCCTATATTGGTCGGCTTTCATATTTTGAACCACTCTACCATTTACTATTAACTGAGATCCCAATCCCTTATTAGGCTTCAATAAAATTGGATTCATCTTTGCTTCTGGTATGATTCTACAAGCTTCTGCTTGAAATACCTGAGCTCTTCCCATTTCACCTCCGTTAATATCAATAAAAGAATTCAATGACATATTTTGTGACTTAAATGGTGCTACACTAAATCCTTCATTTACTAGAAACCTACAAATTCCTGCGCTAATAATACTCTTACCTACATTTGAGGCTGTCCCTTGAAACATTATATTAGCCATAAGTTAGTCCTGTTCGTTATATAGGGACCTTATCAATGATTCATCATAAGGTATATGCCCCATCTTGGATAAAATAGGGAAACCATCATAAAATTCAAAACAAGATACTGCTGCGTTTTGTATGCTAAAACTCCAATGTAATTCGTTATTTTTAGTTAGTAGGTAGGAAATTAAGTTTCTAATCGTACCCATATGTATACATAATAGTACATTATCCACTTCATCACATTCTACTAAAATATTTTCTAACGCTATTACATTTCTTTCAAACATATCATTTAGGCACTCTCCATTTGGAAATGTATATGTAGAATCTCCTGAGAATAACATTTCAATTTCATCTGGAAATTTTTCGCTAACCTCTTGAAATGTCAACATATCAAAATCACCAAAATCCATTTCTTTTAATCCATCTAATTTATTAATTTCTAGATTTTCCTCACATGCAAACTCTTCAATAGTTTGAACTGTCCTTTTTAGAGTAGAAGTATAAATCCTATCTATATTTAATTTTTTTAAGTACTCCTTCAAAGCCTGTGCTTGCTGAATACCTACATCACTTAAGACACAGTCGCTTAATCCAGAGAACCTTTTTTCCTGATTATCAGTTGTATGAGCATGTCTTACAATAAATAATTTTTTCATATTCTCCTTTTCCTTAACTTACTATTATTAATATATATATTATAAATATTAATTCCGCCAATTCTATACTACATCCAAGCACATCACCAGTTAAACCGCCTATTTTTTTATATATACCTATTTGAAACATAGTAGATAAAAATATTAATATAGGTATGGATATTATAGACATAAACGAAATAACTATATCCCCAGTAAATACTAATGATAATACTAAAATTCCTATGGATACCAGACTTGTACAAGCTAAGAGAGTCCCTATATCACATTTACCTATGAAGGTATTTCCCATTCCACTTGATTTTGCTGGTCTAGTCTTATAGGTTAAAAATACAGCCACATATCTGCCCACAACAGGCATTAAAAATATTGGCCAAATTATATATTTTTGTATAAATACATTCAAAATAAAAACCTTGATCAAAATTAAAAATACTATGGCTAAAAGTCCGTTTGTACCCAACCTTGAATCTTTCATTATAATTAGAATTTCTTCTCTACTTCTGTATGAAAATATTCCATCAAAAGTATCACCTAAACCATCTATATGCAAACCACCAGTAATAAATACCTCTGCCAATACAATTATTATTGCTACTAGCACACTAGCTCCACTAAATGTCAATAACTTCATAGATAATAGACAAAGTAATGTTATAATTATGCCTATTACCGCTCCCACAGTTGGAAAATATATAATTCCTGTACTTAATTTTGGATCATATTTCACATTATTTTTTACTTTGATTCTAGTTAAAAATTGCAGTATATTTATAAATTTTTCCATATATCCTCTCTTTATTTTATCTTAATGCCAATGCCAGATACCACTAGATATGCATCTTGGGCTTTTAAAGCCATCTTTTGATTAAACTTCCCTACTAGGCTGGCATAATATCTATTTAGCTTGCTTTGTGCTACTATTCCCATACCTATTTCATTTGTCACAACAATAAAATTAATATCATTTTTTTCTATTGCTTCAATTAAATTATCTATTTCTATATCTAATAATTTTTCAATTTTTTCACATAATTCTTCCTCTTCTGCTTGAAAATTTATATCCTTATCAAACATAAAGTTACTGATCATCATAGTTAGACAATCAAGTAAATAAGTCTTTGTTCCCGAAATAACTGTTCTATCTATTATTTTGTATAGATTTTTATATTCTTCTACAGTTTCCCATCCAAAATCTTTTCTCCTTTGAATATGCTTTTCTTTTTTTATTTGCATCTCAAAGTCAAGTGTTTTTGATGTTGCAATATAACATGTTCTACCACCTATTTGCCTGCAAAGATTTTCTGCATATTTACTTTTTCCTGAATTTGCTCCACCACTTATAAATATTAATTTCCCCATTTTCTCAGTAATTCTCCAATTGGTTCATCATCAAATTTAGCCATATGGTTGTATGCGTAAATAGATGAATCTATAATATTCATAACTAAAACTGCACCACTACCTTCTCCTAGTCTCATATCTAAATCTATTATAGGTTTTATGCCTAATAAATTAATAGCTTCTATAGAACCAATTTCATCAGATAAATGAGAACCTATCAAGTAATTTTTTGTTCTTGGATTTATTTTGCTTGCTATTAAAGCCGCCGCATAGGAAATATAACCATCCAAAACTACTGGAATATTATTAGCTGCACACCCTAGCATAACTCCTGCCATAGCACCTATTTCAAAACCACCTACTTTTGACAGTACTTCTATCCCATCTGTCGGATTAGGATTATTAACTTCTATAGCTCTTTTTATAACCTTTGCCTTATTTAAAATCAAATTTTTATTAAGACCAGCCCCCATATCTGTTATTTCTAATGGATTTATACCTGACATGACTGATAAAATTGCTGTAGATGGTGTAGTATTTGAAATTCCCATTTCTCCTACCCCTATTATTTTATAGCCATCAACAATACACTTTTCAGCCACTTCTATTCCTATTTCTAATGATTTCACAGCTTCGGCTATAGTCATAGCAGGACCTTTTGATATATTATCTGTACCTTCTCTAATTTTATAATCATATACTCCTTTTATAGGTTCTTTTCCCTTTAAACCTACATCCACTGCCATGATATCCACTTTATTAAAATTAGCTAGTGCTCCTACTCCACACTTACCATTTACAAAGTTTTCAAACTGCATTCTGGACAATTCTTGTGGATGAGGAGATACGCCCTCTTCATATACGCCATGATCTGCAGCGAATGCTAATAAACATTTTTTTGGCGAATCTTCAATCACTGAATTTCCATATATTCCGGCCAACTTTATGCTAATATCTTCTAATCTTCCCATCGATTTAGGCGGATGTATTAAACTAGCCCATTTTTGACTAGCTTCTTTCATCTTTTTTTCGTCTAATGGATATATGTTTTTTGATATACTTACTAAAAGATTCATTATACCTCCGATTATTCTTCTATATTTTCAAATAACCTTCCACGCCTAAAACACAGAAGGTTATTTATATTTTTATTTTATTTTTTTCTGTAAATATTCAATTGCCTTTGGTAACTGTTTACCATCTTCTTTAACTTCAATAGTTGGTTTTATCCCCTTTTTATTTATATAATGACCATCTGGAGTAAAATACTGTGCTGTTGTAAGCTTATAACCACTTTTATCAGATAATTGAATTACTGATTGAACAAGCCCTTTTCCATATGTTCTTCTTCCTATAGATATACCAGCATCATTATCTAAAATTGCACCTGTTAGTATTTCAGAAGCCGAAGCAGAATTTTCATTTGTTAGAACTACTATAGGAACGCTTATTTTTTCCTTATCAGTACTTCTTGAATAATCTTTGTTACCCTCTCTATCTTGAGTATATACTATCACAGATTTTCCAAGTATCATATCTGCTATACCTTCTACTATATTTAATAATCCACCACCATTATCTCTTAAATCTATAACTAATGCCTTCATATTATCTTTTTCTAGTCTATCTATTGAAGACCTGAAATCTTTTTCTGTGTCTTCTTCAAATCCTTTAATTTTTATATATCCAATTTTATTGTCCATCATTTTACTTTCAACAGACTTTATTGTTATCTCTTTTCTCTTAAGTTCTTTTACATAAGGCTTTCCATCTCTTACAAATGTTATTACAACTGATGTTCCTTCATCTCCCTTTATATTTTTTACTGCAATATCCATTTCTTGATAAGTATATGCCTTGTCATTTACCTTAATTATATAGTCTCCTTTTTTAACACCTGCCTCTTTAGCCGTACCACCATCAAATACATTTTCTATTTTGATTGCACCACTTTCTTTATCTGGGCTAACCATTATACCAATTCCTACATATTTACCTGACGACATTTCCAAAAGTTGTTTCATTTCGTCTTTTGTATAATAAGAAGAATAAACATCTTCTGTCCCTTGGAACATTCCCTTTATCATACCTTCTTCTAACTTTGCTTCATCTGGTTTTTTGTAGAATTTTTTATCTATTTCCTTATTTAAACTAATTAACTTTTTATATCTTTTGTATTGATTATGAGGTATTATTCCCACAAATCCAACACTAGTTAATACAAATGTAGTAACTAAAGCTGTGGCAACTATTGTTATTAGCATTTTTATAAACGACTTTTTGTTCTTAATCATATAAACCTTCTTTACATAAAACTACTTAATTCTATAAATCAATATATGCATTTTATAATTCTGAATCTATATCCAATATTTCTTTTGCGTATTTTACAATACTATCCACTGTTATTCCATAATGTGCATATAACTCTTCTGCCTTGGCTGACATTCCAAATTCGTCATTTACTCCTATTCTAATTACTCTAGTAGGGTAAGTCTGGCATACTATCTCACTAACTGCAGATCCTAAACCACCTATTATTGAATGATCTTCTACAGTTATTATACCTCTAGTATTTTTGGCTGCATCTACTATTGCATCTATATCTATTGGTTTTATAGTAGACATATTATATAGTTTAACCCTAATATTATCTACTTCTAATATCTTAGCTGCTACTAGAGACTTTTCAACCATCGGTCCACAAGCAATTATTGCAACATCATTTCCCTCTTTTATTTTTTCAGCTTTTCCAAATTCAAATCTATAATTATCATAATGAATATTTTTTGTATCATCTCTAACCATTCTCATATACATTGGCCCTGATTCTTTTGACATATATTTTACCATTTGAGCTGCTTCTACAGCATCTGTCGGCACTAATACTCTCATATTTGGAAGAGATCTCATAATAGATAAGTCTTCTATACTTTGGTGTGTTGCACCATCTTGTCCTGTCATCAATCCTGCATGAGTAGCACATAATTTCACATTTAATTTGGCCATACAAACCATATTTCTTATTATTTCATATGCTCTGCCAGTTTCAAATACAGCAAATGAGCTAGCAAATACATTTTTACCAGTACTTGCTAATCCAGCAGATACACCTACTAGATTTTGTTCAGCTATACCAACATCTACAAATCTAGATGGAAATATTTTTTTGAAATATTCAGTTTTGGTAGATTTAGATAAATCTGCATCAACTACGACTACATTATCATTTTCTTTACCAATTTCAACCAAAGACTTACCAAAAGCCTCTCTCATAGATTCTATTGACATTAGTTTGTTCTCCTATCTAGTTCTTCAATTGCTTGAGCATATTCTTCAGTATTCGGTACCTTACTATGCCAACTGCACTGATTTTCCATGAATGATACACCCTTCCCCTTTATTGTATTGGCCAAAACTAATATTGGCTGAGTTTCTATTTTATCAAAAATATTAAATACACCAAATATCTGATCAAAATCATGACCATCAATTTCTAATACATACCATCCAAAAGATTCAAATTTTTTGGAAATGGAACCTAAACTCATAACTTCATCCGTACTTCCATCAATTTGCAGTCCATTCATATCGACTATAGCCATCAAATTATCCAAGTTATACTGACTTGCAAACATAGCCGCTTCCCAAATCATTCCTTCTTGTAATTCTCCATCTCCTAGCAAAGTATATACACTATAATCTAAATTATCCATTTTTGCAGCCAATGCCATTCCGCATGCTGCAGATAGACCTTGACCTAATGATCCTGTAGACATATCTATGCCACTTATCCTAAGCATATCTGGACTTCCTTGTAATGCTTGATTAAATTGTCTAAATCCCTCTAATTCTTCTTCCAACAAGTAACACTTTTCCACTAAAGTGGCATATATTGCTGGGGAGGAATGACCCTTAGACATCACAAATCTATCTCTATTTTCTTTATTAGGATTTTGTGGGTCTATGTTCATTCTCCCAAAGTATAATGCTGTCAAAATCTCTATACAAGATAATGAACCACCCACATGACCAGACTGTGCATTGTATATCATTTTTATTACATTTTTTCTTATATTTTTAGCCTTCTTAGATAGATCATTATAATCAACCATATCTTTTTCTACCTTTCATTATTTAAATAAATATAAAAATTTGTCACTTTTTATTATACCATATCTATCAAAAATAATTTAGTATTTATAATACTATGACAATAACAATATGATATAATTTATTAATAAAAATGTAGATTATCAATGGAGGTAAATATGATTTATGGAATCGGGACTGATATAATTGAGATAGATAGAATAAAAAAATCTTATGAGAAAAATCCTAAGTTATTAAATAAATTATTTTCTGATAGAGAAATACAAGTATTGGAGAAAAAAAAATTCAAACCTCAATCTATAGCAGGAATGTTTTGTGCCAAAGAGGCAATAGTAAAATCTGTCGGAACTGGGCTTAGAAATTTTTCTATAAAAGACTTAGAAATTCTTAGAAATAATCTGAATAAACCTGTAGTCATTATGACTGGAGCTTTTAAAGAGTTTTGTGATGAAGAAGGTATAGAAAATATTATGGTTTCTATCTCTCACTCTATAAATTACGCTACTGCTACTGCAATAGCTGAAAAAAAATAATTTTTTATTTATGAAAAAAGCGAGATTATAAAAATATAATCCCGCTTTTTTCAGTTTATTTAGTAAAATTCAATTGTACTTTTTTATAATATATTAACCTAATATATCTTCTACTATTGGTATAGAATTTACTTTTTCTTGTGAATATGTGAATGTATCATAGAACTTATTAATCCAATCCTGGCTTAGTTCTTCATCGTGATAAACTGTGCATAGAAGATCTCCTTCTTTGACTTGATTACCCTTCTTTACATTCATCTTTAGACCTACGGCATAATTAATTGAATCTTCTTTTGTCTGTCTGCCTGCTCCTAAATACATAGCAAGTATTCCAAGCTGCATTGAATGAATGTTACCAATATATCCATTTTCTTTTGACTTCATTTCAGTTATAAACTTTGATTTAGGTAATAAATCTGTATTTTTAATCTGTTCTACATTACCACCTTGAGCCTTGACCATCTCAAGTAATTTTTCATAAGCTTTGCCTGATGATATAGCTTCTTCAAGCATTTTTCTAGCTTCTTCTTTAGACTCAGCTAGCTTAGCCTGCATAATCATTATTTCGCCAGCGCACATGCATAGTTCGGTGAAATCTTTTGGTCCATTACCTTTTACTGTTTCAATAGCTTCTTGAACTTCTAATGCATTACCAATTGTATTTCCTAAAGGTTGGTTCATATCAGTAATCATAGCCATTGTATTTCTTCCTAACTTATTTCCTATAGAAATCATAGCGTTGGCCAATTCCTTAGCGTCTTCTATAGTCTTCATAAAAGCACCTTCGCCATACTTAACATCTAATAAAATTGTATTTGAACCAGAAGCTAATTTCTTTGACATAATTGAAGAAGCTATTAAAGGTATAGAATTAACTGTACTAGTTACATCTCTAAGTGCATATAACTTCTTATCTGCTGGAACTAATTCCCCAGTTTGACCTATAATAGATAAACCTATTTCATCTACTTGCTTTTTGAATTCTTCTTCACTTAGGAAACAATTAAATCCTTCTATTGATTCTAATTTATCTAGTGTTCCTCCTGTATGCCCAAGACCTCTACCTGACATCTTTGCTACCTTAAGGCCACAAGCCGCTACCATAGCACCTAGTGCAATTGAAGTCTTGTCACCTACCCCGCCAGTAGAATGCTTATCAGATTTTATTCCATCTATACAAGATAAATCTATTACATCTCCACTATTCATCATAGCTTCTGCTAGCTTTGCTGTTTCATGTTCATCCATACCATTCAATACTATAGCCATCAATAATGAACTAGTCTGGTAGTCTGGTATAGTTCCATCTGTAACACCATCAATCCAGAATTGAATTTCCTCATCACTTAAAGCTATCTTATTTTTCTTTTTTTCAATAATATCTAATATTCTCATATACTCGTGCAATAAATTTTTTATTGCTCCTCCTTCCAATATAATATTATTTTTTGTAATTTATTTATCATTCTTTCTAACTACTACTCTTGATTTTTTATTTTATTATATATTTATTATTTATATTTCCTATATAAGCATTAATAATCCTACTATCATCGCTGAAAGTAAACTTACAGAAAAACCACCAAACATAGCTCTTGTTGCCAATCTAGCTAATGTAGGTCTTTTTTCTGGACAAAGAACTGATATACCTGATACACATATACCAATGCTGCTGATATTTGCAAATCCTGCTAATGATATTGCCAACATCAATCCAGTTCTTTCACTCATGCCATGTAATAATGGAGCTAACTTACCAAATGCAACAAATTCATTCAATATTAACTTACTACCTAGTAATTCACCTGCTTTTAATGCTTCTGGTCCAGCAAGACCCATTAAATATCCTACAGGAGCAAATACATAAGATAATATTTTTTCTAGTGATAATCCAAAGTTACCTAATATACCATTGAATAAAGCAACAATTGATATAATAGCTATCAATGAAGCTCCTATAGCCATAGCCATCTGCATACCATCTATAGCTCCTGATGCTAAAGCATCTATTACATTTTCATTATTTCCTTTTCTATCCATCTTAACTTCGCCGACTTCTTTAAATTCTTCTGTTTGAGGGCAAATAATTTTTGAAATAATAATTGAACCTATTGGTACCATTGTAGAAGCTATTAATAAAGACTGCATTGGTATTCCTAGTGCTGTATATCCAGCTATTATACTTACTGACATACTACCCATACCTGATACTAAGACTAACATTATCTCACTATCTGTCATTAGGTTTAGATACTTACTTACTAAAATAGGTGAATCTGTCTGTCCAAGGAACATATTAGCAACAGCAACAAATGATTCAACTTCAGAAGTCTTAAATAATTTTCCTACAACCCAACCTATTTTTGATACTACAAATCCAAGTATCCCTAAATAGAATAAAACAGCTACTAAACCTGATATAAATATTATGTTAGCTAGTGTCTGGAATGCAAAAATAAATCCTGTTGGCGCAGTTGGCACCCCTAGAGAACCAAATACAAACTGTATACCCTGGCTACCATAACCTAACACCTGTACTACTACATCGCTCACTGCTGATACTGCTGCTCTACCTGCTGGTACTTTTATTAGCACTGCTGCAACAATGAATTGAGCAACTAACGCTATACCAATTCTTTTGAAATTAACTGATTTTCTGTCGATAGAAATCGCATACATAAATGCGATTATGACCATAATTCCAAGTAAATTAAATAATAATTTCATATACATTCTCCCTAATTTTATTTATTTTTTTATTTGTTCATAAAAACTTTTTCCTGAAATATCTGCCTTTATATAAAACATATCTGCCATTGTAGCAGCTATGTCAGAAAAACTATCTCTAGTCTTTAAATCTACACCCTCTTTTATTGATTTTCCATATACTAGCATTGGAGTATATTCTCTTGAATGATCTGTACTCTGTGTAGAAGGATCACATCCATGATCTGCTGTAATTATTAAACAATCATCTTCTTTCATCTTGTCCATTAATTCCTTTAACTGCACATCGAATTCGCTAGCTGCATTTGCATAGCCATCTATATCATTTCTATGACCATATTTCATATCAAAATCAACAAGATTTACAAAACACAAGCCTTCAAAATCCTTATCCATTAGCTCAAGTGTCCTATTCATACCATCTATATTATTCTTTGTCCTATAAGTTTCAACTATTGACTTGCCAGCAAATATATCATTGATTTTACCTACTCCTATAGTTTTAAAGCCATTATCTTTTAATGCATCTATTATTGTCATTTTAGGTGGTAGAAGTGAATAGTCGTGTCTATTGCTTGTTCTAGTGAAGTTTGGGTATTCGCCTACAAAAGGTCTAGCTATTACCCTACCAACTCCTAATTCCTCAGTTAGCATTTCTCTTGCTATTTCACAGTATTCATATAATTTATCTAATCCCACTACTTCCTCATGAGCTGCTATCTGAAATACTGAATCAGCTGATGTATATACTATTAAGGCTCCTGTTTTTACATGTTCTTTACCATAATCTTTTATAACTTCTGTACCAGAATAAGGTTTATTGCATATACATGCTCTACCAGTTCTTTTTGAGAATTCATCTAGGAAATTCTGAGGAAATCCGTTTGGAAATACTGGTAAGGGGTCTTTTGATATAATTCCTGCTATTTCCCAATGCCCTATTGTTGTATCCTTACCATTTGAAGCTTCTTTAAGTCTTGCAAAAGATCCTATAGGATTTTCTATCGAATCTCTGAAGTCCACACCTTCTATATTAAATAGTCCAAGGCTTTCTAAATGGGGTGTATGGTATTTTTCTGATTTACATATGGCTTTTAGAGTATTGCTACCTCTATCTCCATATACATCGGCATCGGGCATTTCACCAACACCATAACTATCTAGGACTATTAAAAATACTCTTTTTATATCTTTATTTTTCATGCCTTTCTCCTTATTTATGTGCTCATATAGTTTTAATATTCAGAAGAATACATGACTATATGAACACCTTCTTTTTCATTTTTATTTATGTTTAAAAGCTATTATTTTTTACTTCAACATATTTACAGCTGAGCTAGTACCAATTCTTTGACAACCAGCTTCTATAAAGTTCTCTATATCTTCAACAGATTTAACCCCTCCAGCAGCCTTTATTTTTACATCAGGTCCTATATGTTTTTTAAATAATAAAATATCCTCCATTTTAGCACCATCAGTACCAAAACCTGTAGAAGTTTTTATAAAATCAGCTTTAGCATTTGTAACAGCTTTACACATTTCTATTTTCTCTTTATCATTTAAATAACAAGTTTCTATGATAACTTTTAATATATTGTCTCCTGTTGCCTTTTTAAGAATAGCTATTTCTTCTTCTACTTTTTTATAATCACCATTCTTGACATCTGATATATTTACTACCATATCGATTTCCTTAGCCCCATTAGCTAAAGCATTTTCAATTTCTAATACTTTTGACTCTGTAGAATTGTATCCTAGAGGAAACCCTACAACTGTACAAATATTTATATCATCACCATATTTCTCATTCACTCTTTTGATATATGTCTGTGGTATACAAACAGAAGCCGTTTTGTATTCTATAGCTTCATCACATAATTTAACTATATCTTCCCATTTAGCAAATGCCTTTAACAAGGTATGATCAATGTGACTCAATATAAATTCTTTTTCCATATTTATTCCTCCAAATTATTGTATTTATTTATAATTTAATATTATATCAATGATGTTTAATTGTCAACATATTTATGTTTTATTTTTACCATTTGTGCTTTATCTAACATTTTATGTTTTATTTTTATCAAAATACTATACAAGTCTATTATTTAATGCTATACTTTTATTAATATTTAAAATATTTGGAGTTATGTTATGTCTAAGAAAAATAATCGTTTAAAGAAAATAATATCTATAGTAAAAGATAACAATGGAGCTTCAGTTAAAGATCTTTCAAGTACTCTTGATGTATCTGAAATGACTATCAGAAGAGATATAAAGCTATTAGAAGATAAAAATATAGTTGAATCATACTACGGCTCTGTTGTTTATAATCACAATCTAGACAATCCTATAATAGGACCTAATAGTGATAACAAAAATACAATTGAATATAATCTAAATCTGAATTCACTTTTGATGGATGATGAAAAAAGCGCAATTGGAAAAAAAGCTGCAGAGCTTATCAAAGAAGATGATGTAGTTATTATCGATGTAGGTACTACTACAGAAAAGTTATCTCAATATATTAATGAGCTAACTTCTTTTACTGCCTTGATTTTTTCATGCAATAACTTACTTCATTTAATGAATAAGCCAAAAGTAAATTTAATAATGGCTGGTGGTAATTTTCACAAAGATACTGGTATGTTTGAATCAAAGGAAGCCTTATCTATAATTGATACAGTTAGAGCTAGAAAAGTATTTTTATCTGCAGCCGGTGTTCATGACAAACTTGGCGTTACATGTGCAAACCCATATGAAATTGAAACAAAAAAACATATAATGAAAAATTCACTTGAAATAATACTCTTAATAGATTCTAGTAAATTTGGAACTGTTAAATCTTCACATTTTTGTGATTTAAATCAGATTGATACCATAATTACCGACTGTAAAATAAGTGATGAGTGGAAAAATATAATTGATTCCAATAATATCAAACTAATAATAGCTGATAAATAGAATATTACTTATGTAAATTTCTATTATCAGTTTTTTTATATATTTAAAAATATTATATTTAAATTTGACATAAAAAAGCAATCTCTTAAAAGAGATTGCTTTTTTATTATATTTTTATTCCCAACTAGCGTTTTCAGTAACCAATACTGTATTTGTCTCATTATCTACAGTTATAAAACCGTCTCCTATCGAAGCTAGTCTAAAGTTTCCGTCAATTTTGACCTTCATTTGTCCTTTTTTTACTCCTGCAACGAATGGAATATGACCTCTTAGCACGGCTCTATCACCAACTGTAGTCCTTACAATTACCATTTCTATGTCTGATTCAAAAAAAGTACTATTGGGCGTTACTACCTTTAGTTTAAACATTAGTTAGCACTCCCTTTCCCCTTTCTTACAGCGTCTTCAATTGTTCCTACGAACAAGAATGCTGATTCTGGAAGGTCATCATGCTTACCTTCTAGAATTTCTCTGAAACCTCTGATACTTTCCTTAACAGGAACATACACACCCTTGATTCCAGTAAACTGCTCACCTACTGTGAAAGGCTGAGATAAGAATCTCTGAATTTTTCTTGCTCTTGCAACTATCACCTTATCTTCATCAGATAATTCATCCATACCAAGTATGGCTATGATATCTTGAAGTTCTTTATATCTCTGAAGTATAGACTGAACTCCTCTTGCTACTTCGTAATGTTCTTTACCTACTATGTTTGGATCAAGTACCCTTGAAGTTGATTCAAGTGGATCAACTGCTGGATAAATACCTAGAGAAGATATCTGTCTTGAAAGTACTGTCTTAGCATCTAGATGTGAGAATGTAGTTGCTGGGGCTGGGTCAGTTAAGTCATCCGCTGGTACATATACAGCCTGTACAGATGTGATAGAACCCTTATTGGTTGAAGTGATTCTTTCCTGTAAAGTACCCATTTCAGTAGCTAGTGTTGGCTGATAACCAACAGCTGAAGGCATACGTCCTAGTAAGGCTGAAACTTCTGATCCTGCCTGTGTAAATCTAAATATATTATCTATGAATAATAACACGTCCTGTCCAGCTTGATCTCTAAAGTATTCAGCCATTGTAAGACCAGTAAGTGCAACTCTCATTCTTGCTCCAGGCGGTTCGTTCATCTGTCCGAATACCATGGCAGTTTTCTTGATAACTCCAGACTCTGTCATTTCTTCGTAAAGGTCATTACCTTCTCTTGTTCTTTCTCCAACACCCGAGAATACTGATATACCACCATGTTGTTTTGCTATATTATTTATTAATTCCTGTATTAAAACTGTTTTACCAACTCCGGCACCACCGAATAGACCAATCTTACCACCCTTTAAATAAGGTGCTAGTAAGTCAACTACCTTGATACCTGTTTCAAGTATTTCTGCCTTTGTTTCAAGTTCATCATACTTTGGAGCTTCTCTATGTATTGGAGAAAGTTCTACTCCTTCAGGTTGTGGTTTCTCATCTATAGCTTCACCTAATACATTGAAAACTCTTCCTAAAGTTTGTTCACCAACTGGTACAGATATTGGAGCACCTGTATCAACTGCATCCATACCTCTTACCAATCCATCTGTAGCACTCATGGCGATACATCTAACAGTATCATTACCAACATGTTGAGATACTTCGGCAACTATTTTACTTCCCTTTAATTCTATTTCCAATGCGTTATATAGATTTGGTAATTGTTCAGCATTTTCAAATCTAACATCAAGTACAGCACCCATTATCTGTACAATTTTTCCTGCATTTGCCATCTTTTCCTCCTTACTTTAGAGCTTCAACACCGGCACTAATTTCAGTAATTTCCTGAGTAATTGCACCCTGTCTAACTCTATTGTAGCTAAGTTCTAAGTTATGTATCATTTCGTTGGCATTATCTGTAGCTGATTCCATAGCTGTTCTTCTAGCACCTTGTTCTGATGCATATGATTCAACTATCCCTCCGTTTATTATCCCAGCAACATATGTTGGTATTAAAAACTCTAGCACAGACATCGCGTCTGGAAGATACTTCATTCTAGTTTTAGTATTTTTTTCTTTTACTGAATTTACGACTTCTTGAGATTTTTCATCTTCAACCTTACGCTGTTGTTCACGTTCTTTTAGAACATCATCGCTAAGCCATACATCCGGATTATTTTCTTCTTCTAATTGGCTCTTTCTACCTGAACCATGTTCGATTGGCTTATCAAATACAAGTGGCAATAACTTTATTGTTCTTGGTTCTTGTGATAAAGCTGATTCAAATTTTGTATAGGTAAATAATACTTCGCTTATTTCCCCTTTTAAGAATAAATCCATGACTTTCTTTGAAATTCTCTTTACATCTTCATATTCGTATTTTTCTACATCTTCTATTCTATCTATTATTTCGATGCCTTTTTTTGCAAAGTAATCGTAAGCTTTTTTACCAATTGGCATGGCACAATCTTGTGAAGCACCAATATATTTAGCAGCTTCTTTTAAGACGTTTGAGTTATAACCACCAGCCAATCCACGGTCACCAGCAACTACGATATGACATCTTTTCTTTAATTCTTTTTCTTTTAAAAACTCGCTATTTACACCCTTTGTATTCATTGCAATTTCAACTATTGTCTTGTACAATGTATCAAAATATTCACTTGAATCTTCAGCTGCTTGCTTAGCTTTCCTAAGCTTAGAAGAGGCTACAAGGTGCATCGCATTTGTAATCTGCTTTGTATTGTTTATACTTGCGATACGAGTTTTCAAAGTTTTCATACCAGCTCCTGCCATTTAATTACCTCCTTAAATGGATTATGCTTCAGCTTTAAACTTAACTTTGTATTCTTCTATTGCCTTAGTTAAATCGTCTTTAAAATCTTCCGCTTTTAATATTTTTTCTAATATTTCTGGATGAATATTATCCATAAATTCATATAAACCATCTTCAAATTCAGAAATCTTTTCTATTTCTATATCTGCTAATAAATTATTTATTACAGCAAATATTATCACAACCTGATTTTCAACTGTGATTGGCTTATGCTCTTCCTGTTTAAGAACTTCCACTATTCTTTGCCCCTGATCAAGTCTTCTCTTTGTATCTTCATCAAGATCTGAACCAAACTGAGCAAAGGCTGCAAGTTCTCTATACTGTGAGTAAGCAAGTTTTAGTGTACCAGCTATTTTCTTCATTGATTTAATCTGAGCAGATCCACCAACTCTTGATACTGATATACCCGGGTCAACGGCTGGTCTAATACCTGCATAGAATAATTCTGGCTGTAGATATATCTGTCCATCAGTAATTGATATAACATTTGTTGGTATATAAGCAGAAACGTCTCCTGCCTGAGTTTCTATAACAGGAAGTGCTGTCATTGATCCTCCACCTAACTTATCTGAAAGTTTAGCTGCTCTTTCAAGTAATCTTGAATGTAAGTAGAATACATCCCCTGGATAAGCCTCACGACCTGGTGGTCTTCTAAGTAATAATGACATCTCTCTGTATGCAACTGCCTGCTTACTTAAATCATCATATACTATTAATACATGCTTTCCATTATACATAAATTCTTCACCTATTGCAGCACCAGCATATGGAGCTAGGTACTGAAGCGGAGCAGATTCTGATGCGGATGCTGATACAACTATAGTATAGTCCATTGCACCATATTGTTCAAAAGTAGAAACTAACTGAGCAACAGTTGATCTTTTTTGACCAATAGCTACATATATACAGATAACATCTTTACCCTTCTGATTTATTATTGTATCAGTTAGGATTGAAGTCTTACCTGTCTGTCTATCACCTATTACAAGTTCTCTCTGCCCTCTACCTATTGGAATCATTGAGTCAATTGATTTGATACCAGTTTGTAATGGTTCAAATACTGATTTTCTATCCATTATTCCTGGAGCCTTAGCTTCAACAGGTCTTGTCTTTTCAGTTACGATTTCACCTTTACCATCAATAGCTTGTCCTAGAGCATTTACAACTCTACCTATCATTGCTTCTCCAACTGGTACTTCAACTACCTTACCAGTTCTCTTTACAACGTCACCTTCTTTGATATTAGTGTCATCACCAAGTATAACGGCACCTACTACACTTTCTTCCAAGTTTAGGGCCATTCCATATATTTGTCCGGGGAATTCAAGTAATTCTCCTGACATTGCATTTTCAAGTCCGTAAACACTGGCTATACCATCACCAACATTTAACACACTACCAGTATCTGTTAATTTGATTTTGTTCTCATAATTTTTGATTTGGTTCTTAATTATGGAACTAATCTCTTCTGGTCTTAAATTCATGGGTTCACCACCATTTCTATGATATTACGCGAGATAGATCGCTCTTTAAATCGTCAAGTCGAGACTTTACTGTACCATCTATTTCTTCGTTACCTATTTTTACTAGAGCACCACCAATAATGCTCTCATCTATTTTATTTGTTAGCTTAATATTCTTATTATATTTAGCTGATAGCTTGTGTTCTAATTCTGAAATTTTATCCTCTGATAGTGGAATAGCTGTTATTACTACTCCTTCTTCAATATTGTGCTTGTTGTTAAGTAATTCTTTATATGCCACTGTAATTGAAGATAAATCGATAGTTCTATTATTATCGATCAATACCATCATGAAGTTTCTTGTAGTCTTTGATAAGCTTCCCTCAAATATCTGATCAGCT
Source organism: Peptostreptococcus equinus (assembly GCF_027125355.1). Classification (NCBI taxonomy): domain Bacteria; kingdom Bacillati; phylum Bacillota; class Clostridia; order Peptostreptococcales; family Peptostreptococcaceae; genus Peptostreptococcus; species Peptostreptococcus equinus. The sequence continues at coordinate 194,396 of NZ_CP114052.1, read as the reverse complement.
ATATTTCTCTTTTCCTCTTTTGTCACAAAAGGAGACTTCAATACATCCTTTAATTCAGAGTTTGAATTAATAAGGCTAAGTATCTCTGTCAACTCCTGGTAAATTTCAGATATTTTTTTTTCTTCATCTGCTAAGTCGAACAACGCTTGAGCATATCTAGTAGCAACTTGGTTTTTCATTACTTAACATCGCCTACTTCCTTAATAAAATCATCTATTAAATCTTTATGCTTATTTTCATCTAAATCTTTTTCTATTATTTTACTTGCAGCCATAACAGCCATTTCAGATATTTCATTTTTAATATCATTAAAAGCTTTTTGTTTGTCTTTTTCTATATTATCATAAGCTTTTGTCTTGATATTTTCTGCTTCTACTCTAGCTTCATCTACTATAGATTCATATTTTTTTTCTGCTCTTTGTTTAGCATTTTCAACTATCTGATGACCTTCATTTGTGGCCGTATTTAGTTTTGTCTCATACTCTTCCTTAAACTTTAAACCTTCTTCTTTTGCCTTTTCTCCCACTTCAATACTATTTTTGATTGATTGTTCTCTCTCATCTAATATTTTTAAAACTGGCTTAAAAAGAATTTTCTTTAGTATCAAAAATATTATTAAAGTATTTGCAAGAGTAAAGAAGTATTCGTAGCTTAAACCAACTAATGGCTTAAATTCCATAGTCTTCCTCCTCCTATATACGTCTTTGGCAGATCAAAATTTCCTTTAAATTACATCTTTATCCATGGATTAACGAATATTAGTATAATCGCTATAACCAATCCGTAAATAGCTGAAGACTCTGCAACGGCCTGACCAAGAATCATTGTTGATATGATATCACTCTTAGCTTCTGGTTGATTAGCAACTGCTTCTGCTGCTCTACCTGCTGCATAACCCTGTCCTATACCTGCACCTATACCTGTCATAACTGCCAGTCCTGAACCTATTGCTGTACCTGCTACTGCTATTGCTGTTGATAATTCCATATTATTTTCCTCCTAAATCTTCCTAATTTCAATTTTGTTTTAATATTTGTTGTGTTTAATTTTTTACTCTGTTTCTGCAGCATTACCAATGAATACTAATGTTAATGTCATAAATATGAATGCCTGCAAACTTCCTGCAAATATATCGAAATATAAATGTAGCGGAACCGGAAATGCTATTTGACCTATTGGTATTTTCAAGTTTGGAATCAAACTTGAAAGAAAAGCATTTAACTGATAAACCAATCCCATTATTATTGTTCCTCCGAGTATATTACCGAAGGGACGGAAACTTAGCGAGATAGGTCTTGCTATTTCTCCTACTATGTTAAGTGGTAACATTACTGGTGTAGGCTCAATAAATTCCTTAAAATATGATGGTCCCTTAAATTTAACACCCATTACATACATAGTTGCGATTGTAATAGATGCCCAAGCTACTGTAGTATCCAAATCAGTTGTTGGTGATTTAAATCCAAATAAGCCAGCCAAATTTGAAAGTATAAAGAATAAAAATATTGTACCTACATAAGGGACAATACTCGGTACTCTAGAAACAAATTTTGTGCCCATCATTTCAGTTGTATATCCTTTAATACCACCAACGAACCACTCTAATAGTAGCTGCCTCTTAGTATCCGGATTCTTCTTCAAGCCTCTAGTCATAAATAAAGCTACTGCTATTAAAGCAAGCATTATTATCCATTGGACTATAATGGTTTCACTTATCTTGAAGTTACCAATATACAGCAAATACCTTGCTTGATACATATCAATTTCTCCTTTCATTTTAAATAACCAAGCTCAAACTACTTTTGTATAAGCTTAGTTTTCTGTTTTAAGAATAGATAGTAATAATTTAATTATTTATTACTTTTTTTTAGTTTTAGAAAATATTTCCTGAGCTTTTATTACAAGGCTAACACTAAGTAAACCAACTGCTACAGTATATACATTGATATAATTAGTCTTAGCTGCAAATATTAAAACTACGGCATACAGACAAAATCTAAAAAAATATCCAAAAACAGCCGAAAAAGTTGCTTTTCCAGTATCTTTTTCTACAAACCCTACCATGCCTCTAGCAATAGTCAACAACGAAAAGATCGATATTGCACAACCGACTATTAGACCTAAAACTGTAGAAAGTGTTAATTTTTGTATTAACAATAATACAATTAAACCAACTAAAGTATAAATGAGTACCCCTGTAGTAACTTTCTTTATGCTATCTAAAATCTGTTTGTCCAATTCATCACTCCCCTTTGTCATAGTAAGTTTTCAGAGTTTTATAGAGACTTAAAAATGCACTAGCCACTCCAATAATAATAAAAATTATAGAGAATATGGGGCTGGTTCCAAATTTCTTGTCTATTGTTATTCCAATAAAAGCACATCCTAATATACAAACTAGCATCATAACGCTTAATTGTGTTAAAAGCGAAAACGATTTAGATATTTTTACCCAACCTTTTTTATCTGACATATTTCCTCCATAATTTATATTACTATCTTGAAAACCACTAATGATTATTCTACCACTTAAAGTAAAAATAATCTACAGATAGATAGATAAATTCATACCCAAATTGCCTAAAATTCAAACCTTTTTCAAAAAAATTATGGATAAAATATCCGGCCTACAAAGCGTAGCCCGGATAAAATTTTCAATAATTTTTTATATAATATTACAATTATTTTGTTCCAAAAAGTCTATCCCCTGCATCACCCAAACCTGGTATTATATATTTGTGATCATTTAATTTTTCATCAACTGCTGCCACATATATATCAACATCTGGATATTTAGCGTGAACAGCTTCAATTCCTTCTGGAGCTGCAACTAAATTTATCATTCTAATATTTTTTGCACCCTTTGCTCTAAGTAGTTCAATAGCCGCTGTAGCTGAACCACCCGTTGCTAGCATTGGATCTACAAGTAATACTTCTCTTTCTCCTATATCTTGAGGAAGTTTACAATAATATTCTACTGGTTCATGAGTTTCTGGATCTCTATATAGTCCTATATGTCCAACTTTAGCTGCTGGTATCAAGCTTACAAATCCATCTACCATACCTATTCCAGCTCTTAATATTGGTACTATAGCTAATTTCTTTCCTGATAATATTTTTGAATTCATTTTCTGTATTGGCGTTTCAATTTCTACGTCAACTAAAGGAAGATCCTTAGTTACTTCATAGCCCATAAGCATTGTTATTTCTGTTAATAATTCTCTAAAATCTTTTGAGCCTGTGTCTACCTTTCTCATGATTGTCAATTTGTGCTGAATCAATGGATGATCAGTTATTATTACATTCTTCATATTTTCCTCCTGATATTATATATAAAATATTATTTTGACTCTAAGGCCATCATTTTATCTATCCTAGTCTGGTGTCTACCACCTTCAAAACTTGAATTTAGATATGCATCTACTATATCTATACCTAATCCTATACCTATTACTCTTTCACCAAGTGCAATCATATTAGCATTATTATGTGCTTTTGTCATTCTTGCTGAAAAAGTATCGCCTACTGTTGCACATCTTATTCCCTTAATTTTATTTGCTGCTATACCTATACCTATACCAGTTCCACAAACTAAAATCCCACATTCTGCCTCTTTATCAACTACAGCCTTTGCAGCCTTTGCAGCATAATCTGGATAGTCAACAGATTCACTTGAATTCACACCAAAATCTAATACCTCATAATCTAGTTTTTCTAGGTGTTTTTTAATTGCTGTTTTTAAATTGATTCCACCATGATCGCATGCTAATGCAATTTTCATTATTTATCCTCCTTAAACCTCAATCAGCCTATAAGCTGCTGATTTTTTTAATCTATTCATTATAGCAACACCCACATCTTTTTCTTCAAAAATTTGAGCATATGCAATATCGATTTGTTTTTGGTCTAATTCTATCAATTCATCAAATAAGTTTTTTGCTACTTCTTCATAGCTATCTCCAAGTTCAAACACGTCTGCTTCAAATAAATCTTTGTATTTAGACATACATAAAACACCCGTTTTTATACCTTTGGATACATTTTCTTTATTTTTTTCATTTACCATTCTAGCAAAATCTTCTATTTGACCTTTAACCATATAAACATCCGCTTTAGGAGAATAATGTTTATATTTCATACCTGGCGCCTTTGCCTTTATATTATCAGATTTTCTCATAAGAGCCGGATCTAATTCAACCTTTCCTAGAACTTCTCTAAGCATTTCTAATGTTATTGATCCCGGTCTAAGTACTACTGGATACTCTCCTGATAAATCGACTATTGTAGACTCAACCCCATAATTGCATGGACCCCCAATCAGAATGCCATCTACTCTTCCTTGCATATCATTTATTATGTGTTCTGCTTTTGTAGGAGATGGTCTACCTGATAAATTTGCAGATGGTGCTGCTATTGGTTTTTTAGATGATTTTATTATTCTTCTAGCAACTTCATCTGATGGCATTCTAATAGCCACAGTATCCAAACCACCACTGGTTCTATAAGGTATTATATCTTTCTTTTCAAATACAATTGTTAGTGGACCCGGCCAAAATTTATCCATCAATAATTTAGCTTTTTTGTCTATCTTTTTAACCAATGGATTTATTTCTTCAATTTCTGACACATGAACCAATAGAGGGTTGTCACTTGGTCTACCCTTAGCTTCATATATTTTAGATGCAGCATCTTCGTCTAAAGCATTAGCTCCTAACCCATAAACTGTTTCAGTGGGGAAGATTACTGTCTTACCATCAGCTATCATTTTTCCAAATTCATCAATTATATCTTGGTCTATATTATTTGGGTCTATTTTCTTGATTATTGTTTCCATACTGACCCCCTATTTATACTTTTATTAGAATGATGACATTTTTTCAGTTTGGTCAACTGTTATTAATGCGTCTATCATTTCATCTAAATCTCCGTCTAAGAAAGCATCTAATTTGTATAAAGTTAAGTTTATTCTATGATCGCTTACTCTACCCTGTGGGAAATTGTAAGTTCTTATTCTTTCAGATCTATCTCCAGTACCTACCTGAGATTTTCTTTCAGCAGCTATATCCTTATTTTGTTCAGCTAAGGCTCTATCATATAATCTGGCCTTTAATACTTTCATAGCTTTTTCTTTATTCTTTAACTGTGATTTTTCATCCTGACAAGATACCACTTCACCAGTTGGTATATGAGTAAGTCTTACAGCAGAATCCGTAGTATTTACACACTGACCACCGTTACCAGATGCTCTAAATACATCAAATCGAATATCTTCTGGATTTATCTGTATTTCTACATCATCTACTTCTGGTAGTACAGCAACAGTTGCTGTAGATGTATGTATTCTACCACCTGATTCAGTTGTAGGTATTCTTTGAACTCTATGCACACCTGATTCATACTTAAGCCTTGAATAAGCTCCCTTACCCTTTATCATAAATGATACTTCTTTGTATCCTCCAACGCCTGTTTCATTTGAAGACATCAAAGTTGTTTTCCAACCTCTTCTTTCAGCATATCTGCTATACATTCTAAATAAATCTCCCGCAAATAAAGCTGCTTCGTCTCCACCTGCTCCACCTCTAACTTCTACTATAACATTCTTTTCATCATTAGGATCCTTTGGAACAAGTAATATCTTTAATTCATTTTCTATCTTACCTATTTGATCTTCAGCTTCAGACAATTCCATCTTTGCTAATTCTCTTAAATCTTCATCACTTTCTTCTTCTAGAATTGTCTTTGACTCTTCTATAGTCTGACTTACCTTTGAAAATTCTCTATACTTCATAACAATTGGTTCTATTTCAGAAGTTTCCTTCATCAATTTCTGCCAAGTCGGTTGGTCGCTAATTATTTCTGGGTCTGCAACCTTATCGCTTAGTTCCCTATACTTATTTTCTAAGACTTTAAGCTTATTTAGCATTAATATCCACCTTTCTATATTAAACTGGCACCGCCAATTTATCTTATTAAACTTCACTCTTTTTTAAATTAATCAATTAAATATTATATCATATTTTCCTATTATTAACAATTAATCTAATGTATTAATTTCAATTACTTTAGTACTTTTTAATTTCATAAATTTTCTTCCTATATTTTTACTAATTTTCCTAAAATACATCTTTCAAACCCCTGTAAATCTTTATAAATATTTATATCAGTATATCCACATTCTAGCATCTTTTTCTCAATCTTTCTTGCTTGATTATGACCAGACTCAAATATCAAATATCCATTGTTCTTTAAATATTTTAAAGAGTCTTCTATAATAGCATTGTAAAATCTCATACCATCCTGTCCACCAACAAGCGCCATCATAGGTTCATAATCCTTCACATCAGATTTCAATGTGTTTATTATATCATCTTCAATATAAGGCGGATTTGATACTATAATATCCAAACTATCAATTAACTCTTCAAATTTAGAACTGGCAAATAGATCTGAATTTATCAATTCTATAGGTTCTACACATAGCTCTTTAATATTTTTTTTGCATATATTCAGAGCTTCTTTTGACAAATCTACACCATAAAATTCAGCATTTATATCAACTTCATTTTCTTGTATAAGTTTTTTAACACTGACTATTATCGCTCCTGAACCTGTACACATATCTAATATTTTCAAATTATTATGTCTATTAGTAATGCCATTAGAAATATCTTTTTTTACGACTTTAATTTTATTATATAATTTTTCTACTATTAATTCTGTATCTGGCCTAGGTATCAATACATTTTCATCTACATAAAAATCATAGCCCATAAATTCCTTTTTATTAATAATATAGGCTATAGGCATTGATTTTTTTCTTTTTTCCATATAATTTTTAAACTCTTTTAAATCTTTTTCTTCTATATATGATTCATATGATGTCATCAATTTTATTTTATCTATTTTCAATACGTGGCATAACAATATCTCAACATCTAATCTTGGTGTAGGACTAATACATTCCAATTCTTTAACGGATTCTATTATTAAGTTCCTTATTTTAATATTCTGCAAATTTTCACCACCTTTTTTAAATATTTTTCTAATCAAAACTACTATTTATTATACACAATAATTTAATCTAAATAAATAATATCTGATAATAAGCTATAAGAATATTCTAAAGTATTGTTATAGCTTATTATCAGATGTTATAATGTTTTTATTATAATTTTTAAAAATAGGAGTAGATATGACAAAAAAGGATAAATTAAAAAAGGCTTTTTTCACATCATTACCTATAGCTTTTGGATATGTTGCACTTGGTATTATGGGAGGAGCCATGATTCAAAAGGTTGGTTTTAATCCATTACAAGTTGTTTTGTTTGCTGTTCTTGTATTTTCAGGTAGTGCTGTATTTATTTCTGCTAGTATGCTAGCTTCTGGAGTTTCACTTGAAATTTCCCTATATCTTATAGTGACGATACTAATAACAAATTTGAGAAATACAATGTATAGCTCGTCTTTGATAAATGATGTAAGAGATTTAAAGGGCGTTAAAAAGATTCTTTTTTCTCTGTTGGTGACAGATGAAACTTTTGCTATAGATAAGATTATGTTTGAAAAAGATAAAAATTGGGATAGTCAACAAGCTCTTTATTTAGGATATTTCGCTTGCTTTTTTGGAATGATTGGTAATTTATTAGGTGCTTTATTTGGTGAAATTATTGATATACCTGTAGACTTAGCATTTTTTATGATGACTAGTATGTTTGTAGTTCTTACAGTCCTTAGAATAAAGGATAATTTAGATATTTTAATGCTTTTTGTTGCTATTATAGTATCATTTATAGTACTTTCTATCTATCAAGGCGGATTAGATCTTATAATTATAGCCTTAATAGTTACAAGCATTGGTTATTTCCTAGATAAAAAACATAGAATAAAAGGAGGGATAAATGTTGAATAAAAACCTTCTAATCTATTTTATTATCTTTGTTTCATTTATTTTTATGTTTTTAATTCGCTATCTTCCTTTTGCCCTAAGTGGAGAAAAGGGAACTTCAGAAGAATTTGAAAGATTTATAAAATATATACCTCTTGGCGTTTTCGTTGCCTTGATAATAAAGGACGTTTTTTTTAAAAATGGACAAATTTTCATTTCTATCGAAAATTATAAACTTATACCTCTAGTATTAATCAGCATTATCTCTATAAAATTCAAAAATATAGGTCTATCAGTTATTTCTGGAGGAATAATAATTTTTATATTTATTAACTATATATATTAAAAAAGCTCTCCATAATTTCAAGGAGAGCCTTTTTAATAGTATAAATTTTTGCTTACAGTCAGTCGTTTTTATTTTTTAAGACTCTACTAATCTCTATTTTTCTACGTAACAATTTTCTGTTTGTATATTTTTGTATAATTTAGTCTTTTGTTTTTAATTATTTTTTGCTATATTTCTAGTTGCTACAATATTTGATCCTGTTCCAAGAATATTTTCTATTAAAATATCTCCAACTTTTATAGGTGCTGTTACTCTATACTTATTTATTTCTTTCATAACATCGAATATCATTTCTTTAGGTATTTGCTTATCAGTTTTCACTGGAACCAAATTTAAAAAACCATCTTCAACTCTGATAGTAGATGCTATATTGCGCTTTGGAGCAATCATTTCCTGCTGAGCATATATTTCTCCTCTTTTACAAGTATTACCATTTACGTTGTACTGATTCTCTTCCTTTGTTACTGTCAAATGACATCCTACAGGACACACTATGCAAGTGAATTCTTTCTTATTTTCCAATCTCTTTCACCTCCACTTTTATCTTGTCGTTTAAATTCGCTATTTCTTCTGGACTAAGTGGAATGTTTACCATTTCAGAAGGTATCATAGCAGGCATTTTTTTAGTCTTGATTACTTTATCCCCTATAAGAACTTTTACTTCTACCTTTTTATAAGGTTTTCTAGATCTAAAATATAGGTTTGCTCCGTCTTTTCCACCAGATACTACATAGTTTGGTATTACATAAGAAACTCCATTTCCAGCTTCAGTTTCAAAAAGTTTTTTTCCATCTGAATCGTTTATTCCTTTGATATAGTCAGCTGCATTTTTACCAGCAACTCTACTTTCCTTAGTAACAAAGTCAACTATATCATGTACATGTAATACGTTTCCACAACTAAATACACCTTCCATACTAGTTTCCATATTTGATTTGACTTTAGGTCCATTTGTAACTTCACCAATTTCTATGCCAGCATTTACCGTCAATTCATTTTCTGGTATTAATCCTATTGATAATAATAAAGTATCACAAGAGAAGTATTGTTCAGTCCCTTTTATTGGTTGCCATTTTTCATCAACCTTACATATAGTGACACCTTCTATTTTTTCTTTTCCGTGAACCTTGTTTATATTATGACTTAAATATAGCGGTATATCATAATCATTTAAACACTGAGCTATATTTCTATTAAGACCGCTTGACTGAGGAGATATTTCTACTACACACTTGACCTTAGCTCCTTCGAGTGTCATTCTTCTTGCCATTATTAGGCCTATGTCACCTGATCCGTAAATAACTACTTCCTTACCTACCATAAGCCCTTCCATATTCATCATTCTCTGAGCCATACCTGCTGTATATACTCCTGCTGGCCTATATCCATTCATAGCAACTGCGCCAGCAGTTCTTTCTCTACATCCCATAGCAAGAACTATAGATTTAGCTCCTATATTAATTAGACCATCTTCGCTTAGAGCAATTATTTCTTTATCCTTGTTAAGCTCTATAACCATTGTATTTAGTATATACTCAATTCCTAATTCGTTTACTTGATCTATAAATCTTTGTGCATATTCAGGTCCAGCCAGTTCTTCTTTAAATTCGTGAAGTCCAAATCCACTGTGTATACACTGATTTAATATACCACCTAATTCTCTATCTCTTTCTATAATCAAAATAGAATCTATTCCATTCTTTTTAGCTTCAACTGCAGCTGCAAGTCCAGCAGGACCTCCACCTATCACAACTAAATCGTAATTTAACATATTTCCCCCTATTTTTTTAAATGTCTTTCTACTATTTTTGAACCAGACAAATCTTTTCTAACTTCTGTTGGATCTATATTTAACTCTCTTGCAAGTATTTCTATTACTCTAGGTCCACAAAAACCACCTTGGCATCTACCCATACCAGCTCTTACTCTTCTCTTAACACCGTCAACTGTCTTTGCGCCAGCATTTCTTCTTATTGCTTCTATTATTTCTCCCTCAGAAACTGTTTCGCATCTACAAATAATCTTTCCATACGCAGGATTTTCTTTAATCTTTTCTGATTTTTCTTCAGTCGATAATTCAGAAATTCTAACTATACCCTTTCTCTTAGGATTGTAATTAGGATTTTTCTTTGTATCCATTCCATTCTCTATCAATATTTCTTCTACATATTCAGCTATTGCAGGAGCAGACACTAAACCAGGCGATTCAATACCACCACAGTGAACTAAACCTTCCATATTTTTAGAAGCATATATCATAAAATCGCCTGTATTAGGTTTTGCTCTTACTCCAGTAAATACACGAATAGTATTTTTAGGATTAAGGTCTGGTACAGATAATTTTCCTAACTTGTCTATTATAGCCAGAGATTCACTTTCTGTAGTTGTATCTTCCACAGTACCTATTTTATCTGAAGTCGGTCCTATCATTGTATTTCCATCATAGGTTGCTGTAACCAAAACGCCCTTACCTCTTTCAGTTGGTGTTTGAAAAAGCACTGTGTTTATAGTATCAGATTTTTTCTTATCAAATAGCCTATATACTCCCTTAGTTGGTATTATGTTAAAATCATAATCTCCACCCATATTAGCTATTTTATCAGAATAAAGACCAGCTGCATTTATTACATATTTGGTCTGAAAATCTCCATTATTAGTCTTTACTAATATTCCATCATGATTTTTTTCAAGTCCTATTAATTCAGTTTCAGTAAACAACTCTACACCATTATCCATTGCATTTTCCATCATTGCATAAGTTAGGTTAAATGGATCAACTACACCAGCTGATGCACAATATAAAGCACCTACTACTTGATCTGACACCTTTGGTTCTATTTCTTTTACTCTCTTTGCATCTATTATTTCTAGACCTTGAACTTTATTTTCTATACCTCTGTTGTAAAGTTCCTCAACCGTTTTCATTTCATCTTCACTAAATGCCAAAACTAAAGATCCTATCTTATTAAACGTAAAATCTAGATCTTTACTTAATTCAGGAAACATCGAATTTCCTTTTACGTTCATTTTTGCTTTTAAAGAACCTGGCTTACAGTCGTATCCGCCGTGAACTATAGCTGAGTTCGCTTTTGTAGTTTCTTGACAAATCTCATAATTTTTTTCTATAAGCCCTATCTTCTTATCATATTTTGATAGTGTTCTAGCAATTGAACATCCAATTACACCGCCACCTACAATTATAATATCGTACATATTACCTCCATAACTTAAAAAAGAGCACACAAAACCAAGCATGAATTGGTTTCGTGTACTCTATTAATTCAATAATTATATTTTTATTAATTTATTCTTTTATCATTATAGCACAAAATCAATTTGTTAGCTAGTCTTCAATTAATCTTCCTTATCTACCCAGTCCATAGTTCTTTCTACAGCCTTTTTCCAATACTTGTAGTTTTTAGCTCTCTTTTCTTCTGGCATTTGAGGAATAAATTCCTTATCTATTGCAAATACTTGAGATATTTCCTCTAAATCTTTCCAATATCCCACTGCTAAACCTGCTAAGTATGCTGCACCTAAAGCTGTAGTTTCTAAAGTTTTTGGTCTATGTACTTCTGTATTTAGCATATCCGCTTGGAATTGCATCAAGAAGTCATTGGCTGATGCACCACCATCTACCCTTAGGTAAGCTAATGGTAATTCTGCATCTTCTTGCATAGCATCTATTACATCTTTTGATTGATAAGCTAAGGATTCTAAAGTAGCTCTAACTAAATGTTCTCTCTTAGTTCCTCTTGTAATACCAAATATTCCACCTCTAGCGTACATATCCCAATATGGAGCTCCTAGACCAGTGAACGCTGGTACTACTACCAAACCATCTGTATCATCTATTTTATTTGCATAATACTCACTCTGTGGAGAATCATAAACCAATCTTAGTTCGTCTCTTAACCACTGAATAGCAGCACCTGCTATAAATACGGATCCTTCAAGAGCATAGCTAACCTTACCATCAATACCCCAAGCTATTGTTGTAAGTAGTCCATTCTTTGACTGAATCATTTCCTCTCCAGTATTCATGAGTACAAAACATCCAGTTCCATAAGTATTTTTTACCATACCTGCATTGAAACAATTTTGGCCAAATAATGCTGCCTGCTGATCACCTGCTATACCCGCAATTGGTATTTCTGCTCCACCATAAGTAGCTACATCAGTTACTCCATATACTTCGCTTGAATTTTTAACTTCTGGAAGCATAGACTTTGGAATATTTAATCTTTCTAATATTTCATCATCCCATTTTAATTCCTTTATATTATAAAGCATTGTTCTAGATGCATTTGAATAATCAGTAACATGAACTTTACCTCTAGTTAAGTTCCATACTAACCATGTGTCCACTGTTCCGAAAAGCAATTCACCCTTTTCAGCTTTTTCTCTAGCTCCTTCAACATTATCAAGTATCCAAGCTATTTTTGTTCCTGAAAAATAAGCATCTATTACAAGACCTGTCTTATCCTTTATTTTATCAGTCCAACCCTCTTCTTTAAGCTTTTCACAGTAGTTAGCTGTTCTTCTACACTGCCATACTATAGCATTGTATATTGGTTTTCCTGTATTTTTATCCCATACTATAGTTGTTTCTCTCTGATTTGTTATACCTATAGCAGATATCTGATCTGGTCTTATAGCAGACATTTCTAGCACTTCTCTAGCAACACCACTTTGTGAAGCCCATATTTCCATTGGATCATGTTCAACCCAACCAGCCTTTGGATAAATCTGCTTGAATTCTTTTTGGGCTACACTTATTATTTCACCCTTTTTATTAAATATAATTGCTCTAGAACTAGTTGTTCCAGCATCAAATGACAATACATACTTTTCCATTTCTACCATTATCTTTTCCTCCTTTAGAATAATGCTTTAAATATTACTGCTCCTAAGACCCCACCAACTAATGGACCAACAATTGGAACCCACGCATATCTCCAGTTTCCGTCTTTTTTACCACCAATAGGAAGGAACATATAAGCTATCCTAGGACCTAAGTCTCTAGCTGGATTAATTGCATATCCTGTAGCACCACCAGCAGACACACCCATAGCTACTATTAGTAGACCAATGGCAATTGCTCCTACTCCATCGCTTATTTTATTATTATTTATAAGCTGTATGCAGAAAACTAACATAAAAGTACCAACCGCTTCTGAGATAACGTTTAACAACGGATTATCTATAGCTGGACCAGTTGCAAATATCCCTAGTTTATTGCCTTCTGTTTCTTTCCAATGTGGTGCATAAATTAAATACACTAGACATGATCCCAATATAGCACCTATTACCTGTGCTATACAATAGCCTAGTACTTGTGACCATGGAAATGCGCCTATTACTGCAAGACCTAGTGTAACCGCCGGATTCAAGTGAGCTCCACTAATTCCTCCTACTGCATAGATACCCAAAGTAACGCCTAATCCCCAACCAAACGTTATCGTTAACCATCCTGCTCCATTTGAATATGATTTCTTAAGATTTACAGATGCACAAACACCAACACCAAAGAAAATCAAAATCATCGTTCCTATTACTTCCGCTAAATAAACTGACATATAAATCCTCCTAATTATCTTGCTGAAATTAAAAAAGAGCATAGTGGGCCCACATTGAATAGACTCTATATACTCTTATATTCATAACTCAACAAATATTAAATTTTATAGGAAAATGATACCATGATTTATATACGTATGTCAACGTTTTCTTTTTATATTTTTGTCTAGTCTTTTAACAATTTTATACTACTTGTAGAAATTGCATCAGCACCACTATTTATTATTTCATATATTTCTTTTTTATGCCTAACTAAACCTCCTGCTATAATAGTCATCTTAGGCAATTTTTCCCTCACTTCTCTTATTACATCATGTACCATTGCTGGCATAATTTCAACTGCATCTGGAGTAAAATTCTGAGTAATATTTTCTAGGAATATATTCTTTGATTTTGAGTCAACCATAAAAGCTCTATGTATTACTCTTATATTTTCACTGATAGCTTTTTTTACTAAAGCTGGTTTTGTAGTTATTATACCTACCTGTTTTTCAAATATATCTCCAACAAACTCCACCACAGCTGGCGAGCTTGACATACCTGATATCATATCTATATGCACAAAGACCAACTTATTTTTTTCTAATAATTTACCAACAGTTTCCCTTAAATCAGATATAGTTCCACTCAATAAAAAGACTATCTCATTACTTGATTTCAATGCAAACTCCAAGGTATTTTCGTTGGTAACAGCTACTACCATAGGATTATCTTCAAATTTATCTTTTAACTTTTTAGACGAAATCATTTTTACCCTCTCAAACATAATTTTTATTATTATAATTACATTAATATATTATTTTTATCAAATCTCAATAGCTAAATTATATCACTACAATAAAGTAAGTTCTATAGGCTTTTTTTATTAAAAAACAAAAAAAGCCTATAGAACTTAGGCCTTATAATCTATTTTATGTAAAAAAAATCCAATCTGCCTTTAGACAAATTGGATTTAGAATACTATTCCATGTTAAATCTCTTCTTAAATTTGTCGATTCTTCCACCTTTTTCTATATTCTTCTGCTTTCCAGTATAGAAAGGATGGCATTCTGAACAAATTTCTACCTTTATTTCATCCTGAGTTGATCCTGCCATAAATGTGTTTCCACATGCACAACGAACTTCAACTTCTTTATATTCTGGCTGTATATCTTTCTGCATTCTTTTCACCTCTTTCTCCGCTTATAGTAACGAATCTTTCGATTCCATAAAATTCAACTCCCTTATTATATCATAATAATTTGACTTAGACAACATCTTTATCAATAACTAAGAGAAATTTATTTTTTTTATCAAATCTATTAATTCTTTATTATTCTTTGTTCTTTTCATTTCTTCTATTATTCTATCTGTAACGCTTTGAGTTGATTCTTCACTAAGTGCTCTTCTAAGCTTATAGACTACTTCTTGTTCGTCATCTGTAAGTAACAAATCATCCCTTCTAGTTCCAGATTTATATACATCAATCGCTGGAAATATTCTCTTTTCAGCTAGACTTCTGTCAAGATTTAATTCCATATTACCAGTACCTTTAAATTCTTCAAAAATAACATCATCCATTCTTGAACCCGTATCTACTAGAGCTGTTCCTAATATGGTAAGTGATCCTCCATTTCTAATATTTCTAGCCGCTCCAAAAAACTTCTTTGGTCCATATAAAGCTCCTGGATCTAAACCACCAGATAAGGTTCTACCAGTAGGTGTTATAGATAAATTGTAGGCTCTAGCTAATCTAGTTATACTATCTAATAATATGACTACATCTCTTCCATGCTCCACTAATCTTTGTGCTCTATTAAGTACCATTTCTGCAACCTTTACATGATGTGCTGCCGCTTGATCAAATGTAGAAAAAATCACTTCCCCGTCTATTGACTCTTTCATGTCAGTTACTTCTTCTGGTCTTTCATCTATTAATAATACGATTAGCGTAACTTCTGGATAATTTTCGGTAATAGAATTTGCAATTTCCTTTAAAAGAATAGTCTTACCCACCTTTGGAGGAGCCACTATTAACCCTCTCTGCCCTTTACCAACTGGAGCAAATAAATCCATAATTCTAGTTGATATTGGATTACTTCCAACTTCTAACTTCAACTTTTGATCTGCATATATTGGTATTAATTGTTCAAATGGAGTTCTTGATCTTCCTGTTGATGGATTCTCTCCGTTTATACTGTATATATACATAAGACCTTTAAATCTTTCATTTTGATTTTCAGGTTTTGTTACACCACTTACAAAATCACCTGTCTTTAAATTAAATCTTCTAATTTGATTTGGAGATACATATATATCATTTTCTGTTGATAAATAGTTACTTCCTCTTAAAAAACCAAATCCATCTGGCAATATTTCAAGAACCCCTTGAGCCTTATTTTCCTCTGTAATAGGTGGAGGAGTAATATTATCACTATCTCTAAAATTTCTATTATTCGTATTATTATCACCAATAAAATTATTCGTATTTTTTATCCTTCTATTGTTTTGCTTGCTGTTTTCAGCATCATCTTCAGTACTTTTTTTATATTCTTGTTTAGATGTTTTTTGCTTACTATATTCTAACTGAGTTTTTGCTTCAATAATTTTTTCTATTAAATCTGCTTTTTTTAGGCTTGTGATTGATTTTAGACCAAGCTCTTTTGCCATTAATCTAAGTTCAACCAAAGCTTCCTTTGAAAGCTCTTGTTTAAGAGTATCTAAATCTGACATACAAACCTCCTACCCTTGTAACAGAACACTAATTGTAAAAGCAACACTAGAAACAATAAACATTAATGCTATAAATATTACTACTAATTTTTGAAACGTTTTTTTCTTTTTTGCCATAATTACCTGTCACTTTCTTGTTTTTCACAAACTTCCTTTAAATATTTTAAGAATGGTTCTTTTAGTTCTGGTCTTTTTAGAGCAAAGTCCACTGTGGCCTGTAAAAAACCTAATTTATCTCCTGAATCGTATCTTCTACCTTGAAATTCGTAAGCATACACATCAGTTTTTTCATTTAATTTTTCAAGGGCATCAGTTAATTGAACCTCTCCATTTTTTCCTGCCGGTAAATCACTTAATATATCAAATATCTCTGGTCTAATTATATATCTACCTAATATAGCTATATTTGATGGAGCCTTATCTGTATCTGGCTTTTCGACAAGTGAATTAACTTTATATAAACCTTCTGATACTTTTTCTCCATCTACTATACCATACTTGTCAGTATTTTCTTTTGCAACCTTTTGAACTCCTAATATTGTAGATTTCTTTTCATCATAGGCATCAATTAACTGTTTTAAACAAGGTGTCCCACCCTGATTATCCACTACATCATCTCCTAGCATTACAGCAAAAGGTTCATCTCCTATAAAATGTCTTGCACAATATATAGCATCACCTAGCCCCTTCGGCTCTTTTTGTCTTATATAGTGAATATTAACCATGTTTGAAATTTCTCTTACAATTTCAAGCAATTCATTTTTCCCCTTATTTTCTAGTTCTAATTCAAGTTCTACAGATTTATCAAAGTGATCTTCTATTGATTTTTTATTTCTACCTGTAATTATTAATATCTCTTCTACACCTGATGCTACAGCTTCTTCAATTATATACTGTAAAGTGGGTTTATCAACTATTGGTAGCATCTCCTTTGGTTGTGCTTTTGTAGCTGGAAGAAATCTTGTTCCTAGTCCAGCCGCTGGTATTACTGCTTTTTTTACACTCTTATTCATAAGTTGTCTCCTTATTTATAAATCCATATTTTTTATATAGCCTTCTAAATTATCATATTCACTTACTAATATTTCTTCTATGCACAAAGATTTTATAATTTCATATAAAATCATCTCTCCACATAAAATTATTTCTGCTCTTTTCTTTTGTAGACCTTTTAATTGTCTTATTTCTTCTATAGACATCTTCTTTATTTTATTTATTTGATTTGCAATTTGAGAACTTCTTATTTTACTCATATGTATCTTATCCATTGAATATACTCCCAATTCTTGTTCAATAGCTGATATAGAAGTAATAGTTCCCCCTATGCCTATCAATCGCAAATTACCAATTTTTTTTATTTCATCTATTACTATAAAAATTTTATTTTTTATTTCCTTTTCTATTGATTCAATAGTACTAGCATCAGTTGGGTAGGATTTAATAAACTTATCACTTAGGCTAAGTGCACCTATATTTAGACTTTTTTTATATTGAATCCCTTTAGAATCTCCAATAATAAATTCAGTTGACCCCCCACCTATATCAACTACTAATATCTGTGAATCCAACTCGCTAATACCGCAAATAACTCCTAGAAATCCCAATAGAGCTTCTTTTTCACCATCTATTATCTGTATGTCCAATCCTATTCTTTCTTTTGCTTTTTTTACAAATATACTGCTGTTTTTAGCATTTCTAAGTGCAGCGGTTCCCATACAGTAAATCTTATCACAAGATTTCTCTTTGCATATACTATTAAATTCTTCTAGCGACTTTAAATTTATTTCCATGGATTCATTGCTGATATTTCCAGATTGGTCAATGCCTTTACCCAATCTAGTTGTATTGATTATTTTTTCTCTATTGTATAAGCAACCATTTTCGTAGTCAGCTAATAATAGCCTCATTGAATTGCTACCTAAATCGATTATTCCGTATCTCATATTTCACCTAAATAGCTTCATACATTTCTTTGGCTTGATCTTTTAAAACATGTTCCTTTATCTGAGTAATTCTATACTCCACTACTTTTTCTCCAAAAGTCAACTTTAATATATCTCCAACTTTTACTTCTGTAGATGATTTAGCTGTTTTTCCATTTATTTCTACCATGCCTTTTTCACAAGCCTCTTTTGCTACTGTTCTTCTTTTTATTATTCTAGAAACTTTTAAAAATTTATCTAATCTCATATTTCACTTCCTATTTTCAGTATTCTTTAATTTTTTCAAACTATATCTATACAATACTTGTTATATGTGAATTTAAAACAAATATTTTTTATAACTAATCTGTATATTATAACATATATGAATTAGTTTATCAAAATCAAAAAAAAGTATTGGCAAGATACCTCACCAATACTATCAAATCTTATATAGATTTTCTTACTTATTTACTAATTCTTTAAGACCCTTACCAGCCTTGAATACTGGTGCCTTAGAAGCTGGTATTTCAATAACTTCTTCAGGCTTTCTTGGGTTTCTTCCTGATCTAGCAGCTCTCTGTCTAGTTTCGAAAGTTCCGAATCCTACTAACTGAACTTTTTCTCCAGCTACTAAAGTTTCTTCTACAACTTTCATGAAAGCATTTAAAGATAATTCACTTTCCTTCTTAGTTAAGTTACTCTTTTCTGCCATTTTTGCTACTAATTCTGCTTTGTTCACAATAATTACCTCCTGTAATATATTTTACAACCTAAATCTCATTTTTATCTAGTTGACAACCTTATTATACATAAGATTTGGCTATATTTCAATGTTTTTTATTAATTTTTATATTTTTACCCATAAAAATCGATTTTTTCACTTTATTTTCAATTTTATTTTTTTAAAGCACATATATTTTTTAATTATAATTCATATGCATTGATATATGGCCTGTACAGTTCTTTGATAGATTTATACACTTTTATAAGTATTTAGTATGTATTAACCATAATATAACATATTTTTAAAAATAACTTTAATTATTTGCATACATCAATTTTCTTAGCTTCATTCCAATATATATCCATAGTGTTCAAGTCGACATCTTCAAAAGTTTTTCCTGATTCTAATATTGCATTTTCCACATACTCAAATCTACTGATAAACTTATGATTAGTTAACTGTATAGCTTCTTCTGGATCTATTTTCAAGAATCTAGCAAGGTTAACCAAAGAAAATAATAAGTCTCCGAATTCATTTTTCATTTTTTGCTTATCAAAGTTTTTATACTCAACTAAAAATTCATTATATTCTTCTAATACTTTATCAAATACTGGTTCAATACTATCCCAATCAAAACCTACTTTTGCTGCTTTATCCTGTATTTTTTCTGCTTTCATAAGACCTGGTAAAGATTTTACTGTTCTTTTTATAGATTCAGTTATTTTTGTTTCATTTTTTTCAATCATCTTTTTTTCTTCCCAAGTCAAACTATTGTCCGCATTTTCTTTATCAAATACATGAGCATGCCTATCTATCATTTTTTTACTAATGGCATTACTAACTTCATATATATCAAAATAGCCTTCTTCTATACCTATTTGTGAATGTATGGTAACTTGATATAATATATCTCCTAATTCTTCTATTATTCCATCTATATCATCTTCTTCTATAGCTTCTACCAATTCATAGGCCTCTTCAACAATATATCTCTTCAAAGAACCATGGCTTTGCTCTTTATCCCAAGGACATCCATCTTCACTTCTAAGCTTTTTAGTAATTTCAATCAAATCTTCTATATCCATAAATCTTTTTTTATCAGATTTAGGTATATATAGACTAGTTAAATGATCAAACTCATTTTTTATTGAATCTAAATCATACAAATGCACTTTTTTCTTATATTCTAAATTTTTAATACCTGCAGATTTCACTAGCCATACGTCTTGTTCATCATCATAATAATCCATAAGCTTTAGTTTTACATTTGAAGCTATATATCTATCATATACCTGTGTAATAATTATATTAGATTCAGAATCCAAATTTTTCCTTCTTACTTCAAATGCATCAATTAATGTGAATCCATCAGATGGATCAAATCCAAGATAATTATACATGGCATCAATAAAACTCATTGAAGCAATTATTTCTAATTCTATGTTTTCTAATTTTGCATACTTTTCTATCAAGCTTACTGTCTTTTCTGCAACTCTAGGATGTCCGGGCACAGCATAAATAATATCTTCTTTTTTACCCTCTTCTACTATCTTTTCTGATATAGCTTCATAAACTTCTTCAAAGTTTTCTAATCTATCATAGTATTCATCAAAAGATGTATATTCAATGTTCAAATATTCTACGATAGGGTGGTTATCAGTTCTAAGATATATTTTTTTATCTTTTTTCAATTCGTTTACAGCTGCAAAACTTATTTGAGATAAGTCACCAGCTCCTAGACCAACTATAGTGATTGACATAATTCCTCCTAAAAAATAAGGTTGTTCAAACTATTAAATAATTTGAACAACCTAAATAATTTTTATTTTATTTATAGTTTATATTATATATTTTTCTGTATATAATTATATAATTTTTATCTAATCAATTTTGCCTTTTTTAACTTAGCTAACATTTTATCTCCCTTTGGCATAGATAAAATTTCATTCTGAGTTATTCCACCTATTCCAAGAAGGACTAATATATACACTATACCACCAACAGCAATTGATATTAGAGTTGACAATTTGGTACCTATAAACATACCTAATCCATAATTAACCAATCTAACAGAAAGATACATTATTATAACAGTTATTATAGGTTTAATAAAGTAATCCATAATATTGAATTCTATATTTAAAGACTTCTTTATATACACATATTCAAAAATTGCTGCTATTAAATAAGATGCTACTGTACCAAACGCAGAACCCAATATATTTATTGAAGGTATGGCTGTAAGTGTATAACTTATTACTATCTTACCAATTATACCACATAACAAAGCATAAACTGGTATCATCGGTTTGCCCATTCCTTGAAGTATTCCATTAAAAGTATATAGAAGTCCTAAAAATACACATGCAGGCGCAAGTGTAAATAAAATCGATCCCAATATTACTGATGATTCTTTAGGAAATAAAAGTCCCATTATTGGTGATGCAATAGCTGCTAAACCAAAGGTACAAGGCAACAATAATAACAAGGTTATTTTAAATGCTATTTTAGCATTTTTACGGGCATCGTCAAATTTTTTTAATGTATAAGACTCTGAAATTGCTGGCACCAAACTCATTCCTATTGCTGTCGTAAATATCATAGGCATTGAAATTATAGGTATACCCATACCTGTTAACTGACCTAATAGAGAATTCGCTGCCATTCTAGTAAAACCTGCCGCTTCTAACCTTGCTATAACTATTACAGTGTCTACAACATTTACTAAAGGCATTACACAAGCACCTATACTGATTGGTATAACTACCTTCACTATTTTTATTATAACTCTCTTTGTACTCTGTTTTACATACCCTACACTAGAGTCCATAAGTACTTTTCTTTCTTTACTATCTTTTATATATACAAATACCAAAAACAAGAATGATGCAAAGGCACCTATTGAAGCACCTGATATACCACCAGCTGCACCAAGTTTTGGACCAAACTGTTTCATTAATATAAATGCCAAAGTCAGACCTAAAAATACTCTAAATATCTGTTCAATTATCTGAGAAAGTGCTATTCTTGACATTTTTTGATATCCTTGATAATAACCTCTATAAGCTGACATAGATGGAACAATCAATAAAGCTGGAGCAATTGCATGCATAGCTGATATTGCATTTGGATTGTGTTGTACATTACCTACTATAAACTCTGCTCCAAAAAACAAGACTATAAATGTTACAAAACCTGTTAAGAATAACATCAAATGAGTTATCTTAAAGATATCATTTGCTCCCTTGTGATTACCAAGGGCTGCCTGTTCAGACACTAACTTTGCTATTGCTGTAGGAAATCCTGCAGTAGCAAGTGTTAAAAACAATGTATATACTGGGTATGCGGTCTGATAATAACCCATACCTTCTGAACCAATTAAATTGCTAAGTGGTATTCTAAATATTGCACCTAGTATTTTTATTATTACACCCGCAGCACCTAGAATTAAGGTACCTTTTATAAAGGTGCTTGTCTTACTCTCTGTTCTCATTTCTACCTCCATTTATATAAAAACCTCTTTTACTTTTACACAGATAAGAAATATTATACCACAGATTTATTAAATATTACATTAAAATAAGTATTGATAAACATAAAAGAGCCGACAAAAATATCGGCTCTTAATAATATTAAATTATTTTTTCTTTTCTTCATCTTTCTTTGATTGTGTAGATGAATTTTTATTATTTGTATCTTTTTTTTCTGTATTCTTAGCTTCTGGTATTTTGCCAAAATCTATTTTCTTTAATGCCTCTTCATCTTTTTTAATCTTAGCTTTTGATTGTATATCACTCACTGTTTTCTGTGCTTTTTCTTGCGTTAAAGTAGTCTTTAATTCACCCTTTGCTTTTTCAAAGTCAATGTTTACTACTTTATTCAGTTTGATTATATGATAACCAAATTGAGTTTCTACTACATCTGATACTTCACCCTCTTTTAAGTTGAAAGCTGCTTTTTCAAATGCCGGTGCCATTACACCCTTGCCAAACTCACCAAGTTCTCCACCCTTTGCTACTGAACCTGGATCCTGTGAATTTTCTTTAGCAAGCTTAGAGAAATCTTCTCCATCTTTTGCTTTTTTTTGTATTTCTTCAGCTTTTTTCTTTAACTCAGCTTTTTCCTTTTCTGATACAGGCTTTCCATCTTTTGCTGTTGTCGATATTAATATATGAGAAGCATCTATTTTTTTGTTATTTTTATCATAGTATTCTTTCAATTCTTTATCATTAGGTGCAGACTTCTTCTCTAGGTCAGAATAAAAAGCTGCCAAAGTGGCTGCATCTTTTGCATAATTATCTAGCATATCTTCTGTCACACCAGCTTCATCCATGCTTTTTTTAGTGTTTTTATCTTCTAACATTTTCTTATTCTGCTCTTTATATTGCTTTAACATTTTTTCATCTGGCTTAATTTTATTCTTTTCAGCGTGACTTAAATATAATTTTTTCTGGATAAGAGATTCTAATACATTCTTCTTTATCGTTTCTTTATAGTTTTTATCCTGCATTTCCATCTGTTTCCAGATTCCATCTCCATATTGCATTTGATATATCCATTTATTAAGCTTTAATTCTTTTTTAAATTCACTTTTAGATATTGACTTTCCATCTACAGTAGCTACTGATCCACCAGAACAAGCTACAGTAGATAATGCTACACTACACGCTAATAATATTGCTAAAATTTTTTTCATTTACTACCTCCTAATTTTTGGTATTTTCTTTGTTTTTTATAAAACCCTCAAGCATAACTTCAAGTTCCATTACTATATCATAACCATTGCTCTCACTACTTATATATTTTGTAAGTGGTTCTAAATTAATCTCTTTTCCATTTTGCTTTACCTTATTTATTTTTAGCCTTTTACATAGAGATTTAATATAGGCTATATTTAATAATGTTTGAGTTTCCTTTGGTATATTAGAGAATCTATCTTCTAATTCTTCTTGTATTTCATACATATCTTCTTTACTATCTATTGTAGCAATTTTTTTGTACATTTCAAGTTTCAATATTTCATCTTCAATATAAGAGCTTGGTATAAATGCATTTACACTAAGGTCTAATTCTACATCTGTATCTTCTATTAAAACTTCTCCTTTAATCTTAGAAATTGCTTCATTTAACATTTTAACATATAGTTCATATCCTATTACAGCCATATGACCATGTTGCTGAGATCCTAGAACATCTCCAGCACCTCTAATTTCAAGGTCCCTCATAGCAACTTTAAATCCTGAACCAAATTCAGTAAATTCTTTTATAGCTTTTAATCTCTTCTCTGCTACTTCACTTAGGACTTTATTTCTTTCATACATCAAGTAAGCATAGCCTTGCTTTGTACTTCTTCCCACTCTACCTCTTAACTGATAAAGTTGTGAAAGACCCATCTTATCAGCATCATAGATTATTATGGTGTTAGCATTTGCTATATCCATTCCTGTTTCTATTATTGTAGTACATACTAAAACATCAAATTCTTTAGCCAAGAAAGACAAGACTGTATTTTCCAGCTGACTAGAAGTCATCCTACCGTGTGCTACACCAACTCTTGCATCTGGCACCAGCTTTTTGATTCTAGATGCCATTTGCTCTATGCCTTCCACCCTGTTATATACAAAAAATACCTGACCTTGTCTATCAAGTTCTCTTAATATTTCATCTTGTATTATACTATCCTTAGCCTCTGTTACATATGTAAGTACTGGATATCTTTCCTGAGGTGGCTCTTCAATAATACTCATATCTCTAATGCCACTCAGTGACATATGAAGTGTTCTAGGTATTGGTGTTGCAGATAAAGTAAGTACATCAACATCGACTTTCAATTTTTTTAAAGCTTCTTTATGCTTTACGCCGAACCTTTGCTCTTCATCAACTACCACTAGACCTAGCTTACTTAAATCTATATCCTTTGATACAATTCTATGCGTACCTATCAAAACGTCTACCAAACCTTTTTTTGCATCTTCTACGATTTGCTTTTGTTGTTTGGCGGTTCTAAACCTGCTTAGAACCTCTACTCTGATTGGATAATCTTCAAATCTTTCCACAAAAGTGTTATAGTGCTGTTGAGCTAATATTGTAGTAGGCACTAATACAGCTACTTGCTTACCATCCATAACAGCTTTAAATATAGCTCTTATGGCTACTTCTGTTTTTCCGTAACCAACATCTCCACATACTAATCTGTCCATTGCCTTTACAGATTCCATATCTTTTTTAGTCTCTTTTATAGCCTTTAACTGGTCATCAGTCTCTGTAAATGGAAACTTATCTTCAAATTCATTTTGCCAAACAGTATCTTTAGAGAATTTATATCCTTTTCTCTTTTCTCTTTTGGCGTATAGCTCTACTAGTTCCTTGGTCATATCTTCTATCTCTTTTTTAACCTTATTCTTTGCTTTTGACCATTCCTGTGTACCTAATTTATTTAATTTTACTTTTTCTACATCTCCACCTATATATTTTTGGACTTTATCCATTTGATCTATAGGTACATATAGACTATCACCGCCATTATACATAACTTTTAAATAGTCTCTTTTTATTCCATCAACACTTATTTGTTCTATGCCAGTATATTTACCAACACCACTATTCTCATGAACTACATAGTCGCCTACCTTTAAATCCATAAAGGATTCTATCTTTGAAGAATTTTTCTTTTTGGTTCTCTTTTTCTTCACACCAGACTTGTTTGAACCAACCAATTCCTTATCCGTAATTATTTGAAATTTTATCGAAGGATATTGAAAACCTTGACTTATATTAGCTGGTACCACTATTATTTGAGAACTTTTTATTTCTACATCTCTACTGGTAGTATATATATTATCTATTTCATTTTCTATTAATATCTTACTTATCTTTTTTGCTCTTTCACTAGAATATGTAGCTATTATAGTCTTATATCCTGAATGTCTAAGTCTTTTTAACTCTTCAACTAGCATATCAATTTTACCATTATAGCTTGGTATTTCTCTAGAATCTATAGATACAACCCTATTTATTCCCATATCATTAATGGTCTTATTTAGCAATGTATTCATTAATATGCTTCTATTGCCAATATAGTGGTTTAATTCCTCCAATGAATGAAGTAAACTACCTTGAGTTTTTAATGCTAATCCTCTTTCTAAATTTAAAATATAATTTTCTTTAAATTCAGAAGCAATATTTTTAAACCTTTCCCTATATCTATTGAAATCATCAATAAATATTATGGCATCTTCATCTAAAAATTCAAATAAGGATTTATCAACATCACCATATATATAATCTATATAATTTTCCATTCCATCAAAATATTCTTTTGACTCGATTCTTTCAATATTTCTAAGAACATCTGGATCTGCATTATCACTTAATTCACTTTTTAATTTCTCTACTGCAAACTCAACTTGATCTGGATATATAAATTCTCTAGATGGTGTAATTGTCACAGAAGTTTTCTTTGATATCGATTTTTGTGAATAAATATCAAACTCTCTAATAGAATCAATCTCATCATCAAAAAATTCAAATCGCAATGGAAAATCATATAGTAATGTAAATACATCTAAAATCCCACCTCTGATACTAAATTGACCAAAGCCTTCTACCTTGCTAACTCTCTGGTAACCCAAACTAACGAGAATTTTACTCAATTTATCCATCTCCATAGTCTGCCCAATTTTTAATTTAAAAACATTGTCTAATATTATTTTCTTTGGAACATACTTTCTAGACAATGCATCCACAGATGTAACAAATATTGACTTTTCTCTTTTTACTAATTTCAAATATACTTTTAATTTTCTAGCATCTAATTTTCTGTCTCTTGCATCCAAATTATAAAAAAGAATATTGTCTGATGGTAACATTTCTACTTTTGACTTATTATAAGCACTTAATTCCTCAAAAATCTTTTTAGCTTCATATTCGCTACTTGCTACATAAAGCATCTGTTTTGATTGATCTTTAAATATAGAATAGCCTATATTAGCCCTACTATTTTGCATTAAGCCTACTATCTGAACATGTTCTTTTTTATTAATAGCATCCAGTATACCATTATATTCACCACTGTTTTTCAATGGATATACCAATACATCATTCATTTACTTCACCATTCCTAACCGTTATATTTATTCATCGCTGAATCAATATCCTTATCAATAATTTCTTCTACTGTCTTAACTGCCTTATCAAATCCACTTTCCATATCTTCCACTTGTTCTTTAGAAACTCTTGAAAGTACAAAATCAGCCAAATCTCTTCCTGCTTGAGGCTTTGATACTCCTACCCTTACTCTAGGAAATTCTTGACTATTTATACACTTTATTATAGATTTCATGCCATTGTGAGATCCTGCACTTCCTTTTTTTCTAATTCTTAACTTTCCTACATCTAAATCTATATCATCATATATTACTATAAGATTTTTTAAATCTATCTTGTAAAAATTTACTAAACTGATTACAGATTCACCGCTGAGATTCATATAAGTCTGTGGCTTTACTAGCACTACTTTTTCATTTCCTATTCTTCCCTCTCCTATTAAAGCCTTGTGTTTTATCTTGTCGACTTTAATACTGTGCTTATCTGCCAGCTTATCTATCACATCAAAACCAGCATTATGTCTGGTTCTTTCATATTTCTTACCTGGATTTCCCAACCCAATTATTATATACATTATATCTTAACCCTTCCTTTATCTAATTTAATAATGATAGTGTCAATATTTATTAAACCATTAAAAATAAACGGTTAGATCCAGATCAAACCGTAACAATATCATATAGTATATACCCACTAACCATAGATTAGCTCATAATGTGAACTAATAATATTAATCTTTATCAATTTTTACAAAATAATATTGTCGTTCACTTAACTTTAAATTATACATTAAAATTTCAATAAAAATCAAGTTTATCTAAATGAATTCTATATGAATTGATTCAAAATCTACTATAAAAATATACTAAAAATATAAAATAATACTCCTATTTTATATTAATTATTTGCTGATTTATTATATAAGCTATACATATAAATGGAATAAAGGCAATAATAGATTCTTTTTTCTCAGATAATATCGCTTTTAATAATATATATATACTTGCAGATAAAAAAGAAGATATAAAAAAAGTATATGTATATGATAATTCTACACTAATACCAAGTGCAAAGAAAAACCATGCATCTCCTTCTCCCATTGATTTACTAAGTTTTACTATTGAAAATGTTACTAGAAATAGTATAATTCCACCTATTAATCCTTTCACTATATTTTCAGCGATCACTATAAAAAAAATATTTTTCTCATAAGCGACAAAATTATTATAAATAAAATATATTAAAAGCGTAACTATAAAAGTAATCATTATATCAATATCATAAATTTTTTTATAGTAAATATCTACTATTGAAACAACTATAAATATAGGCACTAATGCCATTGTTAGAAATGAATATATATTAAAATGTGAAATGTAAGTACAGTTTATTAAACAAAGAAATAGGATGATAAAAATATAATATTTGCTTTTATAAGCTAAAATAATATCTCTAATAAATAAAACTTTGAAAATAATTAACGTTATTACAATACATCCAATTATCAATAAAACATCAAATAAGTCTATTAATATTAAATTTATTAATAAATTCTGTAAATATATATTATATATCAAGCGAATCAACTCCATTTTTTCTAAGTCTACTAACAATAAAATCATAATCTACACAATGTCTAATCAAGCATTTTTTACTTATTATGCGATTTTCATATAATTTTAAAAGTTCTTTGTCCATACTAATCATATTTTTATTAGTCAATATGTAAGCTTGTATCTGATTCAATTTTCCTTCTCTGATTAAATTTTCTAAAGACCTATCAATATTTGCAAATTCAATTACCGGCACTCTCTCCCCATAATTTGTCAATATTAATTGCTGAGACATTATACATCTTGTAAGTTTTGAAATCTGAAAATACATATTTGATATATATCTTATGTCAATCATATTAGCCACCCTTTCTACACAAGAAGCAACTCCCAAAGTATGTAGGGTACAAAAACATAAATGTCCACTTTCCGCTGCTCTAAGACATGTAAGTAAAGTATTCTGATCCCTTATTTCTCCAATTACAATAATATCTGGATCCTGTCTAAGACTTGATTTTAAAGCCTCTTTAAAATCTTTGCTGTCATTCTTAACCTCGACTTGAGTAATAAGGGATTTTTTACTGATATAAGTATATTCAATTGGATCTTCAAGACAAATGATATGCTTATTTTCATTTTGATTTATATACTCAATTATAGCTGCTAAAGTACTGGTCTTCCCTGAGCCCGTTGGTCCAGTTACAAATACTAAACCACTTGAAAAATTTGATAAGTCACTTTCTTTTAAACTTATATTTAAAGCCTTTAAATTATCAATATTATCTTTTATAAGTCTAATAACTACACATATTCTATCCATTGAAAAAAATATATTAGCCCTGGATCTTTTTCCTAATTCTCTAAGTTCAAAAGAAAAATCAACTTGCTTATTTATATTTAATTTTTTTAAAATTTTTTCAAAATCAACATCAATCTCTTCGAAAAATTCCTGTATATAATTTAATTTGGCCATTAAATCTGTTTTCACTAATAATCCATTTTTTCTGATATAGATAAACTCATTTTCTCTGATATGAATATCCGAAATATCTTCGTGATTGTTTTTAATAATACATTTCCCTATAAAGCTCAAGTATATCCCTCCTAATATTTTCCTTTAGTTTTATAGACAAAATGTATATTAAAAAATCTGACTCATATGAGTCAGATTTTTTAGGTTACTTTTTACTTTTTACTTTTTACTTTTTACTTTTTACTTTTTACTTTTTACTTTTTACTTTTTACTATGATTTTAACGATAATATAATTCCTAGACAAATTGAAAGGAATGCAGCAAATAGTACTCTGAAATCTGCTGGTATCATAAATGTTATTGTATGAGCAGGTATCCAAAACGTCGGTATAGTCCCTATCAATACATTTTTAGCATAAGCATAATAGTCTATATTATTGCAAATATCTTTCAAAGTTATTTTCTTATTTCTATCTTGATGTCTTAGTTCTAAGTATGTGTCTGTATGCTTGTGAAATACCATAAATACTGGCCCAAAACAGAAGTTCATAACTAACGAAGTCACTAAACCGAAAATAAAAGTACCAAATAGTGTAGACAAGTCCAGACCAGCTTTTGTAAGTTTTGTTGCCATTGAATCAGCAAATATACCCATCATAAATGCTATCCATACTCCAAGTAAGCCCCAGATAAGCATTCTAGCTCCTATAGAATGTGGAACTGTAAATTTTTTGTTTTTAATACTGCATGCTATTATTTCACCAAGAGTCGCTAATATTGCGAATTTAATAAATGATAATACATAATGATTCGTTAAAATAGACATTTTTCCTCCTAAATATTCTTCTAATTGAAATCGTTATCCAAGACTTATATATTATAACCTAGATATTGTTAAATTTCAATCTTTTTAATTTTATTTAATAATATTATTATCATTTTAAAGCACAATCAAAAAAAGTCCAATTTAATTGGACTTTTTTTGATTGTTGATATGAATTTTTTATTTCAAAAATAAACTGTATACTAGAACAGCTTACTTACTGAATCACAAGTATATATTCTATTGATTGCATCTGCGAAAAGATCTGCAACAGATCTAATCTTTATTTTATCTATTTTCTTTTCTTCTGGAAGTTCAATTGTATCAAGTACTACAAGTTCCTTGATTACTGAATTATCTATTCTTTCAATTGCTGGACCTGAAAGAACTGCATGTGTACAACAAGCATATACATCCTTCGCCCCAAATTTCTTAAGCGCTGCTGCTGCATTTACTATTGTTCCAGCTGTATCAATCATGTCATCAAGCAAGATAACATTCTTATCTTTAACCTCACCTATTATGTTCATTACTTCACTAACATTTGGCTTAGGTCTTCTCTTATCTATTATTGCAATTGGAGTTTCCTTGCTTATATTGTTAGCAAATTTTCTAGATCTTGTAACACTTCCTAAATCAGGAGATACAACAACTAAATCTTCTAAGTTTAAACTCTTAAAGTAATCAGCCAGTATAGTTCCTCCTAATAAATGATCTAGTGGAATATCGAAATATCCTTGTATCTGTGATGCATGTAAGTCCATTGTAAGAATTCTATCTGCACCAGCTGCAGTCAATAAATTTGCAACTAACTTAGCTGTAATTGGATCTCTGGCCTTTGCTTTTCTATCCTGTCTTGCGTAACCGTAATATGGTATTACAGCCGCTACTGTTCCTACTGATGCTCTCTTTAATGCATCTATTAATATTAATAGCTCCATTAAATTATTATTTACTGGACTATTAGTTGACTGTATAACAAATACATCGCATCCTCTTATTGTTTCATTGATAGACACTGATATTTCCCCATCACTAAAAGTTTCAACCTTGCAGTCTACTAGGTCCATACCCAAGCTCTTAGCTATTTTTTCAGCTAATTCCTTAGATGCGTTACCAGCAATAAGCTTCATCTTATGGCTATTGTAACAACTCATAATTCACAAACCTCCTAAAGTAAAATATAACTATATTAAAATTTATTTATAAATATTCCTTTTTATTATACCATAATTCTATGATTCTTATGATGACTTATATAAATTTATTTTCCTAAAATTTTAATTTCATTAATTTGTTTATTTTTTATTATCTTTTTCTCTTTTCTTTGCTACCCAACCTTCTTTTACTACTTGTCTTTGTCTAGCAACGGCCAAAGCTCCAACTGGTATGTCATCAGTTATTGTAGACCCTGTAGCTATAAAAGCATCTTCTTCTATAGTTACTGGAGCTACTAGATTTGCGTTAGACCCTACAAAGGCATTATCCTTTACAATTGATTTGAATTTATTTTTACCATCATAATTTACAAATACCACTCCACAACCTATATTTACATTTTTTCCTACTTCCGCATCACCTATATAAGATAAATGAGATGCCTTTGAACCATCACCAAATTGAGTATTTTTAACCTCTACAAAGTCACCAATTTTGCAATTATCTCCTATATCTGACTTGGGTCTCAGATAAGCATATGGGCCTACATTAGTGTCCATACCTACTTTTGCGTCTATTAATTCCGATTTTTTAACTGAAGTTCCATCTCCAACTACAGAGTTTTCTATACATGTATATGGCCCTATCTTACAGTTAGTTCCAATTTTTGTTCCTTTTGTTAGCATACAGCCTGGTAGAATTATTGTGTCATTTCCTATTTCTACATCTGCATCTATATATGTAGAATCTGTGTCTATTATAGTAACACCATTAGTCATATGCATTTCATTAATTCTCAGCTTCATAGTCTTTTCAGCTACAGAAAGTTGATTTCTTGAATTAACACCCATCAATTCATCAATTGTAGCTCCTAAAAAAGCACCTGTATCCATCCCTTGAGATTTTATAATCTCTATTGTATCAGGTAAATAGTATTCTCCCTGTGCATTATCGTTTCCAACATATTGTAATGAAGATTTTAAATAAGCTCCATTAAAACAATAAATACCTGAATTTATTTCATCTATCTTTAAAGTGTTTTCATCTGCATCTTTTTGCTCAACTATTTTGACTAAACTACCATTTTCATCTCTAACTATTCTTCCATATCCTGTAGGATCTTCAACTCTTGCAGTTAACACTGTTACCCCATAATTTCCATTATCATGATATTCAAAGAATTTATTCATAGTCTCAGGCATTATAAGCGGAGTGTCTCCACATAATACTACTACAGTATCTTCATCATTTATATACTTATCTGCCATCATTACAGCATGTGCTGTTCCTAACTGTTCTTCTTGATATACAGTTTTTACATCTTCACCTAATACAGATTTCACCTGATCTATACCATGTCCAAGTATAGCTATAATTTGATCTACTCCTGCTTTTTTTGAAGAATCTATGACATGATTTACCATTTCTTTTCCACATACTTTGTGAACAACCTTTGGTGAACTTGATTTCATTCTAGTTCCTTTTCCAGCTGCCAACACAATTGCTTTTTTCATTATAAAATCCTCCCCTACTTATCTATTTATATTCTTAATTAAATTTATTTTTTTATAACTTATTTAATTATTATAGCTCTTTGACCCATTTGGTAATATATTTTTATAAATTGCCAAAAATACAAAGATTGCTTACCCTTTATTGGATCTACAATTTTAACTTTACCAAGCCCCATACCTTCAACTACTACACAGTGAAGATTTTTATATAATTTGTTTTTATTGCCATTTTTATCTGTATAAGATACCATAGATTCTTCTGGTGATTTATAATCAGTTGTAAACCATACAGCTACTGGTTGTTTTTCTACCGCTACACGATGAAACAATAGCAATATATTCATCCCAGTCTTATCCCTAGCTTGCTTATCTATTCCATTATCTTTAAAATATGAGTTAGCTGCCTGAACAATAGGCCCTGCATAACAATAAAATCCATCTGAACTACTTCTAGGGTTTCCTATATAAGCTAGTTCTGGATCTGCATTTGAAAAACCAGATTTTGGCAAATAATCATTTATTATATCCTTACTTATGTTAATATTGTTATAATTCATTAACATTTGAAGTGCAGTTATTTCACATCCATTGGGAAAATCTGGATTTTGATATTTTTCACCAACATTCAAGCTCTTGTCTGGAATCAAATAAAATAAAAAAGCTATAATAATGGCCAAACAAATTAACTTTATTAAATTCCATAATTTTCTCATTAGCACAATTACCTTTCTAAAATTAGTCTGATAAATATTTTATTACAAAATATTGAACTAGACCTTAATTAATACGCAATAGCTTCTTCTTTAGTCATCCAAAAATGTATACCATGTGATGAATCTAACCATCTATTATCATCAAAACTATCCGCATAAGAAAATTGTCCCAACCTATATATAAAAGTTTCATCAACCAAAGATACTGCTTCCCTATAAAATCCACTGCCATCTAGTTTACTAATTGCTATAACTTTTGCTTTATCGCACCTACATGCTGAATTCGTTCCTGAAGACCTCTTAGCATCTGTTGGTATCAGTAATGTTACCAGAAGATCATTGAAGCATTTTTTATACCCAATAAAATATCCTTCTTCAGGACATCTTAGGGAAAAATTTTTAGTAGATTTATCATATATTATTCCTTCTAAATTTGTATCTAGTAAAATGGAGTTTTTGAAATCACTTCCTATGCAATTTGCTTCTTTTAGACTACAAGTCCTAAAGTCGCATGCACTAAGGCTTGAGCCTTCTAAATTCGCCCTATAAAAATCCACATTTCTACAAAGTGTATTTTCTAGCTTTGAATGGCTAAAATCAGTATTTTTGCAAGAAGTATTTCTTATTTCTGACCAAGATAAATCAACATAAGAAAAATCTAAATCACTTATATCTATTGAATCAATTTTAATATTCCTTAAATCAACCAAATTTTTTATGTTAATTTTTTCTTTTGAAATTTTATCAAGTTCACTATCAGGATTTCTATTAATATCTTTATTATGATTTTCATTTAAAACTCTATCTGTATCTGGTTTTTTATTTGATAGAGCTCTTACTAAATATTCTCTTGTAACTTCAATCATTTTGAAACCTCATTTACCCAATAAACCCTATATTCATCTTTGTTAAGATATATTTGACTTTTATTTAATCTCTATACTCATTGATAAAAGTCTTTAGATTAGGTTTAGCCACTATTTCATTTCCACTAGTATCCAGTTCTAACAACGATATATAGTTAGATACCATTTTATCTTCTGGCTTAACTGTTGATATAAATACTCCTGTACCTACAACCTCTGTTTGGAACTCTTTCATTAATTCTATCATACCCTTTATTGTTCCTCCACCACGCATGAAATCATCTATTATTATAACCTTGCTATGTGGTTTTAGAGCTCTACTTGGCAGGCTCATTGTTTCAACTTTTGAAGAAGTTCCTGTTAGATATGTCATACTTAGAGTTGGACCTTCTGCTACCTTTGTATTTTTTCTAATTATAACTAGAGGTAGATTCATTGCTTTCGCTGTCATAAGTGCCATAGGTATTCCCTTTGTCTCCATAGTCACTACATAATCAACATCAGAATAGTCTATATTTGATGCAAAGATTTCACCGATTTTAGCCACTACATTTGGATCGTATATAAGGTCTATTAAATACAAAAATCCACCTGATAAAATTCTACCTTCATCCTTTATCCTTTCACATAAGTGTAGTAAAAATTCCTCATTTTCTTCCTTAGAAGTCTTTGGTATATATTTTACACCACCAGCTGCTCCTGAAATTGTAATTACCTTTCCTAATTGTAATTTTTCAAAAACGTTTTTCACAACTATTAAGTCCTCGCTAATTGTAGATTTAGCCGCATTAAACTGTGTAGTAAAGAAACTAAGTGTAAATATCTTATTTGGATTATCAGATAAAATTTTTACAATGGCTCCAATCCTTTCATTTCTTTTAAACTTTTCCATATTTTATATATCCCCCTATTAATTTCAACTTTTTTTTGAAAAAACTATAATTTATTAGTTTTAAATTTATAAAATTTTACTTTTTCTTTATTTATTTCTATCAAATATTCACACTTTAAACATTTGTGGTATAATATTGATATTATAATTATATTCAAAAAACTTCTGAACATTAAAACATTATACCATATTTAATGTTCATATTACATACTTTAGGAGTATTTTTTGTAATATTTGAAAGGTGGGTAGTAAATGAAAGTACATTTTATAGGAATTGGTGGTATTAATATGAGTGCCCTAGCTGAAATCTGTATTAATAAAGGATATACAGTTACAGGTTCAGATATGCAGGAATCTTATTTAATAGAACATCTTAGAGAGCACGGAGCAAAGATAGTAATTGGACAGAAAAAAGAAAATATAACTGATGACATAAATATGGTCATCTATACTGCGGCAATATCAGAAAATAATGAAGAATTTCAAGAGGCTAAAAATAAAAACATCTTGATGATTAACAGAGCTGCATTTTTAGGACAGATAATGAGAGAATATAAAAATTCTATAGCTGTATCTGGTACACACGGAAAAACTTCAACTACAAGTATGCTTTCTGAAATATTTAATCATGCTGAAAAGGATCCTACAATTTTAGTAGGTGGAAATCTTAGTGCTATAGGTGGAAATGTTAGAATAGGATCCTCAGAAAATTTCATCACTGAAGCATGTGAATATGTAGATAGTTTTTTAAATTTTAATCCATTTATATCAATAGTTTTAAATATTGAGGAAGATCACCTAGATTATTTTTCAGGTATAGAAGAAATTAAAGCTTCATTTAACAAATTTGGTAAGTTACTTCCTAAAGAAGGAGTATTCATAATAAACGGAGATAATGAAAACACTAAAGATATAGTGTATGATGTCAAAGCAAAAATAATTAGATTTGGTCAAAATGAAAAAAATGATGCAATAATATCTGATATAAAATATGACGATGATGGGTTTGCAATGTTTAATTTGAAATATAAAGGAGTAAATCTTGGAACTTTTAAATTATCAGTCTACGGATTACACAACGTGTACAATGCTACTGCAGCAATAGTAGCTTCAATAGAATCCAATATCGAAGTAGATGTTATAAAGGAAGCTATTAAAAAATATAGAGGCGTTGGTAGAAGATTCGAAATAAAAGGCAACTTCAAAAATAACATGGTAGTTGATGATTACGCGCACCATCCAACAGAATTAAAAGCTACCCTAGCAGCAGCTAAAAATCTTAAGAAAGATAAATTATGGGTTATATTCCAACCTCATACATATTCTAGAACAAAAGCACTGTTCAACGAATTTTCAGAAGCCTTTTATTCTGCTGATGAAGTTATTATAACAGATATTTATGCCGCTAGAGAAGATAATCCCGGAGATATAAGTTCAAAAGACTTAGTTGAAAGATTGTACCAGAAAAATATAAAATCCAAATATATTCCAACTTTTGATGAAATAGTAGAATATTTAAAGGAAAATATTGGTGAAAATGAACTTATTATCACATGTGGTGCTGGTCCAATATACAAAGTTGGAGAGAGTCTATTAAAATAAAAGCCTATAAAGATGTTTATAGCTATCCCTTTAATGCTATATACACTTTATACATAAATCAAATAAAAAAGGTGGAGATATTCTCCACCTTTTTTATTTGTATATAAGTCATTTCTATTTTTTCTAATACATATTAATTAAACACATCATCATGCATATAATTATATAAGTCAGGATAAACCTCATAATATGCTGTATTATCTCCGCATATAACTTTTATAAAGTCCTTTCCCATTGTCTGTATAGTTAAATCTACACCTGATTTTTCCATTTTTATCGTATAGTTATCTTTTGTTTCAGAAAATTCTTTTTCAGGCTGGATTTTCCCTACTTCTCTTTTATAAAGTATTTTATAAACTAAGTCATCTTTATTCCATGGCATAATTCTCTTTTTATCATTCTTATGATAAACTTCAATTTTACCTAAACCTTTTTTACTAGTTATAAAGTCAACAGATGTATAAATCATCCTCCTATAAAGATTTTCAAAATCATCTTTCATAGCTACTGGTATCTTATAAACTTCCACCCTAGATCCCTTTATGATTTTCATATAATTAAAATCAGTTTGAAATTTTATCCCATCCTCTGAATAACCATGATATTTTGCATTGAAAGTATCATCTATAGATCTAATCTTTACAAACATTTCCAAGTGTCTATCAAAGTTATCTAATATAGATCCTGTTATTTTTATATTTTCAACATCTTCATCTGCTATATAAACTTTTTTTGATTGACTCAGTAATATAGAAAGAGACTTTTTCGCCTCCTCTTTATTCTTTATCTCAATTTGCTTTTCAACCTTATTTTTTTCATTGCCAGTATCAACATTTAATACATCTGTAGTTTTTGATTTTTCAATATGATTTCTAACTGCAGAAAAAGCTCCTATATAAATTGCAAAAAATATTAAAGCACAAAGTATTATAAAGGCCAATTTATTTTTTCTATATAATTTATAGAACAGACTATATATTAAGTGAAAAAAACTAGCTATCAACTTAAAAATATATCTTATAATCTTCATACTACTCCCCTTCTAATTTTTTATTTATATTATTTGCTAGACTAGCAAATTCTTCTAGACTTAAAGTTTCTCCTCTTCTCTTTTCATCTATATTTGATTCCAATAGTACCTCACTAATCTTACTTTTATCTAAAATTCCCATACTTGTAAGTGAATTTAATAAAGTCTTTCTTCTCTGACCAAATGCTGCTTTTACTGCTTTGAAAAATAGTTCTTCATTATCTACCTTGTATTTTTTTTCTGGCCTAACTCTT
This sequence comes from Peptostreptococcus equinus, assembly GCF_027125355.1. Classification (NCBI taxonomy): domain Bacteria; kingdom Bacillati; phylum Bacillota; class Clostridia; order Peptostreptococcales; family Peptostreptococcaceae; genus Peptostreptococcus; species Peptostreptococcus equinus. The sequence goes on along the minus strand of NZ_CP114052.1, from coordinate 155,740 downwards.
AATGCTATCACTATTGAATCAACATTTGGTTGTGGTACAAATAAATGCCTTGGAACCTTAGCCACTATTTCAGTATCGCAATAGTATTGAACTGCTACAGAAAGTGCCCCAAAATCTTTTTTTCCAGGTTTTGCATTCATTCTCTCTGCAACCTCCTTTTGTACCATAACTACTATATCACTAACATTTATAGATTCTTCTAAAAATCTCATGATAATTGGTGTAGTAATATAATAAGGAAGATTTGCAACCAATTTTACTGGTCCACCGTCTAGATTTTGGTCTATGAGCGTCTTTACATCTGCCTTTATAATATCTTCATTTACTACCTTAATATTATCAAAGTCTGATAAGGTATCTTCTAAAATTGGTATAAGACTTTTGTCTATTTCTACAACCAATACTTTTTCCGATTTAGATGCCAGGGCTCTTGTAAGAGTTCCTATTCCAGGTCCTACTTCTATTATTTTATCATTTTTACCCGCATTTGCTCCTTCAACAATTTTATCTATTATATTATCATCTATTAAAAAGTTCTGACCTAGTGACTTACTGAATCTAAAGCCATGCTTATTTACAACCTCCATAGTTGCTTTATGCGATGATAGTCTCTTATCCATATCTTAACCTGCTTTCTTAATCTCTCATCTTTTCTTCCATCAGACTTTTTATAATTCTCTTAAAGCATCTTCAAATTCTTTTCTACTGACACCATAATTATTTAGCCTATTTAAAAACTGCTTTGAATTCCCGTATCCAATACCTAATATCTTACCTAAAAAGTCTCTTTTATAGGATGAATTTTCACTCCCTATTAGTCCATTATATATTAAATCTTTTTGTGAAAATTCTTTTCTATCCTCTATTGATTGTGTTCTAACTTTCTCAAGTGCTGATAAAATACTCTCTGGACTGGCATTTTCGATGCCTATATCTCCATCTTTTATTGCATCTTCTCTTGGTAAAAATGCATGCTTGCAATTTGGTACTTGCTCAACTATTTTTTTTCTAATTTTTTCTCCTGCAAAATCTGGATCAGTAAAAATAATTACACCTCTTTTTTCTTGTGCTGTCTTTATTCTTTCCATCACTCCTTTAGGAAATCCAAATCCACCAGTTGCAATCAATTCACAATCTAGAGCTTTCTTAACCGCCCTTATATCATCTCTACCTTCTACTACAATAACTTCCTTTATCATCAACAAAACTCCTAATTTTATATCTAAAAATCTATCTTTTTATCAGTTAGAACTCCTTTGTTTAGAGCCATCCTATATTATATCACAGACATAGAATAATATAGTCAATTTTAATTATTTTTATTCATTTAAATCAAATAATTTTTCTAGACTTCTTATTTTTCTTCATTATTCTTTTCATCTATATTTATCTTATTTTCATTATTATTTCTAACTAATATTCTAGCAACCTCTCCTAGCAAATTTGAATAATATGATAACATTAATACTGTCATTAGCTTATCTTCTCTTCTAATTGTCTCATCATTTTCTATTTCTTTACGAGAATTTTCATTGACTACATCATCCTTATCAAGAGCATCAACCTTACTGTCATAGTCGCCTTCATTTCTTTCAATAAAAGTATCTACTATATCCTCTATTTTTACCTTGACCCTATCATTCATGCTTAACTTATTTTTTAGAAATGAGCTATATACCTTTTCTATGTCATCATCCGTTGCACACTCATCCATTAATTCCTTTATTTCGGCAAGGCTCATACTTCTTTTTAATATACATACTATAATAATTGTCAAAATATGCTCTCTATTATACTTTTTCTTTGCTGCAGGCTTTATTATACCACCTTTAGCATAATTATTTATCATTGTCTTTGTTACTTTTTGTTCCGTTTCATCATATGGAAAATACTCATCAAATAAAGTCAGCACCTGATCCATATACAAATCTATTTTGGGAATTTCATCTAATTTAATATCTTCTTTTTTTATCAATTGATCAATAATATATTTTACTTCTTCCATATTGTACCTCTCTTAAAATTAATACCTATATAATTATTATAATTCAAGACTTGTTAAAAGTCATTATATAGTTTATAATAATATTATAAGTAGTTTTTAAAACTACTTATTTAAAATATAAATATATAATTAAAAAATCAAAAGAGGTGAAAAAAAATGAATGCACTTAGAGACCCAATCAGCTCACTTACACATCTAATAGGTGGTTTTTTATCCTTACTTGGACTTGCTCTATTAATATCAAAACAATTAATAGTCGGAAATATAAATATTCAACTATTAGTGGCTACAATTATATTTGGATTATCCATGGCAATACTTTATTTTACCAGTGGAATATATCATGCTATCAGAGCCAGCAAAGAAAAAGCTATTTTAGTAATGAGAAAATTGGATCATTCGATGATATATGTATTAATTGCTGGATCTTATTCTCCATTTTGCCTATATGTATTACCTAAAAAAATAGGAATACCTGTTTTTTTAATTCTTTGGTTTATAACAATAATAGGATCTGTAATGAAAGTCATGTGGATTAATATGCCTAGAAAATTGTCTTCCGCTTTATATATAGCTATGGGCTGGACAGCAATATTTTTAATAAAAGATCTATATATAAACTTGATCCTGCCTGCCTTTATTTTATTAGTGCTAGGTGGCTTATTCTACACTATCGGTGGTGTAATTTACGCAATAAAAAAACCTAACATAAAAAATTGGAATTTCCATGATATTTTCCATATATTTATTATGTTAGGATCAATAAGCCATTTTCTATTAGTATTTAATTTTATAATTTAGTTATTTACATAAAATAAGAGCCCCTAATGGGACTCTTATTTTTTTAGCTAGACCTAGAATATCTTTTTTTCTCTCTATCTATAAACATTAGAATAAGTGCACAAAGTAAAAGAATAGGACTAATTACTATAGCCTTCAATCCTATAACCTGAAGTGATTTAGCTCCTATAATCGCTCCTAACACAAAGCAAAATATCACAAAGAAATACATAAGACCTGATTCTAAATGCTCTCTTCTTCTCGTGTGTATAAATTCCATTGTCTCATGAGTACCAGACCTAAGATTTCCTATACACATAGTAGTTGAAAATCCCTTACTATGTAATTTTCTAAATGCCTGAACCTGTATGCCACATGCAAAAGAAATTATAGAGTTTGCCAAAGAATTACTACTAGCAGAGAGCATTGATACATACGCTAATAGTATAACCTCTACTAAAAGAGCGAGCTGTCTCCAATGTATTCTCCTATATTTATACAAATTCATCTTCATTATCTGTGCCAAAGCTATCCCTAAGGCAAAAGCAAGTATAGGAAATAAATAATAAAGACTTTTTTCCAAATCACCCTCGGCTGCATGCACTCCAAACAAAAGCATATTACCAGTTTGAGCGTTTGAAAATACCTCTCCTCTCCCTAAATAAGAATAGGCATCCATCAGTCCACCGCTCAATGCTAAAAATATAGCAACTTCAAATGATTCTGACATCTGTACAGCTTTTCTCAAAACATTTACTCCCTTCTGTTATAAATAAAGCTATAAGCAATGATACATTTTTATTATTTATCCTTACTCATTTGCTTAGATTTTTCTACGCATGCAAGTTGACCTTTTATAACAGCGTTTCTAAGACCATTTTCTTCCAGTACTTCAACTGCTGCAATTGTAGTACCTCCTGGAGAACAAACCATATCTTTCAATTGACCTGGATGTTTTCCTGAATCTAACATCATTTTAGCAGCTCCTAATACTGTTTGTCCGACCATTTTATAAGCTTTATCTCTTTGAAGTCCTGATAATACCGCTGCATCTGCCATAGCTTCCATAAACATAAATATATAAGCAGGACCAGAGCCGCTTAGACCTACTACAGCATCCATTAAATTTTCTTCTATTATTTCTGCTTTTCCAAATGAATTAAATACTTTATATATTTTTTCTAAGTCATCTTCATTTACTTTATTATTTACAGCTATTGCAGACATAGCTTCACCAACTAAAGCTGGTGTATTTGGCATAACTCTAGCAATTTTTTTATCATATCCCAAATATTCTTCAATTTCTTCAATAGTAATTCCAGCTGCAACCGAAACTATGATAGCAGTATCCTTAATTAGACCGCATACCTCTTCAAGAACCTTTTTTATCATATTTGGTTTCACTGCAAATATGACCATATCTGCACCCTTTACTGCATCTCTATTACTTGAGGTAACACCTACCCCAAATTCTTTTTTAATTTTTTCTAGCTTATCCTGTCCTCTATTTGCTACAGTAATATTTTCTGCAGATACTAAATTTGATTTAACAAGACCACCAACCATTGCTGATCCCATATTTCCTGCACCAATAAAAGTTATTCTATTCATAAAATCCACCTCTATTAATTATATTTTCTACTTCTTTAAATTTATTATAGCATAAATTATGCCTTCTATTATTTAAAAAAGCATAAGTAATATTTAAACATTACTTATGCTTTAAAATCGAATTTGCTTTATTTAATTATTTATTTAATCATATTATAATTCTTAAATGTTTAGTCAAGTATATATGCTCTAAATTCTTCTAAGACTTTTTTACTTTTTCTTCTCGATACTGGTAAAATCTTACCTGAATATAAAGTCAGTTTATCTGCTCCTATATTTTTTATGTGTTTAATATTAACATATACACCTCTATGTATTTCTACCAGAGATTCTATTCCAAAGGGCAAAGCTGTAAAAGTTCTATAACAAGTTTTTATTATTGATTGATGCTTTATACCTATATACAAATTTTTATCAACTCTTTCTATATATTCAATGTCATTTAGATTAATTCTATAATGATTTTTATCGTAGTCTACTATTTCATATATACAACCTATTTGTTCATATTTTCTAATAAGCCTATCCATAACCTCTTTTAAGTCATTTTCTAAATGAGATTTTCTAACAAATCCAAAAGTATCTATAGAAAAAACTTCATATACCCTATCATTTTGAGATGTCACAAATATAAATATAGCTGATGTATCAATTAGCGATATATTTCTAGCCAATTCAATGCCATCATCCTGACCTATTTCTATATCCAAAAAATACAGAGAAAATTTGTATTTATCTATATCACTTATTAAATTGTAACAACTATCGTAGCAACTTATATTTACATCTATAAAAGCTTTCGAAAAAATTTTACTGATTATATTTTCTATATCTTTTAAGAAAACACTATTATCATCGCATATAGCTATATTCATAGTCTCCCCCTTGAGTTTAAGCTCTAAAATAAAGCTTTAATTTGAATAACTTATCCTTTTCTCGCTTCATATGACCACCATACTTGGATACTATATCCTCAACTATTTTTAAGCCGTACCCTCTAGATAGTGAATTTTTTTCCGCATATTTGCGCTTGCTAATATCCTTATTTTCATTAGAACTACATTCCTTGAAATTATTATAAATGGCATATTTTATATAGTCACCACAAAGTTCTGCTCTAATTATAATTTTTCTATCTTCTTCTTTTAAATTAAGAGAGGCTTCAATTGCATTATCTATTGTATTAAATAATATTGAAGATAATTCATAATTATCCAATGAAGTTTCTTTAGGTAAAGCTACTTTTATATCATAATTTATGTTATTAGCATCCATATCTTCTATCTTATCATTAATGACTACATCTGCTATAAAATTTCCAGTTCTGAGCTTTATAGGCAGATTTTGATATTGCTCACTTAAGGAATTATAATAGCTTACAACACTCGTATCATCTATTATCCCTTTCATAACATACATATGATTATTTATATCGTGCATCATCTTGGAAATTTTTTCCTGGCTATCTATCATTTTGTTTAGATATCTTTCATTTGACTTACTCATACCTTCAATTATTAATTTATCTGTAGTAATTCTGTTTGAATCGGATATCTTATTATAGAAATAGAAATTAGCGATAGATAGAACAGCAATTATTAATTTTATATACGATTCATATTTACTAGCTTTTTCATAACTATTTACTATATTAATATTATTAGTATTATAGTCAAAAGAGTTCAGAATACTACTTATACTTGATATTGCCACGATGGATAATACTAAAATTATTGCAAAAAAAATCTTATCTTTTTTATTGTAAAATTTAAATGTTGGCATAAATTTTTTGAACATATATAGCACTAATATTGTAATACTTATTCTTAAAAAAATATATATTAACTGAACAATAACACTGCTTCTTATTGGCGAAATTATAATTTGATATAAGCTACTTATACATATACTACCAAATATTACATCAACTATTGTCATCAGAAATATTGATATCACACCATACAAGAAAATAATCTTATCTTTATCCATAAAATAAAAATATATACTTATAACTATTATATATGCAACTCCCAGAACGCCACCCATGTTCATAATAATATTTATTTTTTTTGGCAGTAAATTTAGTATAGCAAAAGGATAAAGTAATATACAGAAACCTATATCTAAAACAAGCCTTTTCCCTCTATTAAATCTTCCACCACCTAATATATATATACTAGCAATAAATGGAATTAAAATAATTAGATAATAATATAAATACCCCTCATAAAATAACTTATACATACATTTTCCTCCTTCAATTATCTTGATAATTGAATTATAACAGAAGATTTCATAAAAATGTCTACCACATATAACCTATATATGACCGCATATGTATTAAGTATAATTTTTAATATATCACAAAAAACGGTGTGATCAAACACATCATATGTGTTTGATCACACCGCATAAATTAGCAATTTTCATCAACATTATTCGACAAATAACCCTTAAAATATTATTACTTGTTATTCTTTTCCAGCCAGTCTATTACCTCCAATAATCCATCACACCTAGCTATAGACTGATTCTTCATAGCTTCTGTAGGTTGTTTGAAATCAACCACATTTATACAAGGAAAGCCACCATTATAAGCAGCTTCCACACCAGATGGAGAATCTTCTAATATTAAACACTCTTTTGGCTCTAGTCCTAATTGCTCCGCAGCCTTTAAAAATATTTCTGGATTTGGCTTTGAATGTTCTACCCAATCACCATACATATAACCTTGAAACCTATCATATAAATTGGTTCTTTTTAATCTATCTACTGATCTGTCTTCTCTAGTAGAAGTTGCTATTGCTCTTTTGTATCCATTTTTTTCTAGATAATCTACTATTTCATATACTCCAGGTAGTACCGGTATAGGGCTAGAATCTAATTTAGCCACCATAGCAGCTGTCTTTTCTCTTGAAATTGAATCAAAATCTATAGAGGAGTCATTATATATTTCCTCTAAACCTTTTATTAGTCCTGTTCTATTTCTTCCCATTACCTGCGTATAGATTGAATCATCCATTTTATAGCCATACTTTGCCATAGTTTTTGTCCAAAAAGTTGAAGACATCCTCTCTGTATCAAAAATTACGCCATCAACATCAAATATTACGCCTTTTATATTTTTCATTACAAAACCACCTAACATAAACTTTCTTATAAAATTATACATATCCAAAAACTGGATAGGTATAATTTTTTATTGTATAAATATATTTATACTTTTCTAGTTATCCATATTAAGTCTTATATACTTTACAACATAAAACCGCTATTATACTCCAAAGAATTTCTTTGCATTTTCTCTAGTTATTCTACAAACCTCTTCATATGGTATGTTTCTTTCTTCTGAGATTTTTTCAGCCACATATTTTACAAATGAAGGATTATTTCTCTTGCCTCTCATTGGAACTGGTGCAAGATATGGTGAATCTGTTTCAATTAGCATATATTCCATAGGTATTTGCTTTGCTACTTCAATAGTCTTTCTGTTATTTTTAAAAGTAATAGTTCCAGGTATTGATATATAGCATCCTAGCTTTATGTATTCTTTTGCTAGTTCCACCTCACCGCTATAACAATGTAGTACACAGCCAGTCTCTGGAGCCTTGTATTTTTTTATTATTTCAAAGCAGTCTCCATGAGCATCTCTATCATGAACAATAAAAGGCAACCTTAGCTCATTAGCTAGTTGAATTTGCTTAATAAAAAATTCTTTTTGGGTTTCTCTAGGCGAAAAATCATAGTAATAATCCAAACCTATTTCACCTATTGCTACTACCTTTTTGCTAGAAAGAGCAAGTTCTTTTATTCTTTCTATATCCTTATCCGTAATATTTTCAACTTCATGTGGGTGATATCCAACAGCCGCATATATAAAGTCAAATTCTTCTGCTAATTTTATGGCATCTATAGAAGTCTTTGTATCTACTCCAGGATTTACTACATTACTTATATTATTATCCCTTAATAACTGTACCAACTCAGATCTATCTTCATCAAATTTCTCATCAGTAATATGAGCGTGTGAATCAAACAGCATTATCTCACCTCAGATCCATCAATTGCCCCTAAAACCTCTGGCAAAACTAAATCACTTCCATTATCTCCAGCTGCCAATATCATACCTTGAGATTCTACTCCCCTTAGTTTTACTGGCTTTAAGTTACATACTACAACTACTTGTTTTCCTATCATTTCTTCTGGTTTATACCACTGTGCTATGCCAGAAACTATCTGTCTAACTTCAGAACCAAGTTTTATCTGTGATACTAATAGTCTGTCCGCTTTTGGATGCTTTTCACATTTTACGACTTTACCAACTCTTAGCTCAACTTTTTCAAAATCTTCAATAGTGATTTCTTTCTTGTGTTGTATTTTAACTTCTTGATCTACTATTTTTTCAGCAAACATTTCTTCTAATATCTTTATTTCTTCTTCAACATCTAATCTTGGAAATAACACCTCTCCCTTTTCAACCTTTGTTCCATCTTTTATTAATCCAAATTCATTTGTACTTTCCCAACTTGTCAATTCTTCTTTGCCAGCTACACCTATCTGAGCAAATATCTTTCTTGAAGTCTCCGGCAACAATGAACTAATTAATGTCGATATCAGCCTTATAGACTCACAAAGATTATACAATACATGATTTAACTTATCTTTTGAAGTCTCATCCTTAGCTAAAGCCCAAGGCATAGTTTCATCTATATATTTATTTGTTCTTCTTACAAATTTCCATACACTTTCTAGTGCTTCATGGAACATTAATTCATTCATTTGCTTTTCAAAATCTACTCTAGATTCTTTGTATGTATCTATTAAAGATTGATCAAATTCATTTGTTTCATCATTTTTCACTAAAATATTGTCATTATATTTTTCTACCATAGATACTGTTCTGCTAACCAAATTTCCTAAATCATTTGCTAGATCTGAATTTATTCTATTTATAAAATTCCTATGAGTATAAGATCCATCTTGTCCAAATGAAAACTCTCTTAATAAGAAGTATTTCAGTGCATCTACTCCATATTTATCTACCATCTGACCTGGATAAACTATATTACCCTTTGATTTACTCATCTTATCATCAGCAAATAAAATCCATCCATGACCAAATACTCTCTTTGGAAGTGGTAAATCAAGTGCCATCAATATTGCAGGCCATATAATTGTATGGAACCTTACAATCTCCTTTGCAACCAAATGTACATCTGCTGGCCAGTATTTTTTGAAGTTTGTATCGTCTTCACCCTCGTACCCCAAAGCAGTTATATAGTTGCACAAGGCATCTACCCATACATAAATTACATGCTTTTCATCAAATGGAACCTTTATACCCCAGTCAAATGAAGTTCTTGTCACAGATAAATCTTCCAAACCTGGATCTAAGAAATTTTTTATCATTTCATTTTTTCTACTTTCTGGAAGTACAAAATCTGTATTTTCAAATAAATCTCTTAACCTATCTTCATATTTAGATAACTTAAAGAAATAAGATTCTTCTTTTACAACCTTTGTTTCTCTACCACAATCTGGACATCTATTTCCTTCTAGCATCTGACTTTCTGTCCAGAAACTTTCACAAGGAACACAATAATTACCTTCGTATGACCCCTTGTATATATCTCCCTGTTCATAAAGCTTTGTAAAGATTTTCTGTATAGCTTTTTCGTGTCTTTCTTCTGTTGTTCTAATAAAGTCATCATTAGTTATTTCTAACTTTTTCCAAAGGTCCTTTATTTCAGCTATTTGAGCATCCAAAAAATCTATTTCTTTCATTCCTGCTTCTTTAGCTTTTTTCTGTATTTTTTCTCCATGCTCGTCTGTTCCAGTTAGAAATCTTACATCATAACCACAAAATCTCTTAAATCTTGATATAGCATCTGCTGCTATTGTAGTATAAGCATGACCTATATGTAATTTTCCACTTGGATAGTATATAGGTGTTGTTACGTAAAATGTAGGTTTTTCTGCCATATTATTCCTCCTAAATAAATATTAAAATAAAAAATACCCCTATGTATAAAACATAGGGGCGAGTATTAATTCACGGTACCACCCTAATTTACCAACTAAATAAATTGGTATCTTAAGTGACTTAACGCGCCAAACGCACATCTTACTCATTTCAGATATGAGGCTCCAAGACCATTTTCAATATCTTTGGGGTATTGGTTTTCAGCTAATCCAACTCTCTGTAACCTTAGTAATATATCTCTTCTCTTCACTGCCAATATTAATTATATATTTTCATTTTATTATATATATAATTAAAAGTCAATCTAGATAGAAAAATGCACCCAAGTTAATTTACTGAGTGCATTTTTATATACTTATAAAATTGATTTTGCCTGAATTGGAGTTGATAGTATAACTGAAGTCTTTGTTCTACCAAAGTCTTTTAAACCATCTATTACATCTTCAAGTTCATCCATATTTTCAACTATTACCTTTATTAATGAACTATCGTCTCCTGTTATATGATGACATTCAACTATTCTTGGATCATTTTTTACCTTTTCTAAGAATTTTTCATAAGCTGATCCTGGAAGAGATACATTTATAAATGCCTTTATTACTCTGCCCATAGAATCTGGATTTATTATTGCCTTATATCCTGATATTATACCAGCTTCTTCTAATCTTTTTACTCTTTCAGATACAGCTGGAGAAGTTAAACCTACTGCTATACCTAAATCTTTCATAGAAATTCTTCCACTATCCTGTAGTATTTCTATTATTTTTGCATCTGTTACATCCATTCTTTCTTCATATGGTTTTCTCGTCATTTTGTCACCCCACTAAAACTTATATTTATATACTAAAATTTCTTTTTCTGAGCAATCATATTTTGTTTCAAATCCCATAATTTTTGTGACAGGTCCACCTTGTAAATATGGGGATTCTTTATTCTCTTGTATTGATTCCATATACAGGCGAGTTCATTGCGTGTATGATCTTTTACTTCTTCCACTGTCTTCTTTTCTCTTACACATATACCCTTTAAGAATAATGGAGATAACATCTCCTTTACCTTATAATTTTCATAAGTTTTTGTTTTCCATGTGTAAATTGGATCAAAAATTTCTAGTGGTTTACTAGTATCTATCTCTTCATCTGAAAGCATTATTAAATCCGCTTCTGATTTACCAAAACTATTGTATATTCTCACAACCTTTTTAAATCCTGGATTATTAATTTTTTCTGGATTTTCAGATATTTTAATCTTAGGCTCAAGTATACCTTCTTTGTTTGTTGTTGCGCAAAGCTTATAAACACCACCTAATGAAGGATAATCATAAGATGTTATTAATTTAGTTCCAACACCCCATGAATCTATTACCGCCCCTTCCTGTTTTAAAGAAGTAATTGTATATTCATCCAAATCATTTGATGCTGTTATTTTCGCATCTGGGAATCCCGCTTCGTCTAGGCGTTTTCTTACTTCTTTTGACAGGTAAGTCAAGTCTCCTGAGTCAAGCCTTACACCTAGTGGTTCATAGCCCTTTTCTCTTAACTCTTTAAATACAGTAATCGCATTTTTTATACCACTGTCTAAAACATTATATGTATCAATTAAAAGCAAGCATGTCTCTGGATAGGTATCTGCATATGCTCTAAAAGCATCTAGTTCTGTATCAAATTTTTGCACCCAACTATGGGCATGTGTACCTGAAATTGGAACATTAAACATTTTTCCCGTCAATACATTTGATGTACCAACACATCCACCTATTATAGCTGCTTTTGCTCCATATAAACCCGCTTCTGGTCCTTGTGCTCTACGAAGACCAAACTCTAAGACTGGGTCTCCATTAGCAGCATAACATACTCTTGAAGCCTTAGTCGCTATTAAAGTCATAAAGTTTACTATTGATAATATGGCTGTTTCTACTAGCTGAGCTTGGTACAATGGTGCTTTTACTATTAAAATTGGTTCACCAGGATACATGACAGTTCCATCTTCAACTGCATATATATCACCAGTAAATTTAAACTTTCTTAAAAATTCTAAAAATTCATCATCAAACAAGCCTAAACCTTTTAGATATTCAATATCATGATCATTAAAAGCCAAATTTTGCACATAATGAACTACTTCTTCCATACCACATACAATTGTATAACCGCCTTCGCAAACGTTTTTCCTGAAAAAAACATCAAATACCGCTATATCTTCGTGTATACCTTTCTTGAAGTATCCATTCATCATTGTCAACTGATATAAGTCAGTCAACATTGTTAAATTTGTTTTCATTTTTATCTCCTTATATTTCCGACAATAGCCACCTAATCTAACTTTAGTTTTTAAAGTTTGTATAAGTTACCTTTATTTTAACATATTTATTAATAAAATTCCATTTAATTTAAAAATATATTGATTTTTTTACTTATACACATTATATATATAGTATTTTATCTTTGAAAATGTATTCCTATTTTAATTACTATACTTGTAATCATGAGTTTAAAACCTAATTTTAAGAGTTTTTTCTTTATAAGAAAATGCAAACAAGAAATGTAGGTTAAACAAAATAAAACATTCTCATTTGCATTATATACTTTTTATTAAATTCTCTAATCTTTTTATATGATTTAATTTTTTATTTATATTAAATTTGGTAATTTATAAATCTAATACCTGTTTATAAATTATATCTTTTTTAACTTTCCTTTCTCTACTGACCATTTTTATGGCATCTTTTTTACTTTGTCCTTGCTCAATTAACTTAATTACATAATCTCGATCACTAAGTTCAGAATAATTGTTTAAATCTTCGTCAATCGGATTTGAATTACCTTCTAATACCAATATATATTCCCCTCTAGGATCATTTTCATTATAAAAGTTTATAGCCTGACTTATATTTGTCCTATGATAATCCTCATATTTTTTGGTAAGTTCTCTACACAAAGATATTCTTCTCTCTCCCAAAATATCAAACATTAGTTTAAGAGTCTCTTTTAGTCTATGTGGTGATTCATAAACTATGAGTGTTCTCTCCTCATTTTTTATCTTCTCCAAACGATCTTTCTTTTTCTTTTTATCCCTATCTAAAAAACCTTCAAAAACAAACTTATTAGTATCTAAACCAGATCCTACCAATGCGACAACAAATGCTGATGGACCAGGTAAAACCTCCACTTTAATTGAATTTTCAATACACAAACTAACCATATCGGCTCCTGGATCTGAAATGCCTGGCATACCTGCATCGCTTACAAGAGCTATATTAGTTCCCTCTTCAAGCTTTGATATTATAGCTGATCCTTTCGTTATTTTATTATGCTCGTGATAGCTAATTAGTGGCTTTGATATATCAAAGTGATTCAATAGTTTTATAGTATGTCTAGTATCCTCTGCCGCTATTAAATCTACTTCTTTTAATACCCTCAGAGTTCTGTAAGATATATCTTCTAGATTACCTATAGGTGTTGGGCATATAAATAATTTACCTTTCATCCTTATACCTCCACACTTTGATTTGCATAAATACTTAATAATTCTTCAGTATATGTTCCATCCTCTTTATACACATATAAGGGATTCAGTATCTTAAGCTCTGGCTTAGCATATTTTACAAACTCTACCAGTACTAGCTTAGGAGACTTTCCTACTTTTGAATGAATAAATCTCATAACCTTGGCTTCCAACTTATACTTTCTACCAAAATCTATTATATCAACTAGTCTTTGACTTCTATTCACCATAAAAAATTTTCCATTTGGCTTTAATAAATCTGCTGCTATCTTTATAACATCTTCTAAATCACACATTATACCATGCCTAGAAATAGCTTTTTTATCGTTTGGATTAATCATTCCATTTGAGTGCATATATGGTGGATTAGATGTAACCACATCATAAGAATTTTTACCAATAATCGAACATATTTGTCTCATATCTATATTCTCAATTTTAATTCTATCTTGTAAACGATTGAGCTCAACAGATCTTTTTGCCATATCAGCTACTTCATCCTGTATTTCTACTCCAATAATTTCAGATACTCTACTTTTCCCAGATACTAAAATCGGTATTATACCTGTTCCTGTTCCAAGATCAACCATCTTATGTTTTTGTTTTACTTTCACAAAATTAGCTAATAATACAGCATCTATACCAAAACAAAATCCATTGGGATTTTGTATTATCTTTAATTCATTAAATTGTAAGTCATCTATTCTTTCATTTTCTTTTAGATACTTATCTATATTTTCCATATAATTTCTTATTCCTGTTCTAATCTCTTTAATTCTGCTAAAGCTTCTGCATCTAATGTTTCATCTGCTATAGGATTTGTCTTGATATTATCTTTCTTAAAGGCCTTTACTACCTTGTAATCACCTTCTGATAATACACCAAACTCTTTATTATCTTCATATTCTACCTTAATAGTTTCTAGCAAATAATTTGCTTCTACTACTTTTGCTTTTCTATTATCATATAAATCTTTTACTATCCATCCCTGAGCAGGCATTTTCTTGATAGCTTCTGCATATCCCTGAGACTCATATTTTAGACAGCAGAATAATCTGCCACATACCCCTGAAATTTTTGCTGGATTTAAAGATAATCCTTGGTCTTTTGCCATTTTTATTGATACAGGCATAAATTCACCTATCCAATTTGAGCAACATAAACCTCTTCCACAAGGTCCAATGCCATTTAGTATTTTAGCTTCATCTCTTACACCAATCTGTCTAAGCTCTATTCTAGTCTTGAATATTGCAGCTAAGTCTTTGACTAGCTCTCTAAAGTCAATTCTTCCTTCTGCTGTAAAGTAAAAAATTAGCTTGTTTCTATCAAACGTATATTCACAATCTATCAAAAACATATCTAGATCATGCAATTTTATCTTTTCTTGGCAAACAGCCGTAGCCTCTTTTGTCTTTACTTTATTTTCTTGATATATTTTGCTATCTTCATTAGTTGCCAGCCTAATAATAGGCTTTAAAGGACTTACAATATCATCTTCTTTCACTGATCTAGTCTCTATAACAACCATACCATATTCGAGACCTCGAGATGTTTCTACTATCACGTCATCTCCTATTTTTAATTCTATATCAAGCGGATCAAAATAATATATTTTTCCCGCAGCTTTAAATCTTATTCCTACTATATTTACCATATATTCACCACCTCGTATATATTTAATGACATAGTCTGCATACATGTATTGAAATTACAATTAGAAGCTAATTTCTTTTTACTATCTTCTAATATATCTATTATCTGCCCCATCTGATATACACTCAATGCACTTGCTAATTTATTCAAAAATTCATATCTATATTTATTTGCGATTAAATTTTTATCTGCATTTGATTTAATTAATATTGCATCTCTTATATATAATTCAAATATTTCAATCACACTATTTATTTGCATACTATATTTTTTTATATTTTCCGAAAAACGAGTTATTTCATAATAGCCTTCTCTTTTTAAAAGTTCTTCTATAAAATTTTCCACTTCTTCCCTTATTTCAACTAAACTGCTACTATTTGCTATCTCAAGTGCAAGACTAGCATTTCCTCTCGAAAAAATACTTGCCACACTAATACTTTCTTCACTATAGCCATTATCTGTGAGTATATGCTTTATACTATCATCAGATAGTGGCGAAAATTTTAATTCTATACATCTAGAAAGTATTGTTTCTAATAACAAATCTTTATTTTTAGTTATAAGTATTATTATACCATAGCTACTGGGTTCTTCTAAAGTTTTTAATAAAGCATTCTGTGCTTGAACTGTCATTTTATCTGCATCATTAATTAAATAAATTTTATACTTTCCATATGGTTTTATATTTATACTATTATTTATTGATCTTATAGCTTCTATCTTTATTGTCGACTCATCTTTTTTAGGATTTATTTCAATAAAATCGGAAGTATTATCAAGTCTAACTCCCATTATTTCCTTAGAAAATTCTCTTGCAAGTTTTGCCTTTCCAACTCCTTCAGGTCCAGTAAATACATATGCATTAGTTAATTGACCATTTTTTATAGATTTAAATAATATGTTTTTTGCAAACTCATGACCATATATATTTTCAAACATTTTATCTCCTATGTATTCAATATTTTTATTTAGTATTTATTTGTTTCTTTATTTTACTATAAATTTCATTGTGTATATCTTCTATAGATTTCATTTTTATATCGTCATCGACTATTTCCATACATTCTATAATACTCCAGTTGTATTTTTCTGCAACATATTTAGAATTACTATATGTCTTTTTTAAATATTCAATATCACTTTCATGTATATCTTTTTTCGATTCGTTTGTAATTTTATTTTTTCTATCTTTCATCAGTCTTTCTGTCATTTCTACAGGTACATCTAAAAAAAATACTTGGCTTGGCTGAGGAAGTTTATATAGACCATATTCGTAATTATATAGCCAATTTAGAAACATATCCTTATCTTCTTTGCTATCTATTTTAGAAGCTTGATGAACCATATTTGAAGTTGTATATCTATCTGCTAGTATAATCCCTCCATCAAGATAAAAGTCTTCCCATTCTATCTTATAAGAAGCATATCTATCTGCCGCATAAAATGTAGAAGCTATATACCCATCTACATCATCCGCTTTTTTTCCAAACTTACCATCTAAATACATTTTTACAAGAGCTGAAGAATCAGATTTGTAATTAGGATATTCTACTTTCATTACTTTATATCCTTCTTCTTTCAACCTATTGTATAATAGTTCTGTTTGGGTCGCCTTTCCTGAACCGTCTGTACCACTTTCTATAACAAAAATGCTCCCTTTCATAATTCCTCCACACATTTTATTTAATATTGATTGACTCATAACAAAAAATTACTATTAAATTTTTAAATTAATTAATAATTTATTCCAACGAATCTCTAATTTATATTATATATCTTTTATAACACTAATATATTTAAAATCTTTACTTTCTATTCCATTTATATCTATTTTCAATTCTTGAGAATTTTTAATGAAGTCTATAATCTCTTTATTTATCTTTTCGCCAGGTCCTATTAAACATACACCTGGTGGATATGGAATTATAAAGTCTGCACATAATCTATCTAGTGATTTATGTATTTCTATAGACTCTCTATCTAAATCCATTGCCTGCTTTGGTCTTAAAACAGATAAAGGAATCTCATTAGGTAGATTTAACTCTATAGATTTACTCATATAAATTGGCCTGATTGGCTTATCAGATATATCATCGTCCATTGAGTGAAAGTATACAAAATTTTTTTCCTCTGGACCATATAATTTTCTCTTAGCAATGTCATTTATAGAATCATCTAGTTTATTGAAATCTTCTTCATTGTTTCCAATGGTACATAAAAGTAAAATGCCATAATAATTTGCTAATTCCACTTGTATATTATATTCATACCTTAAAAGTTTTGCAAAATCATACCCATTTATGCCTTTATCAATAGTATTTATAAATAATTTTGTTCTATCATCTCCAAGAGTTATCTTATATTTATTTTGTTTTTTTCTAAATTCATCTATATTTACCAGTAGCTCTTCCATAAGTGCTTTACCATTTTTTTCATAAATTTCCAATCCTATTTCTATACTCATCATCAATATATATGAAGGACTAGAACTTTGAGTCATGGATAAAAATACTCTCATCCTATTAATATTTATTCTCTTGCAATCAACCACCATTATAGAAGTTTGGGTAAAGGTAGGCAAGGATTTATGCAAACTCTGTACTACTATATCCGCACCTAAATATAAGGCCGATTTTGGCAACTGACTGGATAAGTTCAAATGCGCTCCATGTGCTTCATCTACAATTACAATCATACCTTTAGAATGAGCTTTTTTTATAATAGCCTCTAAATTAAATACATTACCATAATACGTTGGTCTAGTAATGAAGACCGCTTTTGCATCTGGATTATTATCTATAGCTTGTAAATAAGCATTAATATCGCTTCCTTCAAGTATAGAATTCCTTTTATTTATAATATCCATTACAAATATAGGCTCTAGATTTGCCATAATACATGCATTGTATGCGGACTGATGGCAATTTCTATTTATTATTATCTTATCTTTATTTTTACATGAGTACATTATAGCTGCTTCAATGCCAGAAGTACTACCGTTCACTAAATATGAAAGCTCATAATTATCAACGCAATCCAAATCATTAAACAATATTTTTAATGCCTGTTTCTGAGATTTATCTATTATTTCTTTTGGGCTATGTAGATTATCAGTACCTATTATTTCAGTAGTGTCTAATTTATAAATATTGTGCATCAAATCTGTGTAACCTAGTTCATCAAAAAGCTTTGCATTATTATGGCCTGGCATATGAAAAGATGTCATTTTTTTACTGTGAATTTCATTTAATTTATCATATATATATTTTTTCATTATGCTCTACCTCCAACTATATTATAACATATTTAAATAAGTTACTC
Source organism: Peptostreptococcus equinus (assembly GCF_027125355.1). Classification (NCBI taxonomy): domain Bacteria; kingdom Bacillati; phylum Bacillota; class Clostridia; order Peptostreptococcales; family Peptostreptococcaceae; genus Peptostreptococcus; species Peptostreptococcus equinus. Next base: position 136,883 of record NZ_CP114052.1, on the reverse strand, counting down.
TTTCTAATACTAGTATTATTCAATATAAAACTAACTTTATAAAAAATAAAGGCTCTATACTATTTAACATTGTTCTTGATAAAATTCATAATCGTAATTAAACGAAAACAAAATATTTCTATCAACATTAAATATTATAGAACCTATTCCTTTTGATTCTTAACTAACCTCATTTGGCAAAGAATATATTCAATACTTCTTTATATTTTTTATTTTGAATTATATTGGGGTTTAAATAATATTCCAGACACTAAGCCTGGTCCTGTATGAACTCCTAACGTTGCTGTTATTTGATTTGTAACTGTGAATTCAGCCTTTTTCAATTCTTCTTTAAGTTCTGATTTTAAATAATTTATCCCCTCTGGACTGTTTCCTTCACATAACATAATCCAATATGGATCATCTGAAATTTTTTCTTTTATCAACTTAGAAATTTCTTTGATAGAATTTTTACGTCCCCTAGCCTTTTTAACTGTATAATAAACACCTTCATCATTACAAGATATTACTGGTTTAATATTTAATAAATTAGCTAGAGCACCATCTACATGGCCAATTCTCCCACCTTTAATAAGATATTTTAAATTTTCTAATGTATAGTATCCATAACAATTATCTAAATTGTTTTTTACAATATCACAGATTTCTTCATACCTATAACCTTTGCTTCTAAGTTTAGATGCAAAAACACCAAAACATCCAGACATAAGCCCTATCCTTTTAGTATCAATAACTTCTCCTTTGTAGGCTAATTCCTTAAGTGCATTATAACAAACTTGATAAGTTCCGCTTAAACCAGAAGATATTGTAATTATAATAAATTCTTCATATCCTTTTTTATGTAAATTTTCTAAAATTTCTATTACCTCTCCTATTGAAGGTAAACTCGTCTTAGGTATTTCATTTTCAAAGTTATCATAAACTTCTTTTGCCTCTATTTCTAACATATCCTTATATTCTCTGTCTGTATATCTTATTGTCAATGGTATTAATTCAATACCATATTCTTTAGCCATATTTAAAGATATATCCGTTCCAGTGTCTACAATAATAGCCGTCTTATAATTCATTAAATCACCTCACATAGTATTATATACTAGTTTATCTGGTTATTCAATCTTTATATTTTATATTGCTTTTAAATTGTAAAAATAAGATAAAAATGAAAAATATATTTAAATATTAAATATAAAAGACTCTAGATAAAATCTAGAGTCTTTTTAACGTGGCTATGTCCTATTCTCCCAGACAGCTTCCCACCAAGTACCTTCAGCGCTAAAGAGCTTAACTTCTGTGTTCGGTATGGGAACAGGTGTATCCTCTTTGCTGTAATAACCACATATTTAATTGAAAGTTTGTACCTTCAAAACTGAATATATTATGTATTATGTCATCTTTTTTGGTCAAGTCCTCGATCTATTAGTATCAGTAAGCTACATACATTGCTGCACTTACACCTCTGACCTATCAACCAGGTAGTCTTCCTGGGATCTTAACCTTGCGGTGGGAAATCTTATCTTGAAGTTGGCTTCGCGCTTAGATGCTTTCAGCGCTTATCCTTTCCATACATAGCTACCCAGCTATGCCCTTGGCAGAACAACTGGTACACCAGAGGTATGTCCATCCCGGTCCTCTCGTACTAAGGACAGATCTTCTCAAATTTCCTACGCCTGCGACGGATAGGGACCGAACTGTCTCACGACGTTCTGAACCCAGCTCGCGTACCACTTTAATGGGCGAACAGCCCAACCCTTGGGACCAACTACAGCCCCAGGATGTGATGAGCCGACATCGAGGTGCCAAACCTCCCCGTCGATGTGGACTCTTGGGGGAGATAAGCCTGTTATCCCCAGGGTAGCTTTTATCCGTTGAGCGATGGCCCTTCCATTCAGAACCACCGGATCACTAAGTCCGTATTTCTACCTTGCTCGACCTGTATGTCTTGCAATCAAGCTCCCTTTTGCCTTTACACTCTTCGTACGATTTCCGACCGTACTGAGGGAACCTTTGAGCGCCTCCGTTACCTTTTGGGAGGCGACCGCCCCAGTCAAACTGCCCACCAGACAGTGTCCCAAGACCAGATTCATGGCCTATGGTTAGAGTCCCAATACTACAAGGGTGGTATCCCAAGGCTGACTCCATCAAAACTGACGCCCTGATTTCATAGTCTCCCACCTATCCTGTACATGTAGTATCGAAACCCAATGTCAAGCTACAGTAAAGCTCCATGGGGTCTTTCCGTCCTGTCGCAGGTACCCGGCATCTTCACCGGGATTACAATTTCACCGAGTCTGTTGTTGAGACAGTGCCCAAATCGTTACGCCTTTCGTGCGGGTCGGAACTTACCCGACAAGGAATTTCGCTACCTTAGGACCGTTATAGTTACGGCCGCCGTTTACTGGGGCTTAAGATCACTGCTTCGATTGCTCTAACAGATCCCCTTAACCTTCCAGCACCGGGCAGGCGTCAGCTCCTATACATCGTCTTGCGACTTAGCAGAAACCTATGTTTTTGGTAAACAGTCGCTTGGGCCAATTCTCTGCGGCCCCATTTCTGGGGCACCCCTTATCCCTAAGTTACGGGGTCATTTTGCCGAGTTCCTTAACAACAGTTCTCTCGCTGGCCTTAGGATACTCTCCTCACCCACCTGTGTCGGTTTGCGGTACGGGTACCTTTAATCTCGATAGAGACTTTTCTCGACAGTGTGAAATCAGCTGCTTCGCTACTTAGTTTCGCTCCCATTCGTATCCTAGCATTAATCAAACGGATTTGCCTATTTGATCTGCCTCAATACTTAGACACACATAACCAACAGTGTGCTCAGCTTATCCTACTGTGTCATCCCATCTCTCAAACGATTATCGGTAGTACAGGAATATCAACCTGTTATCCATCGCCTACGCCTTTCGGCCTGAGCTTAGGTCCCGACTAACCCAGGGAGGACGAACCTTCCCCTGGAAACCTTGGGTTTACGGCCTGAGGGATTCTCACCCTCATCTCGCTACTCATGCCAACATTCTCTCTCCCATACTGTCCACAGCTCCTTACGGTACTGCTTCATCCTGCATGGGAAGCTCCTCTACCCATCATATTTGATGCCGTAGCTTCGGTAGTATGTTTTAGCCCCGGAAATCTTCGGCGCAGGATCACTCGACCAGTGAGCTATTACGCACTCTTTAAATGAATGGCTGCTTCTAAGCCAACATCCTGGTTGTCTATGCAATCCCACATCCTTTACCACTTAACATACATTTTGGGACCTTAGCTGACGGTCTGGGCTCTTTCCCTTTCGACTATGAACCTTATCACCCACAGTCTGACTCCTGAATAAAAGATTATGGCATTCGGAGTTTGATAGTCTTCGGTAAGTGCAATACCCCCTAGGACATTCAGTGCTCTACCTCCACATCTCTACATTCAAGGCTAGCCCTAAAGCTATTTCGAGGAGAACCAGCTATCTCCGAGCTCGATTGGAATTTCACCGCTACCCACAAGTCATCCCCGCACTTTTCAACGTACGTGGGTTCGGACCTCCGCGAAATTTTACTTTCGTTTCATCCTGCTCATGGGTAGGTCGCCCGGTTTCGGGTCTACGTCATGTAACTAATTCGCCCAGTTAAGACTCGCTTTCGCTACGGCTACACACCTGAAGTGCTTAACCTTGCCACATAACGTAACTCGTTGGCCCGTTCTACAAAAAGTACGCGGTCACGCGAATAATGCGCTCCCACAGATTGTAAGTGTAGGGTTTCAGGTTCTATTTCACTCCCCTCCCGGGGTTCTTTTCACCTTTCCCTCACGGTACTATTCACTATCGGTCACTAGGTAGTATTTAGCCTTGGTGGATGGTCCCACCTGCTTCCCACAAGGTTTCACGTGTCTCGTGGTACTCTGGATCATGTCGGAGTCTTCTTGCTTTGTTTACGGGACTATTACCCTCTGTGGTCGAACTTTCCAGAACTGTTCTACTCACAATACCTCTCCTTTGTGACATGTCCGCAACCCCAAATTAGTAAACTAACTTGGTTTGGGCTCTTCCGCGTTCGCTCGCCGCTACTTACGGAATCGAATTTCTTTCTCTTCCTTCAGGTACTTAGATGTTTCAGTTCCCTGAGTTCCCCTCCATAGACTATGTATTCATCTAGGGATACTTGAACATTACTTCAAGTGAGTTTCCTCATTCAGAAATCTTTGGATCAAAGTGTATGTGCCACTCCCCAAAGCTTATCGCAGCTTATCACGTCTTTCATCGGCTCCTAGTGCCAAGGCATCCGCCCTACACCCTTAATAACTTGACCAGTTATTATTGAGATTTTTCTAAATTTAAGACTTACGTCTTGTTAAGAATAATTGGTGTTTTTACAAGTTTTCTCTTGGATAGATTACTATCATTTTATTAGATGTCATTGTATATCACAATATATTCAGTTTTCAAGGTACAATACTCGTTTATCTTTTTGTATTCTTTAAGATACTCCTTATAAAATACTCAGTCACATACTAATTGTATGTTCCATCCTATTTTTTAAGTGCGTCTCTTAAATTATGTCAAAAATATTTCACGAGCTTTATGATACTTATTGAAAGTATTTTTATTTGAAGTTTTCATGTTAAATGAACCTTCAAAATTGAACAGCAGGTAATTCTCCTTAGAAAGGAGGTGATCCAGCCGCACCTTCCGATACGGCTACCTTGTTACGACTTCACCCCAGTTATCGACTCCACCTTCGACGATTTCCTCCTTACGGTTGGATAATCGGCTTCGGGTGTTTCCGACTCCCATGGTGTGACGGGCGGTGTGTACAAGACCCGGGAACGCATTCACCGCAGCATTCTGATCTGCGATTACTAGTAACTCCAGCTTCATGTAGGCGAGTTTCAGCCTACAATCCGAACTGAGAATGGCTTTAAGGGATTAGCTCCACCTCACGGTTTGGCAACCCTCTGTACCACCCATTGTAGCACGTGTGTAGCCCTAAGCATAAGGGGCATGATGATTTGACGTCATCCCCACCTTCCTCCAGGTTATCCCTGGCAGTCTCTCTAGAGTGCCCAACTAAATGCTGGCAACTAAAGACAAGGGTTGCGCTCGTTGCGGGACTTAACCCAACATCTCACGACACGAGCTGACGACAACCATGCACCACCTGTCACTTTAGCCCCGAAGGGAAGGTGTGATTAAACACCGGTCTAAAGGATGTCAAGCTTAGGTAAGGTTCTTCGCGTTGCTTCGAATTAAACCACATGCTCCGCTACTTGTGCGGGTCCCCGTCAATTCCTTTGAGTTTCACACTTGCGTGCGTACTCCCCAGGCGGAGTACTTAATGCGTTAGCTGCGGCACCGAGGGGGGTAACCCCCGACACCTAGTACTCATCGTTTACGGCGTGGACTACCAGGGTATCTAATCCTGTTTGCTACCCACGCTTTCGTGCCTCAGTGTCAGTTGCAGTCCAGAAAGCCGCCTTCGCTACTGGTGTTCCTCCCAATATCTACGCATTTCACCGCTACACTGGGAATTCCACTTTCCTCTCCTGCACTCAAGTCTTCCAGTTTCAGAGGCTGACTACGGTTGAGCCGTAGGCTTTAACCACTGACTTGAAAGACCACCTACGCACCCTTTACGCCCAGTAAATCCGGATAACGCTAGCCCCCTACGTATTACCGCGGCTGCTGGCACGTAGTTAGCCGGGGCTTCCTCACAGGGTACCGTCATTATCTTCCCCTGCAACAGAACTTTACGATCCGAAGACCTTCATCGTTCACGCGGCGTTGCTGCATCAGGCTTTCGCCCATTGTGCAATATTCCCCACTGCTGCCTCCCGTAGGAGTTTGGACCGTGTCTCAGTTCCAATGTGGCCGATCACCCTCTCAGGTCGGCTACTGATCGTTGCCTTGGTGGGCTGTTATCTCACCAACTAGCTAATCAGACGCGGGTCCATCCTATACCGCTAACACTTTGATACATCTACGATGCCATAAATGTACATTATCATGTATTAGTAAACTTTTCAGTATGTTATCCATGTGTATAGGGCAGGTTACCCACGCGTTACTCACCCGTCCGCCGCTCAACTTAAAGATGCAAGCATCAATAAGTCGCGCTCGACTTGCATGTGTTAGGCACGCCGCCAGCGTTCATCCTGAGCCAGGATCAAACTCTCATAAAAAATTTGTTCTGTGCTCAGACTATTGTTATCTCTAAAATATCTGGCTTGGTTTGTTTGTGGTTTAAATCTTGAAAAACTATTGTCTTATCAAGTTTAAACGATTAATCAATTTGCTATTTAAAGCTTATTGAATTAACCTGCTGTTCAATTTTCAAAGTTCATTCCATTACTATGGTGCCTAGAGGCGGAATCGAACCACCGACACGGGGATTTTCAGTCCCCTGCTCTACCGACTGAGCTATCTAGGCATATAAATTGGTGGGCCTAGCTGGACTCGAACCAGCGACCTCACGCTTATCAGGCGTGCGCTCTAACCACCTGAGCTATAGGCCCATCTATAAATCTTCACATTAAATGGCAGGGGTAGAGGGACTCGAACCCCCGGCGCACGGTTTTGGAGACCGACGCTCTACCAACTGAGCTACACCCCTATGGTATCATATAAAATGGTGGACCATCAGGGACTCGAACCCCGGACCTACCGGTTATGAGCCGGGCGCTCTAACCAACTGAGCTAATGGTCCACATGCTGGTATCACTTTTGTAAAGTTCTTAATAATCTATATTTATATAATGCCGAAGACCGGAATCGAACCGGTACGAAAGTATAAGTTTCGCAGGATTTTAAGTCCTGTGCGTCTGCCAGTTCCGCCACTTCGGCACTTATACGTGGCTACGTCCTATTCTCCCAGGCAGCTTCCCACCAAGTACCTTCAGCGCTAAAGAGCTTAACTTCTGTGTTCGGTATGGGAACAGGTGTATCCTCTTTGCTGTAATAACCACATATTTAATTGAAAGTTTGTACCTTCAAAACTGAATATATTATGTATTATGTCATCTTTTTTGGTCAAGTCCTCGATCTATTAGTATCAGTAAGCTACATACATTGCTGCACTTACACCTCTGACCTATCAACCAGGTAGTCTTCCTGGGATCTTAACCTTGCGGTGGGAAATCTTATCTTGAAGTTGGCTTCGCGCTTAGATGCTTTCAGCGCTTATCCTTTCCATACATAGCTACCCAGCTATGCCCTTGGCAGAACAACTGGTACACCAGAGGTATGTCCATCCCGGTCCTCTCGTACTAAGGACAGATCTTCTCAAATTTCCTACGCCTGCGACGGATAGGGACCGAACTGTCTCACGACGTTCTGAACCCAGCTCGCGTACCACTTTAATGGGCGAACAGCCCAACCCTTGGGACCAACTACAGCCCCAGGATGTGATGAGCCGACATCGAGGTGCCAAACCTCCCCGTCGATGTGGACTCTTGGGGGAGATAAGCCTGTTATCCCCAGGGTAGCTTTTATCCGTTGAGCGATGGCCCTTCCATTCAGAACCACCGGATCACTAAGTCCGTATTTCTACCTTGCTCGACCTGTATGTCTTGCAATCAAGCTCCCTTTTGCCTTTACACTCTTCGTACGATTTCCGACCGTACTGAGGGAACCTTTGAGCGCCTCCGTTACCTTTTGGGAGGCGACCGCCCCAGTCAAACTGCCCACCAGACAGTGTCCCAAGACCAGATTCATGGCCTATGGTTAGAGTCCCAATACTACAAGGGTGGTATCCCAAGGCTGACTCCATCAAAACTGACGCCCTGATTTCATAGTCTCCCACCTATCCTGTACATGTAGTATCGAAACCCAATGTCAAGCTACAGTAAAGCTCCATGGGGTCTTTCCGTCCTGTCGCAGGTACCCGGCATCTTCACCGGGATTACAATTTCACCGAGTCTGTTGTTGAGACAGTGCCCAAATCGTTACGCCTTTCGTGCGGGTCGGAACTTACCCGACAAGGAATTTCGCTACCTTAGGACCGTTATAGTTACGGCCGCCGTTTACTGGGGCTTAAGATCACTGCTTCGATTGCTCTAACAGATCCCCTTAACCTTCCAGCACCGGGCAGGCGTCAGCTCCTATACATCGTCTTGCGACTTAGCAGAAACCTATGTTTTTGGTAAACAGTCGCTTGGGCCAATTCTCTGCGGCCCCATTTCTGGGGCACCCCTTATCCCTAAGTTACGGGGTCATTTTGCCGAGTTCCTTAACAACAGTTCTCTCGCTGGCCTTAGGATACTCTCCTCACCCACCTGTGTCGGTTTGCGGTACGGGTACCTTTAATCTCGATAGAGACTTTTCTCGACAGTGTGAAATCAGCTGCTTCGCTACTTAGTTTCGCTCCCATTCGTATCCTAGCATTAATCAAACGGATTTGCCTATTTGATCTGCCTCAATACTTAGACACACATAACCAACAGTGTGCTCAGCTTATCCTACTGTGTCATCCCATCTCTCAAACGATTATCGGTAGTACAGGAATATCAACCTGTTATCCATCGCCTACGCCTTTCGGCCTGAGCTTAGGTCCCGACTAACCCAGGGAGGACGAACCTTCCCCTGGAAACCTTGGGTTTACGGCCTGAGGGATTCTCACCCTCATCTCGCTACTCATGCCAACATTCTCTCTCCCATACTGTCCACAGCTCCTTACGGTACTGCTTCATCCTGCATGGGAAGCTCCTCTACCCATCATATTTGATGCCGTAGCTTCGGTAGTATGTTTTAGCCCCGGAAATCTTCGGCGCAGGATCACTCGACCAGTGAGCTATTACGCACTCTTTAAATGAATGGCTGCTTCTAAGCCAACATCCTGGTTGTCTATGCAATCCCACATCCTTTACCACTTAACATACATTTTGGGACCTTAGCTGACGGTCTGGGCTCTTTCCCTTTCGACTATGAACCTTATCACCCACAGTCTGACTCCTGAATAAAAGATTATGGCATTCGGAGTTTGATAGTCTTCGGTAAGTGCAATACCCCCTAGGACATTCAGTGCTCTACCTCCACATCTCTACATTCAAGGCTAGCCCTAAAGCTATTTCGAGGAGAACCAGCTATCTCCGAGCTCGATTGGAATTTCACCGCTACCCACAAGTCATCCCCGCACTTTTCAACGTACGTGGGTTCGGACCTCCGCGAAATTTTACTTTCGTTTCATCCTGCTCATGGGTAGGTCGCCCGGTTTCGGGTCTACGTCATGTAACTAATTCGCCCAGTTAAGACTCGCTTTCGCTACGGCTACACACCTGAAGTGCTTAACCTTGCCACATAACGTAACTCGTTGGCCCGTTCTACAAAAAGTACGCGGTCACGCGAATAATGCGCTCCCACAGATTGTAAGTGTAGGGTTTCAGGTTCTATTTCACTCCCCTCCCGGGGTTCTTTTCACCTTTCCCTCACGGTACTATTCACTATCGGTCACTAGGTAGTATTTAGCCTTGGTGGATGGTCCCACCTGCTTCCCACAAGGTTTCACGTGTCTCGTGGTACTCTGGATCATGTCGGAGTCTTCTTGCTTTGTTTACGGGACTATTACCCTCTGTGGTCGAACTTTCCAGAACTGTTCTACTCACAATACCTCTCCTTTGTGACATGTCCGCAACCCCAAATTAGTAAACTAACTTGGTTTGGGCTCTTCCGCGTTCGCTCGCCGCTACTTACGGAATCGAATTTCTTTCTCTTCCTTCAGGTACTTAGATGTTTCAGTTCCCTGAGTTCCCCTCCATAGACTATGTATTCATCTAGGGATACTTGAACATTACTTCAAGTGAGTTTCCTCATTCAGAAATCTTTGGATCAAAGTGTATGTGCCACTCCCCAAAGCTTATCGCAGCTTATCACGTCTTTCATCGGCTCCTAGTGCCAAGGCATCCGCCCTACACCCTTAATAACTTGACCAGTTATTATTGAGATTTTTCTAAATTTAAGACTTACGTCTTGTTAAGAATAATTGGTGTTTTTACAAGTTTTCTCTTGGATAGATTACTATCATTTTATTAGATGTCATTGTATATCACAATATATTCAGTTTTCAAGGTACAAATGGTGGAGATGAGGAGAGTCGAACTCCTGACCCCTTGCTTGCAAGGCAAGTGCTCTCCCAACTGAGCTACACCCCCATAACATTTTTTTAAATTTTAAAGATTCAAAATGAACCTTCAAAATTGAACAGCAGGTAATTCTCCTTAGAAAGGAGGTGATCCAGCCGCACCTTCCGATACGGCTACCTTGTTACGACTTCACCCCAGTTATCGACTCCACCTTCGACGATTTCCTCCTTACGGTTGGATAATCGGCTTCGGGTGTTTCCGACTCCCATGGTGTGACGGGCGGTGTGTACAAGACCCGGGAACGCATTCACCGCAGCATTCTGATCTGCGATTACTAGTAACTCCAGCTTCATGTAGGCGAGTTTCAGCCTACAATCCGAACTGAGAATGGCTTTAAGGGATTAGCTCCACCTCACGGTTTGGCAACCCTCTGTACCACCCATTGTAGCACGTGTGTAGCCCTAAGCATAAGGGGCATGATGATTTGACGTCATCCCCACCTTCCTCCAGGTTATCCCTGGCAGTCTCTCTAGAGTGCCCAACTAAATGCTGGCAACTAAAGACAAGGGTTGCGCTCGTTGCGGGACTTAACCCAACATCTCACGACACGAGCTGACGACAACCATGCACCACCTGTCACTTTAGCCCCGAAGGGAAGGTGTGATTAAACACCGGTCTAAAGGATGTCAAGCTTAGGTAAGGTTCTTCGCGTTGCTTCGAATTAAACCACATGCTCCGCTACTTGTGCGGGTCCCCGTCAATTCCTTTGAGTTTCACACTTGCGTGCGTACTCCCCAGGCGGAGTACTTAATGCGTTAGCTGCGGCACCGAGGGGGGTAACCCCCGACACCTAGTACTCATCGTTTACGGCGTGGACTACCAGGGTATCTAATCCTGTTTGCTACCCACGCTTTCGTGCCTCAGTGTCAGTTGCAGTCCAGAAAGCCGCCTTCGCTACTGGTGTTCCTCCCAATATCTACGCATTTCACCGCTACACTGGGAATTCCACTTTCCTCTCCTGCACTCAAGTCTTCCAGTTTCAGAGGCTGACTACGGTTGAGCCGTAGGCTTTAACCACTGACTTGAAAGACCACCTACGCACCCTTTACGCCCAGTAAATCCGGATAACGCTAGCCCCCTACGTATTACCGCGGCTGCTGGCACGTAGTTAGCCGGGGCTTCCTCACAGGGTACCGTCATTATCTTCCCCTGCAACAGAACTTTACGATCCGAAGACCTTCATCGTTCACGCGGCGTTGCTGCATCAGGCTTTCGCCCATTGTGCAATATTCCCCACTGCTGCCTCCCGTAGGAGTTTGGACCGTGTCTCAGTTCCAATGTGGCCGATCACCCTCTCAGGTCGGCTACTGATCGTTGCCTTGGTGGGCTGTTATCTCACCAACTAGCTAATCAGACGCGGGTCCATCCTATACCGCTAACACTTTGATACATCTACGATGCCATAAATGTACATTATCATGTATTAGTAAACTTTTCAGTATGTTATCCATGTGTATAGGGCAGGTTACCCACGCGTTACTCACCCGTCCGCCGCTCAACTTAAAGATGCAAGCATCAATAAGTCGCGCTCGACTTGCATGTGTTAGGCACGCCGCCAGCGTTCATCCTGAGCCAGGATCAAACTCTCATAAAAAATTTGTTCTGTGCTCAGACTATTGTTATCTCTAAAATATCTGGCTTGGTTTGTTTGTGGTTTAAATCTTGAAAAACTATTGTCTTATCAAGTTTAAACGATTAATCAATTTGCTATTTAAAGCTTATTGAATTAACCTGCTGTTCAATTTTCAAAGTTCATTTATGCTGTATTAACAGCTTTTATATTATAGCAAAGATATTTAAATTTGTCAATTTTTTTAGCAAATTTATTTTATCTTTTTTCTTTAAGTCCTTTTTTTATTTTCTTTCATTTCTTAAGGACAAGTAATACTATACCACCATAATAATCCAAAGTCAATATTATTTTTATTTTTTTTAAACTTTTTTATTTATTGTACACATTTTTATAAATTACGTTTTTTTTGTTCGGATTTTTATTTTTTTTGTAGTTTTTTTATAGTTTTTAGATTTTAAAATTCGTCTTTTGTGGTAAAATTATATACAACAGTATAATAATATAAATATATAAACTTACTTAGATATACATTAATTCATTTAGATATATATTAATTCATTTAGTATTTAGTATTTAGTATTTTTATATAATTAAGGAGGAAATATGCTATCAAATCGTTTAAAAAATATAACACCTTCCGTTACGGTAGGTATTAGTTCAAAGGTAAAAGAACTTAAAGCTCAAGGTAATAATATAATTAATTTAAGCATAGGAGAGCCTGACTTTAATGTTCCAGAAAAAGCAAAAGAATATGGTAAAAAATCATTAGATGATAATAAAACAAAATATGATTTAGTCTCTGGTATAACCGAATTAAGAGAAGAAATTTGCAAAAAGTTATCTAAAGAAAATAATATAGAATACACTCCTGACCAAATTGTTCTATCTAGTGGTGCTAAAAATTCTATTACTAATATTTTACTTGCCATTACAGACCCTGGCGATGAAGTTCTACTTCCATTACCTTATTGGGTAAGTTATTCTGAAATGGTAAAAGTTACAAATGCCATTCCTAGAGAAATAAAAACTAAAAAAGAACATGATTTCAAACTAACAAAGGAGGATCTTCTAGCTTCTATAAATGAAAATTCCAAATTGCTAATTCTTACAAACCCTTCTAACCCAACAGGAGCTGTATATACAAAAGATGAACTAGTAGAAATAGCTAAGGTTTGCATAGAAAATAATATTTATATTATGGCTGATGAAATTTACGAAAAAATTCATTTTGATAATAGCTTTATTTCCGTAGCATCTCTTAGCCCCGAGATAAAAGATATCACTATTACTGTTAACGGATTTGCTAAGTGTGCAGCTATGACTGGTATTAGACTTGGCTATACGGCTTCTAACACTGAAATAGCAAAAGCTATGTCTTCTATACAAAGCCATGTTGTTTCTCATCCATCACTTACTGCTCAATATATTGGATTGGGGGTTCTTAAGGAATGCCAAGATGACATGGATAATATGGTAGAAACATATAAAAGAAGATATGAAATAATAACTAATAGATTAGATAAAATTAAAGGAATTTCCTATGTAAAACCATTAGGAGCATTTTATATTTTTGTTGATTTATCTAACGTTAAGAAAAACTACAACTATGATGAAAGTTTCTCTATAAAATTCTGTGAAGACTTTTTGAATGAAAAAAGAGTCGCTCTTGTACCTGGCAAAGCCTTTGGAATAGATGAATATGTAAGAATATCTTACGCTTGCCATGAAGATGAATTTTTAGATGGGGTTAATAAATTAGAAGATTTTATTAACCCTTACATACAACAATAACTAACTATAACATTTTATAATTCAAATTATATAATAAATATAAAAAAAGAATCTCTTATTCAGAGATTCTTTTTTATTTTTTTAATACTATATATCTAGCACAATTCAAAACTATTCTATAAATTAAAATTTAAAAACTTAAAATCTAATATCTTTACTGTTATTGAAAATTCTACTATTTAATTTTCAATAAAGTCTTCTTTAAATTCTTTTTAACACTATTTGATATAGATTTATATCCACCAATTATTGTAACTTTATTTGGCTTTATATTTTTTATATGCTTGTTGATTCCGTCCAAGCCTTCAGTTTCATTTACCAACAGTAGATTGGCATTTTTCTTAATAGTATAAGGAGATACTGACAATGCATCTTCATAGTTAACACCACTAGTTACGACTAGTTCATTATGCCTGCTGCGCTTCTAGTTGCTGAAGCAGTTACATCAATCTCTCTTATGTAATTCTCATTATTAATATATTTCCAATACTCTCTTATTATTTTGCTTATTTCACTAGTGAATACTGGATTTGTTTCTTTTGTGTCAAGTGGATAACTAAGTTCTTTGACTCGACTTTTTATATACTCTGGAAGTTCATTAATTTTTTTATTCTCAATTTTATAACTCAAATCTCCAAACTCTCTAAAAGCTTCAAGGGTCATGTTATAATTATTATTTAACAATGAATCTTTTACGGCCATAGATTTATTAATAAAACTCATATCATCAGATATTTCTTTTACATTTATCTCTTCTATTTTCCCATTTTTAGTCGTCACTTCAACTAAAATGTCCTTGCCCTTATGCCCCTTTGATTTACCTATAAATGTTCCATTTTTTTTGCTTTCAGGTAAAACAAACTCATTCTTTGATGTAGAATTATCTTCTGTTTTAATATTGTTTTTTTCAATCTCTATTTTTTTTATTTCCTCATTTTTCTTATTCAATTTTTCTTTTGTTTCATGTAATTCTTTTTCTAGCTTCCTTATTCTTTCTTCTAAGTTATTAGTGTATGAAGAATCTGCTGAAGTTTGATTACTCGCTTTTTCTAAGGCATTCTTTACTGCTGATTTAATTCCATTGCTACTAAAGGTAGCTCTGCTTACTATATCTACTGCAGGACTATTTTTTTCAATTATGCTATTAATAACTTTTGATTTTGCATTTGAGAAAAACGGCTCATCGTCACCAGTAGAAACTATATCTATATTCGTTATTTTTTGCTTTTCTATTCTAACCTTTACTTTTGTTTGCCTATTTTCATAACCTAAGCCGACACCTTCGTATATGCCATCTCTTATCTTACTCCTATCTACTTTAGAATTATAATTTATCAATTCTGCTATTTGCTTTTTTAATTTATCATTTTCTATTTTATATCTATCATTACTAGTCTCACTTTTATTATTTGTGTATGATATCTCCTATTAGATTCTTAGCATTATTAAAATATTCCTCATCGTCGCTAGATTCTAAAATTTCTATATCAGAAATTTTTCCACTATCCACTTTTACTCTAACTTTAATGTCTCCCTTAAATCCCTTAGATATACCATCATAACTAGCTATGTTAGCTTGTGTATTAGATTTTTTTGAGACGTTATCATTAATAGAGGAATCCTTTTTCACATCATTGCAATTTTTATTTTTTAGTTCATATCTATCCTGTTTATGTACCTTCTCTTCTGCTTTGTTATTCCTAGCTGTTGTACTTATTTTATCTATAGATGATCCTATACTTACTAAAATTATTATTAACAAGCTGGCACAAATTGTAACTATTAACTCTTTTTTTATTCTCACTGAACCCCCCAAACTCATCTACTCTGCACTAAAGCTCTATTTCTTCTCTTCTCCAAAATAATCTTCAATTTTAATACTGTATAAGTACTAAAAAGCAATATATAGAAAATAAGATTTAAGTTTCTTGCTAAACTAGATGGCTTACTTAAATAAACCATTATTATCTGCACAAAAATCATGGCATAAAATATATAGGCAAATTCTTGCAGATTCTTCCACGCTTTACCATTCATCTTTTTTCTAATAAGAGTAAAAGAAGTAATGAATAATGGAATCATAATTCCTATAGCAAATATTCCCGATGCAAACATCATTAAATTAAGCCAAAGTGAAATATCTCTTCCACTTACAATATTTTTCATATTCAATATGAATGCAAATAAATAATGAATGTTATGTGGTATAGTAATTATACAAGCAATTATTGATAGTTCAGCTCTTATAGTCCTTAATTTTCTAGCATATATCATCCTCATATCAAATACTCCCATATACATTACCAATATAAAAAAAGCTCCGCCCATCGCTCCAGAGTCTATTGCTTTCATCAACCACTTAAGAACACTCACATAATGAATTGAATAAGAATTTAAAATTAATATAGCATGTATAATTGCCATCATAGACAGTGTTGCCACCCAAATATAAATATATTTGTTATACTTTTTTATTTGATTGCTGAATAAATAAGATAATCCAACAGCAATAAATAAAGAAATTATTATGTTCACCAATCTCCCCTTTTCTAAATCTGGAATTATTTATCGAATGATATCCATTTTCATAAATTAGAATATCATAATCATTTGATAATGTCAATCAATAAATATTATTTAATTTAATTCCCTTGTCAATATAAACTAGTATTTTCAAATATTTTAATAAAAAAAGAAGATACATTTAAGTATCTCCATTTTAATGATTATCAATTATCTTATTTTCAATTAAATAAATATTTCTTATATTTATCTTTCATCATATTAAATATAAATATTTTTATTGCTAAATAATATTCCTTAAAATTTCTCCTACAGATCCCTGTATAAATATATCTTTTTTATTATCTAATTTTACGTTTATTGGTTCTTTGTTGATAACAACTAAGTGTTTGCCAGTAAAATTATGAACATAAGATGCTGCAGGATATACTTGTAATGAAGTTCCCGCAACAATAAGCATATCCGCTTTTCTAATAGCAGATATCGCATTACTTACGGCATCTTCTGGAAGACCTTCCTCATATAATGTTACTTTTGGACGAACAATACCTCCACATTCACATTGAGGTATACTTTCCTTTGAATCAAATATATAGTCTGATGGATACTTCTTATTACATTTATCACAATAGTTTTCTTTTGTTGTTCCATGTATTTCATAGACAATATTACTTCCTGCTTTTTGATGCAAACCATCAATATTTTGAGTGATAATAGATTTTAATTTTCCAAGTTTTTCCAGTTCGGCAAGGGCAAAGTGGGCTGCATTTGGCTGAATATTTCTTGCATCCATTTTTTGCCTATAAAATTCAAAAAATACCTTTGGCTCTTTTACCAGACATGTATGGCTAAGTAAATATTCGGGAGGATATTTATCAAATTTAATATCTTTCTGATTATATAAACCATCTTTGCTTCTAAAATCTGGAATGCCACTCTCTGTAGATACTCCCGCTCCTCCGAAAAATACTATATTATGTGATTCTTCGATATATTCACTGAATTTTTTAATCAAATCTTCCATAATTATCACCTACCATTTTAATTTTATTCAATATAAACTATTTAATATATTTTCGGTAAAAAAGAACACATTTATGAATTATCATATTTGTGTTCCTTACTTTTAAACTAAAAACTAATTTTAAACTTACTTATTTTAATTTTATACTCTTAATAAAGTTTTGCTCCTGCTGGTATTCTATTGCTTAACATTAGAAGATTTAATCTTTCTTCATCTTCTTCCTTATGTACAGCTGATATTATCATACCACAAGATTCTATACCCATCATTTTTCTAGGAGGCAGGTTAGTTATTGCAACTAAAGTCTTTCCAACTAGTTCTTCTGCTGAGTAATAATCCTTTATTCCACTTAGAATAGTTCTTTGAGTTCCAGAACCATCATTTAAAGTGAACTTAAGTAACTTCTTGCTCTTTGGTACTTCTTCGCAAGCTATGACCTTTACAACTCTCAAATCTGACTTTGAAAATGTTTCAAAGTCTACCATATCTTCAAATAAAGGCTCAACCTTTACCTTAGAAAAATCTATTTTTTCTTCTAGCTCATTTGATGCTTCAACTTCTACTCTTTCATCTACATGACCGATTGGCTTCATTGTAGGGAATAATAGTACGTCTCTAATAGTAGTAGAATTTGTAAGTAACATTATTACTCTATCTATACCAATTCCTAGACCACCCGTTGGAGGTAGACCTACTTCTAGTGCATTTAAGAAATCTTCATCCATTTCGCAAGCTTCATCATCACCTAATTCTCTTTTTCTAACCTGATCTTCAAATCTTCCTCTCTGGTCAATTGGATCATTTAGTTCAGAGAATGCATTTGCTAATTCCCACTTATTTGCGAATGCTTCAAATCTATCCGTTCTTCTTGGATCATCTACATTTCTCTTCGCTAGAGGCGACACTTCAACTGGGTGATGAGTTATGAATGTTGGCTGTATTAATTTATCTTCACCAAATTCTTCAAAGAATGCATTTATTACTTCTCCTCTTCTCATACCAGGAGTTATTTCTATTCCCTTTTCTCTAGCCACTTCTAAAGCTTCCTCATCTGTGTTAATCCCTGCAAAGTCAACACCTGCATATTCTTTTACACATTCTTCCATAGTCATTCTCTTCCATGGAGGAGTAAAGTCTATCTCTGTCCCCTGATAATTAACTTTCATACTACCTGTTGCAACTTCTGCCATATGTGAAATTACATTTTCAGTAATTTCCATCATATCCTTATAGTCAGCGTAAGCCTGATATAATTCTATGGCTGTATATTCTGGATTGTGCTTCATGTCCATTCCTTCATTTCTGAACATTCTACCCATTTCATAAACCTTATCAAATCCACCAACTATTAGTCTCTTTAAATATAATTCATTGGCGATTCTTAAATACATTGGAATTCCAAGAGTATTATGGTGTGTAATAAAAGGTCTTGCATTAGCTCCCCCAGCAATAGTATTTAGAATAGGAGTTTCAACTTCCAAAAATCCTCTATCATCTAAATAAGATCTAAGGGCCTTTAACGCCTTTGTTCTAGTAAGGAATGCTTCTTTTACTTCTGGATTTACTATTAAATCCACATATCTTTGTCTATATCTTAAATCAACATCTTTTAATCCATGATATTTTTCTGGTAATACCTGTAATGACTTTGATAATAGGGTCACCTTTTCAGCGTGAACAGAAACTTCTTCAGTCTTTGTCTTGAAAACAAATCCTTCTATTCCTACTATATCTCCCATATCATAAGTCTTGAATAACTTATAGTCATCAGTTCCTATATCATCTCTTTTGATATAAACTTGTATTTTACCATTCTGGTCTTGAATATGAGCAAATGCTGCCTTACCCATTATTCTCTTTGTCATTATACGGCCAGCTATACAAACATGTTTTCCTTCTAGCTTATCATAGTTATTTTTAATTTCATCAGAATGATGTGTAACATCATACTTGCTTATTTTAAAAGGGTCTTTTCCTATTTCTTGAAGATTTTTTAGCTTATCTCTTCTTACCTGTAGTACTTCACTTAGGTTTTCAACCTGACTTTCCTGGTTAGTATTTCCCATTATATCCTCCTATTTATATTTTATAATTGCTTTGAATTATCTATTTATTTCTTTTATCTCGATTTTTGTGATTCCATCTGGCACATTTACTTCTACTACATCACCCTTTTTGCAACCTAGAAGAGCTTTACCTATTGGAGATTCATTAGATATTTTACCTTCGAATGGATCTGCTTCTGCACTACCAACTATTACATAATCAACTTCCTCATCAAAATCTCTATCATATATAGTAACCTTTGATCCTATAGTAACTATATCAAGATCTACATTACTTTCATCAATTATTATGGCTACTCTTACCATATTTTCTAGCTTTAATATTCTTTCTTCCAATGCTGCCTGTTCTTTTTTAGCTTCATCATATTCAGCATTTTCAGATAAATCACCAAATGATATGGCTACTTTTAATCTCTCTGCTACTTCTTTTCTACCTGTTGTTTTTAATGCTTCTAATTCTTCTTCTAATTTATCAAAACCTTCTTGAGTAAGTATTATCTCTTTATTTTCTTCCATGCCCGTAACCTCCAAATTTAAATTCTTTTATTTATATAAGCTATTTAAAATAATTTATAAGTCTATTTAAATTGTGCGAAAATTATACACAATTTATTGTGTGTCCGGTATATTATATTCTAAAAAACCTAGAATGTCAAGCTTTTGCACATTCTTCCAAAGCTTTTATCACTTCAGTTTCACTAGTCAAATGATTTATTTCATCTCTAAATCTAGCTGAATGCTTCATTCCTTTTAAATACCATCCTATATGTTTTCTCATTTCTCTTATGGCAACATATTCTCCATGCTCTTTTATAGCCATTTTTAAATGTTTTATAGCTACGTTAATTTTTTCTTCCTTGCTTGGTGGATCTAATATTATGCCTTTTTGTATATAGGCATTTATCGTTTCAAAAATCCATGGATTTCCTTGAGCTCCCCTACCAATCATAATAGCATCACATTTTGTTTTTTCTTTTATTGCAATAGCATCTCCTATAGTAACTACGTCTCCATTACCAATTACAGGTATTTTTATTTCTGATTTAATTTGTTCAATAATATCCCAATCTGCTTTTCCTGAATAATATTGTTCCTTAGTTCTTCCATGTATTGTAATTGCATCTACGCCTGCTTCTTGTGCAATTTTTGCTATCTCAATGGCATTTACGGAGTTTTCATCCCATCCTTTTCTTATTTTTATTGTCACTGATTTTTTTGACTTTTCTAATACTTTATCTAAAATTCTCTTTATTTGCTCTGGATTTTTCATAAGAGCTGACCCATCACCATTTTTTATAACCTTTGGTGCCGGACATCCCATATTAATATCCAAGACTTCATTAGGATATTCATTTAAAATCTCAGTAGCTCTTGCCATATACTCTGGTTCACTGCCAAATATTTGTACTGCTACTGGCAATTCTTCATCTGCTATGTTCAACATTTTTTTTGTATTTTCGTCATTATAACAAAGGGCCTTTGCGTTTATCATTTCTGTATATAATAAACCACATCCATGCTCCTTACATATCAGTCTAAAAGGCAAATCTGTAACTCCAGCCATTGGAGCTAAAAATACTTCATTTTTTACTTCAAAATCTCTAAACTTCATTTATATCTCAACTTTCCATTTTTAAGAATTTAACAGTTCTTTTCGTAGATAATTCTAAGTCCTTCTAAGGTTAGATTAGAGTCGACTACATCTATAACATCAGTTTCTGATGATATCATATTAGCCAAACCTCCTGTTCCTATAACTGTCGTTTCATTCTTACCCAACTCCTCTTTCATCAAGCCAACAATTTTTTCGCATTGACCAGCATATCCATATACTAAACCTGCTTGAATTGAGGATATTGTATCCTTGCATATTATATTTTCAGGTTTCACAATTTCTACTCTCGGTAATTTTGACGCTTTCTGAAATAAGGCTTCGCTTGATATTTTAAGTCCAGGTGCTATTACTCCTCCAAGATATTCTCCTTTTCCAGAAATTGCACAATATGTAGTTGCTGTTCCAAAATCAATTACTATCAATGGACTTCCATACTTTTGTATAGCAGCTACTGCATTTACTATTCTATCTGCTCCTACCATTTTAGGATCATCATACTTAATATTCAAGCCAGTCTTGATTCCAGGTCCTACTACTAATGGCTCTATATCACAATATTTCATACAGAAGTTTTCTAGTGAGTGCATTACAGCAGGCACTACTGAAGATATAATTATTGCATCTACCTTGTCTAAACTGAGATTACTAGCATCAAATAAACTCTTGATCAATACCCCATATTCATCTGATGTCTGATTAAGTGCTGTATTTATACGCCAATCTCTAACCAAATTTTTGCCATCATAGACACCTAGTACCATATTTGTGTTTCCTACATCGAATACTAATAACATATTATTATTTTCCTCTCATTACCATTATCTGTTGGCCCAATGACACTATCATTGAGTTTTTATCTATATTATATATAATTAAAAATTTCCTTTTAATTAACTTTTAACTTATGCTTAACAGTACTATTTTATCACCCTTATATCATATTATCAAGAAATATGAACATTATTATAATATTTAAAGAATTCCACTATACTATTAACTTAGTGAAATTATATTTTTTTTATGCTAGAATAAGTGTAAAGAAATTATTTAATTTTAATAATAAAAACAGGAGCAGTATGATGAATAATACAAAAGATTTAATTGCAGAAATACTATTAAATAATAGAGATACATATATGTCTGGAGAAAGCATTTCTGAGAGACTTAATATATCTAGAGCATCTGTATGGAAACACATTAACAGCCTAAAAAAAGAAGGTTTTATAATAGAGTCAAAAAATGGAAGTGGATACAAATTATTATCTACCCCTGAAAAAAACTTTTTACAATATGAATTATTACAAAAACTAAATACTAAATATATAGGTCGTAATATACATTACTTTGAAACTATAGATTCGACAAATTCACAGGCAAAGAAAATCGCCGATAAGTCAAGAGAGGGAACTTTGATAGTTTCTGATGAGCAAACTAAGGGAAGAGGTCGTATTGGGAAGACATGGATATCAAAACATGATGAGGGTTTATATTTTTCTCTGATACTCAAACCAGATATCCCCATTATAAAGGCTAATTTTATTACACAAGTGGCAGGTGCATCTATAATTAAAGCTCTCAAGAATCTAGGAATAAGTGCTACAATCAAGTGGCCAAATGATATTATTTTAAATTCAAAAAAAATATGTGGTATTTTGACTGAAATGGTGGCAGAAATAGATAAAATTTCATACATAGTAGTTGGAATTGGCATAAATCTAAAGGCAAAATCATTTGATAAAACAATACAATCAATTGCAAGCTCACTTTTGAACGAAGGATACACTATAAATAAAGTTGATTTATTAGTAGAATTTCTAAAGGAATTTGAGTATTTCTATAATGAATTTTTAAACTATAATTTTAAACCATGTTTGGATTTACTAAGAAACAACTCTGCTGTCATAGGTAAAGATATATATATAATAAATAAAGACAAAAAAACAAAAGTTCATGCAATTGATATTGATGACAATGCAAATTTACTTATAAGATATGAAAACGGAAAAATAGATACAATATATACTGGTGAAATTTCAATTAGAGGACTTGATTCATATATATAAATTTTTAAAATTAAAAATCCAACTATACTAAATGTATAGTTGGATTTTTGTATTAGCTATATTTCTTTATTATCTATATTTTTTACACTATCTTTTATTTCTTCTATCTCTTCTTTTACTTCTTGTGCCTCCATGATAGTCTCGGCCTTTAAAGGGAGAACCATATCATATGCATCCTTAAATTCTTTGTCATTTAAAGTTTCATATTCAAGTAGAGCCTTTGCTATATAGTCTACACGATCTTGATTTTCTAGTAAAATTTTTCTAGTTTTTTCGTATGCGTCAACTACTATTCTTCTAACTTCAGTATCTATTTCTGAAGCTACACCTTCCGAGTATTCCTTTGTATGACCAAAACTATTTCCTAAAAATACTTCATCAGAAGATGAGAAGTTAAGAGGACCAAGTTTCTCACTCATTCCATATTTTGCCACCATATTTCTAGCTAATTTAGTTACTCTCTCAAGGTCATTTGATGCTCCTGTAGATATATCATCAAGATTTATTTCCTCAGATACTCTTCCCGCTAATAGAACTATCAATTCTTGCATCATTTCACCCTTAGTTGAATAATATTTATCCTCCGTTGGCAACTGCATAGTAAATCCACCAGCCATACCTCTTGGTATAATTGTAACCTGATGAACTGGATCCATTAAATCTAGTACATGTGCGCATACTGCATGACCACCTTCATGGTAAGCTGTAAGTATTTTTTCTTTTTCACTTATAACCTTAGATTTCTTAGCTACACCTACTACTGTTTTAGTTATAGCTTCTTCAATGGTCTTCATATCCAACTTATCTTTTTTATTTCTAGCTGTTAGTATTGCTGCTTCATTCATTATATTTTCTATATCAGCTGGAGTGAATCCTGCAGTAGATTTAGCTAATGTGGCTAAGTTAACATCATCAGCTAGAGGTTTATTTCTTGAATGAACTTTAAATATTGCTTCTCTACCTCTAACATCAGGTGTTCCTACTACTACCTGTCTATCAAAACGTCCTGGCCTAAGCAGAGCTGGATCTAGTATATCTGGCCTATTTGTAGCAGCCATTATTATTATACCTTGATTTATACCAAAACCATCCATTTCAACCAACAACTGATTTAGAGTCTGTTCTCTTTCATCGTGTCCACCACCAAGACCTGCTCCTCTTTTTCTCCCTACAGCATCAATCTCATCTATAAATATTATAGCTGGAGCTTCTTTTTTAGCTTGTTCAAATAAATCTCTGACTCTAGATGCTCCTACACCTACAAACATTTCAACAAAGTCAGATCCACTTATTGAGAAAAATGGTACACCCGCTTCTCCTGCTACTGCCTTAGAAAGATAAGTCTTCCCTGTACCTGGAGGTCCTACCATTAATATTCCTTTTGGTATTCTTGCTCCTAACGATATATATCTTTTTGGATATTTCAAGAAATCTACTACTTCTTGTAATTCATCCTTCTCCTCTTCTAATCCTGCTACATCATCAAATACTACCCTATTTTTATCCGATGACTTATGTAATTTGGCCTTTGATTTTGAAAAATTCATCATCTTTCCGCCACCGCCTTGTGATTGGCTCATCATCACATAAAAAGCAAATACCATAAATAATATTAATATTAAAGTTGGAAGCATTTCTACTATCCAAGGAGTAGTAGGTTTTCCTTCACCATTTATTATCAAGTTATTTTTTTCTATTCCATTTAATAGGTCTGTAGAAAGTTTATCTCCTCTTACTTCTTTTGGAATATAAGATTTAAACTTTGTTTTTCCGTCTTTTAATGTTCCTTCAATTAACGTATCATCAACCATATGAACGCTACCTATCTGGCCAGTTTTTAATTGGCTATACATCTTAGAAAATGGTATATTTTCTACTTTCTCTTGGCTACCACCCATATATTGATATATAAGCGCTATTATTAAAATAATAGCCAAGTACGAGCCAACATTTCTTAGCATTTTTTTCAATAAAACCCCTCCTTGTGTTTACTCTATTATAAATTCGAGTATATTGTTTGTATTTTCATCTACTTTATAGTCAACATTTACTCTATACCCACATATACTTGCAATTATATCTTCACTAAGTAACATAAGTGTAGATCCTTTGTCTTCATTAGATATTTTCATGTCAGTAAAAAAGTTTTTTATCTTCTTCGTTCCGCCTGACAATTTTATTCTATCACCTTGACGTCTATTTCTCAACTTTATATTTTCTGATAATTTATCATAATCCAAATACTGTTTTTTATTTCCTATCAATCCTCTATCAAAATATTGTGAAGAGATTACATTGAATTTGAAGCTTTTATCTATTTCTTCTATATATACTTGACCTCTTAAATTATCTTTTATATTAACTGTGTATTCAAAATCATTCTTACTTATTTTTACTTCATCTTTGCCTATATATACATATTCTCTATGTCTTATTGCTTTTAATCCATTTGGCAAATCTAATTTTTTATTTAATTTATCCTCTTCAAATAATTCTAACAAATTATCAATATGCTTTTTACCTACAGAATTGCCTTTGCCTATTATCTCTTTTATAGTTTTTATTAATATTCTTGTTTTTATAGATTTATGCAAATCATTCATATAATCGGTAAATATATATGCACCACTTCTATATAATTTTACACAATTTTCATAGTTTTTTTCTACTTCTATGTCTATAAAATCCAAGTCTTGTCTAATGCTATGCCCCATTCTGACTAGGGTATCTACAATATTTTCGTTGAATTCTTTTTTCATATATGGAAGTATATTTAGCCTAATCTTATTTCTAGAATATATATCTTCCAAATTAGTCTTATCTATCTTAGGATTAAGCTCATATTCCTTGCAATACTCTTCTATATCCTGCCTATCTATGTCAAGTATGGGTCTAATTATCTTAGAATCTCTTATGTAATCAATGCCACATAATCCCTTTAAACCAGTTCCTCTCATTAGTCTCATCAAAATAGTTTCCGCTTGATCATTTTTATTATGACCAACCGCTATTTTATTTGCACCAAGCCTTTGTCTTACATCTTCAAATATCTCATATCTTAAAATTCTTGCTCCATCTTCAATACCTAGACCTTTCTCTCTACAGTATTGGGGAACATCTATGGATTTTATAAAACAAGGTATATCCAACTCATTACAAAAATTGGATGCATAAAGTGCATCCAAATGTGCATCTAAACCTCTTATTTGATGGTTTAAATGTACAGCATATAAGCTTAAATTATATCTTTCTGATAGTCTACTCAAAACATGCAATAAAAAAACAGAATCTGGCCCTCCAGATAGGGCTACAATAATAGAGTCATTTTTTTCTATTAAATTATTATTTTCAATAGTTTTTACAACTTTATCTATTATCATTACAATCCTCCGAGCTAATAATTATCTCAACTCTATTCTCTGAATCCATTAACTTATCTAAATTTAGTGAGTAGTGGAGTATAATTCTCATTTCTTTATCGCAAATCATTTTTTCTATTTTTTTAGTATGTATAACCATATCAAAAACGGCACTACCTGCATCATATATAGTTTTATGAATTTGATTTTCAATAAATATCATTTTAGAATTTATATTACCATTTCTATGGACTACAATCCTATCTTCAGATATTTTTATTAGACCTTTACTGGTATTTTCACCACTTATTTCATCAAATTTAACAAATATACTAGCAGATTTTTCTATCATAATTCCACTATAAGTTTCTTCAATAGTGTCAATTTGCTCTTTATTAATAATTTGCGATGTCCTAATCTTCAATTTTACATTCATAATTTCCTCATACCCTACTTTTGTTTAGTATTTATGTATTTCTACTTTTTTCAATCCTTCTATTTCTCTTTTCAAAAACTCACTTGCTACTTCTTCAAATTGCTCATTGATATCAGATACATAATACTGACATTTACCTTTTATTGTTGATTGAGTCTCCATATTATTTTCTTCTAAGATTTTCTTCAGATAGAGAGCTGTTTCCTTTGCTGGATTTATTAGTTTTACATCCATACCTACAGCTTCGCCAATTGTTCTCTTTAAAATTGGATAATGGGTACAACCAAGAACTATGGAATCCACCCCCTGTTCTACTAGCTCATCTAAATACATATGAGCAGCAACAGATGATATTTCTTTGTTTGCCCACCCTTCTTCTACTAATGGTACAAAAAGTGGACAGGCCTTCGCTATTACTTTTATATCTGGATTTCTTCTATTAATAGCCTTTACATATGCTTTTGAGCTAATTGTTCCCGCTGTTCCTATTACTCCTACTATATTATTCTTTGTATATTCACTTGCTGTTTTTGCACCTGGCTCAATTACCCCAACTATTGGTATTGTGAATTGAATTCTAGCTTCTGACAATGCTCTTGCTGTAGCCGTATTGCAAGCTATTACAATAGCCTTCACATTTTTAGTAATTAAAAAGTTTATTGCTTGAAAAGTATATTTTATTATAGTTTCCTTTGATCTAGGTCCATATGGTACTCTTGCTGTATCTCCAAAATAAATAGTATCTTCGTTCTCTAAATATTTATTTATTTCCTTTAGAACTGTTAGTCCCCCCAAACCAGAATCGAAAACTCCTATTGGTCTGTTATCCATAACTTACACCGTCTTATCTTGCATCAACTGTTCAATCATAAATTGCTCTGCCTTTTCTATATGTTCTCTAGCAAGCTTTTCTGCAAGATCTCCCTTTCCTTTCTTTAAAGCCTCTATTAGCTTTTTGTGTTCTTCTACAATATTTACGGCAGAATTATAATCTGACATATATTTTATTCTAAATCTGTATACAGTCTCCCATACTGATATTATCATTGATTTTAATCTACTGTTCCCTGAAGCGTCAAAAATTAACATATGAAAGTATTCATCCATTTTTAAAATATTCTCTAAATCATTTTGCTCTACATATTTTTCTAGGTCCTCAGAAATTTTTTCTAAAGTCTCTATTTGATCCTTTCTGATTCTTTCTGCTGCATAATAAGCTGCCAAACCTTCTAAACCAAGTCTAACTTCTAATACATCTATTAAATCTTTTTTGCTCATATCAGCTACATAAGCACCTTTACGAGGTAACATTATCACTAGCCCTTCTAATTCAAGTTTTCTAATGGCTTCTCTGACCGGTGTTCTACTAACTCCAAGTTGTTCTGCCAATTGAATCTCCATCAATCTCTCCCCTGGTTTTAATACACCTTCCATTATGGCCCCTCTAATATTTTCAAATACTACATCCCTAAGTGGCTTATAATTATCCAATTTTAATCTATTTATTCCCACAAATTTCAACCCCCTTTGTAGTCGGTTTAGTTATATAAGTTTGAGTGTATTTCTTTCTTAATTCTCTACTACATTTTTTTAAATCTCTTTCATCATTAAAAAAACCAAAAACAGTCGGTCCACTTCCGCTCATCATTGTCAGCTGAGCATTATATGATTTCATAATTTCTTGAATATCATCTATTTGGTGTGTCCATTTATTTGTGACTTCTTCAAGTACATTTTTCATCTCATAAGATAATGTTTCAATATCATTTATTTCTATAGCTTTTATTATTTTTTTATTATTAGGCCTATTGAATACATATCCTTGGCAATTCATTTCATCAAATTTGTTATAAACTTTTTTTGTAGATACAAATATATCTGGTTTACAGACTATAATTTTAATTTTTTCATTCAAGGGACTAATTTTTTCTAAGCTTGTTCCTTTTCCTACAGCTATGGATGTTCCTCCCTGTATACAAAAAGCTATATCTGATCCCAATAATTCAGATAGTTTCATTAGTTCATCTTCTGATAATCCTAAGTTAAATAAGTAATTCACTCCGACAAACACAGCTGCAGAATCAGCACTACCACCTGCCATACCAGCTGCAATCGGTATATTTTTCTCAAGGAAAATTTCAATATTTTCTTTTAAATCGAATTTTTCCTTCATCAAATACCAAGTTTTATACATAATATTTCTGTCATCTACTGGTATTATTGGATTTGAACAGACTAACCTAAAATCCTTTGATGTTTTTCTAATTACTATATTATCATTTATATCTACTGACTGCATTATCATCTCTACATCATGGTAACCATCTTCCAATATGCCCTTTATATCAATAGATAGGTTTATCTTACCCTTAGCTTTTAATCTGACAGATTTCATTTGTTCCTCCGTTCAATGTATTTATAATACAAAAATATCATATTAATTATACCATAAATTCCTATATAGTAAAAATAATTAAAGCCACCTATTAATAGGTGGCTTAGAATCATATAATTTCAATTAATTAACTAACTTTATTACTTTTAAAGACCTTAATTTTTACTGTTTCAGTCAATAAATCTGAATAGCTATAAGCTACTCTTTCATATCCACCTTCTCCATGACCAACTTTGATCACGAAAACACTAGGATATACTGTTTCAAGAACGCCCTGTTTAGTAACGATCTGCTTTCTGCCTTTGTTTGCTTTAAGCAAAATCTTCTTTCCCACATACTTTTCTAAAGTATGTCTGATATTGTCCAATGTCGCTGTAGTTGCCAAAATATCACCGTCCTTTTCCGTGTATACATTATTATACCACAGAAATCAAACTAGGTCAATGCTAACAGATTATTTTACAACATGAAAACCTTTTTGTCAACTTATTTTATTTATTTACCACAACATTTCTTATATTTTTTACCACTTCCACATGGACATGGGTCGTTTCTTCCTATTTTATCATCTTTTACTACTATTTTACTCTTATTATGTTCCTTTTGTATATTCTTTCTAAGATTAGCATCTAAGATTTCATTCCACCCCTTTAAGTTGTATAACCAATGAGCTTCAACGTCTACCATATTATAGTATAGTTTTTCCCAGTCAATTTTTATATTTATCTGAGTATCTTCCTCTATCTTTTCTAGATCTTGAGACATTTCTATACTCTCGTTAATTCCATCTAAAAATCCTAGGAAAAATACTGTACTCGTTCCATATTTTTCTGCTAAATCAGAAACTTTTCCTGCTATTATCTGAGTTTTGTTGTTTAATACATTTATATAAATATTAGTTTCAGACCTTAAAAATTCTTCCCAAAACTTTACTTCTTCTTGTTCATTTTCATGATTTTCACTTACTTCTTTCCACTTTTCGTATAACATCTTAACCCTCCGTATATTAGTCTAACCAACATGATTTTTATTCAATCTATTTGTACCTAGTAATAATAGCATAAATGCGATTTTTTTTCTAGTGGTAACTATATTAATAACAAGTCATTTAGAGCCTTAATTGCTCTTTCTTGCTCTATAAAATAAGGGCTGGTAGCAATAGTAATCAAGCTAGCTTCACCTATATATTCCCTTACTCTTTCTATTTTTTCATCATAATCTATATAATCCATATCTATTGAGAAAAAATCTAAATCTAAATCTAATACATATGGTCCTTTTACTATATTTCTAAGTGTATAAGTAGAATCTACTATAAATAACTCTGAAAATATGCCCAATTTCATAGCTGGATCAATAAAAGATCCAACATTTAGAACTTCATTTGTATATCTATTTACTTCATTCATATTGCTTATATCTACTTCATAGTTTTCTGCTGGTCTAGTATCTTTATGCTGGTCTACATGCAATAGTTTTAAACCTTTATTTATAAAATTTTCATTTAAAGCCTTGCACCAGAAATAAAAAGATTGATTGTGGTTGTCGAATAAGTATATTTGCTTGGCTGAATATTTATCTTCTACAATTTTGTACATATACTCGAGCCCTGTACATATATTTTCTACTCCATCTTCAATCTCTATGAACGATGGCATATTCCCCAATTTAACATCACTTAAATTTGCTTCTATTAATTCTGGCACATAAATTTTTTTATTTTCTCTTTCATCATAGGAAAATGCGTTGTTTCCAACAGCTTCTTTTATAAAAAAGCCTCCATAATTAAATTTTTTTGCACTCATAATATTACCTATTTAAAAATATTCCATGGATATATATCTGGAGGTTCAGAAATAAATGTCATTCTTTCCTTTGTAGTTGGATGATCAACTTGCATTTTATAAGACCATAATCCTATTTGCTGTCCAACTATTGCGTATTTTGAATATCTCTGATCACCAAATAGAGGATTTTTTCTAGATGAAAACTGTACTCTTATTTGATGAGATCTACCGGTGTGCAAGTCTATATTAACTAAAGACAATGTCATTTTAATTTTATCTGAATACTGACTATCTAGTAGTCTATAAGATAATTTTGCCTCTTTTCCACCTTTGTAATTTTTATCCACAACCTTAACCATATTTTTAGACTTATCTTTGAATAAATAATCAACATAATCCCCAGATTTTTCACATTTACCTACAATAACGGCCCTGTATGATTTACTTATTTTTCTAGTTCTAACTTGATTAGATAGTCTAGAAGCAGCCTTTGAAGTTCTTGCAAATATCATTACTCCTCCAACTGGTCTATCTAGTCTATGCACTAGCCCAATAAAAACATTGCCAGGTTTATTGTATTTTTCTTTTATATAATCCTTACACAAACTAATCATATCAATTTCACCAGTATTATCTGACTGAGATAATACATTTACTGGTTTTTCAACTACTAATAAATGATTGTCTTCGTAAATAACCTTTAAATCCATTGTTTCACCTTACTTTTCCCATCTACCAAATATACCACATGGTAGAATCATACCATTTCTTGAAGCTGGTATACCTACTTCTCCTGCATATATTTTTCCACCTTTTATTTTTTTCTCTATAGTGGATTCTAATACATTTTCAAGTACTATAGGTGAAAATCCTGTTGTATATGAGTTTATTAAGAAAAATAGAGGATTATCTGATAGCACTTGCATACATAAATTTACAAATTCAAAAAGTTTTTCTTCTATTTTCCAAACTTCTCCTTTTGGACCTCTTCCGTATGAAGGTGGGTCCATTATAATGGCATCGTACTTATTACCTCTTCTAATTTCTCTTTCTACAAATTTTACAACATCATCAACTATAAATCTTACTTTTCTATCTTTTAGTCCGGATGCTTCCAAATTTTCTTTTGCCCAATTTACCATACCCTTGGCAGCGTCCACATGACAAACTTCTGCACCTGCATATGCACAAGCTACACTAGCTCCTCCTGTATATGCAAATAAATTTAAAACCTTTATTGGTCTTTTTGCTCTTTTTATTTTTTCCATCATCCAATCCCAATTTGCTGCTTGCTCTGGAAATAAACCCGTATGTTTGAATCCTGTAGGCCTTATTTTAAAAGTAAGTGGTCCATAATTTATCAACCACTGTTCTGGATAAGGCTTCTTCACTTCCCAGCTTCCACCACCTTTATCACTTCTATGATAGTGTCCATGAGGATTTTTCCAAAGCGACCATTCTTTTGCAAAAGGCCATATAACCTGTGGGTCTGGTCGTCTTAATACATAGTCTCCCCATCTTTCTAACTTTTCTCCATTTCCCATATCTAAAAGCTCATATTCATTCCATCTATCTGCTAATAATAACATCTTATCTCCTTTATAAAATATAATCTTTGTTTCAAATATTAATATTATAACACAGAATTAGCTTAACTTACTCCTTTTAGGTAAATAATATTTTATCTACAAGAAACATATTATTTTTACTAATTAAATTAATTATATTTATCTTGCAAGCAGATAATATATAGAGTATATTATACTTAATTAATTTAATATAGGGTTAAGATATATTTTGTATAGGGGGATTTTATGGGCAAAACCAGTTTTTTAAAAATGTTACAAACTAGGATGCTTAGTCTAGGAGGATCAAAAGAAATTGTAAATCAAATAGTATCAGAAATTGCCATTAAATTTGATATTGGAAGAGCTAGGGGAAAAAGTGATTTTGATATTATAAATGAAATTGGTAGTATAGAGAGTATTGCTAAATCTTATTCTAAAAGATTTGGTTTTGAGAGGAATGACTACAGTAAGAAGATAAAATCCAATAAGATAATTAGTATCTTAAACAAAATAGAAACTACTGACTCATCTACAAGTAACCTGAGGGATGTTTTTAATAGCAGAAATCATGGTAAAAATTACACTATGATAAAAAATTCTAAAAAAATTAAGTCTACTGACCCTAAAAAATCTGATAAAAACAGTAATTTTACAATTTTAAAAGTATTAGGTATTATTTTACTGATAATTATTAAGTTATTATTTTCAGGAGATTAACGTATAAAAGCAGTCCCTTTTGTAAAAGTGACTGCTTTTATGTTTATATATATTTTTTATTTTTTTCATTTATATCTGAACTTTCTTTTACTATATACACTGGTCTATTTTTTACTTCTAAGTATGCTTTAGATAAGTACTGTCCTAATACCCCTATACTTAATAACTGTACTCCACCCAATAGGAATATAGAACAGATAAGTGTTAAAAATCCCTTTACTATTTCACCAAAAACAAAATACTTAATTATAAATATCAAAAATATAAGTATTGAGAAAAAGCATAACAAAAATCCCAACAAACTTGAAATCATTAATGGAACTGTAGAAAATGATATTATTCCTTCCATAGAGTATTTAAGAAGCTTGAAAAAATTCCATTTACTTTCACCTAATTCCCTCTCCACATTTTCATATTTTATCGTGGCATTATTATACCCGACCCACGAGAATATCCCTTTTGTGAATCTATTATATTCACTTAGGCTAAGAACCGAATCTACAAACTGTCTTGTCATCATTCTATAGTCTGTAGAATTGGCTTCCATTTTAACATCTGATATAGAATTTATAAAAGTGTAAAACTTTTTAGATAAATATGCTCTTATTTTATTTTCACCTTTCCTATCTGCTCTTACGGCACCTACACTATCATAAGATTCCTCAACGATTTTTCTTGACATCTCTTCTAATAGATATGGAGGATGCTGAAGGTCAGCATCCATTAGTACTATCAAATCGCCTTTTGAGTGTTGGAGACCAGAATATATAGCTGCCTCTTTACCAAAATTTCTTGAAAATGATACATATCTTGCTTTTTTATCAAAACTATTTATTTTTTTCAATTTTTCTAAAGTCCTATCTTTAGAACCATCATTTATAAATACGAACTCATAATCATTTATATGTTTATTTTCTCTTACATATTGAGATGTAATTTTATAAAATTTTTCTAT
This sequence comes from Peptostreptococcus equinus, assembly GCF_027125355.1. Lineage (NCBI taxonomy): Bacteria > Bacillati > Bacillota > Clostridia > Peptostreptococcales > Peptostreptococcaceae > Peptostreptococcus > Peptostreptococcus equinus. The sequence continues at coordinate 102,889 of NZ_CP114052.1, read as the reverse complement.
TATATCTTCTTCATTATAACAAGGCACTACAAGTGATAAAAGCATATTCTCCCCCTCTTATACCAAGACTACTTTAAAACTATAGATTTAACGCCATAATATCTATCTAAAGATTTATTTATCCAAAACTCCTTGTCTTTACTAACTTCTCCAAGTTTGTATGCTGGCATATATTTATTTTCTGCAGGTAAAGCTGTTACTTCTATATTTTCTAGCTTACCTTTCTTCTTTTTATCTAATATATTGCTTTCTCTTCCAAAATATTGTTTATGATAAGTAATATTTGCTTTTATAGCATCTGGGTATGTCTGTCCAAAATATATTCCTGAATATATCATCATTCCTAGTGAAATTATTAAAAAAGCATATATATTTTTTTCCCTTAAATATGACAGACTTAATAATATAACCATTATGAAATAATAAACCGTACTTATCATGGCTCTAGCTGGAAATGTAGGAGACATTATCATAGCCATATATGCACCTACACCAGCTAAGAAAAATATTTCAATTTCCAAATTATTTCTCCAGTTTAAAATTCTATGTAATAATAAAAATATAATTGCAAGAATAGTCAAAACTACAAGTAATTCCTTAAAGTATAAGAACATTTTATCAAATCTATTTAACATTCTTGGTATAAAATATGGCGACTCTGGAAAAGCTCCTAGTCTTACAAAGTTACCTGGAGCAAAAATCATCAAAACAAACCCTATAAGAGAAGATGTAAACATTAAAATAAGGTCTAAGAAACCATCATATTTTTCTCTTTTTGTTTTGATAATATAATATAACAATACAAACATAAAGGCTGGTACAGAATTTTCATTAGTCCACCCAGATAAAAATGAAAGAATGATTCCTATAAATGTAATAAATACATTTCTTTTTACACCACCTTTCATCGCTATTCTTCTAGCTATTATCAGGCTTAATAATACCAATATACTAGTCCACATATAGTTTGCAGTGCCTATAATCCATAAAAAGTCTTGTCCGAATACAGGTGTAAATTTCCAAAACATAAAAAAACATAATAAAATTAAGATAAAAGATGAAAGCTCTTTCTTATATATAAATGAGTTACTATCTATATGATCACTTATTCTTGACATTGAATATGTTAAGTAAATAAAAATTCCAAAACCAATGGTATTTAAAATTTCAATTTGTGTTTTATTAAATAGTAGTAATTGAAGTTGTACAATTGTATGAGCCACAGTTCTCCCATTGGTATCATGATACCTCAGTATTTGAGTCTCAACAATATCAGAAATAGAAGATATCCTTCTAGTTGCATCAATAAACATATTATTAAAATCATCTGCAACATATGTTGTATATCTATTTAGCATGTACATAAAAGCTAAAATAAAAGATATTGAGATTATTGCGCCTAAATTTATTATATTTTTTTCTTTTTTCATTTAGCACCTCTTTCTATTAAAAATAAACATTTTTTGTATAATAAAATTAATAATAAATATTGTACAATCTACTATTAATTTAGAAATAATCGGTTTTAACCCTACATATATAGTCAATTTACCGACAAAAAATCCGGAACATAACATCTGGAATATACACAAGCCATAGTAAGAAAAAATTGTACTTTTTATATCTTTATTTTCTTTAAATACAAAATTCTTATTTAGCATGTAGTTAATAAACGAGGATATTGATCTGGCAACTATAGTTGCTATCCATATTTCCTTAGATGTACTATATCCCTTTAGATAATCTATCATCAATTTAAATATTCCAAAATCTATGATTGCTGATACAACCGCTACAGCACCATACTTAATTAACTCATACATGATTTTCATATATTGAGATTTATTTTCTTTAAAATTCATTTTTTCTTTCCTTATCTAAATTATTTTCTACTTTATAATATCATATTTTAGATAAAATTAATAGTTCTGTGATTGTCTACGCTTTAGTTAAACATAACTAAAAAAGTCCAAGTAAAACTTGAACTTTTTTGATGATAATATTTAAATTTGTTTTATATTTTTCTAATGTAATTTATATATAGTACATTTCTGATCCTACTACAGAATCCAATTCAATAACTTTTGAGTTTATTTTTTCATTCTTTGTTTTGACTATCTTACCTGGTATTCCAACTACAGTTGAATTTGCCGGTATATCTCTTAGCACTACACTATTGGCTCCAACCTTTACATTGTTTCCCAGTGTTACTGGACCTAATACTTTTGCACCTGAACCTATAAAAACACCATCGCCTATAGTTGGGTGTCTTTTTCCTGTATGATTTCCTGTTCCTCCTAGAGTAACACCTTGATACAAAATAACTCTATTTCCAACTTCTGCTGTCTCACCAATTACTACACCCATACCATGATCTATCATTATACTATGTCCTATTTTAGCACCTGGATGTATTTCTATTCCAGTAAAAAATCTCATTATTTGTGAGTTAAGTCTAGCCAAAAACTTTAATCCCATATTGCTCAATGCATGTGATACACTATGCCCAATTAAAGCATGTACTGAAGGATATATAATAAATACTTTTAGTCTATTAAAAAACTTAATTTTTCCTCCACCTGCTGCTGGATCATTTTCCAATATAAAGTCTATATTTTTAATCATTTTCATATCTCAACCCCCAATAAAACTACTTAAAATAGATTCATTGACATGTATTTTTCTGCTCCATCTGGGGCTACAGTCACAACTTTTTGATCTGGATATTTTTCTGCTAACATTTTTGCTGCTGCAATATTGGCACCTGCTGAAATACCTAATAAAATTCCTTCTTTTACAGCTACTTGTCTAGCCATATCAAAAGCCTGCTGATCACTAATTGTTAGAACTTCTTCGACCAAGTCTTTGTCAAAATTTTCTGGTATAAAGTTTGCACCTATACCCTGTATCTTATGTGTTCCTGCTTTACCTGTATTTATAAGTGCTGAGCTTTCAGGTTCAACACCGTATATCTTAATGCTCGAATTTTTTTCCTTTAGGTATTTTCCTATTCCACTGACAGTACCACCTGTTCCTATACCAGCTACAAATATATCTACATCTTGCAGATCTTCATATATTTCAGGTCCAGTTGTCTGATAATGATATTTTGGATTATCTGGATTGTTGAACTGTCCCAAAGATTTGTATTCATTGGTATCAAGCAGTTCATCCATCTTATCTATTGTTCCCTGCATACCATTAGCCGCTGGTGTAAGTATTAATTCAGCTCCATAAGCCTTTACTAAAGCTCTTCTTTCTTGGCTCATAGATTCTGGCATTATTATTGTTACGCCGTAACCTCTATTTTTACCTATCATCGCAGTAGCTATGCCTGTATTACCACTCGTAGCTTCTACAATTTTATCTCCTGGCTTTAATTCTCCTCTTTCTTCCATACCTAAAATCATTCCCATTACAGCTCTATCCTTAATAGAACCACCTGGATTTTTATTTTCTAACTTTACATATACATTTTTATTTATATTTGAGACATTTACCAATGGTGTATTCCCAATTAATTCTATAACATTATTCTTCATTTTAAATACTCCTTATCTACTGTTATTGTCACTCAAAATTTATTTACTTTTACCTAAATTAAAATATTTCTATTAACAGCAACAACAACAGCAGGAAACGCCTCCAAATGATCTAATATTATATTTTTCTAATTGTAAAAACATCATTTAAACATCTCCTTTTCTTATATATTACTAAAATAAGTTTAATTCCTATCATTTTACTAGGAATTAAACTTATTTTATATTATATTTTATTCTTTGTCAACTAAAATATCTAATTTTTTATATATTTACTTAAACACTAAAATAATTGCATTTTTTTAAATATAAAAGTCAAATTTTACACTTTATTTTTATGGAATATTTTAAATTATTAGATAAATTTGCTCAAAATTATAGTATATCAAATAAATTTATATTATAATCATAAAAAGGGAGAGTGATTTATATGGGAACAATACCAACTTATGAACAGGCATTGGATATTCTAAAAAAATATAACAAGGAACCTTTTCACATCCAACATGGTGAAACAGTAGGTTATGTGATGAGATATTTTGCAAAAAAATATGATCCAGAAAATGTAGACTTTTGGCAGATTGTAGGCTTATTACACGATTTAGATTTTGAAGAATATCCAGATGAACATTGTGTAAAACAGGTAGAAATAATGAAAGATGAAGGACTTGATCAATCTATAATAGATTCGACCATTTGTCATGGTTATGGTATGACAGGATCTACTGTAAAACCTGAAAAACAAATGGAAAAGATATTATTCGCTAGTGATGAATTAACCGGTATTATTGGCGCAGCTGCATTAATGAGACCCTCAAAAAGTGTATCAGATATGGAATTAAAATCACTAAAAAAGAAATTTAAAGATAAAAAATTTGCAGCAGGTTGTTCAAGAGATGTAATAAAACAAGGTGCTGAAAATTTAGGTTGGGAGTTAGATGAACTTCTATCAGAAACACTTAATGCTATGAAAGAAATGGAATCTCAACAAGCTTAAATTACTGTATAATTAAAAATACAACAATAAAAAACATCCTCCACAATATTTTTCTTAAATGGAGGATACTTTTTATGAGTACAATTATTTGATATTTTCTAGTTCATTCTGAATCTTCTCATCATATTCTTGTTCGTTTTGTATCGTTGTTCCATCTATTGCTTTTATATCATCTTTTATTGTTGATAATATTGATCTTTTTACTAAATTTCTTTCGCTTCGGCTCATTTTATCCATTTCTTCATTATTGTATTCCAAAAATAATATCCTTTCCTTACCATTTTTGTCCAGTACCCCTATTATCTTTCTATAGCCAGAAAATTTCCAATCTTTAGGTTGTACAGACTTTATAGTGGCTATTTTATTCTTATATTTATCATTTTTGTAATAAAACTCTACAGCCATTGGTCCTGTTATATTAGTATTTCTCTTTGCCAATAATATATTCTTAAATTCTTTTTTTAAATCCAAAGAATACCATCTATTATAATCAACTATTACACTAGAATTTGAATCACTGGTGTTTTCTTTGATATTACTATTACGTAATTTATCACTTTTTATATAAATGCCAATAGCAAGGACTAAGATTATTAATGCTATTGCTAAAATTAAATTTACTATTCCTTTATCTTTTAACATACTACCTCCTATAAAATTATATATATAATAACATTCTTTTTTTTTAGATGTGTTAAATACATATTGTTTTTGCGTTAAATAACACAAAAGCTAGCATTTTATTATTATAATGCTAGCTTTAATCTAATATCAAATTTTGTATTTTAAAATCTACTTACTATATATTTTATTTTATTTCGTCAAGCGCATATACTTTCATTAAATCTGAATTCACATGTTTTCTATTGACTGCAACCATTGCTTTTAATGTATCCAAAGATGTCATTATCTCCGTTTGAAATTCTATTGCGGTTCTTCTTATTTTAAAACCGTCTCTTGTAGAATCATTACCTTTTGTAGGAGTATTTACTATTATATCCACTTGCTTATTTCTGATTACATCAAGTATATTAGGCCTAGGTTCTTCCACCCTATTTACCACTTCACATTCAATACCTGATTTACTTAAAGATTTTGCTGTACCTTCAGTCGCTACAAATGTGTAACCTTGCTCATTCATTATTTTAGCTATCTCAATAAATTCTTCCTTATCATTATTATTTATTGTTGCTAAAACTTTTTTATTTTTGTCAGATACTCTTTGACCCGATGCCAAGAATCCTTTATATAAAGCTTCTTCTAAGCTTTCTCCTACACCTAGTACCTCTCCTGTTGATTTCATTTCCGGACCTAAGCTTACTTCAACCCTTGATAATTTTGACATAGAAAATACTGGTACTTTTACACATACGTACTTTGGTGTCTTGTATACTCCTGTTCCATATCCTAAGTCTTCCAGTTTATGACCTAACATACACTTAGTTGCTAAGTCTATAATAGGTACTCCACTCACCTTTGAAATGTATGGCACTGTACGGCTTGCTCTAGGGTTTACTTCTATTATATATAGATCTTCTTTATACTCAATAAACTGAATATTTACCATACCTATAACATTTAAATTCCTTGCCATAAGCTTTGTATACTCATATATTTTTTCTTTTATCTTTTGAGATATAGACTGGCTTGGATACATAGTAATACTATCGCCTGAGTGAACCCCTGCCCTTTCAAGGTGTTCCATTATACCGGGTATTAAAATATCCTTACCATCACATATAGCATCTACTTCTATTTCTCTACCTGTTAGGTATTTGTCTATTAGTACTGGATTTAGAGAATCTCTTTCAAAAGCATCTTCTAGGTATTGAGTTAGCCTTATTTCATCATAAGTTATTTCCATTCCCTGTCCACCTAGTACATATGATGGCCTAACAAGTACTGGAAAACCTAATTCTTTTGCCACTTCCAAACCTTCTTCTACTGACCAAATACCCTTACCTTTAGGCCTATTTATATTTAGTTTTTCTAGTAATTCTTCAAATTTTTCTCTATCTTCCGCAGCATCTATATCATTGAAATCTGTTCCTAAGATATTTATATTTTTTTCGTGAAGGAACTTTGCAAGTTTTATAGCAGTCTGACCTCCAAATTGTAATATAACTCCTTCTGGTCTTTCTTTTTCAATTATATTTAAAACTTCTTCCTCTGTCAAAGGTTCAAAATACAATTTGTCTGATGTATCAAAATCCGTACTTACAGTTTCCGGATTATTATTTATGATTATAGTTTCTATTCCCATTTTTCTAAGAGCCATAATAGAATGAACTGAGCAGTAATCAAATTCAATTCCTTGCCCTATTCTAATAGGACCTGAACCAAGTACTATTATCTTTTTCTTGTCACTTACTTCTACCTCATCAAACTGCTCATATGTAGAATAATAATAAGGCGACAAGGCATCAAATTCTCCACCACATGTGTCGACCATTTTGTAAGCTGGCTGAATTCCATATAATTTTCTAAGTTCTACTATATTTTCTGAATCTATTTTCATTAGGTCTCCTATGCCCTTATCTGAAAATCCTTTTTTCTTTAACTCAAGTAGATATTCCTTATTTAGGTCTTCTATTTTCATGGCTTTTAGCTTTTCTTCTTGATCTACTATCCATTTAAACTTATTAAGGAACCATTCATCCATACCAGTAATATGAGATATCATCTCTATCTTGTAACCTCTTCTAATCATTTCTGCTAGGTCAAAAATTCTTTCATCATCTGGCACTACTATGCTCTTCTTTAACTCTGATAGGGACTTTAGTTCAGATGCTTTATGAACTAATGAAAATTTTCCTGTTTCAAGAGATCTTATTCCTTTTAAAAATGCTGCTTCAAAGTTTGATCCTATACTCATTATTTCGCCTGTAGCCATCATCTTTGTTCCAAGTTTTCTATTCGCTTTTTTAAATTTATCAAATGGCCATTTTGGTATTTTTACTACTACATAGTCTAGTGTAGGCTCAAAGCATGCATTTGTTTTCTTAGTAACTGCATTTTCTATCTCATCAAGAGTATATCCAAGTGCTATTTTAGCTGCAACTTTTGCTATTGGATATCCAGTTGCTTTAGATGCTAGTGCTGATGATCTAGACACTCTAGGATTTATTTCTATTATTGCATATTCCATAGATTCAGGATTTAAAGCTATTTGAACATTACATCCTCCTTCAACACCTATTGCATTTATTATATCTAAAGATGCTGTTCTAAGCATTTGATATTCTACATTTGATAATGTCTGACTAGGTGCTACCACTATAGAATCTCCTGTATGTACTCCAACTGGATCTACATTTTCCATATTACATACTGTAATACAATTTCCATTTGAGTCTCTCATTACTTCATACTCTATTTCTTTCCATCCTTTTATACTTTTTTCAAGTAGACATTGAGTAACTGGGCTTAACTGAAGACCATGTGTTAGTATTTCTCTAAGTTCTGTTTCATCTTCTGCTATACCTCCACCAGTTCCTCCTAGTGTATAAGCAGGTCTTACAACTACAGGAAAACCTATAACTTTTGCATAAGTTAATCCCTCTTCTATAGTAGTAACTATATCACTTTCTATTACCGGCTGACCTATTTCATTCATAACATCTCTAAAGGTATCTCTATCTTCGCCTTTTTTGATGGACTCCACTGATGTTCCTATTATTTTCACTCCATATTTTTCTAAAATTCCAGCTTCATATAGTTCAACCGCCAAATTTAATCCAGTCTGACCACCCATTCCAGCTAATAGACTATCTGGTCTCTCTTTATCAATTATCTTTTCTATAAAATCTAATGTTAGGGGTTCTATATAAATATGGTCTGCTATTTCCTGATCTGTCATAATAGTAGCTGGATTAGAATTTATAAGAACTACCTCTATTCCTTCTTCTTTTAAAGCTTGGCAAGCCTGTGTTCCTGAATAATCAAATTCTGCAGCTTGCCCTATAATAATTGGTCCAGATCCTAATACTAATGTTTTCTTTATACTATCTATCTTAGGCATATTTCCTCTCCTTTACAAATACTAATCAATATTTACTCAGCTAATTCTAAGAATTTGTCAAATACATATTCACTATCCAGTGGTCCTGGGCAAGCTTCAGGATGGTATTGAACACAATATATTGGTAAATTTCTGTGTCTCATTCCTTCTACTGTGTTATCATTTAAATTTATTTGAGTAACTTCCATATCTTGTGGAACTTGGCTTACGTAATAACCATGATTTTGGGATGTTATAAATATTCTACCTTCTTCAAAATCTTTAACTGGATGATTGCCACCTCTATGACCAAACTTTAGCTTATCTGTCTTTCCTCCCAAAGCTATGGCTAGTATTTGATGACCTAAACATATACCTACTATAGGTTTTTTTCCTATTAATTTTTTTACTGTCTCTACTATATCTTGTAAATCTGCTGGATCTCCAGGTCCGTTTGATAAGAATATTAAATCTGGGTTTATAGCCAGTATTTCTTCAGATTTAGCTTGAGCTGGAAAAATGCTGATATCACAGTTTCTTTTTGCAAAATTCCTTATTATATTTGTCTTTACTCCAAAATCTATTATAGCTATTTTTTTACCTGTACCAGCTATGTGTTCAATTTCTTTTCTTCCAACTATTCTAACAGCTTGACTATTATCAAATTTATCTAAATTGGCTTTTATATCTTCTAACCTTTTATGTTCTGTAGTAATAATTCCTTTCATAGTTCCTTTATTTCTTAGAAGTTTTGTAAGAGCCCTTGTATCTATACCCTCCAAAGCTATTACCTTGCTTTGCTTTAAGTAAGTTTCTAAATCCATTTCGCATCTAAAATTTGATGGCAAATCGCTTTTTTCTCTTACTATAAAACCACTTACCTTTACACCTTCAGATTCCTTATCTTCTAGGTTAATTCCATAATTTCCTATCAATGGATATGTCATTGTAACTATCTGTCCATAATATGATGGGTCTGTAAGTACTTCTTGGTATCCTGTCATCGAGGTATTGAATACTACCTCTCCAACACTGTCTTCTATATATCCAAAAGCATTACCTTCAAAAATTGTTCCATCCTCTAAAATTAATCTTCCCTTCATATTGACCTCCTACATAAATACTGAATCTATTTCTTCTACTATTTGCTCTGCTGCTAAGACAGGATTTTGAGCTTGTGTAATCGGTCTACCTACTACTATTACCTTTGCACCATTTTTTACTGCCTCACTAGGTGTGACTACCCTTTTTTGGTCGCCAATATCTGATTTATTTGGTCTAATTCCTGGACATACTGTCATAAAATCTTCTCCACAGGCATCCACAATTTTTCCTACTTCTCTAGCTGAACAAACCACTCCGTCAAGACAAGCCGCTTTAGCTAATTTAGCTCTTTTTATTGCTATTTCTTCTGTATTTCCTAAGCAACCTATATCATGCAAATCTTCATTGCTTATAGATGTAAGAACCGTGACCCCAACTATTAATGGTTTTTCAATATTTAATCTAGAAGCTTCTTCTTTTGCCACTTGAGCGCATTGTCTCATAGATTCCATATCTGAAACATGTATAGTTATCATCCAAACACCATCTCTTACGGCTGCTTTTACAGCTGATTTCATCGTATTTGGTATATCATGAAATTTTAAATCCAAGAATATTTTCTTTTTCTTTTCTTTTAAATAATCTACCGTCTTTCCTTTAGATGCTATATAATTCTCCAATCCAACCTTGTATATTTCTACACTTTCTTCAAGAGAATCTATCAGTCTTACCGCCTTTTCATAATCGTCTGTGTCAATTGCTACTATTAATTTCTCTTTACCTATTGCCATTCTGTTCTCCTGTCCGATTAAGACTTTTGTGTATAAAAAAATCCTTATACCAGAGGTATAAGGATAATATACTTATATTAATATAGACAAATAGACTTGTAGAATCATTATTTGCCCGAACCTATCAGGTCGTATCCTTACTAGTCTCTCTGGACCAGCTTAAAAGACTTAATCAATTTTTTTATAAGCTATCGCATCTCTGTACGAACTCCCTGCTTACGTTAATAAATATAATATCATATATTTTTTTTGATTACAATAATTTTATAAGAGCATTTGTAAAATATTTTTTCATCAAGCATTAACCTCTCTATATAATTGTAAATAAAACCATTAAGTTTTCAATTAATTATCATATAGTTATTGTCTAAATATTGAATTTAATTATTCATCACTTCTTCCACAATGAATAATTTCACTTCATAAATTATTCATTTTGTGTTATAATTTAATAATTGTTATTTTTAAGTTAAATTATGTTAGGAGATGAAAATGAAATTAAGAAATAAAATATTAAATGTAAGTTTATTAAGTGCAGTGATGTTTGCTGGTAGTGTACTTAGTTCTAATGCTATGCCAACAAGTATATATAGTGGAGTTGACAGAGCTCAAACTTCAATTAAGTCCTCAGATATGATGGATAGTAAAGCAATCACAATTGCTAGTGGAGATTCTTATGCTGATGCATTATCAGCTTATAATATAGCATCTTGGTACAAAACTAAATTGATACTAGTATCTAAAGATACTGATTTATCCAATTTTATAAAAAATAAGCAGCCTGACAATATTTTTATAGTAGGTGGTCCATCTTCTTTGAATGGACTTGCTATTAATCAAATTAATGATTATGCATTAATGAATAATGTAAAAATAGAAAGAATATCTGGCATAGGTAGATATGAGACTAATATGGAAACATTAAAGAAAACAGGATATAAAACTGTAGGGGTTGCTGACGGTAGAAATTTCCCAGATGCTCTTTCATCAATAGGGCTACTTTCAAACAAACAGTATGGTCTTAAATTGGTAGATGGATCTATGCCCTATAATGCAAGTGGCCTATCAATAGCATATACTTTTGGTGGCACAAATTCAGTTCATCAAAATGGTGGAAAAAGACTTTTTGGTGGTGATAGATATACTACATCTCAAGCAATTAATAATGAGCTTGGTGTGCCTGAAAATATAGCTGTTAGTTTAGGAAATGACTTCCCAGATGCACTATCAGCATTAAATATAGTTATTGCTAACAAATCCAAAACAGCAAGCATGATAGTTGATAAATCACAAACTTATTTTACCGATGGACAAGCTAAATATGCAGTTAGTGCTAAAAGTGCTTATTTATTAGGAGGTCAGCTTCCAAGTGGAATTATACAGGAAATAAAGGCTATGCCAAAACTTATAAATAAACCTGCGGTAAAGCCTACTACATATTCTTATAAGCCTAACCCCCCAGCTTCAAAACCAGTAGTTGTACAATCAAATAATCCATCTGGTGTAACAGCTGCTAAATTAAATGCTGTGCTAAAAGGTCCTTGTACAGGAAAAGGACAGTTTATTATCGACTTGTCTAATAAATATAAGCAGGATCCCGCTTTAATGGTAAGTATTATGGGAGCTGAAACAGGGTTTGGTAGATATATTAGGCATACAAATAACCCTATGTCTGTTTTATGGAATAGAGCTGGACGTTCTACATATCCTACTATAGAAGCTGGTATAGAAGCTGGTATAAAAAATATAGCTACCAACAAAGCTTATAATAATTGTAGAGATTTTAATGCTTTTGCAAGAGTATACCTAGGATACGAATCGGCAGAATATAAAAATCAGTTAAATAAATACTATACTAGCCTAACAGGTAGGAATATCTACAGCGTTAGAGTAAGATAACTTGAATTTTTATCTATATATGTAATATAAAATATAAAAAACAGCTAAGTCTGATACATCAATTGTGTTGAGCTTGCTGTTTTTTTTATATTATAAATATTAATTCATTTTTTTAGCCATAAATTTCAGAAAAAAAAATAAATTATTTGAATAATAATCTAAAAATGACGTGGAGATAAATCTCCACGTCATTTTTATAATATATTAAAATTCTTCTACATCAAAATCTTCTGTATCTATATCGTACTCAGATTCTATTTCTTCTTTTTCTATAGCTATATTTCTGTATTTTTTCATACCTGTACCTGCTGGTATCAATTTACCAAGTATTACATTTTCTTTTAGGCCTATCAAGTGATCTTCTTTACCCTTAATAGCTGCATCTGTAAGCACTCTAGTAGTTTCCTGGAATGAAGCTGCCGATAAGAATGAATCAGTAGCAAGAGAAGCCTTAGTAATACCAAGTAATACTCTCTTAGCATTAGCTGGTCTTAAACCTTTAGAAATTGCTTCCTCATTACACTTATTGTAATTTAATACATCTTCATAACCACCCGGTAATAAATCTGTATCCCCTGGATCTTCAACCTTAACCTTAGACAACATCTGTCTAACTATTACTTCTATATGCTTATCATTGATATCAACACCCTGTAATCTATAAACTCTCTGAACTTCCTTAACTATATAGTCCTGAACTCCACCGATTCCGTTAACTCTAACTATATCATGTGGATTTATAGAACCCTGAGTAAGTGGATCTCCAGCCTTAACAAAAGCTCCATCCTTTACTCTTAGTCTTGAGCCATATGGTATCTGATATGCTTCAGATTGTCCATCTTCAGATGTTACTATTACTTCTTTTCTCTTAGCTGATTCATCTATTTCTACTTTACCAGATATTTCAGTGATTACTGCAAGTCCCTTTGGCTTACGAGCTTCGAAAAGCTCCTCAACTCTAGGAAGACCCTGAGTAATATCTCCACCGGCTACACCACCTGTATGGAATGTACGCATTGTAAGCTGAGTTCCCGGCTCACCGATTGACTGAGCTGCTATTATACCTACAGCTTCACCTATGTTAACTGACTTACCAGTTGCAAGGTTTCTACCATAGCACTTAGCACATACACCATGTTCAGTCTTACAATTAAGAACTGTTCTAATATGAACTGTTTCAATACCAGCTTCAACAATACTATCTGCCTGATCTTCTTGTATCATCTGATCTGCTTCAACTAAAACTTCACCAGTTTTAGGATCAACAATTGGATCTATAGTGTATCTACCAATAATTCTATCTCTAATTTCTTCTATTACTTCATTTCCATCCTTGATTGCAAATACCTCAGTTGTTTCTGTAGTACCACAATCAACATCTCTTACTATAACATCCTGGCTGACATCAACAAGTCTTCTTGTCAAATAACCTGAATCGGCTGTACGTAGAGCTGTATCGGCAAGTCCTTTTCTGGCACCATGTGATGAAGTAAAGTATTCCATTACGGATAAACCTTCACGGAAATTAGATTTAACTGGTATTTCAACTGTTTGTCCTGATGCATTGGCCATAAGTCCACGCATACCTGCAAGCTGTCTTATCTGATTCTTAGAACCTCTGGCTCCTGAATGTGCCATTATGAATATATTATTCATTCTATCTAGTCCATCCATTAGAGCATCTGTAACTTTTTCAGTTGTTATTGTCCAAGTTTCAATTACCTTTTCATATCTTTCTTCATCTGAAATAAGACCTCTTCTAAATGCCTTTTCATACTTGTCAACTAATTCCTCTGCCTTCTTGATGTATTCATATTTAGCTTCTGGTATATCCATATCTGCTACGGCAACTGTTATACCACCTACTGTTGAATACTTGTAACCCATAGACTTAACATAGTCTAATAGTTCTGCAGTCTTTGTATTTCCATGTTTTCTAAAACACTTATCTATTATTTTTCCTAGAGATTTTTTATCAGCTAGGAAATCAACTTCTAGTCCAAATGGATCCTCTTCTCTATTTACAAATCCTAAATCTTGAGGTATTCCTTCATTGAATATAAATCTACCAACTGTAGATTCAACTATTGAGTTTCTTCCATCTTCAAGAGTAACTTTTAGTTTAACCATAGCATGTAATTCTACGGCATGATTATAATAAGCTAATAATAGTTCATTGTAATCTTTGAATATTGATCCTGTTCCCTTTGCACCTTCTTGTGCTTCTATTGTTAAATAATATGAACCAAGAACCATATCCTGTGAAGGAGTAGTTATTGGAGCACCATCTTTTGGCGCTAATATATTATTTACTGAAAGCATTAGATATCTTGCTTCTGCCTGTGCTTCTACTGATAAAGGAACGTGAACAGCCATCTGGTCACCGTCAAAGTCGGCATTATATGCTGTACAAACAAGTGGGTGAAGCTTTATAGCCTTACCTTCAACCAAGATTGGTTCAAACGCCTGTATACCAAGTCTATGTAGAGTCGGTGCACGGTTAAGTAGAACTGGATGGCTCTTGATTACTTCTTCTAGAACATCCCATACTTCTGGTTTTACCTTTTCTACTATAGTTTTTGCGCTCTTTATATTGTGAGCATATCCTCTCTCAACTAACTTATCCATTACAAATGGCTTAAATAATTCAAGTGCCATCTTCTTTGGAAGACCACACTGATAGAATTTAAGTTCTGGACCAACAACGATAACTGAACGTCCAGAGTAGTCAACTCTCTTACCAAGTAAGTTCTGTCTGAAACGACCTTGCTTACCTTTTAACATATCTGAAAGTGACTTAAGAGGTCTATTTCCTGGACCAGTTACTGGTCTACCTCTTCTACCATTATCTATTAGAGCATCTACAGCTTCCTGTAGCATTCTCTTTTCATTTCTAACAATTATTTCCGGAGCTCCTAATTCAAGTAGTCTCTTTAATCTGTTATTTCTATTTATAACTCTTCTGTAAAGATCATTTAAGTCAGAAGTGGCAAATCTACCACCATCCAACTGAACCATTGGTCTTAAATCTGGAGGAATTACTGGAATTGCTTCAAGTATCATCCATTCAGGTTTATTTCCTGATTTCTTAAAAGCTTCTACAACTTCTAATCTTCTTATAGTTCTTATTCTCTTTTGACCAGTAGCATCCTTAAGATTTTCTCTAAGTTCTGCTGATTCAGCTTCAAGATCTATATTTTCTAATAATTTCTTTACAGCTTCTGCACCAATACCCACTTCAAAACTATATCCATACTTTTCAACAGCACTTCTATATTCTCTTTCAGTAAGCACTTGCTTGTAAGAAAGCCCTGTATCCCCTGCATCTGTTACTACATAGGAAGCAAAATAAAGTACTTTTTCAAGAGATCTTGGTGACATATCCAATAATAGCCCCATTCTTGAAGGTATACCCTTGAAATACCAGATATGTGACATAGGAGCTGCTAGCTCTATATGTCCCATTCTTTCTCTTCTTACTTTTGCCTTTGTTACTTCAACACCACATCTGTCGCAAACTACACCTTTATATCTTACTCTTCTGTATTTACCACAGTGGCATTCCCAATCCTTAGTTGGTCCAAATATTCGTTCACAAAATAGACCATCTTTCTCTGGCTTTAATGTTCTATAGTTAATTGTTTCTGGTTTTTTTACTTCTCCTCTTGACCACTGTCTAATCTTTTCTGGTGAAGCTAAACCTATCTTTATCGACTCAAAATTGTTTAATTCAAACAAGGAGTTCTCTCCCTTCTTTTGATACTAATATATATTATAGCTTTTTGCTATTTACTTTTACCCTTTGCCTACTACCTAAAATTCGTCATCTTCAAAATCATCTTCGAATTGATCAAAATCAGCGTCATCTTCATCTATTTCTTCAATAAAGTTAACTTCATCTTCATCCATTTCTTCGTCTTCGATTATAGCGTCTTGATCGTCCACTTCTTCAATCACATGAGTACTTTCTATATCTTCTGGAACTATGCTTTCGATTTTAAAGTCATCAGATACTTCTTCGTCAACTGATTCTTTTATATCTATTGCTAATCCTTCATTGTCTAATGCACTTACATCTAGACAAAGTGATTGTAATTCCTTCATCAGTACTCTGAATGATTCTGGCATTCCTGGTTCTGGTATATTTTCACCCTTTACTATTGCTTCGTAAGTTTCAACTCTACCCTTAACATCATCTGACTTAACTGTTAATATTTCCTGAAGAATATGAGATGCACCATATGCTTCAAGAGCCCAAACTTCCATTTCTCCGAATCTCTGTCCACCGAACTGAGCCTTACCACCTAGTGGCTGCTGAGTAACTAGTGAGTATGGTCCTGTACTTCTTGCATGTAGCTTATCATCAACTAAGTGGTGTAGCTTCAGGTAGTACATATAACCTACTGTGATTCTATTATCGAAAGTTTCTCCTGTTCTACCATCAAATAACTGTAATTTACCATCTCTTGGGTAACCAGCTTCTTCAAGAGCATCCATGATGTCATATTCGTTGGCTCCGTCAAATACTGATGTAGCAACATGCCATCCTAGCTTCTTAGCTGCTAAACCTAAATGTACTTCAAGTACCTGACCGATATTCATACGAGAAGGTATACCCTGTGGATTAAGTACTATATCCATAGGTGTTCCATCTTCCATAAATGGCATATCCTCTTCAGGAAGGACTCTTGAGATAACACCCTTGTTACCATGACGTCCAGCCATTTTATCTCCGACTTTTATCTTTCTCTTCTTAGCTATATAACATCTTACTAGTTCATTTACACCTGGCGATAAATCATCTCCATTTTCTCTAGTAAATATTCTAATATCGACTATTATACCAGATTCACCATGTGGAACCTTTAATGAAGTGTCTCTTACTTCTCTAGCTTTTTCACCAAATATAGCTCTAAGTAATCTCTCTTCAGCTGTAAGTTCAGTTTCTCCCTTTGGAGTAACCTTACCTACTAGTATATCTCCTGAATCAACTTCAGCACCTATTCTTATAATACCTCTATCATCAAGATTCTTAATGGCATTTTCACCCACATTAGGTATATCTCTTGTTATTTCTTCTGGTCCTAGCTTAGTATCCCTAGCTTCACATTCATATTCTTCTATATGAATTGTAGAAAGTCTATCTTCCTTTACTAGTCTCTCATTAATTAGTACAGCATCTTCATAGTTGTAACCTTCCCAAGTCATGAATGCTATTAGACAGTTTCTACCTAATGCTATTTCCCCAAGATCAGTGGCTGGACCATCAGCTATAACGTCTCCTGCCTTTACAACTTCATTTTTGCTTACTATTGGAGTCTGATTTACACAAGTACCTGAGTTTGATCTCTTAAACTTAAGTAATTTATATCTATCCTTATCTCCATTATCTTTCTTTATTATAATTTCATCAGCTGAAACTCTGTCTACTATACCAGAATTTCTAGCTACAACAACGGCTCCTGAGTCCTTTGCTGCTCTATATTCAATACCAGTACCAATTACTGGTGCTTCTCTTCTTACTAGTGGAACTGCTTGACGCTGCATGTTTGATCCCATTAGGGCTCTATTGGCATCGTCATTTTCCAAGAATGGTATCATAGCTGTGGCTACAGATACAACCTGCTTAGGTGATATATCCATGTAATCAACTCTATCTTCTGAAACCAATTCAACTGCACCTAGTACAGTTCTACAGATCACTCTGTGGTTTACGAAATGTCCTTCTTCGTCAAGTGGTTCATTGGCCTGAGCTCTTACAAACAAATCTTCTTCATCAGCTGTTAAATAATGTATTTCATCTGTAACTCTCTTATTTACCTTATCATATTTTCTATAAGGTGATTCTATAAATCCATATTCATTAATCTTAGCAAATGTAGATAATGAGTTTATAAGACCTATATTTGGTCCTTCTGGAGTTTCTATAGGGCACATTCTACCATAGTGTGAATGGTGAACATCACGCACTTCAAATCCTGCTCTTTCTCTTGAAAGTCCACCAGGTCCTAGTGCTGATAATCTTCTCTTGTGAGTAAGTTCTGATAGAGGGTTAGTCTGATCCATGAACTGAGAAAGCTGTGAACTACCAAAGAACTCTTTAATAGCCGCTGATACAGGTCTAATGTTTACAAGCGCCTGCGGAGTTATTGTATCCATATCCTGAACAGTCATTCTTTCTTTTATTACTCTTTCCATTCTAGAAAATCCTATACGAACCTGATTCTGTAGTAATTCTCCTACACATCTGATTCTTCTATTTCCTAGATGGTCTATATCATCTATATTACCTACTCTATCCTTACCATCTATTATATAGAATAGATTAAACTCATAATTAATAGATGCTATTATATCATCTAATAATATATGCTTTGGTACTAGAGTTTTGATATTTGTCTTTATTACTTCTTTTATTTCATCTTCATCATCGTACTTTTCAAGTATTTCCTTTAAAGTTGGATAATGAACATTTTCTTTTATTTCTAAATCTTCTATATCAAAGCTTATATGAGACTTGATATCTACAAAGTTATTTCCTATAACTTTTACTTCATGTTCTTCATCTATTTGAATCCAAACGGCATTTATTCCCGAATTTTGAATCTGTCTAGCTACATCTAGAGAAATCTTTTCTCCTTCTTTTACAAATACTTCTCCAGTTTCAGAATTTACCACATCTCTAGATGCTATCTTGTCCATTATTCTATAACAAAGGGCAAGTTTCTTATTGAACTTATATCTACCAACCTTTGCTAGGTCATACCTCTTTGGATCAAAGAATAATGCATTTAATAATGAAGATGCACTATCAACTGTTGGAGGCTCACCTGGTCTAAGTTTCTTGTATATTTCAACTAAACCTTCTTCTACATTAGTGGTATTATCTTTTTCTAGAGTGGCTCTTAGTCTATCATCATCTCCTAAAAGTTCTAGTATCTCTGCATCAGTTCCTATTCCCAATGCTCTAAGTAGTACAGTAACTGGCTGCTTTCTAGTCCTATCAACTCGTACAGATATTACTCCAGATGCATCTGTTTCATATTCTAACCAGGCACCTCTATTAGGTATTACTGTTGATGATATTAGTCTGCTACCTGTTTTATCTCTTTCTTCTGAATAGTACACACCTGGTGATCTAACCAACTGTGAAACTATAACTCTTTCTGCACCGTTTATTATGAATGTTCCTCTATCTGTCATTAGAGGGAAATCACCCATGAAAACTTCTTGCTCTTTGATTTCGCCAGTTTCTTTATTTATTAGCCTTACTTTAACTTTTAATGGCGCGCAATATGTAGTATCTCTTTCTTTACATTCTTCAATGTCATATTTTGGTTTTTCATCAAGTGAATAATCAACAAATTCTAATATTAGATTTCCTGTATAATCCTCTATTGGAGATATGTCTGTAAACACTTCTTTTAAACCTTGTTCCAAAAACCATTTGTATGATTCTACTTGAATCTCAATAAGGTTTGGCATCTCAGCTGTTTCCTTTATCTTGGAAAAGCTCATTCTGTTTCTTTTTCCAATCGTGACTGGATATGGTACCACTAACATTCACCTCACTAAATTAAATTTTTATTGCATTTGTTAATTTATGAGATCTACGATTAAAAATCCACCTTGTTTTAGATAATTAAATGCAACAGAAATTTATCCTCTCAAGCCCACTTTATTAACCGCAAATATTCAATATTAAAGCGTATTCATTTGAAAAATACGCGTACTTATACATTATAAGCAGTATATTATTATACCACTTGTCAATCAAGTTTTCAATAGCGTGTATACAATATCTTTATATTTTTTATAATATTTTTCCACATATTTTTCTTTATCTTAATAAATTCCATTTATTATTTTGTCCATTACTTTTAATCAATTTTATATTTATAACTATTTTATTTGTGCTCACCTATAAAACAAGGAATCCCAGCTTTTTGCTGGGATTCCTTGTTTTATAATGAAGATTATATAGTTAACAATAATTCTCTAATCATCTTACAAGCTGTAATAGTAGATACACCACTATGGTCATAGTGAGGTGATAATTCATTTACATCTATAGCTACTATATTAAGTCCTGAAAATTTATGTATAGCATTTATCAAGTCTATAGAACTTATTCCACAGGGTTCTGGCGTTCCCGTTCCTGGGAAAAATGCCGGATCTAATACATCTAAATCTATTGTAATATAAAGAGGCCTATTTCCTATAATCTCTAGATATTCATCAAGTTTTGAGAGATTGTATTTACACTGATATGTATGTTTTTGCGCAAATAAATCTTCATCTTTTGTCATTGAACGTATACCTAACTGAAATATTTTTCCATCCCCTATTAACTCATAGCATCTCCTAATCACCGATGCATGAGATAATTTTTCTCCTAGATAATCCTCTCTTAAATCTGCATGTGCATCTAGATGAAGTATACACAAATCTGGATATTTTTCATATACAGCTTCTACACACCCTAATGTTACTAGGTGTTCACCACCTATCATCAGAGGAGTTTTTGAATCTGTTATTATCATTTTTGTATTTTTATAAATCTCATCAAGAGCTCTTCTCGCATTTCCAAAGGGTAAATCTAAGTCTCCAATATCACAAATATTCTTTTCTTCTAAATCTTTTTGTAAAAATGGTGAATACGATTCTATACCGTAGCTTTCTTTTCTTACCTCTGCACTGGCAAATCTAGTTCCTGGTCTATAACTCACTGTTCCATCAAATGGAGCTCCAAAAATAACTATTTTTGCATCTTCATAATCTGTATCACAAGCCATAAAAGCGGGGTTAGCCTTAATCATTTTTTGACTCCTCAAGAAAATCTATTACATAATTAGGAAGTGCAAAACAAGCAGTATGTAAGTTAGTATTATAATATCTAGTTTTTAAACCTAATTCATTCCATTTTTTAGAATCAAATTCTAATGGATCATATTTTTTACTCGCAAATCCAAATAGCCAATGACCTGATGGGTATGTAGGTATATGAGCCTGATAGACTCTAGCTATTGGGAAAAATTCGTTGATTCGCTTATGAGCTCTCTGCATAGATTTAGCATAAGAAGAATAATAAGGACTTTCATGCTGGTTTACCAATATTCCATCCTCAGTAAGCGCCTTATAACAGTTTCCATAAAATTCCTTTGTAAAAAGTCCTTCACCAGGTCCAAATGGATCAGTACTATCCACTATAATTAAGTCATATTTACTTCCTTTATTTCTTACAAATTTTAAACCATCCTCGTAAAATAATTCTACTCTAGGATCTTTGAATCCTACTGATGTATTTGGAAAATATTCCAAACATACATCCACTACCAACTTATCAATTTCAACCACATCTATTTTTTCTATTGATTTATATCTTGATAGTTCACGCACTGTGCCACCATCGCCAGCTCCTATCACAAGTACATTTTTAATGTTTGGATTTGTAGCCATAGGCACATGTACAATCATATCATGATAAATAAATTCATCTTTTTCAGTCACCATAATCAAACCGTCTAAAGTAAAAAATCTACCAAATTCATTTGATTCAAATACATCTATTTGCTGAAACTGACTCTTATCAGCCAATAATTGCTCTTTTATTCTAATAGAAAATTTAACATCCTCAGTATGCATTTCACTATACCATAATTCCATATTATTTCTCCTTTACAACATATATATCATTCATTTGCATATCTTTTGTTCCCGTCATTTTACAACCTTTAGCCTTTGCAAAAATTATATAATCTACTATTTCCCTGCTTATTTTTTCTCCTGGTGCCAATATTGGTATACCCGGTGGGTATGCCATTACAAATTCCGTACTTATTCTTCCCACACTGTTTTTTATAGCGATAACTTCAGACTCTGAATAGAAAGCTTCTTGGGGACTAAGTTTCACTATTGGATCTATATATTCATGATCTGGTATTCCAATTTTAGACCCACTTTTTAGCCTTTTTATTTCAGATAGTGACCCAATTAATCTTTCTAATTCTAGTTCTCTATCTCCAACAGATACAATAGCAAGTATATTTCCTATATCTCCAAATTCTATCTGTATATCATATTCATCTCTTAATATATCATAAACTTCTATCCCAGCTAATCCTAAATCTCTAGTATGTATACTAAGCTTTGTAGTATCAAAATCATATACAGTATCACCGTTTATTATTTCTTTACCAAAAGCTCTATATCCACCTATTAGATTTATTTCTTCCCTAGCATAATCAGTCATTTTTATTACTCTTTCAAAAATTTCTTTGCCATTTAAAGCTAGATTTGATCTTGCTATATCCAGAGAAGCCATCAATAAATACGATCCGCTAGTCGTTTGACTGAGATTTATTATCTGTCTTGTATATGCGGAATCTGCACCCTCTCCTAATAATAAAAATGAACTTTGAGTAAGCGCACCTCCTGTTTTATGTACACTTACAGCAGCCATATCTGCACCTGCCTTCATAGCTGAAATAGGCAATTTCTCGTTAAAATAAAAATGAGTTCCATGAGCTTCATCTACTAAAACCAACATTCCAGCTTCATGTGCTATTTTTACAATTCGTTTTAAATCACTGCAAATACCATAGTAAGTTGGATTATTTACTAATATAGCCTTGGCATCTGGATGTTTTTCTATTGCTGATTTTATATCTTCAACAGACATACCTAGGCTTATACCAAGCTCTTTATCAACACCTGGATTTATATATATTGGTATTGCACCGTTTATTACAAGTGCATTTATAGCACTTTTATGTACATTCCTAGGCATTATGATTTTGTCATTTCTCTTTGTGGATGACAAGATCATAGCCTGTACTGATGATGTAGTTCCACCAATCATAAAAAATGCAGACTTTGCACCAAAAGCTTGAGCTGCCAACTCTTCTGCATCTTTTATTACTCCTGTAGGATGTGTCAGATTATCTAATGGCTTACTAGAATTATAGTCAACAGATACAGCATCACTACCAAAAAAATCTGTAAGTGCTTTATGACCCTTACCTTGCTTGTGACCTGGTACATCAAAAGATACTATTCTCTCTTTTTTATATTTTTCAAGAGCTTCTACAATGGGTCTTCTTTTTTGATTAGTATATATTTCTTCCACTATACACCTCTATCATTTCTCTTCTTAAATTTTCTAATATTGTGAGACGTTGCTTTGGCGAAAATTCACGAGGATCCTTATCAAATAAATAGTTTTCGAGTTCTAACTCTTTTATAAGCATTTTAGTATGAAAAATATTAGACTGATATACATTTACATCCTGTGCATCATATTTTTCCAAAGTCTCTTTATCTATATAATCCTGAATTGATGTAATGTCATGATCAATAAATATTTTTCTTCCATCTTCTTCTCTTGTAAAACCACGAACCTTATAATCCATAGTTATTATATCTGAATCAAAACAACTTATTAGAAAATTAAGTGCATTTAATGGCGATATTTTTCCGCAAGTAGCAACATCTATATCTACCCTAAAGCTAGAGATAGACTTGTCTGGATGATATTCCGGATACGTGTGTACTGTCACATGACTCTTATCTAGGTGTCCAACTACTGTATCACGAGTAGCTAAGACTTGTTCTTTTATATTAGTACTATGTATTTCATCCATAAAATTTTCTCCACCATTACAAGATGCATCCCTATCTTTTTTGGATATAGGCTCTTCAGCTATTAATATAGTCACACTTGCACCCTGAGGATCATAATCCTGTTTTGAAATATTAAGTACATGAGCACCTATTATTTCCGTTACCTTGCATAAAATTGCTGTAAGTCTCTCCGCATTATATTGCTCATCAATATAGGCAACATAATTATTTTGTTCTTCTTTCGTCTTTGCATAACAAACATCATAGATGTTAAAGCTCAAGGATTTAGTCAAGTTATTAAATCCATATAATTTCATTTTTTCCGACATATTTTTCCCTTTCTTAAAGTAAGTTTTTATCTTATGTTAAGATATACATTCATTTCACGGCATAAAAAAAAACAACTCATGAAAATGAATTGTACAAGGAAAGAATCTATATGTGTATTGATGGCAATCAAATATATTATAAAAATTATATATCTTTCTAAAAATCATGTAATCCTAGTTACTAATTTTAATAGAAAATAATCATAATATATGACCTAACATACGTATTTTGAGCCTATTCAGTAATAATACTCTTACTGCTCATGTTGATTCTTCACAAGTACTGCTTAATGCAATTTTATAGGATCTCTCCTACTTATAAATTGAGGATTTCACTCATCAACACGATATCACAATCGCTATCGGCATTTGACCGGGCTGTCCGTATGGCCACTTAAACTAAATTTAGCTTGGTCAGATGGGCCAGAATCTACTGGCAAATAGTTTGTGATGATGGACGCAAAAAACGCTTTAATCATCTGTTTTTTATAATACTATTTTTTTATCAAATATTCAAGCATAAAATAAATTAAAAATGTAAATTCTTCTGGAAACTATTTTTAAAACTTATATATTGTTCTTATTAAATTGTTGAGTAACTGTTCATTTTTCAATAAATTTATAGCTACTTATGTTATACTAATTTAAGAGAGCTAAATTAATTTATATTTATCTATAAGGGTGGGGAATTTTATGGATTTCAAGGATGAAAAAGGATTTATAGGACTTTCAATTTTTATTATGTTATTATTTATTGCTTCGGTTAGCTTTGTTTTCTTAAATACAATACATGGTAATAGTATTATTAAAGAAAAAAACTCTTATACACAAAAGTTTAAAAAAGTATCTTTTGTAGGAGTTGGAGATAACTTAATCCATGATTCTATTTATATTGCTGCTGACAGTCATGATGGCATAATTGGTGATGGTAAATACAATTTTGATCACTTTTATGAAAATATTAGCTCGGATATAAAAAAATTTGACCTAGCCTATATAAATCAAGAATCTATTATATCTGGAGATTCTTCAGGAATTAGTACTTATCCAAAATTCAATTGCCCACAGTCAATGATTCCTAGCCTTAAAAAAACTGGTTTTAATATAATAAATTTAGCCAATAACCACTCTATGGATATGGGTTCGCAAGGTATAAAAAATTCCGTGAAAATATGGAACCAAACTGATTTGTATCATGGTGGTTTATACGACAGTCAAAAATCAAGAAATATACCTCTTATTATTAGTAAAAACGGCATTAAAATAGCTATTTTATTTTATACCTATGATACAAATGGTATGCTGCCAGATAATGAGTACATGGTATCTTATTTAAACGAAAAAAATGTAAAAGAAGATATATCAAGAGTTAAGGGAAAATCAGATTTTATCATCGTCTCTACACATTGGGGAGATGAAGGCGTTGAGGATTTATCTAGCCAACAGATAAAATTTGCAAAGTTATTCAACGAACAAGGAGTAGATCTGGTAGTTGGAACTCACGCTCATAGAATACAAAAATCAGAATGGCTACAAGCTCAAAATGGAAAGAAAACTTTAATTTTCTACGGAACAGGAAATTTTGTTCACAATATGCTAAAACCAACTACATATTTAGAGGCTATGGTTTCGTGTGATTTTGTAATTGACGGAAATAAAAAATATATATCTAATGCCAAATTTACACCATTGGTATTTCACTTAGAAAGAACTAACTTTGGCTATGATGGAAGTGTCTATAGACTAGACAAATATCCTATTGATTTGGCCAACAAGCATATTGAAATGTATGGCCAAGGACAGTATAATATAAATCTATACAAAGATACATTAAAGAGATTAGTTCCAGCTGATATGCTGGATTTAAAATAGACTTATGTCTAAGAAAGTAAGCAAGGAGGAAATTATGAATTTAAATGAAAGAATCGATAAATTTGCACAACTTGTAGTTGAAGTAGGTGTAAATGTTAAGGAAGGTGAAATTCTACTAATTAGAGCTGATATAGAA
Organism: Peptostreptococcus equinus; assembly: GCF_027125355.1. Classification (NCBI taxonomy): domain Bacteria; kingdom Bacillati; phylum Bacillota; class Clostridia; order Peptostreptococcales; family Peptostreptococcaceae; genus Peptostreptococcus; species Peptostreptococcus equinus. The sequence goes on along the minus strand of NZ_CP114052.1, from coordinate 76,657 downwards.
GCAAAAGATTTTGTTAGATTATGTGTAAAACATGCATATGCCTTTGGTGCAAAGCATGTATATGTTGAATATAGCGATGATTTTATTACTAGAGAAAAATATTTAAATGCCCCAAGTGATGCATTTGATGAATATCCACAATGGCAAGCAGAAAAATATACTCAAATAGCAAAGGATGGCGGGTCTTTCCTATCAATCATTTCTAGTGATCCAGATATGATGATTGGTGTCGATCCAGATAGAATAGGAAGGTTTCAAAAAATTTCTGGTAAATATCTAAAAGAATGGAGATCATATACACTTTCAGACAAGGTTAAATGGTCAATTGTGGCAGCACCATCTGAAAACTGGGCAAAAAAAGTGTTCCCTGAATTAGATTCAAAAATAGCTTATGAATATCTATGGGAAAGTATCTTAGATTGTTCAAGAGTCACAGAAAATCCAATAAAAGAATGGGAAAAACATAATAAAAATCTTAAAGAAAGAACAGATTTACTAAATGAATTAAATTTCAAAGAACTTAGATACAAATCATTGAAAACTAATTTGACAGTAGGATTACCTGAAGGGCATATATGGTTAAGTGGTGATTCAAAAGATCCAAATTCAAACCCATTTAATCCCAACATACCTACAGAAGAAATTTTTGGTATGCCTCACAAAGACAAGGTAAATGGTAGAGTATATTCTACTAAACCTCTGATTTATGCAGGTAGTTTAATAGATGAATTTTGGATTGAATATAAAAATGGTAAGGTAGTAGATTTTGATGCTAAAATAGGAAAAGAAAATCTAAAAAATCTTATAGAAACTGATGAAGGTTCAATGAGATTAGGTGAAATAGCCCTAGTTCCTTTTGATTCTCCAATATCTAATAGAAACATAATATTTTATTCTACCCTATTTGATGAAAATGCATCTTGCCATTTGGCAATAGGTGCAGCTTATAGCTCTTGCATAAAAAATGGCGATAAATTTACTGATAAAGAAAAAGAAGAAAAAGGCGTGAATACAAGTACTACACATGTCGATTTTATGATAGGCGATAATACTTTGGACATAGTAGGAATAAAGGCAAATGGTGATAAGGTTCAGATTTTCAAAAATGGAAATTGGGCATTTTAGTCGGAGGTTATAATGAATACAGATAAAAAATTAATAGCCTTCGCCATATATGCCTGCTCATTTATGAGTGCCATAGAAATCACCATTGTAACAACTGCCATACCAGCAATAGTTAGAGATTTAAATGGTTTTAACTTATCTAGTTATCTATTCTCTATATACCTTCTAACATCTGCTGTATCCACAGCTGTGTTTGGTAAATTATCGGATGTCTATGGTAGAAAAAAACTTTTCCAATTATCTATACTATTATTCTTAGTTGGTTCCGTACTTTGTGGTTTATCTCAATCAATGATATTCTTGATAATATCTAGAGGTGTACAAGGTATGGGTTCAGGAGCCATAAACACTTTGAGTATGGCAACTATTGGGGATGTATTTGAAGTATCTGAAAGAACAAAAATACAGGGTTATAATTCTACTCTTTGGAGTGTTGGTAGTCTAATAGCCCCATTTATTTCTGGCTTAATGTTAATAAAACTTACATGGCACTGGATATTCTTTATAAATGTACCTATAGCTCTTTTAAGTTTATATTTAATCAATAGGTCTTATAAAGTAAAAGAGCAAAGCAAACCTCAAAAGCTTGATAGCAAGGGACTTAGTTTATTGACTATATTTATTATTTGCCTACTTCAGATCTTATCTATGCTTGAAAAACATCCAATATATGATTTAAGCGTGATATTCTTAATAGTAGTTGCGATAATAAGTATGATGTCATTTATTAATGTTGAAAAGAAAGTTGAAGAACCTGTACTTCCATTTAGATTATTTACTAAAGAAGTTCTTATAATTATGATTTTATCTTTCCTAAATTCTATGGTTCTAATAGCTATGGATGTATATAACCCGTCCTTTATGCAAAATGTAGGACAATATAGTCCAATAATGTCTACTACTACCATAGTACCTATGTCATTTTTCTGGGTAATAGGGTCAGTTCTTCTGGCAAGAGTTATATCTAAATATTCATTAAAGCATATACTAATAGTTAGTTTTGCTTTGCTTGATATAGGTTTATTAGGCTTAATATTCTTAAAACCAAATATAAACCTAGCTCTTATGGTTTTATTTTCATCATTTATAGGCTTAGGTTTTGGTGGAAGTTTTAATACATTGCTATTTGTAGTTCAAGAAAGCTTATCAAAAGATGATATCGGTATAGCTTCAGGATCTGTAATGTTTATTAGAACTCTTGGTCAGACAATAGGAATCAGTTTCTTTGGTACAGTACTCAACAGTTCCATAGTAAAATATTTTGATAATTCCAATATTAGTGTAGATATAAATTCTATACTTACAGATAAAACTATTCCAATAAATGATAAATTGACTTCATTATTTATTGGACACAACAATATATTTATCACATGCTTTATAATAGGATTTGCATGTATTATAATAACTATGTTCTTACAAGCAAACAAAAAAATTTCGGATTGGGAGATAAAATAAAATGAAAACAAGCACTTTAAAACAGCTATGGGTAGCTACCTTGGTAGGTATAGTATTTTCAATTGCTATCAATGCTATTAGTATCACAAAAACAGGTTTAGTAAATTCACTACCACAAATATTGTATGTTTTTGTATTGATGGGTGGTACATTTTTTCTAACAGGTTACATATCAAATTCTAGGGGTAGAGATACTAGAAATATGAGAATTTACGCTAAGAAATTAGACCAAAAAGGCAAATTAAAAATGGACGAACAGGCTGAACTTCTTAATCCTGGCAAGAAAAATATAAAGTCTTGGCTTTATCTTACAGAAAAATCTTTGATCCTAACAACTACAAAAGATCCGGATTTGATAGAAAAAACAGCTATACATATGCCATTTGCAAAAATCACAAAATTTGATAGATTTAAACCAACAGCATTCACAAGTGATGGTATTCGTATAAAGATGGTAAATGGAAATTATTATGAATTTTTAGTTGGCCATACAGACAAGTGGATAAACGCAATTGAAGAAAAGAAACAAGGTAAAAAATTCTAGTAATAATATATTTTGAGGAAAGTTCTTATGAATGATGTAATAATTGTAGCCGCTGGTTCCGGCTCTAGAATGAAACTGAACTATAATAAGCAGTTTGCTCTATTAAATGGCAAACCTATGATTGCATGGACTATAGAAAAGTATTATAATCACGAAAATATTGATAATATATATCTTGCTATTAGACCTGAAGACCAAGACCTTATGGAAAAAATTTTAAATAAATATAATTTAAATAGAGTAAACATAGTCTACGGAGGAAAAGAAAGACAAGATTCTATATACAATTGTTTAAAGCAAATGGGTAAATCTGATTATATACTGGTACATGATGGTGCTAGACCTTTCGTTGATAAGGATATAATTGATAGGTCTATAAAAGCCACTAAAATACATAAAGCTACCTGTGTAGGAGTTCCTTCAAAAGATACTATAAAGCGTGTAGATGATTCAGATATTATTAAAGACACACCTAATAGACAATTTTTATGGTGTGCCCAAACTCCACAATCGTTTGAAGCTTCATTGATAAAAAATGCTTACGAATATGCTTATGAAAATAATATTAGCGCAACAGATGACGCTAGTTTAGTTGAAGCTATAGGATATAAGGTTAAAATGGTAATGGGATCTTATGAGAATATAAAGATTACAACACCAGAAGACCTTGCCTATGGGCAATATATTTTAAATAAATAAGGAGGAAGCTATGAGAATAGGACTTGGTTATGATGTACACAAATTAGTAGAGGGTAGAGATTTGATAATAGGTGGTGTGAAAATTGACCATGAAACTGGACTCTTAGGTCATTCAGATGCAGATGTATTGACTCATGCTGTAATTGATGCTATATTTGGTGCGTTAGCAATAGGGGATTTAGGCAGACATTTCCCAGATACAGACCCACGATTTAAAGGAGCAGACAGCCTAAAGCTTATGGAATATGCCGCTGATAAAATGGATCAAATGGGCTATAAAATAGCTAATATTGATTGTACAATAATAGCTCAAAAACCAAAAATGGCTCCTCATTTAGAAGAAATGAAAATAAACTTTGCAAGAATTTTGAATACAGAACTTACAAATATAAATATTAAGGCCACAACAGAAGAAGGACTTGGATTTACTGGACAAAAACTAGGTATAGCATCTCAAGCTATATGCCTACTATTTGAAAAATAAAAACAATAATAAAAGACGTAGATAATATTATCTACGTCTTTTATTATATAAAACTAATTTTTAATATGCTTTTGCGAATATTGCCATATAGTCAGCCTTTTCACCTGTATAGAAACAAGTTTCTCCAAGTTCTTCTTGTTCGAATGGTATAACTCTCAGAGTTGCACCCGTTAACTCTTTTATCTTTGCTTCATTTTCTGCGTTATCTTTCCACATAACCTTAGCAAATCCATGTTTATTTTCTATTATATCAACGAACTCATCCATATTCTCTGCATGATAAATTCTTTCATCTCTATTCTTTCTAGCTTTTTCAAGCATATTAGACTGAATATCTTCAAGTAAATCACTAATTGTCTGCCCAATGTTATCTAACGAAGCCTCTGATTTAGATAATTCATCTCTTCTGAATAATAATGCTTGATTATTTTCTATATCTCTTGGACCTATTTCCACTCTTACTGGAATACCTTTCATTTCAGCATCATTAAATTTGTATCCTGGACTGTAGTTATCCCTATCATCAATTTCTACACTTATTCTTCTAGCCTTTAAATCATCAAAAATTTTGTTTGCTTCTTCCATTACTCCATCTTTATTAGCGGCTATTGGAACTATTACAACCTGAGTTGGAGCCATTTTTGGAGGTAATACCAGTCCTCTATTGTCTGAGTGCACCATAATTAGACCACCTATTAATCTAGTAGATACAGCCCAAGTTGTATAATATGGATATTCAAGATTTCCATTTCTATCAGAGAACGTTATATTGAATGCCTTACCAAAATTTTGTCCTAGGTAATGAGATGTACCAGACTGCAGTGCCTTACCATCTTTCATCATTGCTTCAATTGTGTAAGTATCATCAGCACCAGCAAATTTTTCACTCTGAGATTTCTTTCCTGGTATTACTGGCATAGCTAATATATCTTCTACTAAATCAACATACATATTTATAATCATTAATGTTTCATCTAGCGCTTCTTTAGCAGTTTCATGAATAGTATGGCCTTCATGCCATAGAAATTCTGAAGTTCTAAGGAAAGGTCTAGTAGTTTTTTCCCATCTAACAACTGAGTTCCACTGGTTATATAAAAATGGAAGCTGTCTGTATGAATTTAACCATTTTGCATACATATTACATATTATTGTTTCAGAGGTAGGTCTAACAGCTAATCTTTCTTCTAATACCTTATTTCCTCCTTGTGTTACCCATGCTACTTCTGGTGCGAAACCTTCAACATGCTCCTCTTCCTTATTAAGTAGACTTTCTGGAATCAATATTGGGAAGTACATATTCTTATGACCAGTTTCCTTAAGTCTTCTATCTACATATTCTCTTATTTTTTCCCATATGGCAAAACCATATGGTTTTATCACCATAAAACCCTTTACTGGTGCATAGTCAACCATATCAGTCTTTACTATTACATCAGTATACCATTGGGCGAAATCATCTTCCATTTTAGTGATTTCTTCAACAAATTGCTTTTCTTTTTTTGCCATTTTAATCCTCCTAATGTTAAATAAAAATTTTAACAGCCTTTGAAGAACATATAAAAAGCCCTTCATCTCTTATAAAAGAGACGAAAGGCTGTTAGTTTCCGCGGTACCACTCTTATTAGCTAAAAATAGCTCACTCGATAGAATATAACGGTTCAAACCGTGAAGATTTTTACCTCTTCAAGCTAAAAGGCTGGTTGGCTCACTTCTATTTAGGACATCTCACCTCTCGTCCCTCTCTGTAAAACTTTCATAAGTTACTATTCCTTTATTATCGCATTTATTTGGTATGACAACATAATATAATATATCTTTTATCTTGTCAATATAATATTCTATCAAGTTAATGTGTATATTTTATTTTATTTTAGCAAATATCATTCTACCTGCTGGTGTTTGAAGTATAGAAGTAACTACTACTGATCTAGTTTCTCCAATATTTCTTCTACCATTTTCTATTACAATCATTGTTCCATCATCTAGATAAGCTACTCCCTGCTGATTTTCCTTACCTTCTTTGACAATTGTAACCACCATTTCTTCACCTGGTATAGCTATTGGCTTTACAGCATTGGCAAGTTCATTAATATTCAGTACTTCTACACCCTGAACTTGTGCTACCTTATTTAAATTAAAGTCATTAGTCACGACCTTACCATTCAATATTGATGCCAATCTTAAAAGTTTTATATCAACTTCTGCTATATCATCAAAATCTTGATTTGTTACCTCTACTTCTATATTCCCTTGTTCTTGAATTTCATTCAATACATCTAGACCTCTTCTTCCACGAACTCTTTTTAAATCATCTGCAGAGTCAGCTATATGCCTTAATTCATCCAATACAAATTGAGGTATTACAAGCTTTCCTTCTATAAATCCGGTTTTACATATATCTGATATTCTACCATCTATTATTACCGAAGTATCAAGCACCTTTGGCGATTGATTTTTTTTATTTTTTCTACTGGTTTTTTCTATATCCTTTTTTTCAACCAATGATCTTCTCTTTCCCAAATTCCCCAACTCAAACTTGCTTCTGATTCCTATCCTAATTCCTATAAGTCCAAAAATAATATATGAAATAATTGATAATACCGGTCCTACTATATAAATTTTCTCAAGCAAGCTACTTAGCAAAAAGGCAATAAAAAAACCTACTAATAAACCTATCGATCCTAAAATTATATCTACCTGCGAATATACAGCCATCTCTTTATCAAATTTCTTCCCAAGTTGATACAACTTCTTACTGAAAACTGGTTCTGATATAAAACATATCAAACCTACTATCAAACCTGCAATAATGGCAGCTATTATACCATACGTATGATTTCCAAATTGGAGTTGCTTAATTGGATTCATAAGCGAAAGGTACAAAGTTGTCGTAATGGCAAGCCCAATGATAGCAAATAAAAACCTCTTTAATTTGCTAATCAATACTTTCACCTCCATTTAATTTTCTATTTTCCCAGTGCCTCAAATATAGCTTGTCGTAAATTTGAAATGGGCACTATAGTAATATCGCTATATTCTTTTTCTAGTTCTTTTAAATAATTACCTTTAGGTATAATTATTTTTTTAAATCCTAACTTCTGACATTCTATTATTCTTTTTTCGATAAAACTAACTGTTCTTATTTCTCCTGTTAACCCAAGCTCTCCTGTTACTACTACATCTGAACTAATAGCAATATTTCTAAAGCTAGATGCAATTGAAAGTGCTATACCTAAATCCATAGATGGTTCATTTATCTTTAATCCACCTACTATGTTTATGAATACATCGTGATTTTGTATTTGCATACCCACGACTTTTTCCAAGACTGCTAATATAAGTGCTACTCTATTACTATCTACACCCGTTGTAGTCCTTCTTGGATAGCCAAAATTTGTTGGTGCAACCAGAGATTGTAACTCTAAAAGCATAGATCTAGTGCCTTCTACTGTAGATACAATTACTGAACCTGATACATCTTTGGGTTTTTCAGAAATTAATACCTTTGAAGGATTTTCCAGTTCAACTAAACCTTTACTCTTCATTTCAAACACACCTAATTCATTTGTAGAACCAAATCTATTCTTTACAGCTCTCAAGAGTCTATATGTATTGTATCTTTCACCTTCAAAATAAAGTACTGTGTCAACCATATGTTCTAATAGTTTTGGACCAGCTAGAGAACCTTCTTTAGTTACATGTCCTACTATAAAACTTGTAATATCCTTTGTCTTAGATATTTTCATAAATTTTGATGTGACTTCCTTTATCTGACTAACTGTACCTGGAGCAGAATTTATTTCTGGGTTTAACATTGTCTGAACAGAGTCTACAATTATTATATCTGGCTTAAATTCATCTACTTGTGCTTCAATTAAAGACAGGTTGTTTTCTGTATAGATGTAGAGATTTTCTGAATCTACATCTAATCTTTTAGCCCTATTTTTTATCTGATTTTCACTTTCTTCACCAGATATATACAAGACCTTTTTTCTTGAGTTTGCTAAATTATTTGAAACCTGCAATAATAAAGTTGATTTACCTATGCCTGGATCTCCCCCAACTAAAACCATAGTTCCTGGTATGAGTCCACCACCTAGAACTCTATCTAATTCAGGAATACTTGTAGAAAATCTTTCGTCATTAATTGATGTTATAGATCCTATGCTGACAGGTTTAGAAGAATTATTTAACAAAGAACTGACCTTTGTATGATTCTTAATTACACTTTTTTCTTCTAACTCTTCAACGAAAGTGTTCCACTGCAAACATTCCGGACACTTGCCTAGCCATTTTGGGTTTTCATAACCACAATTTTGGCACACATACTTAGTTTTTATCTTTGCCATAAATTCTAACAACCCCCCCTTAAATATAGCTTAATAACGATATTTCCATTATAACATAATTATTCAAAATTATTATTTATAAAAAATTAAAAAACGAAAGTATCATTATAGTATATACACAACTTAGTTAATATAAAACTATTTTGATGAATTTAATAGTTTTACCCTACTAACTATAATATACAAATTAAAAAGAGACGGACCTTAAATAAAATATCCATCTCTTTTTGAATCTATTTAATTTTTTTATCCATTAACATGTATATTGGAAGTCCTAGCAACATTATTACTATACCACCAACTGCTAGTAAAGTACTTGTAAATAATTGGTTTATTAATACAAATAGTCCACTCGCTATAGCTAATATAGGAACTATAGGATAAAGTGGTACTTTATATGCTCTTTCAATATCTGGTTTTCTCTTTCTAAGTATTATTACACCTATAAACGATAATACTATAAATATCCATATTGAGAATACTGCAAAATCAGTCAACATATTGAATTGTCCTGACAAAGCATATAATGATGAAATAACTCCTAATATAATTAATGAATTTCCAGGTGCTCCACTCTTATTAATTTTTGAAATCATTTCACTCTTAGGCGTATGTTTATCCTGGCCTAGTGCAAATAAAACTCTAGATCCAGTAAATATATATGCATTAGTTGCACCAAATACTGAAATCATTATACCTACACCAATTATATTCGCGCCAACTGGTCCCAATATCTTTAGAGCTACAGCACTACCAGGAGACACGCTATTAGCAAGCTCACTAGCAGGTAAAACCCATAAGAATGAAACATTAATCAACAAATATATTGCAGCTACTATAGAGATACCTCCCAAAATAGCTTTTGGTAAATCTCTACCTGGATTTTTCATCTCACCTGCAAGCGCTGTCACATTTATCCATCCATCAAATGCAAAGAAAATTGCCATCAATATTTTACCAATAGATGAAACTGGATTGACTCCTTCTGCAATCATCGGACTAGTAATTGGATTATTTCCTTTTCCTAAGGCAAAACCAACTATTATAAATGCTACTAATACCAATACTTTACAGATTGTAGATATATTTTGTATCAGAGATCCAGATTTGCTTCCTAATGAATTTAAAAATACCAAAATTAAAATAGTAAAAATAGCAACTGGTAACTTCAGATACGATATACCTGATAAAACTACGAACTGATCTGCAAATACAACTCCTAATGCTGCAATCATACCAGGAAAAAATAGGACTGATTGAACCCATCCAGATACAAAACCTACCTTATCCCCATAAATTTCTTTGATATACATCATCATTCCACCCGTTTTAGGAATTACTGATGCTAACTCTGCTATTGTGAGTCCAGCACAAATTGTAATTATAGCTGCAAGAACCCATCCTAACATACCCAAACCTGGAGCTCCACCTGTTGCAGTATAAATAGCTTGAGGTTTAAAAAATACACCCGAACCTATTACGCCTCCTATTAAGGTAGAAAGAGCTGCGGTTAATCCAAGATTTTTTTCTAACTTGTTACTTTCCATAGGCTACCTCTTTTCTAATTCTAAATTATTTATTAGTAAAACTATTCTAACACAGCATTTACTTCATTACAACCATTAAATTAAAGTAAAGTATGTTTATTTTTTAATTTTCAAAACTAGTACCTTTTAAAAACTTTTATAAACTTTATTTTAATATGTATAATAAAATCTATAGTTTATTAAATATATCCTAATTTAAGTTTGCTTCATGAATATAAGTCTTATTTAAATAAAGCTTTATATGTATTTGTGCAATAAAAAAAATATTTAGAAAATTTGCTTTTTAATAAAGGGTTTTTAGGCATCAATATAGAATATTATAAATATTGATGTGTTGATTGCATGCACATAAAAATATACTTAAAGGTGGTGCTCTTATGAAAATATATAATAGTCAAAGTATAAGGAATATAGCAGTCTTAGGACATAGTGGCTGTGGTAAAACTAATTTGTTAGAAACCATAGCCCATGCCGCAAATATCAATAAAATTCCTAAATTAAGTTCTAATGTACAATCAACTTATAATATGAGCCTTATGCCCATAGAATATCAAGAAATAAAATTCAATTTTTTGGATACTCCAGGCTATACAGATTTTTCCGGTGATATGATATCTGCTCTTGCAGCTAGTGATGCAGCTATTATAGTAATAGATGCTACAGATCCTCTTCAAGTAGGAACAGAGAAAGCATTGGAGTTGAGTCAGGGTATACCTAAAATCATGTTTATAAATAAAATCGATAATGAAAAAGCTAGATATAAAGATGTGATAGAAATGCTTAATGACAAATTTGAAAATAAAATTGTTCCAATGATTTCACCAGAATTTAAAGACGGAAAATTCATCAAGCTTCATAATCTATTTGAGGATTACGAAGGTTTAGAGGGAGAATTTGTGGAACAAGCAAAAAAAGCATATGATGCACTTATGGAACTTGTAGCAGAAACCGATGATGAGTATTTAGAAAAATATTTTGAAGGTCAAGAATTAACTACTGATGAAATTAAACACGGTATAGTTACAGGTGTAAAAAGAGGAGATATTATACCAGTTATATCTGGATCAACAATCAACAATGTAGGTACAAATGAAATATTAAACTCACTTTCAAATTACATAGATCCAAAGTACTCAGATGAAAGAAATCCTTTTAAAGCAACTGTTTTTAAGACTTTTATAGATCCATTTGTAGGTAAAATTTCTTATCTAAAAATAACACAAGGAACAATAAAAAAAGACCAAGAAGTATATTATTTAAAGGATCAAACTAAAGAGAAAATATCAAATATATATACGATGCGCGGTAGTGAGTTAATAGAATTAGATAAGGCATTTGCTGGAGATATCATAGTTCTTACAAAATATCAAAAGTTAGCAACTGGTGATTGTATATCAACTGATAAAAATGAAATTTCTGACATAGAATTAGAATTTCCTAAACCACAGATTTACTATGCTATTAGTCCACAAAATAAAAATGATGATGATAAAATGTCTAATGTAGTAAATAAACTAGTAGATGAAGATCCTACTTTAGACTATTATAGAAATAAAGAAACACACCAAGCCCTTTTAGGAGGCCAAGGAGATTTACACATAAATACGGCTATAAATAAAATGAAAGATAAATTTGGCTTGAATATAGATATATCTGATATAAAGGTTCCTTATAGAGAGACTATCAAAGGTTCATCTGATGTAGAAGGAAAACACAAAAAACAATCAGGTGGTCATGGTCAATATGGTCATGTAAAAATTAAATTTTCAAGAAGTGATAAAGATTTTGAATTTACAGAAGAACTTTTTGGTGGATCAGTACCAAAATCATATCTTCCTGCAGTAGAAAAAGGCTTATTAGATTCTATGGAAAAAGGTGTCTTAGCTGGTTATCCAGTTACAAATATAAAGGCAATATTATATGATGGATCTTATCATGATGTAGATTCATCAGAAATGGCATTTAAGATGGCCTCATCAATAGCTTTTAAAAAGGGTATGGAAGAGGCTAAGCCAATTCTACTAGAACCTATTATGAAGCTAAAAATTACCATACCAGAAGAATATTTAGGTGATGTAATGGGTGATATGAACAAAAGAAGAGGAAAAATTTTGGGTATGGAATCAGATGGCAAGTCAAAGCAAGTATTAGAGGCTCTAGCACCACAAGGAGAAACTTTTAAATATTTAATAGATCTAAAATCAATGACTCAAGGTAGAGGATTTTTTGAAATGGAATTTGATAGTTACAGTGAAGTTCCTGCAAATGTAGCAGAAAAGATTATAGCAAATAAAAAATAGTATATTCAATTATTTATATTTATCAAAGAAAAATAACGCTGATTATCAGCGTTATTTTCTTTTTATTATTGAATTTTATGAGTTTTTATTCTTCTTCCTCATCATCATTTTCCTCAAACTGCATTAATAGTTGCTTATCTATTACCATATCATCTACATTTACCTTTATTTCAGAAATTGTACCTGATGTTTTTGCAACTATATTTGTTTCCATTTTCATAGCTTCAATTACTATTAAAGGCTGATTTTCCACTACCTTATCGCCTTTTTTCACTAGTATCTTGACAACTTTACCTGGAATACTTGCACCTACTTGATGTGGATCATTCATATCTGCTTTTTCTACATTTACAACCTTACCAGAATAGTTCATGTCTTTGACTTCTACTTCTCTTAACATACCATTTAATTCAAATGTAAGATTTCTTGTAGCATCTTCTTTAGGTTCTCCGATATCTACTAATTTTATAGTAAGATTTTTACCTTCTTCTATTTCAACTTCACATTCTTGACCTATATTTAAACCATAGAAAAATACATCTGATTCTAGTTCACTTACATCATTAAAATCTCTAACATGGTTAATATAATCATCAAATACCTTTGGATAAAGTGCATAACTTAATATCTGTCTCTTAGTTGGTTCTTTTACTTGTAAATCTTCTTTTATGTGTTTTTCAATAGCATCAAAATCTTCATCTGCTAGCAATGAACCTGGTCTAGCTGTAATTGCTGGTTCTCCCTTTAGTACTACTTCCTGTAGGGCCTTTGGTACTCCACCCTCTGGTTGGCCAATCATTCCCTTACAAAAATCTACTAGTGAATCTGGGAAAGATAAATTCTTACCTTCTTCAATAATATTTTCTTCAGTTAAACCATTCTTTGTCATAAATATAGCTAAGTCACCAACAACCTTTGATGATGGAGTAACCTTGATTATATCTCCTACTACTCTATTTGCAACTTTATAGTTTTCCTTTACTTCTTCAAATCTATTTACTAAACCTAATGAATCTGCCTGAGGTTTTAAATTAGTATACTGTCCGCCTGGTATCTCAAAATCATATATTTCAGCATTTGAATTTGTAAGATCACTTTCAAATTTATAATAAACTTTTCTTAAATCTCTATAATATTTACCAAGTTCATTATATCCAAACATATCTATCTGTGGATCCCTATCAGTAAATTTAAGAGCTTCTATTGTTGAGTTTAGAGATGGTTGAGACGTAATTCCTGCCATTGATTCTAAAGCTGCATCCACTATATCTACTCCTGCTTGAGAGGCCATTAATAACGTTGATACACCATTACCACTTGTATCATGAGTATGTAGGTGAATTGGTACACTTACATTTTGCTTTAAGGCAGTGATTAATTCATAGGCTGCATATGGCTTAAGTAAACCTGCCATATCCTTGATACCTATAATATCTGAACCTGCTGCTTCTAATTCTCTTGCCATATTTACATAATAATCCAATGTATATTTAGTCTTATCTGGATCTAGCACATCTCCTGTATAACACATAGCTGATTCAACTATTTTTCCAGTTTCGTTGGCAACATAAATAGATTGTTTCATATTTTCAACCCAGTTTAGTGAGTCAAATATTCTAAATACATCTATACCTGAATTAGCACTTTCTTTTATAAATTCACGTATTACGTTATCTGGATAGTTCTTGTATCCCACACCATTAGATGCTCTAAGTAACATCTGGAAATTTATACTCGGTATAGCCTCTCTTAATTTGTGAAGTCTGTTCCATGGTGATTCTTTTAAGAATCTATAAGCAACATCAAATGTTGCCCCACCCCACATTTCAAGAGAGAATAAATCTTTTTGATAATGTTCTGTAGCTTCAGCAACAGCCATTAAATCATGTGTTCTAAGTCTAGTAGCTATTAAAGATTGATGAGCATCTCTCATAGTAGTGTCAGTGAAAAGTAATTTCTTTTCATTTTTAATTTCTTTAATATATTCTTCTTTTCCTAACCTTAGAAGTTTCTCTCTACTACCTTCAATATTTTTGACTTGTCTGATTCTTGGTTCATATAGAGAATCAAATTCTCTTCTTTCACCGCATTTATTATCATTAACTACTACATTACCTATAAACTTAAGTAACTTAGTACCTCTATCTTTGCTTTCTTTAATATCAAATAGTTGAGGATTTTCATCTATAAAGTTTGTTGAACATTCCCCATTTATAAACTTTGGATCCAGTAACACGTTTACTAAGAAGCCTACATTTGTCTTAACTCCTCTAACTCTCATTTCCTTTATAGATCTTACCATCTTATTGATGGCTCCTTGGAAAGTTCTATCATGAGATATAGTCTTCACAAGTAGAGAATCATAGTATGGACTGATTGTAGCCCCTGTAAATCCATTACCACCATCTAGACGTATACCGGCACCTGAACCTGATCTATAAACTTGTATCTTTCCTGTATCAGGCATGAAATTTTTCTTTGGATCTTCAGTTGTAATTCTACACTGAATTGAATATCCCCTTACTTCTACATCATCCTGTGATTTAATATCTATCTCAGGATCGCTTAATTTGTAACCTTGTGCAATCCTAATCTGACTCTGAACAATATCTATACCAGTTACAAGCTCTGTTACAGTATGTTCAACCTGAACTCTAGTGTTCATTTCAATAAAATAGTGATTTCCATGTTTATCTACAAGGAATTCTAAAGTACCTGCATTTGAGTATCTTACATGTTTTGCTATCTTAACAGCATCTTCACATATTTTTTCTCTAATTTTCTCGTCTAATGAAAAAGCTGGTGCAAATTCAATGATTTTCTGATGTCTTCTCTGCACAGAGCAATCTCTTTCATATAAATGTACTATATTTCCATATTTATCTCCAAGAATCTGAACCTCTATATGCTTTGGATCTTCAATATATTTTTCAATAAATACTAAATCTTCACCAAATGCTTTTCTAGATTCACTTCTTGCATTTTCAAACTCTATTTCTAAATCCTCTTCACGGCGTACTATTCTCATACCTCTTCCACCACCGCCATTAGAAGCCTTTAACATAATTGGATAACCTATTTCAGAGGCTATTTTTTTTGCTTCTTTAAGTGATTTTAAGGCTTTTTCAACACCTGGTATTGTAGGCACATTAGCTTCGTGGGCCACTAACTTAGAATTTATCTTATCACCAAGTCTTTTCATTATACTAGAATCTGGACCTATAAATGTGATTCCATTTTCTTCACATCTACGAGCGAATTCAGCATTTTCAGATAAGAAACCATATCCTGGATGTATTGCATCAACTTTTTTTCTTTTCGCTAATGAAATTATTCCATCTATATCTAGATAAGCGTCAACTGGACCTTTTCCCTCACCAATAAGGTAAGATTCATCTGCTTTTGTTCTAAATAGACCATATTTATCTTCTTCGCTATAGATACCTACACTTCTAATTTGTAATTCAGCACAGGCTCTAAAAATTCTTATGGCAATTTCGCCTCTATTGGCTACTAAGACCTTATTAAACTTTTTAAGCATATTTTAACCTCCACTTTATTTTTTAATTCAATATATCTATTATATATCAATCTCACTTTATTTTAAATACGTTTTTTCAAATTTCTAATAAATTAATGAATTATGCTTTTTTATTTAAGTTAATAACATTATTTTTTGAGCATTCTAAATTTTTATAAAGTTTTCTGAAAATAAAATATTTATTGGACAATATTTTATGAAACTTAAGGACTAAAAAATTTCAATTTTTTGAAAGTAAAAATTTATTTGATGATGCATATTATTTTCTATCGGTTATCTAATTATATGTACTAGTTTATTTCTATATATTATATTTTACTTATTAATTTTTACTATTTGTTATAATTTCTCTTCAATATATATACATTTACTTAAACTTTTTTTTAATATATTGTTTTCTAAATCAATTAATTTGCATTGACATCACTTATTAATATTATATATAATAAAAGTAAATTAGTTAGAAATATAACTATTGTTTTTAACTAAAAATAATTATATTACTTGGAGGTTATATATGAAACTTAAAAAAAAATTAGTTAAAGTACTGGCTCTCACTATGATTTTGCAAACTTCTGCACCATTAATTAGCCAAAGTGTGTATGCCGAGGAGTTAAAGGAAAATTCTATCTCGACTCAAGAAAATATTGTTGAAAAAAGTCAAAATGAACTTGATGAACTTAAACCTACAGTAGAGGGTACAAAGTATGAATCTATGTTAAATAAGCTTGAAAAGTCTTCTGATGAGTTAGAAACAGATATACAGAACTACTCTTCAAATGGAGACAGAGCCAATCCTGAAACTATATATGATTTAAATAGCATAGGACCTAGAGTTGAATTATTATTGAAATCTATAGAAGCAATTAAATTTGCATCAGATGAACTTTCTACTAAAGTAGAAAAAGCACATAGCGAAATAGGATTTGAAATTGCTAGAGCAACAGTTAAAATTGCAAATCCTTTTGAAAGTGTAGATAATATACAAAAAGAAATAGATAAGTTAGATGCATTAATGAATAAATTATTATCTTATCCTGAAATAGGACCTGAAGATAAGGCTACAATATATGCCAAAGCCAAATTAAGAAAAGCTATATGGAACACTAGATTTGTAAGAGATAAGCAAATATTAGGAAAGAAATCATATACTACTTATAATAATTTAAATAAAGAAATAACTAAATCTGTTGGTATTCAATTAAACCCTAAAACAAAGGTAAAAGATGTAGATAATGCAGTTGATAATTTACAGAAAGCTTTAAATATTGCACTTAATGCTAAATAGTATTAAAAATAAATTTTATAATATAGCTTAAGCACCTTTATAGCGTTCTTAAGCTATATACAATAAAATATTAAATATAAAAGACTCTAGATAAAATCTAGAGTCTTTTTAACGTGGCTACGTCCTATTCTCCCAGGCAGCTTCCCACCAAGTACCTTCAGCGCTAAAGAGCTTAACTTCTGTGTTCGGTATGGGAACAGGTGTATCCTCTTTGCTGTAATAACCACATATTTAATTGAAAGTTTGTACCTTCAAAACTGAATATATTATGTATTATGTCATCTTTTTTGGTCAAGTCCTCGATCTATTAGTATCAGTAAGCTACATACATTGCTGCACTTACACCTCTGACCTATCAACCAGGTAGTCTTCCTGGGATCTTAACCTTGCGGTGGGAAATCTTATCTTGAAGTTGGCTTCGCGCTTAGATGCTTTCAGCGCTTATCCTTTCCATACATAGCTACCCAGCTATGCCCTTGGCAGAACAACTGGTACACCAGAGGTATGTCCATCCCGGTCCTCTCGTACTAAGGACAGATCTTCTCAAATTTCCTACGCCTGCGACGGATAGGGACCGAACTGTCTCACGACGTTCTGAACCCAGCTCGCGTACCACTTTAATGGGCGAACAGCCCAACCCTTGGGACCAACTACAGCCCCAGGATGTGATGAGCCGACATCGAGGTGCCAAACCTCCCCGTCGATGTGGACTCTTGGGGGAGATAAGCCTGTTATCCCCAGGGTAGCTTTTATCCGTTGAGCGATGGCCCTTCCATTCAGAACCACCGGATCACTAAGTCCGTATTTCTACCTTGCTCGACCTGTATGTCTTGCAATCAAGCTCCCTTTTGCCTTTACACTCTTCGTACGATTTCCGACCGTACTGAGGGAACCTTTGAGCGCCTCCGTTACCTTTTGGGAGGCGACCGCCCCAGTCAAACTGCCCACCAGACAGTGTCCCAAGACCAGATTCATGGCCTATGGTTAGAGTCCCAATACTACAAGGGTGGTATCCCAAGGCTGACTCCATCAAAACTGACGCCCTGATTTCATAGTCTCCCACCTATCCTGTACATGTAGTATCGAAACCCAATGTCAAGCTACAGTAAAGCTCCATGGGGTCTTTCCGTCCTGTCGCAGGTACCCGGCATCTTCACCGGGATTACAATTTCACCGAGTCTGTTGTTGAGACAGTGCCCAAATCGTTACGCCTTTCGTGCGGGTCGGAACTTACCCGACAAGGAATTTCGCTACCTTAGGACCGTTATAGTTACGGCCGCCGTTTACTGGGGCTTAAGATCACTGCTTCGATTGCTCTAACAGATCCCCTTAACCTTCCAGCACCGGGCAGGCGTCAGCTCCTATACATCGTCTTGCGACTTAGCAGAAACCTATGTTTTTGGTAAACAGTCGCTTGGGCCAATTCTCTGCGGCCCCATTTCTGGGGCACCCCTTATCCCTAAGTTACGGGGTCATTTTGCCGAGTTCCTTAACAACAGTTCTCTCGCTGGCCTTAGGATACTCTCCTCACCCACCTGTGTCGGTTTGCGGTACGGGTACCTTTAATCTCGATAGAGACTTTTCTCGACAGTGTGAAATCAGCTGCTTCGCTACTTAGTTTCGCTCCCATTCGTATCCTAGCATTAATCAAACGGATTTGCCTATTTGATC
The DNA here is from genome assembly GCF_027125355.1 of Peptostreptococcus equinus. Classification (NCBI taxonomy): domain Bacteria; kingdom Bacillati; phylum Bacillota; class Clostridia; order Peptostreptococcales; family Peptostreptococcaceae; genus Peptostreptococcus; species Peptostreptococcus equinus. Next base: position 57,651 of record NZ_CP114052.1, on the reverse strand, counting down.
TGCCTCAATACTTAGACACACATAACCAACAGTGTGCTCAGCTTATCCTACTGTGTCATCCCATCTCTCAAACGATTATCGGTAGTACAGGAATATCAACCTGTTATCCATCGCCTACGCCTTTCGGCCTGAGCTTAGGTCCCGACTAACCCAGGGAGGACGAACCTTCCCCTGGAAACCTTGGGTTTACGGCCTGAGGGATTCTCACCCTCATCTCGCTACTCATGCCAACATTCTCTCTCCCATACTGTCCACAGCTCCTTACGGTACTGCTTCATCCTGCATGGGAAGCTCCTCTACCCATCATATTTGATGCCGTAGCTTCGGTAGTATGTTTTAGCCCCGGAAATCTTCGGCGCAGGATCACTCGACCAGTGAGCTATTACGCACTCTTTAAATGAATGGCTGCTTCTAAGCCAACATCCTGGTTGTCTATGCAATCCCACATCCTTTACCACTTAACATACATTTTGGGACCTTAGCTGACGGTCTGGGCTCTTTCCCTTTCGACTATGAACCTTATCACCCACAGTCTGACTCCTGAATAAAAGATTATGGCATTCGGAGTTTGATAGTCTTCGGTAAGTGCAATACCCCCTAGGACATTCAGTGCTCTACCTCCACATCTCTACATTCAAGGCTAGCCCTAAAGCTATTTCGAGGAGAACCAGCTATCTCCGAGCTCGATTGGAATTTCACCGCTACCCACAAGTCATCCCCGCACTTTTCAACGTACGTGGGTTCGGACCTCCGCGAAATTTTACTTTCGTTTCATCCTGCTCATGGGTAGGTCGCCCGGTTTCGGGTCTACGTCATGTAACTAATTCGCCCAGTTAAGACTCGCTTTCGCTACGGCTACACACCTGAAGTGCTTAACCTTGCCACATAACGTAACTCGTTGGCCCGTTCTACAAAAAGTACGCGGTCACGCGAATAATGCGCTCCCACAGATTGTAAGTGTAGGGTTTCAGGTTCTATTTCACTCCCCTCCCGGGGTTCTTTTCACCTTTCCCTCACGGTACTATTCACTATCGGTCACTAGGTAGTATTTAGCCTTGGTGGATGGTCCCACCTGCTTCCCACAAGGTTTCACGTGTCTCGTGGTACTCTGGATCATGTCGGAGTCTTCTTGCTTTGTTTACGGGACTATTACCCTCTGTGGTCGAACTTTCCAGAACTGTTCTACTCACAATACCTCTCCTTTGTGACATGTCCGCAACCCCAAATTAGTAAACTAACTTGGTTTGGGCTCTTCCGCGTTCGCTCGCCGCTACTTACGGAATCGAATTTCTTTCTCTTCCTTCAGGTACTTAGATGTTTCAGTTCCCTGAGTTCCCCTCCATAGACTATGTATTCATCTAGGGATACTTGAACATTACTTCAAGTGAGTTTCCTCATTCAGAAATCTTTGGATCAAAGTGTATGTGCCACTCCCCAAAGCTTATCGCAGCTTATCACGTCTTTCATCGGCTCCTAGTGCCAAGGCATCCGCCCTACACCCTTAATAACTTGACCAGTTATTATTGAGATTTTTCTAAATTTAAGACTTACGTCTTGTTAAGAATAATTGGTGTTTTTACAAGTTTTCTCTTGGATAGATTACTATCATTTTATTAGATGTCATTGTATATCACAATATATTCAGTTTTCAAGGTACAAATGGTGGAGATGAGGAGAGTCGAACTCCTGACCCCTTGCTTGCAAGGCAAGTGCTCTCCCAACTGAGCTACACCCCCATAACATTTTTTTAAATTTTAAAGATTCAAAATGAACCTTCAAAATTGAACAGCAGGTAATTCTCCTTAGAAAGGAGGTGATCCAGCCGCACCTTCCGATACGGCTACCTTGTTACGACTTCACCCCAGTTATCGACTCCACCTTCGACGATTTCCTCCTTACGGTTGGATAATCGGCTTCGGGTGTTTCCGACTCCCATGGTGTGACGGGCGGTGTGTACAAGACCCGGGAACGCATTCACCGCAGCATTCTGATCTGCGATTACTAGTAACTCCAGCTTCATGTAGGCGAGTTTCAGCCTACAATCCGAACTGAGAATGGCTTTAAGGGATTAGCTCCACCTCACGGTTTGGCAACCCTCTGTACCACCCATTGTAGCACGTGTGTAGCCCTAAGCATAAGGGGCATGATGATTTGACGTCATCCCCACCTTCCTCCAGGTTATCCCTGGCAGTCTCTCTAGAGTGCCCAACTAAATGCTGGCAACTAAAGACAAGGGTTGCGCTCGTTGCGGGACTTAACCCAACATCTCACGACACGAGCTGACGACAACCATGCACCACCTGTCACTTTAGCCCCGAAGGGAAGGTGTGATTAAACACCGGTCTAAAGGATGTCAAGCTTAGGTAAGGTTCTTCGCGTTGCTTCGAATTAAACCACATGCTCCGCTACTTGTGCGGGTCCCCGTCAATTCCTTTGAGTTTCACACTTGCGTGCGTACTCCCCAGGCGGAGTACTTAATGCGTTAGCTGCGGCACCGAGGGGGGTAACCCCCGACACCTAGTACTCATCGTTTACGGCGTGGACTACCAGGGTATCTAATCCTGTTTGCTACCCACGCTTTCGTGCCTCAGTGTCAGTTGCAGTCCAGAAAGCCGCCTTCGCTACTGGTGTTCCTCCCAATATCTACGCATTTCACCGCTACACTGGGAATTCCACTTTCCTCTCCTGCACTCAAGTCTTCCAGTTTCAGAGGCTGACTACGGTTGAGCCGTAGGCTTTAACCACTGACTTGAAAGACCACCTACGCACCCTTTACGCCCAGTAAATCCGGATAACGCTAGCCCCCTACGTATTACCGCGGCTGCTGGCACGTAGTTAGCCGGGGCTTCCTCACAGGGTACCGTCATTATCTTCCCCTGCAACAGAACTTTACGATCCGAAGACCTTCATCGTTCACGCGGCGTTGCTGCATCAGGCTTTCGCCCATTGTGCAATATTCCCCACTGCTGCCTCCCGTAGGAGTTTGGACCGTGTCTCAGTTCCAATGTGGCCGATCACCCTCTCAGGTCGGCTACTGATCGTTGCCTTGGTGGGCTGTTATCTCACCAACTAGCTAATCAGACGCGGGTCCATCCTATACCGCTAACACTTTGATACATCTACGATGCCATAAATGTACATTATCATGTATTAGTAAACTTTTCAGTATGTTATCCATGTGTATAGGGCAGGTTACCCACGCGTTACTCACCCGTCCGCCGCTCAACTTAAAGATGCAAGCATCAATAAGTCGCGCTCGACTTGCATGTGTTAGGCACGCCGCCAGCGTTCATCCTGAGCCAGGATCAAACTCTCATAAAAAATTTGTTCTGTGCTCAGACTATTGTTATCTCTAAAATATCTGGCTTGGTTTGTTTGTGGTTTAAATCTTGAAAAACTATTGTCTTATCAAGTTTAAACGATTAATCAATTTGCTATTTAAAGCTTATTGAATTAACCTGCTGTTCAATTTTCAAAGTTCATTTTCAGTCGTTCGTGACGACTTTTATATTATATCAAGAATAAATCTAAAAGTCAACACTTTTTTATTTATTTTTGTTTTTATTTTTCCTTGAGATATTTTTATTTATTTGTTCTCTCTCAAGGACAAGTAATACTATACCACCAATTAAAATTCTGGTCAATACTTTTTTAAATTTTTTTTTAAATTTTTTTCAAAAAACCTAAAATACCCTTTTTTTCATATATTTCCTCTTTTATAGATCCTACTGAATAACCAGCTTCTTCTATAGTATTCTTAAGCTTTTCAACTGGAAGATCTTTATCTGTTATAATTGTAGTGAGTTTTTCTGTATTTGATGACTTTACATCTTTTACAAAAAATTTTTCTTTTATTGCTTCATTTACATGTTTTTCACACATAGAGCACTGCATACCATCTACTTCTATACTAATCTTCTTCATATAAACTCCTCCATAGTATTCTTAAAATATAAATCCCAGTATTAAATACTGGGATTAGTGTCCCTGACTGGAATCGAACCAGCGACCTTTCGCTTAGGAGGCGAACGCTCTATCCTGCTGAGCTACAAAGACATGTTCAGAACTATCTCTATTCTACCACAAGCTATCGTAAATATCTACTTTATTACAACTATTATTAGAAATACATTTTTATATCATCACGTATTCACAAGTATATAATTATCTATTAACTTATTTATTCTATCACAAACAAATAGCAAATTGACTTGTTGAAAATATCTTAAACATAGACATGATATAATTTATATAATATAATTATATATATATTGTAAGGGATTCAATTATTTTAATTCTTTTAGAAATAATTATTTGTATTAAAGAAAGGAATTAATATGTTTATATTAAATTTAACTTATAAAAAATCTATCGACATAGTAGAAAAATATTTATCTGAGCACAATACTTATCTGGAAAAATACTACAATAGCGGTAACTTCATTTGTTCTGGTAGAAAAAATCCAAGGACTGGCGGTATAATATTATGCAATTTCGATAGCCTTGTTGACGTAAAGGAAGCCATTAAAGATGATCCTTTCTTAAAAGAAGGAATTGCTGATTACATGATTACTGAATTTATGCCTACAAAATATATTTCGTTATTTAAAGACATCCTTGATTAACTAAAATATCCCATAAATTTTTTAATAAAATTTGAATCCTTACTCTATTATTTAATACAATAAAAAAGACTCATAGACAATCTGTCTGTATAAGCCTTTTATATTATTTCATCTATATTTATTTTCTCGCTATCAAATTTTTGTATTTTACTGGCGGGATTAATCAAACAACATCACCATCCTATTTAAGAGATTCTCTTTTAGACGTTCTTCTCTTTCTCTGTTATATGCGTTGAATTCTCTTGAATCTTCTATATTCTTCATGTTTTTTTCATCTATCACTAATTCCTTAGTCATTTAAATCAATTCCTTTCTATTTATTAATCAAATAGCATTATCATCCTATATAACAAGTTATTTTTTATTCTTTCTTCTCTTTCTTTTTCTAATTGGTTAAAATCCTTATTCATAATTATTCCTCCTGCTTTACTTAAATACCTGCAAATTTTTACCTTTACTTTGATTGTTCATTTTTAGCTTCGATCTTCTGCTTTTTGAACCTTTACTTTTTTACCTGAATAACAATATGCCCCTTATATTTAGTCAAAACTCATTACTATTCTATAAAGTAAGTTATTCTTCATTCTTTCTTCTTTTTCTTTAGTCATTTCATTGAATTGTCTTGTCATTTTAAACACCTCCTTTGAATTTGTTTTTATTTATCTTTGTAATTATAGTATAACACCTTTAAATAAAAGGTCAACACCTTTGAATGTTAAGTATTTGAAACTTAAATTGCATATACTCCTTATTTTTATTATATTAAATTTTCATAACTTTTTTGTTTATTTTATAACATTTTTATTGTTTTATTTTAAAAATATTAAATAAAATGTGATTAAAAAATAAAAATATTTTTTTCTTTATTTCAGAAAAACATTTTCTAATGTCCTTTATTTGTAACTATTGAAGCTTAAATTGCAAGTGTCACACTAAAAGACAAACATTAGATAAAAATCACCTTATAATTAGATAAAAAATAGATAAACATTAGGTAAAAGTATTTTATAAGTTAGATAGACATTAGATAGGAATCAAATAAAAAAAAGATTGAAAATGAATATGATTTCTCATTTAATTTCAACCTTTTTATACTCTTTTTTTATTTGATTTTTAATTGTTCTTTTCCTAAAAATATGGGTTTTTTATGAATTATATATCTATTCATTATCAACGTTGATTCTCTAACTAATCTACTTGTTTTAGCATTCTAGGTAGTATATCTAATTTCAGTTTTTTTAATTTAATATCTATATTTGCAATTACCACCACTAGTTTTACTGTGTCATCTAGCTCATCCCATTTATATGCTCTTGAAGCTTGCACAGTATATCTTGGAAACATAGTTAAAAAATCACTTGTTAATGACTCTGCTTTTTCAAAGAAATAATCAACTGATTCATCATCTTCCCAGTTTAACCTCTTTTTGTCATCTATTTTTTTAGTTTCTATAGACAGCTTAAAAGCCATTACATCTTCCCTTTTACTGGCCTTTGTTAAATCTGTCTCAACCTTAAATAAAGTATCCTGTTCTATTGTTTTTCTTATTTCATCACTATCGACCAATTCATCCCTAAATACTACAAACATATTCCACCTCTAATAATATATAGTGCGCCTAGTAGGACTCGAACCCACAACTCACAGATCCGAAGTCTGCAGCTCTATCCAATTGAGCTATAGGCGCCCAATACTGATATTATACCTTAAAATTTGATTTTTGTGAAATGACTTTGCCTATTACTATTGATTATTGACATCGTTTCTGTCAATTGCTACTATATAATTAAATACTAAAATATATTTTGGAGGATACTATGAGAGAAAAAGTACTATCAAGATTTTTAAACTATGTTTCAATAGATACTTGTTCAGATCCTAACTCTGATCTAACTCCATCTACACAGAAACAGTTTGACCTAGCTAAAATATTAGTAAAAGAACTAGAAGAAATTGGCTTGGAAGATATTAGTTTAGATGACAACTGCTATTTAATGGCTAAGTTGCCTGCAAATGTAGAGGGAATTGGTGCTATAGGTTTTATTTCACATATGGACACAGCACCAGACATGACTGGTGCTAATGTTAAACCTAGAATAATAGAAAATTATAATGGTGAAGATATAGTGCTAAATGCTGAGAAAGATATAGTAACTAAAATAAAAGATTATCCTGAACTAGCTAGATTTAAAGGTCAATCACTAATTGTTACAGATGGAAATACTTTATTAGGTGCTGATGACAAAGCTGGTATAGCTGAGATAATAACAGCTGTAGAGTATCTAGCTAAACATCCTGAAATAAAGCATGGTGACATAATGGTAGGATTCACTCCTGATGAAGAAATAGGTAGAGGTGCTGATTTATTTGACGTAAAGAAATTTGGTGCTAAATATGCTTATACAATGGATGGCGGTGAAATGGGTGAATTAGAATATGAAACTTTCAATGCCGCAGCAGGAACTGTAACTATTCAGGGTAGAAATGTTCATCCAGGATCCGCCAAAGATAAAATGATAAATTCTCAATATATAGCAGCTGATGTAATGTCTGCCCTTCCAATAGCTGAAAGACCAGAATCAACTGAAGGCTATGAAGGATTCTATCATCTTACTGACATAAATGGTAATACAGAACAAACTGTATTAAAATATATAATCAGAGATCACAACAGAGAAAAATTTGAAGAAAGAAAATTATTCTTCCAAAAGAGTATAGAAGAAGTTTCTAAAAAATATAATGGTAGAGTAAGTGTTGAAATAAAAGATCAATACTATAACATGAGAGAGGTCGTAGAGCAAAACATGTTTATGGTTGATATAGCGGTTGATGCTATGAAAGATATAGGTATAGAACCTAATGTAATACCTATTAGAGGTGGTACAGATGGATCTAAATTATCCTTTATGGGATTACCTTGCCCTAACTTATTCGCCGGTGGAGTATACTTCCATGGTAGAAATGAATTTATAGCAATAGAAGCACTAGAAGCAGCATCTAAGTTGATAGTTAGAATTGCTGAAAAATATGCAGAAAATAAAATAAAGTAATATATAAATAAAAAGCAGGCAAATTTGATGAGTTATGTCAAATCGTCTGCTTTTTATTTATAAATTTTTATATAGTTATATATTTTGTATAAATTACTTTTTTTGCTCTAAAACTAGAGGAGAGGCTATTTTTTCTGGTATCTTCTTGCCTGCGAAGTAATCAAAGGCTGCCTGAACACCCAATTTCCCTATTTGATCTGGCTGCTGTGCTACTGTAGCATTTAATTTTCCTTCTTGAACAGCCTTCATTCCACCTTCAGTTCCATCAAAGCCTACTATAGTTATGTCTTTTAACTTACCAGCATTTGATATAGCTTCTATAGCACCCAATGCCATTTCATCATTCTGACAAAATACACCCTTTATATCTGGGTTAGATTGAAGTATATTTTCCATAACTGTAAGACCTTTTGCTCTATCAAAATCAGCTGTTTGAGATTTCACTAATTTAAGATCTTTTTTTGCAAGATTTAAAAATCCCTTACCTCTTTCATTTGTAGCAGATGCACCCGCTATACCTTCTAGTTGAGCTACATTAGAGCCCTTGCCAACTTTATCTATCATAAATTGAGCAGCCATTTCTCCGCCCTTAACATTATCAGATGCGACAAGTGTAAGTAATTTTCCACCCTCAGAATTTCTATCAAGCGCTATTACTGGTATTCCAGCTTCGTTTGCAGCCTGTACTGAAGTAGCTATAGCTTTTGAGTCCACTGGATTTACCAATATCACATCTACATCTTGCTGAATCAAGTCTGACATATTATTTGCCTGTGTAGCCGCATCATCTCTTGCATCAGAAATAATAATCTTTGATCCTTTTTCTTTAGCTAATTTTTCAGCCCCATCCTTTACTGAAACGAAGAATGGATTGTTTAAAGTTGATAGTGATAAACCTATTTTTAAATCTTTTGGATCTTTTTTCTCTACACTAGTTGTATTATCCCCAGGTTTTTCTCCTTCTAAGTAAACAAATCTATTACTTTCACATCCTGTTAGAGCTGTCATAGACACAAGCGCAGCTGCTAAAAATAAAGATATTCTTTTTTTCATTTTATATGCCTCCTATAAAAAATTACTTATTTCTCTTTCTATCTATTAATACGGCAATTAATATTACTATACCTTTTACTATTTGCTGATAAAAACTTGATACTCCCAACATATTTAGACCATTGTTTAAAGTTCCTAGTATAAGTGCACCTACCAATACACCAGCTATGCTACCCTTACCACCAGACATACTAATTCCACCAAGTACAACGGCTGCTATTGCATCCATTTCATAAGCTGTACCCGCAGTAGGCTGAGCTGAATTGAGTCTTGATGTTAATATTAAACCAGCAGAAGCTGCTAAGAAACCTGATATAGCATAGACCTTTATCTTTACTATATTAGTTTTTATACCTGATATTATTGAAGCTTTTTCATTTCCACCAATTGCATAAGTTTTTCTACCGAACGGAGTCTTATTTAATATTATAAAAGCTATTACAAATGCAATTATCATTAAAATTACTGGCCAAGGAATACCTAACACATATCCACGCCCTATAAACTTATATGAAAAAGCATCACTAAAGTTTGTCATCGGATTACCTCCTGTATATACAAGAGTTAATCCTCTAAATATTGTCATTGTTGCTAACGTTGCTATAAATGGAGCCATTTTGCCTTTTGTAATGAGTAAACCATTTAACATACCAAATACAGCACCACAAGCCAATGCTATTATTACTGCTAGAAAAGGTGGAACACCCGTTCCCAATAATCCTGCAAAAATTGCCGATGTTAGTGCCAAAATTGAACCAACGCTCAAATCTATTCCACCTGTTAATATTACAAATGCCATACCAAATGCTATTAATGCATTAATTGAAACCTGTCTAAGCAAGTTCATTAAGTTACTAGGTCTTATAAAACTTGGATTTAATATAGTAACCAATACCATCATTATTACAAGTGCCGCTAAAGGACCTAATATGCTTAAATCTCTATTTTTATTACTCTTTGCCTTTGTCATCTTATTTACCTCCTGTAGCATAAGTCATTATTTTTTCCTGATCAGCTTCTTGTCTAGTCAGCTCTCCAGTTATAGTACCTTCATGTACAACCATTATCCTATCACTAATTCCCATTATTTCTGGAAGATCACTAGATATAACTATTACAGCTACACCTTTTGATGCTAATTCATTTATTAAAGTATATATTTCTCTCTTAGCTCCTACATCTACTCCTCTAGTTGGTTCATCAAGTATCAGTACTTTTGGACTAATAGTTATCCATTTTGCTAATACAACTTTTTGCTGGTTTCCACCTGATAAAGATGATACTTCATCATCCATCGAACTTGCCTTAATCTTTAATCTATCCTTTAACATAGCTACTAGATTATTTACTTCTTTGTCATTTATTATATGATTTTTCGCAAATTGATCAATCACAGGAAGTATGGTATTGTCTCTAATAGAATGTTCAAGTATTAAACCTTCATCTTTTCTATCTTCGCTGATAAAACCTATACCATTTTTAATGGCATCAGAAGGTCCATTTATCTTTATTTCCTTACCTTCTAGAATAATTTGACCTTCATCTATCTTATCCATGCCAAAAATTGATCTCATTATTTCAGTTCTTCCTGAACCCAATAGACCTGAAAAACCTAATATTTCTCCTTCTCTAACTTGGAAACTTACATTTTGGAACTTTTCTTTTCTAGATATATTTTTTACTTCAAAAATTATATTTTTTATAGGACTTGTTTTTTCTGGATAAAAGTCATTTAATTCTCTACCAACCATTTTCTTTACTATCTCATGATTAGTTGTATCTTTTACTTCTTTTGTATCTACAGATATACCATCTCTCATAACTGTTACATCATCACATATTTGGAATATCTCCTCCATTCTATGGGATATATATACTATAGTTACACCTCTTTTTCTAAGATCCTTTATTATTCTAAAAAGCCTTTCTATATCCTCTGTCATTAATGATGCACTTGGCTCATCCATTATAATAAACTTGGCATCTTTCATAAGAATTTTAGCTATTTCTATAAGCTGTCTTTGACCTACTGAAAGTTCATTTATTTTCTTATCTAAATCAATTTTCACTCCTAAGCTTTCAAATACTGGTCTTATTTTTTCTTTCATCTTTACATTGTCTAAAAATCCAAACATATTTGTTATTTCATCACCAACAAATATGTTTTGCAGTACTGTCATGTCTGGAAAATCATTTATTTCCTGATGTACAAAATATATACCAGCCTTTTCAGACTCTTTTATATTTCCAAACTCTACTTCCTTACCATCGACAAATATTCTTCCTTGGTCTTTCTTGTGTAAACCTGTAAGTATATTCATAAGTGTAGACTTACCAGCTCCATTTTCTCCCATTAAAGCATGAACTCTGGCTGATTTTATGTCTATATTTACTCCTTCTAATACAGAGTTACCACCGAAAGCCTTCCAAATATTCTCCATTCTAATGTTCATATTAGGCCCTCCTTAAAAAATGACACCTGACTGTAGTATTATATTTGAATAGGGAGTTGCTTCTCCTGTTCTAATCACAGCCTTTGTAGAGTTTGAAATCTTTTTAAAATCTTCATGACTCACAAACTCAATTTCCACTTGCTTATCAAATCTATCTAAAATTAGATTTAATTGATTTTTATTATTGTCTTTTATTTCTTTAGCCAATATTATTTTTTCAACTTTCATATCTTCACTTACAACTTTTAGTACATCCTGAAAACTAGGAACGCCCAGTTCAAGTGCTAAATCTATTTTTTCTATATCCCTTGCTATTGGCAAACCACAATCGCAAATACATATTTTATCTGTATGACCCATATCAGATAGAACTTTAGATATATCACTGTTTAAAATTCCATTTTTCTTCAATTCTTTTCCTCCTCTATATAGTCCAATGACTATTGAAGTTCTCATCTTTTTTCAATTCTTTTAGTTCAGGCATTCCTCCTTGAGCTCCCATTTTAGTTACTGAATGAGATGCAGAAAGGTTGGCAAAATCTATAGCCTGATTCAAGTCCATACCATTTGATATGGCTGTTGCAAAACTTCCTATAAAAGTATCACCCGCTCCAGTGGTATCCAATGCTTGGACTTTATATGAACTTATTTTTATATTTTCTTTACCGTCATTAAATAATACTCCATCAGAACCCATTGTCACTATTAGCTTATTTGGATTCTTTTCTATAGCCTCTTCAATGCTTAAATTAGGATATAATAATTTACACTCACTTTCATTAGGTATTAAATAGGTTATCTTTTCTATTAAATCATCTTTTAATTTTCTATAAGGTGCTGGATTCATTACTGATGGAATATTGTTATTATGAGCAATTTCTATCAATTTTTCTATAGCATCTTCTGGCACTTCATTTTGGCAAACTACTATATCAAATTTTTTTATGATTTCTTCATATCTTGATACATAATTTGCATTTACCTTACCATTTGCTCCAGGAACATATACAATAGAGTTGTCATTGTCACATATAGTGATTAAAGCCGCTCCAGATGAAATATGTGTCACCGGTTCCACATAACTTGTTTCTATATTATTATCTTTTAGGTTTTTTATTAGAGAATCTGCAAATGAATCATCTCCAACATTTCCCAACATAGTAACATCAGCTTCTAGTCTAGCTGCTGCAACCGCTTGATTAGCTCCTTTTCCACCGAAAGTAGTAAAGAAATCTCTTCCTTCTACAGTTTCACCCACATTCGGCCTAGTATCTGTAATAGAAACAAAATCTGTAGATATACTTCCTAATACTAATACTTTTTTCATAAGCACCTCCTACAAATATTATCTTTTTATTATTTAAATATATTTACTTGATATTTTATTTTCTTAGCGAATTATTTTCCACTAAATATGGTCTTAGCTCAATCTTTTTTACTTCAACATTTTCTTTTTTTATTAGTTTTATTAACATCTTTGCAGCCAATAAACCCAATTCCTTACCATCATGATTTATACTTGCTAGTTTAGGTATAAAAAACTTCGAAAATACAGTGTTATCATAACCTATAATCTGTATATCTTCAGGTATCTTTATTCCTCTACTTTGTAAATATATAGCAAGTGTTAAAGAACTAATATCATTACAGGCTATAATAGTATCATATTTATATATATTACCTTCTAAATAATCCACTAAACCCTGAGTTGACTCAAAATCATATGTATCAGAATAATATATATCATAGCTTATATTATTAGACTCTAAAACTTCTATCATGCCTTGAAGTCTATATTTTGCAACGTCTATATTCTTTGGTCCAGCATTTATTAACACATTTCTTGCATTTGTGTTTTTAAGCGCATTAGCACTTATTTTTCCACCTTCCAAATCATCAAAATATACAGCATATTCAAATACATCTCTTGAACGGTCTACCCCCACTACTGGGCATGAAATGTCACTAAATTTTTCTGATTCTATGGCGGAAATTATTCCCGCTATATTATTCATAGCAAAAGATTCAACATATTTTTCAACCTGATCTTTTTCAGATAAATGACTGATTATTAGATGATATCCCTCTTTTTTTAGTATATCTTCTACTCCCTTGGCTAAATCCGTAAAATATGGATTATCTATCTGTGGTATTATTAGTGCAACCATTTTAGAAGTTTTTTTATAAAGCGATCTTGCAACCTCATTAGGTGTATAATTTAATTCTTTTATAGACTTTGCTATTTTTTCCTTAGATTCTATACTTACATAACCATTGCTGTTTATATATCTAGATACAGTAGCAACAGATACTCCTGCTAATTTTGCGACATCCTTTATTGTAGCCATAAAGCCCCCCTATAATGTAACCGTTTCCACCATTATATAATATTTATTGTTTTAGGTCAATACTGATCCCGCCAAAAACTTTTATTTTTTATAACGTTTTCCCTTACTTATTATTTAAATACTTAATCATTGACAATAACTTTTTTTATCTGTATAATCCTATTTAGAGTTTTCTTGTCACCTACTTAAAAAACAAGGATGTGGTTAAATGAATCGATACAGTGTAATTGTCGACAAAAATCCAAGAGAGATTATTTTACTGCGTTCTCATCCGTGTAAATGGGGACGCTGTTTTTTTTGTGATTATATAAATGACAATTCAGTAAACGAAGAAGAAATGATTTCAACAAACAAAGAAATCATAAAAAAAATTGATGGAAGATTTAATAGCCTAGAGGTCATAAATTCTGCCTCTGTATTTGAACTTCCGAAACAAAGCCTTATAGATATAAGGGAAAAATGTATAGAAAAAGGTATTACTACCCTATACTTTGAAGCCTACTATAACTATAGGTATAAACTTGGTGAAATAAGAGATTTTTTCCAAGGAATAAATATAGAATTTAAATGCGGCATTGAAAGTTTTGACCATGAATTTAGGAATTCATACCTAAACAAAAATATTATTTTCGAAACTCCTCAAGAGGTAGCACAATTTTTCGATAATATTTGTTTGTTGGTTGGAATTGAAGGACAAAACGAAAAAATGATCGATAGGGATATGGAAATAGCCCAAAAATATTTTAAAAAAGCTTGCATTAATATATTTGTTGAAAATACAACTCCTGTAAAAAGGGATGAGAAACTCGTAAAATACTTTAAAGACAATTATTCACATCTAGAAAATATGCCTAATATTGAAATCTTGTGGAATAATACAGACTTTGGAGTTGGAAATTAAAGGAGGAATAAAATGTATTTTATCAACAAAAAGACTTTAACAAGACAAGCTATAGTAGCAGCACTATATGCTATAATGACTATAGCAGTACCAGCACTATCATATGGACCTATTCAGTTTAGGCTTTCAGAAATTTTGACATTACTAGCATTTTTTAATCCAGAATATATAGTAGGTCTGACACTTGGTTGTGCTATTGCTAATATTTTTTCCAGTTTGGGAGCAATAGATATAGTAGTTGGTACATTGGCTAGCTTTTTAGCTCTAACAGCTATGAGTAAGATTAAAAATATATGGATAGCATCTTTAATGCCAGCAATATTTTCAATCTTGATTGGACTTGAAATAGTTTTAATATCACCTGTTCCGCTGTCATTTTTTGTGATTACAGCTCAAATAATGTTATCAGAATTAATAATTGTAACTATTTTAGGTGTTCCTATTTTTAAAACACTTATGAAAAATAAGGATTTTTATAGATTAATCAAAGAATAGATTAATAATATTTTGTATTTATACACATTTTCATCATAAAATGAGAATGTGTATTTTTTACACTTTTCAACTGTTTTTTATGTTATCATTTTATTGAACTCATATATAATTGTTGAAATTTAACCATTTATATGTTTGTACGTTAATTTATTATCTATTTGTTGGGAGGTAAAAATGAGTAATAATACTGCACTTTCAAACCTAAAAATTTTAGATTTTTCTACTTTGTTGCCCGGACCCTATGCAACTCTTATGCTAGCAGATATGGGTGCCGAAGTACTAAAAATTAGTTCTAAATCAAAGGTTGATTTAGTTTATAATATGGGCGAATTTGATGAGGAATTAAATCTCAGTGCTAATCAGTTATGGATTAACAGAAATAAAAAAACTATGTCATTGAACCTGAAATCCAAAGAAGCAATAGAAATTATACAAGAGCTTATTAAAGAATATGATATTCTAGTTGAACAGTTTAGGCCGGGTGTAATGAAAAAACTCGGGCTTTCATATGAGGAACTATCTAAAATAAACCCAAAACTAATCTATTGTTCTATATCTGCCTATGGTAATAGTGGGCCTCTAAAGAATATAGCTGGACATGACAACAATTTTTTAGCCAAGAGTGGCTTATATTCTTTATCTGGTAGAAAAGACCAAGGCCCATCACTTATGAACGCTCAAATTGGTGATATAGCTGGTGGTGCACTTCATTCAGTAGTAGGTATATTAGCAGCTGTAAATTATAGAAATATTAGTGGCAAAGGACAATATATAGATATATCTATGCTAGACACTATAATTCCTATGAATACATTTGAAGGTACATCTTATCTCATGTCTGGAAAATTAAAAGGACGAGAAGAATTTGATTTGAATGGACAAGGTATTTACGATATTTATGAAACTTCAGATAAAGAATATATAAGCATAGGATCATTAGAACCTAAATTCTTGAAAAAATTAGCTGAAGCTATAGACCTTGAAGAATTAATTGAGCATGGTCCAACTCCAAAGGATGGAGGTATATTAAAAGAAAAATTAAGGAAAATTATAAAATCCAAACCTATATCACATTGGAAACAAACTATTTGCAATCTAGATGCCTGCATAGAGCCAATACTCGATTATAATCAATCTTTCAATGAAGATCCACAAATAAAAGCAAGAGAAATGATTATAGAGGTAGATGCTGGTAAGAAAAAAATTAGACAATTTGCTATGCCTATTAAATTCTCTGAATCAAAAGCACAATATAATTTTGCTGGAAGAGAAATAGGTATAGATACAAAAGATGTATTAAAATCTCTAAAATATAGTGATGAAAAAATAAAAGAGTTAGAAGAAAAAGATGTTTTCAAATAAAATCCATTAAAAACCTCCAAAAATATATTTTATGATATAATAAATGATATATTTTCATGGGGGTTTTTATGCATATATTTAAAAAAATTATGGCAGTATGTGCCATTTCAATATTTACAATTTCATATACTAAAATCGCTACTTATGCATCTAGTGTTAGTAATAATATCATTTTATCTGGAGCAGATAGGTTTGAGACCGCTATCAAAATTTCTAAATATGCTTATAATTCAGGAGCAAGTGGTGTCATTTTAGTAAATTCTCATAGTATACCTGATTCTTTAGCTGTAGGACCTCTTTCAAAAAAGCTTCAATATCCAGTTCTACTCAATTCAAGAGATACTATTAATCCAACTACTCTAAGTGAAATAAAAAGGCTAAAAGCAAATAAAATAATTATTATAGGTGGAGAAAATAGTATATCTACTATTCAGGAAAATTCATTGTTAAAAATGGGTTATACTGTTGAGAGAATTTCTGGAAAAGATCGAAGTTCTACTTCTATAGAAATTGCAAAAAAATTAAAAACATTAAATAACAATACATCTTTTAATTCTGTATTTTTTGTAGAAGGTTATAAATCTCTTGTAGATGCAGCCTGTGCAAGTGCTGCTGCTTCAAAAATTAATTCACCTATAATATTTATAGGAACTAATTTAGATGAATTTAAGAATAGTTTATATACTCTAAATGCAGATAATAAGTATTTTATAGGTGGTTCAAGCAATAACTATTCATATTTATTTAATAACAGTAGATCAATATTTGGAAAAGATAGAAATGAAACCAGTTTAAATATAGCTAAAACTTTTTTTAGAGATTATCAATATGTATTTATAGCAAAAAATGGTCAGGAAAATCAATCTGAATTAATAGATTCAGTAGCTGTTGGCGGTGTTGCTGGTACAAAAAATTCTCCAGTAATTTTTGTTTCAAAAAACTCACCTATTTCATATTCCTTAAAATCATATCTTGATTCAAAAAATTTCTCTACCTTGGTCCAAACAGGTGGTGGATTAAGTGTAAGAGCTGATGAAATAATAGGAAAAATATATATTAGGCAAGATTATAAACTTTTAAATGTAAATCAAATAAACCAATATGAGGCAGGAGCTCCTATGGGTTGTGAAGCAGCTTCACTATTACAAGGGTTAAAGTACAAAGGCTACGCTAGTGACAAAACGCTTTATTCTTTTTTAAGAGAGATGCCTATAGCAACTGACAACAATCCATATCACGGATTTGCAGGAACCCCTTACAAAGTAGTATATGGAGTATATCAATCTATATTTCCTCAGCCACTAAGTGAATGGGGAAACAAATATGGTAAAGTGGAAAATATCAGCGGAAGAGATTCTAACTTTATAAGAGACGAAATTTCAAAAGGAAATCCTGTTGTATTTTACGGAACATATGATTTTAAACCACCTATATATAATGATTATTTTTGGGGAAATAATGCTGTAGATAATGCTCATGTAATGTTGGTTGATGGATATAATTCTAAGTCTATGCACATAGTAGATCCTGCTAAAAATGATACTGACGGATATTGGATTGCAAATTCAGCATTTGATAGTTCATACAATATAAATAAATATGCTGTGGTAATTAGATAAATAAAAAGTGTTACTAAAATAGTAACACTTTTTATTTATCTAATTATTTATAATCTTTAAAGTTTTATAATTTTTTATTGACATTTTACTAGCTATATATTAATTTTTTATTTCTAGATAATTATGATTTTTCTTTTCTTCTTGATATATACTGTCTAAATATTTTCCAAATAAATCTCTTTCAAAATAATTTTGCCATAAATTATAACCTGGATGCTCTAAATCCAAATCATCATATTCTGACATTATACCTGAAAAATAAGCATAGTTCGTTCTGTTTAGAAAATCTAACATTTCTTTTCTATGATTTTTCGGAATATTATTTTTTTCAAAGGATTCTATTATTTTCTCATTTGTACTTTTTTCCATAAAATTATATATATATGTATCAAAGCTTCTAAGATCATTATTTGTAATATTATTTTCAATAGCCCACTTTTTTACATCCACCTTTGAAGTGGAATAATGTATATTTCTTCTATAATCTATTTTTATATTAGCATATAGATTAGGATATAAGCTTACTGAACCAACTGCAGCATCATAAACATTTTTATTCTCTGCTATATGTTGTGCATGCATATGACCACTTATATTCAACCTCACGTTATACTTATTGAATAAGTCTACTAATTTTGAACTATTTGTTATCTTATAGCCAGATATAAACATCTTATTATGGCCCAAAATATTTTGATGAGTAACTCCTATTGTTGTAATATTTGACTCTTTCATAGAATTTAACTCTTTCTCAATCCACTTATAGGTTTTATCAGATATATTCATTATGTTATCTTTTGTATTGGTATCTATAAGCATTAGGCATATATTTTCATTTATTTTATATATATATGATAAAGAATTTTTATCCCTACTAATAATTTTACTATTATCTCCCATACCAAACTCTTTATATATTTCACAAAAATCATCCACACTTGTAGAATCCAATTCTCCAGGTCTATCTCCAAAGAATTCTTGAACCCTATAATATTCAATATCATGATTACCAGGTAGTACAATTGAATCTATATTATGCTCTTTTAGAACTTTTAATTTTTTTGAAAAATCTATATGGCTTTCTCTTTCTCCATTGTATGAAATATCACCACTTATTATTACTAAATCTGGTTTTTGATTTAAAATCTGATATACAAAAGCATCAATTATAGCTTCAACATATCTTACAGATTTCGCATCTCCTTTTTCGACATTTTCATAGAAAGCTTTACCATAATCAGTCAGTTTTGAAGATAAAAAATGTATATCGCTTATCTGTATAATATTGATTTCTTTATTAAAACCATTTATTTTATCTTCAAAATTTATTTCTTCTTCATTTGCTATATATTTTTTTTTATTTTTATCTGCTTTTTTTGATAAAATAATAAAAGCAATGATTAAAGCAGCTATTAATATTATAAAAATCCACATTTTATCCTCCTAACTATACTATATATATTATAACACAAAAGGATCTTGAAAATTAATTCAAAACCCTTTTATAAAATCATTATTAAATTGTTTAATTGATAGTAAAAAAGACACTTAATAGTGTCTGAAAAACAATGCGCCCAGCGGGACTCGAACCCACAACCCCTTGATTCGTAGTCAAGTACTCTATCCAGTTGAGCTATGAGCACATATTGGAGGCGACATCCAGATTCGAACTGGAGATCAAGGAGTTGCAGTCCACTGCCTTACCACTTGGCTATGTCGCCCTATTTTTATAAAAAAATGGATCATCAGGGGCTCGAACCCTGGACACCCTGATTAAGAGTCAGGTGCTCTCCCAGCTGAGCTAATGATCCATGTTACAGTAGCGGCAACAGGAGTCGAACCTGTGACCTTTCGGGTATGAACCGAACGCTCTAGCCATCTGAGCTATGCCGCCTAAATCTGGTGCCTAGAGGCGGAATCGAACCACCGACACGGGGATTTTCAGTCCCCTGCTCTACCGACTGAGCTATCTAGGCCTAATGGCGGAGAGGGTGGGATTCGAACCCACGGTGCCTCACGACATCACTGGTTTTCAAGACCAGCTCCTTAAACCACTCGGACACCTCTCCATAATAAAATTAAATTATAAAAAAAATGGCTGGGGATGCGGGACTCGAACCCACGGATGCATGAGTCAAAGTCATGTGCCTTACCGACTTGGCTAATCCCCAGTATTGATAAAAATTATTAAAATTACAAATGAGCGCACAGGGATTCGAACCCCGGACACACGCCTTAGAAGGGCGTTGCTCTATCCAGCTGAGCTATGCACCCAAAATATATAATAAACTGGTGCGGATGAAGGGAGTCGAACCCCCACGCCAAAGGCGCTAGATCCTAAGTCTAGTGCGTCTGCCAATTCCGCCACATCCGCGCATTGTTTATTAATTTGGTGGAGGATGGTGGATTCGAACCACCGAAGTCGGTGACAACAGATTTACAGTCTGCCCCCTTTGGCCGCTCGGGAAATCCTCCGCATGAAGCTGGTGATAGGAATCGAACCTACAACCTGCTGATTACAAGTCAGCTGCTCTACCGTTGAGCCACACCAGCATAGTGTGTTATTTCTTTATTATTATAATGGCGACCTGGAAGGGGCTCGAACCCTCGACCTCCAGCGTGACAGGCTGGCATTCTAACCAACTGAACTACCAGGCCGCATTTATTTTCATATGGTGGGAGTAACAGGGCTCGAACCTGTGACCCCCTGCTTGTAAGGCAGATGCTCTCCCAGCTGAGCTATACTCCCACATACAAAATTGGAGCGGGTGAAGGGGATCGAACCCTCACAGCTGGCTTGGAAGGCCAGAACTCTACCATTGAGCTACACCCGCATATTTAATTTATGACTCCTAGGGGAATCGAACCCCTGTTACCGCCGTGAAAGGGCGGTGTCTTAACCGCTTGACCAAGGAGCCAAATTGAATTTGGTTGCGGAGGAAGGACTCGAACCTCCGACCTTCGGGTTATGAGCCCGACGAGCTGCCAACTGCTCCACTCCGCGATATTTATAAAATTGGTGCCGAAGACCGGAATCGAACCGGTACGAAAGTATAAGTTTCGCAGGATTTTAAGTCCTGTGCGTCTGCCAGTTCCGCCACTTCGGCAAATAATTGGCTCCAAGGGTGGGGCTCGAACCCACAGCCTACCGGTTAACAGCCGGTTGCTCCACCATTGAGCTACCTTGGAATAATAAAAAATTGGAGGCGACATCCAGATTCGAACTGGAGATCAAGGAGTTGCAGTCCACTGCCTTACCACTTGGCTATGTCGCCTCATTTAATTTAATATATGGGGTGGATGAAGAGATTCGAACTCTCGGTCTCCAGAGCCACAATCTGGCGCTTTAACCAACTAAGCTACACCCACCGCATTATTGGTCGAGGTGAAGGGACTCGAACCCCCGGCCCCATGGTCCCAAACCACGTGCGCTACCAAACTGCGCTACACCTCGATATTTTCATATTAAATTAAATGGTGGACCATCAGGGACTCGAACCCCAGACCTACCGGTTATGAGCCGGGCGCTCTAACCAACTGAGCTAATGGTCCAAATTACAGTAGCGGCAACAGGAGTCGAACCTGTGACCTTTCGGGTATGAACCGAACGCTCTAGCCAGCTGAGCTATGCCGCCACACTATATTGTTTTGTTAAAAATGATGGATCATCAGGGGCTCGAACCCTGGACACCCTGATTAAGAGTCAGGTGCTCTCCCAGCTGAGCTAATGATCCACTTTAATGGCAGGGGATGAGGGATTTGAACCCCCGAATGTATGAGTCAGAGTCATATGCCTTACCGCTTGGCGAATCCCCTATATTTAAATGGTGAGCGCACAGGGATTCGAACCCCGGACACACGCCTTAGAAGGGCGTTGCTCTATCCAGCTGAGCTATGCACCCACATAAATAAGTTGGAGCGGGAAACGAGATTCGAACTCGCGACTTCGACCTTGGCAAGGTCGCGCTCTACCACTGAACTATTCCCGCATATTTAACTTTTTTATAATAAACTGGTGCGGATGAAGGGAGTCGAACCCCCACGCCAAAGGCGCTAGATCCTAAGTCTAGTGCGTCTGCCAATTCCGCCACATCCGCGCATTGTTTATTAATTTGGTGGAGGATGGTGGATTCGAACCACCGAAGTCGGTGACAACAGATTTACAGTCTGCCCCCTTTGGCCGCTCGGGAAATCCTCCGCATGGAGCTGGTGATAGGAATCGAACCTACAACCTGCTGATTACAAGTCAGCTGCTCTACCGTTGAGCCACACCAGCATAGTGTGTTATTTCTTTATTATTATAATGGCGACCTGGAAGGGGCTCGAACCCTCGACCTCCAGCGTGACAGGCTGGCATTCTAACCAACTGAACTACCAGGCCGCATTTATTTTCATATGGTGGGAGTAACAGGGCTCGAACCTGTGACCCCCTGCTTGTAAGGCAGATGCTCTCCCAGCTGAGCTATACTCCCACATACAAAATTGGAGCGGGTGAAGGGGATCGAACCCTCACAGCTGGCTTGGAAGGCCAGAACTCTACCATTGAGCTACACCCGCGTATTTAATTTATGACTCATAGGGGAATCGAACCCCTGTTGCCGCCTTGAGAGGGCGGAGTCTTAACCGCTTGACCAATGAGCCATATTTTTTAAGCTACTCATTGAACAAGTATTATAATATCAAAGTTGTAGTTAAAAGTCAATACATTTTTATCCATTTTTTAACAATTTTTCTTATTATAAAAAACATATATTTAATTTTACATATTTAATTATATTATAAAAGCCTTTTCTACCTTGTAAATTACTCATTTTATGACATAAATATATGTTATTATTTATTAAGAAACTCTTAATTTTATATTATTTTTCAGTAAAAGTACTTCTATTTATTTACTATTTGTCTTATAATTTGATAAGTACAATTTTATTTTGTATAGGTTAGATTGGAGAGTAGAGATGAAAAAAGTTTTGATAATGACAGCTTCAACCGGTGGGGGACACAACAGAGCAGCTAAAGCAATTTGTGAAGAATTGACAAGCCGTTCTTTTAATGGAGAAGTCATAGAATGTAAAATAATAGATAGTTTTAAACTAGTCAATCAGAGTTTTGATCGATTGATATCTGAAGGATATGAATTATCTGCTAAGTATACTCCTACAGCATACGGAAAGGCATATAATATGTCAGATAGAAAATTATTTTCTTACAATGAATTCAAGAGTAATCCTCTTTCTGTAATTATGGCTAGGAAATTTAAAAAACTTATAGCAATAGAAAAGCCTGATTTGATTATAGGTACACATGCTTTTCCACTAGTTGCTCTTAGTAGATTAAAAAAAGGTGCTAGAGGAGAAGATCTTGGAGCTGAGTTTTCAGAGTTTGTAGAAAAGAATAATCCTTGTAAGTCTACATTCCCACCTTTAGTTTCTGTTCTTACAGACTATACTGCACATATGGCTTATCTGCAAAATGAGATAGATTATTATATATGCGGTGATGAATTTGTAAGAGAGTTACTTATAGACGATGGAATAGATAAAAATAAAATAAAAGCTTTTGGTATCCCCGTTGAGAAATCATTCTTAGAACATAGATCGAAAAAATTTGTCTTAGAAGAACTAGGACTAGATCCTAATAAAAAAACCGTACTTTTGATGGGTGGTAGCTTTGGAGCTGGTAACATAAAGGGAACTTTAGATGATTTAGTTGAAGTTGATAGGGATTTCCAAATACTTGTTATAACTGGTAGAAACAACTCGCTAAAACGTAGTCTAGAAAATAGGATTAATAAGTATAATACGAATGTGAATATAAAAATTGTAGGGTTTACAAAAATAATGAACGATATTTTACCTTCGATAGATATTTTAATTACAAAACCAGGCGGACTTACTACTACAGAAGCACTTCTGAAAGATGTCCCAATGGTAGTTCCATACTTTATACCTGGACAAGAAGGTGAAAATCTAGACTTCTTGACTAATTGTGGCGTAGCTATACGTACTACAAAAAAATTCTCTATAAAATCTGTTGTAAAGGTATTAATTGACCATCCTGAAAGACTTGAGAGAATGAAAGAAAATATTAGAGGTATTAAGAAATTAAATTCTGCTGAAAATATAGCGAAATTATCTTTACAAATATTTGAAGAATCACCTGTTGATTATACAGCCTGCTCTTCTAGAAAGATTTTTTCTCATTTTTCACAGGTACTTAAATCATTTATAATATAAATAAAAAAACTCCTAGTTTTATAGGAGTTTTTTTATTTATATTATTTTCTATTTGGTTCATAGTAATCTTCTTCATAGTCAAATTGAAAATGTCTGGCATTATTTCTATAAACTCCGCTATCATTGACTCTTTTAAACTTAGAATCTTTTAATTTAGATTTTTTCTCGCTAGAATTCTGATGCTTTTTTGTCAGCAAATTCATAGCCCTATTTTCATCAAAATTATAATTTTTCACTATATTTCTCTTCTTCCTTCTAATGCTTTTGAAATAGTAACATCATCTGCATATTCCAAATCTCCGCCTACAGGTAAGCCATGGGCTATTCTAGTAACTTTTATACCCATCGGCTTTACTAGTCTAGAAATATACATAGCTGTAGCTTCTCCTTCTATCGTAGGGTTTGTAGCCATTATTATCTCCTTTACCTTACCATCACCCAATCTAGACATTAATTCCTTTATCTTAAGCATTTCTGGTCCTATACCATCCATTGGTGATATTACACCATTTAATACATGGTATTTTCCATTGTAATCCTTGGTTCTTTCCATTGCCATGACGTCTCTTGGATCTTCTACTACACATATAGTAGATTCATCCCTGTGATTATTAGAGCATATGCTACATATGTCTGAATCAGAAATATTACAGCATACCTTACAGTATTTTATTTCTTTTTTTACATCTTGAAGTGCTCTAGCGAGACCTTGTACATCATCGTTTTGCATATTAATTACATGAAAAGCTAGTCTTTGTGCTGTTTTTCTTCCTACCCCAGGTAATTTGGAAAACTCATTAATCAGTCTATCTATAGGTTCACTATAATTTTCCATATGTTTAATGAATCACCTAAAATGGTAGATTCATTCCTCCTGTTAATTTACTCATTTGAGATTTTTGCATTTCATCAATATCTCTAATAGCCTGATTTACAGCACTTAAGATTAAATCTTGTAGCATTTCTACGTCATCTGGATCTACTACTTCTTCTTTTATAGTTATATCTGTCAACTCTCTTTTACCATTCATTTTTACTACTACAGCACCACCACCTACTGATGCTTCTACTTCTTTAGTTTCTAACTCTTCTTGTTGCTTTTGCATATCTGCCTGCATCTTCTGAGCCTGCTTTAATAAATTATTCATATTCATTCCGCCTGGCATACCGCCACCGAATCCACCTTTTTTAGCCATTTTTATTCCTCCTATTATTTACATATCTTAAAAGTACATTATATCAAAAAAATATTTTTATTTCTATTGTATAATTAACTTGTCACCAGCTATATCCTTTAATAATTTTTCAGATTCACTGATATTTTCATCATCATTATCTTCTTTATCTGGTCCAAAATCCATATCTGGCATCTCTTCCTTTAAAATGAATCTAAGCTCTAAATTTAGCCCAAATATTTTTCTCATGGTAGCTTGTATATAATCTACACTGTCTTTTTCCCTTAATCTATTTACAGCAAATGAAAAATCATCACTAAGTATCACATACAATATTTTATTTTTATATTTAATATCATATTTCTCAGCCAAAAACGCCCTAAGTGGCATCTTTTTATCTACTTTCATTTGTTCTAGTAGTTTATCCCAATTTGACTTTATATCATTAATGTCTTCATCATCGATAATTTCCTTATATACTTTTGTACTAGTATCTTGAGTAAATTTATTAATATTTTGACTGTTATCATCTAAAACTGCTTGTGAATGATAGCTGTATATAGAACCTGCTATATTTTGATTGCTTAAAACTTGAATTTTTCCATCTTCCACTAACTTTTCTAGGTTTTCAATTCTCTTTTTTAGTGCTTCTTGAGAATTATCTGTTGATGGTGAAGCCAATTTCATTATATAAATTTCTACTGTCATGCGCTGATTAGTAGAGTATTTTAACTTGTCAATTAATTCAGATAGGTTTGATAGGATTCTTATCAATTCATCTGTATCTATTTCACTTGCCATATCTTTTATTTTTTTAGAATCTTCATCTGAGTAATCAATCAAAGATTCATCATTAGATGATATTTTTAACATCATAATATTTCTTAATAACTCTATCAAATCTTCTACTAAAAGTTTTAAGTCTTTCCCCCAAGAATAGTAAGCTTCAATCATCTTCATTGACTTTGATACATCAGAATCAATTACTGAAATACAAAACTCCAATACTTGTCTAGGATCTGTGCTTCCCAACAAATCTAAAACTAATCTAGCACTTAATTTTTCATCACTAAAAGATGAACATTTATCCAAAATACTTAGAGAATCTCTCACTGATCCCTTTGCATTTCTAGCTATAATTTTAAGAGCATCATCTTCGTACCTTATATTTTCTTTATCGCATATATACTTCATTCTATTTATAAGATCTTCGTCGCTTACTCTCTTAAAGTCAAATCTCTGACACCTTGAAAGTATAGTTGCTGGTATTTTATTGGGTTCAGTGGTTGCCAATATAAAGATTACATATTCTGGTGGCTCTTCCAATGTCTTTAATAAAGCATTATAAGCACCTGCAGAAAGCATGTGAACTTCATCTATTATATATATTTTATATTTCGACTCATTGGGTGTATATTTAACAGTTTCTCTTAGTTCTCTAATATCATCAACACTATTATTGGAGGCTGCATCAATTTCAACTACATCCAAATTTGAACCATCCAATATTGACTTACACATTGTACATTCATTGCAAGGCTTATCATCTGTGTCAGAAATACAATTTACAGCTCGTGATAAAATCTTGGCTGTTGTAGTTTTACCAGTACCTCTAGTACCACAAAACAAATATGCATGGCTTAGAGTATTTTCTTCTTGCTGATGTTTTAAAGTTTTTACTATATGTTCTTGACCTACTACATCTTCATATTTTAAAGGTCTGTATTCTCTATATAAAGCCTTGTGCATAAATTCCCTCCCCAAAAAAATAGCAACCCCATTAACTGGGATTGCGAATTTATATGTTTAAACTGCACACCATCCATTGACAAATGCCAATAACCGTTGCCCAAACAGTTGGCTCCCTATAGGCATCCCCAAGTCACATGAAAGGAATCACTTACCGCTGCTTTCTTCCGAATCTGACGGGGTTCATGAGCTTCCATTGCTTGGGACCCATATATCAACACTACTTATTTGAGACTGCACTACAGAACATTTGCCTCAGGATGGAATTCAACCTCGCTAAAGCGGATTGCGAGTTACAGGGCACCGCTAACTCCCCATCTAGTACAGAAAATTGTAACCAACACTGAAGTTTAACATATTTTATTTCAATCTGAGTTAATCATAAAATTGAAACATTCATTATATAACATATTAAATGATAACATAAGAAATAAAAATATTCAATAGAAAACTTCTTTACATAATACCTATAGATTTATAACACTAAATACTTTGATTTTTTATTTTTCTTTCAGCTCTTTTGTCCTTATCTAAATAATTTGTATAAGGTACAAATATTGCAAGTAAAGCAAAACCTGCCAAGCAATATTGATACCAACATAAATATATTACATCAAATGGGCTATTTAAACCCTTTATTGAAGCACAAGCGAATAATACTTGGGCACCATAAGGTATAATTCCCTGGAATACACAAGAGAATATATCTAATAAGGATGCTGTTCTTTTTGCATTTATACCGTATTCTTCACTTATTTCTTTGGCTATAGGTCCATTTATAAGTATAGAAACAGTGTTATTAGCTGTTGCAATATCTGTTAGAGAAACCATTGCACTAATACCTAATTCAGCAGACTTTTCACTCTTTATAATTTTCTTTATTTTTAATAAAACCCAATTTATGCCACCTTCTTTTTCAACCATTGCAGCAAGACCACCCATAAGCATAGAAAGCAAGAAAATGTCAAGCATGCCTTTGAAACCATTGAATATATGCTGAGTAAATACTAAAGTGGTAAATGATCCATCTACTATACCTATTATTCCTGAAAAAACTATACCTCCTGTTAATACCACAAATACGTTTAAACCACATAAGGCAGATATTAATACAAATAAATACGGAAGTATCTTTACTATACTATATGAATGTGATGCTACCTTTGGAAGTGTATCTGGTCTACCAAAAATTAATAACAGTATTATAGTAAGTATAGCAGCGGGAAGTGCAATCGCAAAATTTGCTTTGAACTTATCCTTCATTTCTACTCCCTGAGTTCTAGTAGCTGCTATAGTAGTATCTGAAATTACCGATAGATTATCACCAAACATACCACCACCAACTGTAGCTCCTATCACCAACATAGGATTCAGTCCAGCTGCTTCAGCAAAACCTATAGCTATAGGAGCAACTGCAACAACAGTTCCTACAGAAGTACCTGTAGAAATACCAATAAATGAAGATATAATAAATATTCCAACTGTAATATACTGTGGGGGGATTATAGACATACCAAAATTGACAACAGATTCTACTCCTCCCATTTCCTTAGATACTGTAGAAAACGCCCCTGCCAATAAAAATATTATACACATTATTATAATATTTTCATTTCCACATCCCTTTACAAGGGTATTAAATTTCTCATTTATACTTCCTTTAAATAAAATAAAAGCTACTATAATTCCTACAATAACTGCTACTGGAGAAGGTAATTGATAAAAAGCCATCTCTACACCTTTTGAATTCAAAACAATACCTGTAATCAGGTATACACCAATAAAAACTCCAAATGGAATTAATGCCTTGGCACTGACATTAATATTTTTTTCCATTTATACACCTCTTTCACTATAATTAATTTTTCTTAAATCTATAAATTTTATTATATCATAAAAAATCAAATTTTTTTAATAAGTATTTTCTTGTCAAAGTTACAATGTTATTAGTATTTTAAGTTTTTTAAATAATATAAAAATAAAGAGAGTCCAATGAACTCTCTTTATTTTTATATTGTTATATATAATAAATCTAAAAAATTTATTTACCGTTTGGATAGAATAAAACCTTACCTATACCTGGAGTTCTCTCTGCAATCTTTTCAAAAATTTCAGGACCTTCAGATAAGTCTAATCTATGAGTAATAAGTGATGATGGATCTATTTGGCCAGTCTTCATAAAATGTACAGCACTAGTCCATTCTCTTCCTGGGAATGGTGCTGACACTGAATTCCATGATCCATATATAGTCAACTCATTTCTAACTATTTTTTCAAAATAGAATCTTTCAATATTTATATCACCATAAGGTATCCCCAAGAATACTACTTTTCCACCTTTTCTTGGTAGTGCAAATACTTGTGCAGATGTTATTTTGGATCCTGCAGATTCAACTGCTACATCTACTCTTCTACCATCTGTAATTGTTTCTACTTGTTCATGTGGCAATCCCTTTAATGAATTTACGATATGCGTAGCTCCTAAAGACATAGCTAGTTCAAGCTTTGCATCGTCTATATCAATAGCTATAATCTTCTTAGCTCCAAATACCTTTGCCCATTGGATTGCTAAAAGACCAATTGTTCCACAACCAATTACAGCCACATCGTCTCCTACATTGATGTTTGTTTTATAAAGCCCATGTAAAGCAACAGCTGCTGGTTCTATCATTGAAGCCTTATCAAAGTCTACTTCATCAGGTATTGGCACAACATTTTCTGCTGGAACTTTTGTGTACTGTGCAAAGCAACCAGGATCCTTTGCTCCAATTACTTTTAAACTATCACACCTTGCAAATTCACTCTTTTTACAAGACTCACAATGTCCACAATAAAGGCTTGGGGAAGCTGTTACTCTATCTCCTTCCTTTATGTTTTTAACATTTGCTCCTACTTTATGTACTATTCCTGAGAACTCATGTCCCCATATCATACCTTCTATATAAGGACCTAGCATAGAATATCTATGACCATCTGATCCACATATTCCTGTTACCATAACTTTTATTATTACTTCATTTTCATTTTCTATTGTAGGCATTGGAGCTTCTTCAAACCTAATATCTCTTTTTCCATATAATCTTAAACTTTTCATTGATTCCTCCTAATATTTATTTTGATGAATCAACTGCTACCTTAATTTCATTACCAGCCATTAAGTCTTCAATTCCTTCATGGAACTGTTCTAGTGAAACTATCTTTGTAATTAAGGCTTCAGTATCAACCTTTCCTGCTTCTAATAATTCTAAGGACTTAACCCAAGAACTTGGTTTTTGAGATCTTGAACCAACATAATTAATTTCTCTTTGAACTAAAGATTCACAGTCTATTTCATTGTATCTCTTGGCAGCAATACCAAGCTGTACAAAAGTAGCTTTCTTCTTTAATAGTGGGAAGGCATCATTAACTGCTGGTATAAACCCTGAACAATCAAATCCCTTATCTACTCCGTAGTTATTAGTTTCTTTCATTATTACATCTTTCAAGGACTCTTCTTGAACATCAACTACAATATCTACACCTAATTTTTTAGCAAATTCTAATCTTTCCTTATCCTTTGTAATACCTGTCATTATTATTTTTGCACCTTGTGATTTAACAACTTGGGCAAGTAATAGACCTATTGGACCAGGACCTATAATTAGAACTACATCATCCTTTTCAATTGTAGACTTTTCAAGCGCTGCATGCACACAACATGCTAGTGGTTCTGTAAGTGAAGCTGCTAATAATGATACGTTTTCTGGAAGCACATGAACACTTTCTTCTCTAGATAATACATATTCAGCAAAGCTACCATTTACCTGTGTACCTATACCTTTTCTACTAGAACAAAGGTTATAGTCTTTTGATTTACAAAAATCGCACTGTTCACAAGTTTCAAAAGTTGTTTCTGAAGTAACTCTATCACCAACTTTTACATTCTTCACATCTGGTCCAATTTCTACCACTGTTCCAGAAAATTCATGCCCCATTGTTATAGGAGTCTTGATGTTAGCATATTCACCTTTAAATGAATGTATATCTGACCCACATATACCACTATAAGCAACTTTTATTTTCACTCTATCACCATACACCTTAGGCTCTTCAACGTCTAAAAGTTCAATATTATCATAACCTGCTTTTGTCTTAACTACTGCTTTCATAATTCTCCTTTCACATAACTACATAATCACTTATTTAAATAATACTAATTTTTATTATTATTAATTTATTACCACAAAATATTATAAAAAATCTTCCCTATGCAAATTGCTTAGGGAAGATTAAATAACTTAGAATAAACCTATTGCTTTTACTAATTCAGATAATTTGAATATTCCCCACTTATAAAGGTTACCACCGGCATCTAAGCTTGATACCAAAGTAGCATCCTGTGGTAATTTCATATGAGCCTGAGTTAATAACTGAGTATGTACAGGTGCAAGGTCTGTTGCCATAAATAATGAGAACGCTATTACTATTGTTCCTGTAATTACAGACTGAACTATATTACCCTTTCTAAAGCATACTATAAATGCTATATAGAATGGTATTGTTGCTAAGTCACCAAATGGTAAAACTCTATTTCCTGGTAGTATAACAGCTAAGAATAAAGTAATTGGTACTAGTATTAAAGCTGTAGATAATACTGCTGGATGTCCAGTTGCTAAAGCAGCATCAAGACCTATGTAAAGTTCTCTTCCTTCATATCTTGTCTGTAAGTAATCTCTAACAGCTTCTGAAATTGGAATTAGACCTTCCATTAATATCTTAACCATTCTAGGCATTAAGAACATTACAGCACCCATTGACATACCTGTATTAAATATTTTTGCCGGATCATATCCTGCTAAAGCACCTAATATAAGTCCTAATATGATACCCATCATCATTGGTTCACCAAAAATACCAAATCTCTTCTGTATAGTATCTGGGTCTGCCTCTATTTTATTTAGACCCGGTATTTTTTCAACTAACTTACCAACTAGGTATCCTAGTGGTGCAAATGATGCAGTAGAACCAGTCGGTAAACAAACACCCTCTAAACCATAAAATTCAGATACATAAGGAGCAGTCTTGTCTGCTGTATAAAGAACTAGTAACTCCATTATAATAGCACATATTATTGCCCATATAAAACTTCCTGTTACTATATAACCAAAAGCACCAGCTACAATAAAGTGCCAGTAATTCCATATATCTATGTTAAGTGTCTTTGTCTTATTAAAGTAAATAAGAATTAAGTTAACAATCAAACATACTGGAATTATTATCGGTGCAACTGGAGAAGCCCAAGTTGCTGATGCAGTTGTTGGCCAACCAACATCTATAACTGTTAGTGAAAGTCCAAAACGTGCAACCATTCCCTGCGCTGCTGGTCCTAGAGTAGAAGTAAGTAAGTTAACAACTAATCCTATACCAACAAATCCTATACCTATTGTCAAACCAGACTTTAAAGCCTTTGTAAACTTTATTTTGAACACTAACCCTAACAATAAAATTGTTACCGGTAATATTACCGTAGGACCAATACCCAAAATGTACTGAACTACTTGTAGTAATTTATCCATAATTCCTCCTAAAATTTATATATATTTTTTATAAAAATTATAAACTTATTTATTTAGCTCATCCAAGATCTTTTGATCAAGAGCCTTCATATTGATACCTGTAATATATCCTGTTGCTATAATTGCTGGAATATCATATTTAGTTGGTAAAATTGTAGTAGATACTATTAAATCTGCGCCCTCTTGCTTTGACTTCACTTCAGCTATTTTACACTGAATTACTTCTGCATCTATATTATTATCTTTCACTAATTGCTCAACTTTATTGCAAACTACTGTTGATGTTGCTATTCCTGCTCCACATGCTACTAATATTTTCTTACTCATATTTCTTTCCTCCTAAAAATTATAATTCCTTTAATATTTTTTCTAATTCTTCTTTGCTTCCTGCGTTTAATAAAGCGTTTACCTTGTCATTATCTTGAATTAATGTCATTAATTGAGTTAATACTTCTAACTGACTGTGTGGCTGATTTAAACCTAACATAAATGCCAATTTTACATCTAACACAGCATCAGCATCTTCCATTGATGCAAAATTTATTGATTGTTCAAATACTGAAACGGCTATAAACTCTTTGTTTACATATTCAGCATCTGTATGAGGTATGGCAACGGCACATTCTTCTAACTGTATTCCCGTTGGGAAAGTATCCTCTCTCTTTTTTACATTCACTTCAAATTGGTCATTTACATAACCAAGTTCTAAAGCTTTTTGAGACATCTTTGTGAAATAATCTGATTTATCTTCAGCTTTCATATTATAAAACAATAATTCCGGCACAAAAAAATCTTTCAAACTCATATAATTCCTCCATTCATAAAACAAAAATAATAATATATATTTTAATTTTTAATTATTATTATTTGTCATAATATATAGCATAAAGCATGCCATTTTTTATTTTTCCTTCAAATTAACCCATAAAAATAAATTTACTATTTGTAATCTAGTGTTTGTAAGTTTTGTGAATATATTTTCAAATTCTCAATTTTCTTTTTTTGTCAAAAAAAACAACCAACAATAAAAACAAAAATATTTTTGTTTTTATTGTTGGTTTTTATTGTCTATTTTGTTTTTGAAAAAACTTGGTATATTTCGTCTTTAGTGTCTGAGTGTAATACTGTATTTATTTCATCTTCATCACCAAGAATTGTAAATAAAGTCCTCATCTCTTCTTGATTTTCTTCTTTTGCAGCTATTAAAGCCACTAAATCTACCATATATTCATTATCCCAAAATATTGGTTTACTTAGTTTTGCTATAGCTATAACTGGTTTTATTACATTTTCAGGAAGTCCATGAGGTATAGCTATTCTATTATTGAAAACTAGGGTACCCATTGATTCTCTTTTATATAAACTAAGTATGAATTTAGAATCTACATATCCAGCTTCTTCTAATTTAGATACCATTGTATCTATTACATATTCTTTTGATATACCTTCAAATTTCTCAAATATAAAATCTTTATCTATCATGTCCGATAAATTTCCGCTTGATTTTATATCCTCATGTTCAATACTTCCAATAGATTTTCTATACAGACTATAAATCTCATTTACTCCTTCTTCTTTCATTATAGAACTATATTTTATAAAAGGAATATTATTATACTTTGCCTCTATGGTACCTACTATACATAATATTTGGTAATCCTCTTCTAATTTGCAAATCCTTTTTTCTATATCTATTTCGTCAAATAATCCTAAAGCAATAACCTTAATATCTATAGCTTTATCATATATTTTTCTCTCCAATATCTGTTTTATATTTACTGCATTTCCATGTCCACTCAAACATAAAGAAATTATAGCCTTTTCTTTTGATTTGTCAGAAACATTTATTTCATTTGATATTTGTCCTTCAGTTTTATTGACTTCGCAATCTTTTATTGAGTCTAAATAACTTACTATTTCATCAAAAGATTTTTGTTCAATAGCAGCCATCTTACCAATTTCCATTGCCAATAAAGTATCAGCTCTACTGACAGTATTGGTCTTTATTCCATATCTCTTTTCTATTTCATTACCAATTATTACCAAAGAACCCATATCTACTAATATTATCATCCCATTATTAGCTTCAATATTAGCAATATTAGACAAACATATTTCTAACCCCTCTTTTGCAGAATATTCCAAAGGCATTTCCACTCCATAAGTACATTCCATCCCCATCAAAAAATTTACTACCTTTGACATTTCAATACCTACTTTTCCATGGCTTGCAATCAGGACTTTGACATTTCCACTAACTTTTTCTTCTACCATACAAAATTTATTCACATAGTAAGCTAGATATCCTAATTCATCATCAGGTAGGGTTAATCCGCTAATATTTTCTGTAATGCCAGATATATACCTAGCTATTTCGAATTCATTTGGCATCTTCTTTGAAATTTTTGCCAGAGAAGGGTTTAGTATTTTCTTACCTTCTCTAATTCTTCTAAGAGTATGATCAATATGAATAGCTAAAGCTGGATATAAGGACTGATTTATGTGCTTATACTGATTTTTTAGGACATCATCAACTTTATCTATTATATCCATTACTTCAGAGGGAACATTTCCATTGAAGTAAGTTTCTAAATTCATATTACCTAAAATATCTCTATTAGAAATAATGTCATCAAATTTTTGATCAATTTTCCTTATAAAAATATTTCTCAACTCTTCATCTGAATAATTGCCCTTGCCTAATATTTTTAGTTCTTTTTCTGCATACTGATATATTTCTGATATTGATTTATTGTAGAAACTACCAAAAGAGTTTTTTGCATCACTAATATCTATAAATACATCTTCTATCCAATTGTAACCAGAGTTATTATCAAATTCTCTAATATTTCTTCTAAGAGAATAATCATCTACGTAAACGGTATCTTCTCCTAGCTCAAGTTTTGAAAAGGCTCTAGCACAAGTTACTTGTATATCACTTTTTAATTGACCTATATTACCTTTACAATCATAATCCATTAGCTTTTCAATTGCGCTTTTTGTAATAATAAAGTTTTTATTTACTCTTCTAGATTCTAATTTAAAAAATCTAAGTATTAAATTAAATCGTTCTTCTTTCGGTCTATCATCCAACTTTGGTATCTCTACTGTCACAGGTATCCTTCTCTTAAATGTAGCCAATAAATCAGAGTTTGGATCTCCTGTTGTTGCACAGATTATCAAAACCTTCGCCCTTCTCTCAAAATTACTCTCCCCTAATCTTCTATATACTCCTCTATCTATTAAAGAAAATAATATTTCTTGACCAGAAGATGGCAATCTATGAATTTCATCTAAAAATAATATACCTCCATCAGCTTTTTCGACTATCCCTTCTTTTGATACGTCAGCTCCTGTATATGCACCTTTTTTTACACCAAAAAGGTGTCCTATCAAAAGATTTGGATTTTCTGCATAGTCAGCACAATTAAAAATCACAAATGGGCTAGATTTTTTCTTAAATCCATTATATGTTGAAAATTTATACATACACTCTGCCATATCACTCTTACCAACACCAGTTTGTCCATGTAAGATGGTATGTAGTCCATTTGGTGGATACATCATTGCAGATTTTAGCATAGCAATTTTTTCTTTTAAACTTCCATCAAAACCAATAAGATCTGCAAATGCATCTTGTTCAATTTCTCTATTATCTATACGCTTTATTTTTGATTTATTTTTACCTATATATGTATTGTGGGTATTTTTTTCTATCTCTTTACTTATGATATTATTTTTATCTTCAATTTTAATTTTATTGCTTTCTATTTTTACATTTTTAGTCTGATTTTCAATAGAACTCAAAATACTTCTCACCAAAGATCTAGATATTTTATATCCTTTTTTTATTAATATTTCAGTAATAGCTCTGTCATTTAATTCAGGGTTAGCTTTTTTTATTTTTGATACTTCTTTATGTAAAAGCCCTTTTCTTCTATCGCTTGAAGAAGCTATATTTAACTCCAATCTCATTCCAGTTAGTTTACTTCTAGATATTGACAGGATATCTGCTAACTGCTGATCAGTAAATGGGTTTTTTTTATCTTCATTTTTTATTAATTTTATAAGATCATTTTTCATCCTGTCCTCCTAATTTATTACTTATGCTTTTTTGTATAATAAATTTTATCAAATAATGGGCTAAAAAAAAAGCTAAATTTTTTCTTTCATACATATTATAAATCCTAATAACTTTTTATAGTAATATATAAATCAGTAACATAAAAATAAATATTTATTTAAGGACCTGAGCCCATTGATACAATTTTAAAATCTCCATTATCATCTTTTACTAAATAAATAAAATAAGAATTTAGACCATTAGGTTCTAGCTGATTATCATCAATATATATATATAATTTATATTCTCTTATTATAAAATATCAGATTCAACTGTTATGTTTTAATTAACTATTATATTACTATTTTTCATCAACAAATAATTAATAAAGCCATCTTTATCTTTAGGTGCAACTACTATTTCATTATAAGTAGTTTTTATCACTAAACGGTCGATTGAAGTTGTATTAGCTGCAAGTATACTCTTTTTCTTTCTTATACTTATAATTTGCGAATAAAATATATCGGTTTTATCGAAACCAAATATAATTATAAATTTAAATTATCTCTGTACTTATAAATCCAATAACTATATACCACCATAAATCTTTCTTACCTTCAAATTTCATGTTTATTGATCCCCTCATAATAAGCATTACAAAAATAATAAGTATGAATTATTATTTATACTTATTATACTATTGAAAAACACATTAGATAATAATATTCAGATATTTTTTCTAAATAATATAATTATTGTATTTTAAATCTATAAATAAAATCTTAAAATAGTAATTAATTATTATTTTAATACTATCTTTCTAGTTTTTTCTACTCTATATATTTTCAAATTTAAGAAACTGAAATTAAAAGTATAGTAAAAGATTTATTAAATATGGTAAGATAATTGATAATAAACGTCCTCACAGCAATTTAAAAGTTCTTATAAGAATTTTAATATAGAATCAATAAAATTTTCCCATGGGCTAAGAAAAATGTATACTATAAATATATTTGAAAAGAATATACCATCAAAGACAGTTCAAGTTTTAATGGGACATCCCTATATAACAATCACATTAAACTTATATACTGAGGTTATGGGGAATCAAAAATAAGAGGCTATTGATAAATTGAATAAAGTTTTTGTATATAAATTATTTATTATTATAAATATACTTTATGTTATAATTAATAATAAAATTACCATTAGGAGGATACATTATGGAAATAGTAAGCTACAAAAAAGAATATAAAAAAGATTTTATCGATATGAATGAAGCTTGGATTACAAACATGTTTGGTAAAATAGAAGATAAAGACTATGAAATTCTAAGTAATTTTGAAGATTCATTAAAAAGTGGTGGACAAATATATTTTGCAGTGGAGGAAAATTTAGTTCTAGCTGCATGCATGGTAGTACCTCTTAGTGAAGATGAATGGGAAATTGAAAAATTTGCAGCTAAAGGTATGTACACAGGAACTGGTGCTGGAACAGCATGTCTAAAAGCATGTATTGATCATGTAAAAAATGAAACCAATGCAAAAAAGATAGTAATAGTATCAAATACAAAATGTGATGTAGCTGTAAGAATGTATAAAAGATTTGGATTTAAAGAAATACCTCTTGATAGAGAAAAATTCCCATATGAACGCGCAAATATTTCTCTAGAACTTGTTTTATAAGTAAAATAATTAATTATAATTTGAAGAGGTTTTACACCTCTTCTTTTTTGGAGTCTATGGAAAAACTCTGTAAAATAGTAAGTCCTTCTATGGTAAAATTAAATTATCATAGGAGGACTTTTATTATGGGAAGATGAAAAAAGTCGTAATGGATACAAATCAAAAAAAGTAAGAAGTTCTATGGGAGCGTTTGAAATTGAGGAATGGAAAAGTAGACCTCTTGATGCTATCTATCCAGTAATATACATAGATGCTGTACACTTTTCAGTCGGGGACTCTGGTTATATAAGTTATAAAGACAAAAAAGAATTCGCTTCAGATCTTAAATCAATCTATTTATCAGGTAGTGAACACAAGCTATGCAAAATTTGGATGGTGTGAGCGAAAAGTGGTCCGAAAAATACCCTAATGCACTTAAATCTTGGTACACAAATTGGGATTGCATAACTCCTATTTTTAAATTTTCTCCAGAAATAAGGAGAGTTATATATACTACAAATGCTATAGAAAGCCTGAATGCTCAGTTTAAGAGACTAAATAGGGATAAGCGTATTTCCTACTAAATCTTCTCTCGAAAAAGCGTTGTTTCTCTCTGTTGAGAAAGTAAGTAAAAAATGGATTTATCCTATTAGAAACTGGGTTCTATTTTTGGAGAGCTATCAATTATGTTCGAAGAACGCATAAACTATTAGATTGAAAACTGACTATTCTTCAGTTTTTATTGACGTGTAAAAAATTAAACTATATTATAAAAATAGGAGAGTTGGATTTTCTCCAAACTCTCCATAATCAATTATCTAATTTTAAATAACGGAGAAAGAGGGATTCGAACCCTCGGTACGGTTTCCCGCACACATACTTTCCAGGCATGCTCCTTCGGCCTCTCGGACATTTCTCCAAAAATCTTACCTATTGATAATAACATAAAGCCTGATATTAGTAAATATCAGGCTTTACTTTTTCTTCTTTCTTTAAAAAAATCAGTTAAAATGCTAGAACATTCACCTTCCAATATTCCGAACTCATAGTATACTTTATTATCTTTATAATATTCCAACTTAAAATTATTGTGTTTATCTACTATATGATTTTTATTATGTCCTGCTCCAATATATATTTCTTTTATTCTAGAATTTGCTATTGCACCAGCACACATAAGGCAAGGTTCCATAGTAACATATAATTCACAATCAAATAATCTCCATTTTCCCAATTTTTTTTGAGCATCTTTGATTGCCATTATTTCAGCATGACAAATAGAATCTTTCATATGTTCAACAATATTAAATCCTCTGCCCACAATTTTTCCATCATACACTATTACAGCACCAATTGGAGTTTCTTTCATAGCGTAGGCCTTTTTTGCTTGAATTAAAGCTTGCCTCATGTATTCTTCCTTGTCCACATTATTTCCTCCACTATTTTATTCTAGATTCATACTAACAAATATAATTTAGTTTTTCAATAGTCCTAAGCTTTTAATAAAATAATATAAAATGCATATATATATTATTTTATTTCCATAATATTTGACATCATACATACTCCACTGGCTCCATATTTAATCGTTTTGTAGTAGTTATATTCGTCTATACCACCTAATGCATATACTGGTATACTAATTTTTTGGCAAATATTTTTTAAGGGTTCTAAACCTCTAGGTTTTATATTTTTTTTACAATCAGTTTCAAATACATGAGAAAAAGTCACATAACTAGCTCCATTTATTTCAGCAAATTTTGCTTCTTCTAAAGAATGAATAGATACTCCTATATCATAAAATTCATTTATCTTTTTACTTTTACACAGGTTAATAAAAGAAGTCATAGGTAAATGAATCTTTTTTATCCCCAATTCTAAAGCTAATCCCCAATGCATATGTGCATAAATTTCAACATTATATTTATCACATACCTCTTTTATCTTTGTAAATAAATATTTATACTCATCAAGATCTAAATCTTTTTCCCTCAGTATCAATGAATCTATTTCAAATTTTGTGAGTATTTCACCCTTAGAGTATTTATATAATACATATTCTATTTTTTCCTCTAAATCTAGACACAAATTTCTATTACTTATAATTTTTAATTTTGTTTTCATATTATAAACACTATCCCTAATATTTTATAATTTTTATTTTTTTTTATCCGTCAGATTTATATAATCGCTCATTACAGGTTGTAATCCAGCCTCTTTTATAGCTTTAAATACTTGATTTACATCTCTATTATCTGCTATTTCAAATTGTTCATCCCCCTTATCATCTTCCAAATCTTCTGAATGTGAGCCTATACCTGTACTTACACCAGCTGATACTTTTGTAGCAGCTATTTTTATAATATTATCCCTAAATTTTGCATTTTCTCTAGTAGATACTGTAATGTTAGCAAAAGGTAAAAATATTCTATAGGCACAAATTATCTGTAATAGCTGTCTTTCATGAACATCTTTAGGATTAATCTTATCGTTATTTATTATTGGTCTTAGTCTAGGACAAGAAATAGCTATTTCTGCATGAGGATACTTTTGTTGTAACAAATATGCATGATATCCCGTAGCAAAAGCATCTTTTCTAAAATCATCTAATCCTAATAAAGCAGCAAAACCTACTCCTCTCATTCCACCTATTAGAGCTCTTTCCTGAGCATTTGCCCTGTATGGAAATATTCTCTTATGTCCTGCTAGATGTAGTGTCTCGTACTTATCTGAATTGTATGTTTCTTGAAATACAGTCACATAATCTACTCCACATGAATTTAAATATGCATATTCATCAGAGTTTACAGGATATATTTCTACACCTACCACACTAAAATATTTTGTCGCTAACTTACAAGCCTCTCCTATATATTTTATATCTGAGTGTTTTCTACTTTCTCCAGTTAGTATCAATATTTCTTTAAGTCCAGTGCTTGCTATTGACTGCATTTCTTTTTCTATCTGTTCAATATTTAGCTTTAATCTTTTAATCTTATTGTGAGAGTTAAATCCACAGTAAATACAATAATTCTCGCAATAATTAGCTATATATAAAGGAGTAAACATATATATTGAATTACCAAAGTGTTTCCTAGTTTCATCTTTCGCTCTTTGTGCTATTTCTTCCAACAAATTAAGTGATGCAGGAGCTAATAATTTTTGGAAATCCCAGGGTGACAGCACTTCTTTTCTCAATACATTTATTACATCATCTTCTGTAATATAACTATAGTCAAATTTATTCATCTCATATATTACTTGATCTATTACATTAGAATCTTTTAATATCTCCATATCTTCCATATATTCCATGTGATCTATTCTATTCAACTAACCCACCTCCTAATCTTCTAAAAATCCTGTTAGAGGTGATGATGCTACAGCACCATTTTCAACTACTCTGCCAATTTTAGATAAGTATGCTTTTCTACCAGATTCTATTGCAAGTTTAAATGCTTCTGCCATCATTGGTATATCTCCAGCAGTAGCTATAGCTGTATTTGCCATTACAGCAGCTGCTCCCATTTCCATAGCTTCACATGCTTGTGATGGTCTACCTATTCCAGCGTCCACTATTATTGGAAGATCTATTTCATCTATTAATATTTTTATAAATTCCTTTGTTGCAAGTCCCTTATTAGTTCCTATTGGCGAACCCAAAGGCATTATACAAGCTGCACCAGCATTTTTTAAATCTCTGGCAACATTTAAATCTGGATACATATAAGGCATCACTATAAATCCTTCTTTAGCCAATATTTGAGTAGCTTTTATAGTTTCTTGATTATCTGGAAGTAGATATTTAGAATCTCTTATTACTTCTACTTTTATAAAATCTCCACATCCACATTCTCTTGAAAGCCTAGCAATTCTAACGGCTTCTTCCGCATTTCTTGCACCAGAAGTATTGGGTAATAAAGTCACTCCCTCAGGTATATAATCTAAAATATTTTCTACATTACCCCCTACAGCTCTCCTAAGTGCAAGAGTTATCATTTCAGCACCTGCATATTTTATAGCACTATCTATTAGGTCTAATGAATATTTACCCGAACCTAGTATAAAACGTGAATTAAACTCCTTACCACCTATAATTAACTTATCCTGCATAAAAACTTACCTCCCTATAAATTTATTTTATTTTTTAATACTAACCTTAAAAACATATTTGCCTGGTGACCAGCACATATATTTACCCTGGGTGCCATCATTCCACTATACTCTTCAAAATCACTATATTGATCACCACAAATATATAAATTTTTTAACCTTTTTTGAGTTTTTATATTATTAGAATCTTCAATTCCAGCCATTCCTGAAGAAGATATTATAATTTTTTCTGGATAATTTTCTATAATTTTATTTATTACTAAAGCTTTGATTGTAGCATTATCAAAAGCTTCTATTATATAATCATAGTCGCTTATTATATCCAAAATATTGTCTTCATCTACATATATATTTTTATATTGAACGTTTATAAATGGATTTATATTTTCTATTAATTCTTTTATGGCATCAGTCTTTTTCATTCCTATATGTTTTATAAAATATGCTTGCCTATTTAAATTAGAAGCTTCTACACTATCAAAATCTATTAGCGATAGATTACCAACTCCTGATCTTACTAAAAAAAGGCTAATATTCGATCCTAATCCACCTAATCCCAATATACAAACCTTGGTGTTTTTTAATTTTTCGTATGAATTTTCTATATTTCTTTCTAATAGCATTTTTTCATCTATTTTTTTACCATTTACTAAAATTTTCTCCATTAAAATAAATCTAACCTCCACCTACAAAGCATACTATTTCAACCTTATCTTCTTTATTTATAATATAATCTGCATAATTTACTCTTTTTATTATTGATCCATTTAATTCAACAGCTATCCTATCAATCTTATATCCTTGTTCAATTATAATTTCTTTTAAATTCTTATTCTCAACTTCTACTTTTTTTCCATTTATAAAAGCCATTTAATCACCTCCTAACCTTATACTTTTCCATAAAAAAACGCACGAAGGAAAACTACACCCGCGGTGGTGTACCCCTTCGTGCGATATTAATCAACACTCTTTTTTTATTTTACTATATTAGGAAAACTATTTCAAGTCTAATATCCTCTTTTTATATCTTTTATATAAGTTTTAGGTATTCCTTTTTCCATATAGTTCTTTAAATTATCATATAATCTTTCGCCCAATCTATTTAGATTTTGATCTGAAACCCAGCTATTATGAGGTGTAATAATTACATTTTTTGAATCCCATAAAGAACTATTCTCATCCAGTGGTTCATTTTCTACGACATCTAAAACGACACCTCTAAATTTATCAACATATTTTTCTAAATCTTTTAGATTTACTAGGTTACCTCTTCCTATATTCAAAAATATTGAATTCTCTTTCATAATTTCAAATTTTTCTTTATTAATTAAACCATTAGTTTTATTTGTTGCTGGCATTAATCCAACAACTACATCACATTCTTTTAATAAATCATTTATATTATCAGTAGAATAACACTTATCAAAATTTTCTACATCTCTTCCATTTGTATTTAGTCCCCAAATCTTACAATCAAATGCTTTCAATCTCTTAGCTGCCTCTTTTGCTATATTTCCTGTTCCTAAAAATCCAACTTTTTTACCAGCTAACTCTCCAAAAGACATATCTATCTTCCACTTATGTTCTTTTTGATTTTCAAACATAGTCTTTGCATTTTTATATACCTCTAAAATATACATTACTATGGACTCGGCCATCGGTATTGCATAACCAGTAGTATTATTTGATAGATATATATTATTATCTAATATATAATCTATTGGAACCTGATCGTATCCAGTGCTAGTAAGGTGAATATATTTTAAATTTTTCATCTTACTAATATCCACTTTTTCAAAACCATAGTATGTAAACCAAACATCTATATCATAAATATCATCATTTTCTTTTAAATTTTTCTCAGGTATATGTAAGATTTCATAACCTAAATCCTCTATAGCTTTCATTTTTTCTTTACCTAAATTTCTATTTATAAGTATTTTCATAAAAACCTCCTATAAATCTATTTTTTTATTATATATATATCCCTTTTTCTATTGTTTTTCACGTTCTTACTTAGAATACATAAATAAAACAAAACGGCAGATATTTATATAATTTCTCATAAAAATTCTGCCGTATAATTTATATTATTTTAACTTTATTATTTTATTACATCGCATCCCATGTATGGTCTTAATATTTCTGGAACAACTACTGAACCATCAGCCTGCTGATAGTTTTCTAATATAGCTGCAACTGTTCTACCAACTGCTAGACCTGAACCATTCAAAGTGTGTACAAATTCTGCCTTAGAATTTCTATCTCTCTTAAATT
Source organism: Peptostreptococcus equinus (assembly GCF_027125355.1). NCBI lineage: Bacteria > Bacillati > Bacillota > Clostridia > Peptostreptococcales > Peptostreptococcaceae > Peptostreptococcus > Peptostreptococcus equinus. Next base: position 12,913 of record NZ_CP114052.1, on the reverse strand, counting down.
TAATGTTAGCTCTTCTTGCTTGGAAATCTTCAAAGTTTGAACAAGAAGAAATTTCAACATATCTATTATAACTTGGCATCCAAACTTCTAAATCATATTTCTTTGCTGCTGTAAATCCAAGGTCACCTGTACAAATCTTAACTACTCTGTATGGTAATCCTAGTAATTGAAGCATTTTTTCTGCATCATTTGTTAAAGTTTCTAATTCTTCATAAGAATTTTCTGGCTTTGCAAACTTAACTAATTCAACTTTGTTGAACTGGTGCTGTCTTACTAGACCTCTGGTATCTCTGCCAGCTGATCCTGCTTCAGATCTAAAGCATGGAGTGTAAGCACAATGTTTAATTGGTAGCTGATCGAAATCTACTATTTCATTTGCATACACATTTGTTACAGGAACTTCTGCAGTTGGAACTAGGAAGTATTCTAATCCTTCAAGCTTAAACATATCTTCTTCAAATTTTGGAAGCTGTCCAGTACCTATAAAACTTGTTCTATTAGCCATAAAAGGTGGTATTAATTCAATATAGCCATGATTTTCTGTGTGATAATCCATAAAAAATGATATTAAAGATCTTTCTAATCTTGATCCTTTGCCTTTTAATAGAGTAAATCTTGACCCAGTTATTTTTCCAGCTCTTTCAAAATCTAATATATCTAAAGCTGTTCCTATATCCCAATGAGCTTTTTCTTCAAATTCAAATTTAGTAGGCTCTCCCCATTTTCTAATTTCTACATTATCTTCATCTGTTTCACCCTGTGGTACATCTGGATGAGGTACATTTGGTATTCTAAGAAGTCTGTATTCTAACTTTGCTTCTACTTCTCTTAATTCATTATCAAATTCCTTTATTTTATCTGATAATTCCTTTAATTCTGCTTTTATTGCAGTAGTATCTTCACCATTCTTCATCATTACAGGTATTTTTTTAGAGTCAACGTTTGATTGATTCTTTAATACTTCAACTTCTTTAAGTATTTCTTTTCTCTTATCATCAAGTTCAATTACTTCATCTAAATCCTTTGGATCGAACTCACCTTCACCTCTTCTACCCATTAGTACTTTGATTTCCTCTAAATTCTCTCTTATTCTCTTTACGTCTAACATAGTTAAATACCTCTCTTAATATTATTTTTATTCTTTTTCTGCAATTTTAGTATAAAAAAAGACTCTCATCCCAAAAGGGACGAAAGTCATATTCCGCGTTACCACCCTAGTTGATTATATCAATAATCCACCTCAACCCCTTATCGCAGGTTATACGTCTAGTACTATTTCAAACTAGATGCTCCAGAATAGATTCAGCATATTTTACCATGGATTTTCAGCACACATCCACTCTCTGTAGATAAAGATAAACTTACTAGGTTCTTTCATTGCATTTCTTTAATTATGAATACATTATATAATAAGAAAATATATATTTCAAGCATAAATATAATATTTTTTATTATTTTATATTATTCAGAATATTTATTCTCGAGAATTTTATCTCATTTTTATCAAATTCTTCTTTAAATTTTTCCATTGTTTCATAATAAACATTATAATAATCTCCAGTTTTTACCCATGGTTTGGCAATAAATCTTATAATATTATTATTCATTGAATCAATACCTATTAGAGGTTTAGGAGAAATAAGGATTCTAGTATCAGAATTAAATATTCTATTAGCTATTTCATATAACTTTTTTACATCTGTATCATATTCAACATTAAAAATAAAATCTATTCTTCTTTTATCTTGAGCAGTATAATTTATTACAGGATTATTAGTAATTTGAAAATTCGGCAAACTAATAACTTTATTATCTACTGTTTTCAGTGTTGTACAGAACATATGTATATCAGATACTGTACCCTCTATATCACTACATACAATGTAATCACCTATCTGAAAAGGCTTAAAAAACAATATTATCATGCATGAACCAAAATTTGATAAAATTTCTTTAAAGGCCAAACCTATACTGAAACCAGCAGCACCTATAATAGCCACAAATGATGAAGTATTGACACCCAGTATACTCATTACTTGCATTAATACCATCAGTATTATTATTACTTGAACAAAATTAATCAAGAAATTGACTATACCAATACTTGACTTATATTTATCAAGTATTCTACTCATTACTTTTTTTACAACTTTTGATATGATTATTCCAACTATAAGAACAATTATTGCCACCATAATTGATGGCAACATCTTGTTTATTATATCAAAATATCTACCTACTAAGTCTGTTTGTTTCTCTATTGTCTGTCCCACAGCATTTTCATTCATATCTATACAGCCTTACTATATTCCTTCTTTAATTTCTCTATAATCTTTTTTTCTAGTCTTGAAACAGTCATTTGTGATATACCTATTTCTTTAGCTATATTAGACTGTGTTTTATTTTCAAAAAATCTACCTTTTATTATTTCAATTTCTAATTCATTTAGATTTTTCATAAACTTTTCCATAAAGTCTCTTTGTTCAACATTTGAAAAGTTCTTTTCTTCAACTCCAACTCTGTCAGCTAAAGTCATATCTTTATCTTCAGAATCATCATTGCTAGGTGTATCAAGAGATATAGGTTGATAGCCATATGAAGCTTCCATAGCCTCCAATACATCTTCTTCAGAAACATCTAGATAATCAGCTATTTCATAGGGTCTAGGAGATCTTTTTAACTCCTGTTCCAAATAAATTTTTGCATTACTTATCTTCTTATTCAATTCCTGAATTCTTCTTGGTACTCTTAGAGTCCATACCTTATCTCTAAAATATTTTTTAATTTCACCTACAATTGTTGGTGTTGCGAAACTTGAAAATTCGAATCCCTTTGAAATATCATATCTGTCTATAGCATATATAAGTGCAAGTGAAGCAACTTGAAATATATCTTCGTAATCCACTCCCTTATTTATATACTTTCTAGATAAAATCTTTGCTAAATATAAGTGTTTTTCTATCAGAACTGATCTTAACTCTTTATTAGATTTATCATCTGCAAAAATTTTAAATAAATCTTTGACATCCATATCTTGGTAGTTTTTTACATCCACCATTTTTTCCATTAATTATCAACTCCAAGCGTCTTAGTAAACTTAATAACTGTGCCACAATCTCCACAAGATCTAATATCAACAAAATCCATTAAAGATTTTATTATAAATAAACCTAAACCACTTGTAGCAGGCTTGCTAAGATCCGGATCCTTTACCGATTCCACATCGTATCCTATACCATCATCTAATACTTCAATTTCTAATTTATCTTCATAAATATAAAATTTTATTTCAAAATTCTTCTCTCTGCTGTGTTTTATTGCATTAGTGCAAGCTTCAGAAACAGCTACCTTTAAATCCTCAATATCTTCCATATTAAAACCTATTCTACTTGCTATACCAGCAGTAGTAAGTCTTATTACAGATACAAAGTCAGGATTATTTGACATGTTCATTTGTATTAACTCAAAGCTCAATGTTATCCCTCCATACTAATTATCTGATCTAAACCAGTTATATTAAATATTTTTTTTACATTATCCTTAGCCTTTACTATAGATATATCTTTATCATTTTTTTTAAGATTTTTCATTATACCTACAATTATACCCAATCCTGTAGAATCTATATACTGAAGATTCTCAAAATCTAAAACTATGTCAGCCATTTTTTCTTCTAATTTCTTTTCAATTTTTTCCTTTAATTCATTTGCACATGATACATCTAATTCACCAGCAATATTGAATTTCCAAGTATTACCTTCGTTTTCCAAATTTTCTTTAACGATTAATGACATATGATTTCCTCCTATTTTTACTCAATCTCATCGGTTTTTAGTTTAGCAATAGATACTACTTCTACTTCTTCATCGTTTCTCATTAACTTTACACCACTTGTAACTCTTCCGTAGATTGAAATATCATTTACTCTTATTCTAATCAATACACCGTCTGAGTTGATCATCATTATTTCGTCGTCATTATTAACAATAGTAGCACCAATAATCTTACCTGTCTTAGCATTAGTATTATAAGTCTTTATACCTTTACCAGCTCTAATTTGAACTCTATACTCTTCTGTATCAGTTCTCTTTCCATATCCATTTTTTGTTATAACTAATAAGTCACTACCCTCATTCTCTAGATCCATAGATACTACTCGATCTTCCTTAGAAAGTGTGATTCCCTTTACACCTGTTGCTGTTCTACCCATTGGTCTAACATCATTTTCATTAAACCTAATAGACATAGCATTTTCAGTCACGAGCATAATATCTTGATTTCCATCAGTCATTTTTACACCAATTAGTTCATCTCGATCTTTTAGTTTAATAGCAATTAAACCGGATTTATTAATATTTTGATATTCATTAATTGGAGTTTTCTTTATTATACCATTCTTTGTGGCCATTATTAAATACTTACTTTCCATATCAGCACTCTGATCTGGTGTAAATGCTATAGTTCTTGCAATCTTTTCCCCTGGATTCAATTGTAGTAAGTTTACTATAGCTGTTCCCTTAGAAGTCCTCTTACCTTCAGGTATTTCGTATGCATTTAATCTATATACTCTACCCCTGTTTGTAAAGAATAATATTTTTGAGTAAGTTGTTGTTGATATTAATTCAGTTACAAAATCTTCTTCTCTTGTAGTAAGAGCAGTGATACCTCTTCCACCTCTTTTTTGAAGTTTGTAAGTATCAGCGGGCAGTCTTTTTATGTATCCTAAATGAGTAAGAGTGATTGCTATTTCCTCTTCTTCATAAAGATCCTTTATGTCAAATTCACCTTCTGCGGGAATTATTTCTGTTCTTCTTTCATCAGCAAATTTATTTCTAATTACTAAAATTTCATCTTTGATTACTGATAATAATTTAGCTTCACTGGCAAGTATACTCTCAAGATACTCGATTTTATCCATTAATTCTTTTAACTCATTTTCAATTTTATCTCTTTCTAATCCCGTAAGTCTTTGAAGTCTCATATCTAGTATAGCTTGAGCTTGAATTTCAGTAAAGTCAAATTCTTCTATCAATCTTTCTTTCGCTATTTGACCAGTAGAAGATCCTCTAATTATTGAAATTACTCTATCAATATTATCTAGTGCAATTTTTAGACCTTCTAATATATGTGCTCTTGCCTGAGCCTTTGCTAGTTCGAATTTAGTTCTTCTTGTTACAACATCTTTTTGATGCTCTAAATAATAATAAAGCATTTCTTTGAGATTTAAAACTTTTGGAGTTCCATCTACAATCGAAAGCATTATTATACTAAAAGTATCTTCAAGCTGAGAATGTTTGTATAAGTTATTTAATACTATATTTGCATTAGTATCTCTCTTAAGCTCTATAACTATTCTCATACCTTTTCTATTGCTTTCATCTCTAAGATCTGATATACCTTCAATTTTTTTATCTCTAACTAAATCAGCTATTCTCTCTACTAATCTAGCCTTATTTACTTGATATGGTATTTCAGTAACAACTATTTGCTGTCTTCCCTTTGGTAATTCTTCAATTTCAGCTCTACCTCTTACTTTTACCTTACCTCTACCAGTCTTGTAAGCATCAACAATTCCATCCTTGCCAACTATTGTTGCTGCAGTTGGAAAATCTGGTCCTTGTACAAATTTTAATAATTCTTCAACTTCACAATCTTGATTATCTATATAGTGCACTGTAGCATCTATAACTTCACCTAAATTATGAGGTGGTATAGATGTAGCCATACCAACGGCTATACCATTTGAACCATTTACTAATAAATTTGGATATCTCGATGGCAATACAAGTGGTTCTTGTAATGATTCATCAAAGTTCGGTCCAAAGCTTACTGTATCTTTGTCAATATCTCTAAGTAATTCTAGAGCTAATTTACTCATTCTAGCTTCGGTATAACGCATAGCGGCTGGACTATCTCCATCGACTGTACCAAAGTTACCTTGGCCATCTACTAAAAGTCCTCTAGTAGAAAATTCCTGTGCCATTTTTACCATTGCCATATATACAGAGCTATCACCATGTGGATGGTACTTACCTAGTACGTCACCGACAATACGAGCAGATTTTCTATATGGCTTATCAGGTGTGATTCCCTGTTCCATCATCGAATATAGAATTCTTCTATGAACTGGCTTTAACCCATCTCTAACATCTGGTAAAGCTCTACCAACTATAACACTCATAGAATAATCTATATATGATTTTTTCATTTCTTCAGATATTTCTATCTTTCTTATATTTCCTGTATTCTCCATCAATTAGCCCCTTCCTATATATCCAAGTTTCTGACATATTTAGCATTTTCTTCGATAAATTCTCTTCTTGGAGCAACCTTATCTCCCATGAGCATAGAGAATATTTCGTCTGCCATAATAGCATCATCAACAGTTACTTGTAGTAAAGTTCTGCTTTCTGGATCCATAGTAGTCTCCCATAACTGTTCTGCATTCATTTCACCAAGACCTTTGTAACGAGATACTTCCGTTCCCTGTCTTCCTATTTCATTTAATGTATTATTTAATTCTTCATCTGAGAATGCATAAAATTCTTTTTTGCCTTTCTTTATCTTAAATAGAGGTGGCATAGCTGCATATACATATCCCTGCTCTATAAGTGGTCTCATATATCTAAAGAAGAATGTCAATAACAATGTCCTTATATGTGCTCCATCGACATCGGCATCGGTCATTATTACTATTTTATGATACCTTAATTTATTCTCATCAAAATCATCACCAATACCACAACCAAATGCTGTAATCATGTTTTTTATTTCTTCTGAAGCTAATATCTTATCTAATCTAGATTTTTCAACATTTAAAATCTTACCTCTAAGCGGAAGTATAGCTTGTATATTTCTATCTCTTCCTCCCTTAGCTGAACCACCGGCAGAATCTCCTTCGACTAGGAATATCTCACTTTTTTCAGGAGATTTTTCTGAACAATCAGCTAATTTTCCAGGTAAAGATGTACTTTCAAGCACACTTTTTCTCCTAGTTAATTCTCTTGCTTTTTTAGCAGCTTCTCTAGCCCTTTGTGATCTTAAACATTTTTCTAATATTATTTTAGCAACAGAAGGATTTTCTTCTAAAAATGAACCTATCTCTTCGTTGGAAATAGAATCAACTAACCCTCTCATAAATGTATTACCAAGCTTTGTCTTTGTCTGACCTTCAAACTGTGGTTCTGAAAGTTTTACAGATACTATTGCTGTAATACCTTCTCTAATATCTTCACCACTTAGATTTGAATCTTTTTCTTTTAATATATTATTTCTTCTAGCATAATCATTTATTGTCTTTGTAAGAGCTGTCTTAAATCCTGATAAATGAACTCCACCCTCGTGAGTATTTATATTATTGGCAAAGGAATATATATTTTCAGTATATCCGTCTGTATACTGTAGTGCTAATTCAATAACACAGTCATCAACTATCTTATCTACGTGTATTATATTTTCATGTAGAGTATTTTTTGTTCTATTTAGATATTTTACATACTCTACTAAACCACCTGTATAGTGGAATGTCTTAGATTTTTCTTTTCCTTCTCTCTTATCTTCAAAAGTTATCTTTATAACCTTATTCAAGAAAGATAATTCTCTTAATCTGTATTCTAGAGTTTCATATGAAAATTCAATTTCATCAAATATAGTAGCATCAGGCATGAAAGTTATTTTTGTTCCAGTTTCTTTTGCATCTTCTGATATAACTTCTAATTTACCTTGAGTTATACCTTTTCTATATTCTTGTCTATATATCTTTCCATCTCTTGAAATTTCGGCAATAAGCCATTCACTTAGCGCATTAACTACAGACACACCAACACCATGAAGACCACCAGATACCTTGTATCCTCCTCCACCGAATTTTCCTCCCGCATGTAGGACTGTTAAAACTGTTTCAAGAGTTGATAGACCAGTTTTTGGATGAACTTCAATAGGTATACCTCTACCATCATCTACTACTGTTACACTACCATCTTTATTTATTGACACATATATTTCAGAACAATTTCCTGCTAATGCTTCATCAATACTATTATCAACTATTTCATAAACCAAATGATGTAGGCCCCTTGGTCCAGTTGAACCAATGTACATACCTGGTCTTTTTCTTACAGCTTCCAACCCTTCTAACACTTGGATTTGGTCTGCACCATACTCATGATTAGACATCTATTTACCTCCATTTTCTATTTTTACAATTTCACCTTTATCTATATTAAAAATCGTATATTTATTTTTACTTAGAATATGCTTGTGTAGTGGATCTGCAGATGTTACGAACATCTGTATATTCTCCAACTTATCAATTAGCATCTTCTGTCTATTTTGATCTAACTCACTAAATACATCATCTAGAATTAAAACGGGATAGTCTCCTACTTCTTGTTTTATAAGCTCTACTTCTGATAGTTTTAAAGATATTGACGCTGTTCTCTGTTGCCCCTGTGAACCATATAGCCTCACATCTATATCATTTATATAAATACCTAAATCGTCCTTATGTGGACCTATTTTTGTAGTTCTTGTTTGACAATCATGCTCTCTGTTTTCTAACATTAATTCTAGAATTTTATTCTTAACCTCTCCTATATCATAATTGTCATCATCAAATTTAATTTGATTCCTATATTTTATTTTCAATTCTTCAACACCTGAAGTTAGATTTTTATGCATATTATTAGATATATTTGCTAATTTTTTTATAAATTTATTTCTAATTACATATATCTCGCTTCCAAAATCAGCCATAGACTGGTCATATACATCTAATAAATTATAGTCTATATTATATGATTTTAATAATTTATTTCTCTGATTTAATATTTTATTATAGCTTGTAAGTATATTATAATACCTAGGCATTATCTGGCTAATTTCTTTATCTATAAAAGTTCTTCTTTCCTTTGGCCCATCTTTTACTAACCTTAAATCTTCTGGAGAAAACACCACTACATTCAAGTTCCCTAGTAATTCCTGAATAGATTTTATAGATACTCCATTAACCTTTATTCCCTTTTTATCTTTTTGTATTATTATTTCAATTTTTTTATCCAGATTTCTTTTATTAAATGAACACGAAGAATAAAGACTTTCACAACCGAATCTAATTAACTCTTTATCCTTACTAGTTCTAAAGGATCTACCTATAGACATAAGTGATATAGACTCGACTATATTAGTCTTCCCTTGGCCATTTGGTCCAATTATCAAGTTTACATTTTCGTTAAATTCTATAAATAAATTTTTATAATTTCTATAATCTTTTAATATTACACTTTTTATATACAAAATTACACCTACTTTATTAGGAATTTATCATTATTGAATTCAACTATGTCTCCACTCTTTAGTTTTTTTCCTCTTTGAGTTGATATTTCTCCGTTTACTTTTATTTCTTCGCTCATAACTAATACTTTAGCTTCTCCACCAGACATTGCAATATTTGCAAGTTTTAAAAACTGATCTAATTTAATAAATTCAGAATCTATCTTTATTGTTTTCATAGTGTCTCCTAACTTCTTAAAACATAATAGTTCAACTTATATTATAACACAATAAAGTACTTTTTATAAATAAAAATAATCCTGCTACCTATTGAAACAATAAAAGCTAGCAGGATTCATATATTTTAATTAATTATTAACTCTCACTGGAAGTAGTAAATAAATATACTCCACACCATCGACTGGTTTTATTATACAAGGATTTACAGATCCTCCAAATTCCATATATATTCTTTCACTATCAATATTTTTGATACCTTCTAGTAAATATCTTGAGTTAAAAGCTATTTCTATATTTTCACCTTCAAATTCTATCTCTATTTCTTCATAAGCATTTCCATTTTCAGTATTTGATGTTATTACCATCATTTTATCTGTTACAGAAATTTTAATTAAATTGTTTCTATCTCCTGAGAATAAAAGAGCTGCTCTTTCTATTGAATTTTGAAGTTCTCTAGTATCTATCTTAATTTTTGTTATGTATTCTTTTGGCAATAGATTTTCATACTTTGTAAAGTTACCTTCTATCAATCTAGCAACTATCTGTGTATTTGCAAGCTTAAATATAATATTTTTATCATCTACACCTATATAGAACTCTCCTTCATCTGTTAATAAACTTGTTAGATGATGTAATGTAGTCCCAGGTATTATTACATTTATTTCGCTATCTTGCTTATTATCTATGTTAGATTTTCTAACAGCTAGTCTATAACCATCTACAGCAACCATGTTAATGTCATTGTTTCTTATTTCAAATAATTCCCCAGCTAGAGTTGGATTTATAGGTTCATTTGCTGTTGCAAATACAGTCTGTCTAATCATATTTCTCATTTCAGTCTGATCGAAAGAAATCATATTTTCCATTGATATTTCTGACTGTCTTGGGAAATCCTCTGATGCTATTCCCTTTATCTTAAACCTTGAATTTGCACAGTTTACAAATACGTTATAATCATCATCCGTTTCTATTGATATAAAAGTATCTGGTAATTTTCTAATTATATCTCCTATTAGTCTTGAATTAACTACAAAATCTCCTTCAGTATTTACTTGAGCCTCTATATTAGTCTTTATAGAAATTTCATTATCATATCCAGTGATAGTTAGGATATTTCCTTTAGCAGAAAATAATAATCCCTTAAACATTTCTACATTAGATCTATTATTTATAGCTTTTTGAGCTATTGAAATAGCATTTGCTAATTTCTTTTGATTGCATAAAATATTCATAAAAGTTTCCTTTCTATATAAGTAACTGTTGATAAATTAAAATAGTATTTTTTCTATATATATAATAATAATTGTAGTAGTATTAGTAGTAGTATATGTTAATAGTGTTAAAAACTATATCAAGCTGTTGAAAAACATATAGTTTCAACTTGTGCAAAATCATGTTGGTAACTACTATAATATTTTATTAATAAATTGTGGAAAAGTCATCTAAAATAATAATCAACATTTTATTTACAAGTTTTCAACAAGAAAAATGTTGAAAAAATTATTTCAAATCTGATATTATCTTTTCAATTTTCATTTTTGTAACTTCATTTTTTTCAATTTCATCTTCTATCTTATTAATAGAGTGAATAACTGTTGTGTGATCTCTACCGCCGAATTGTTCTCCAATGCTTGGCAAAGATATATTTAATATATGTCTAGATAAATACATAGCCACTTGTCTTGGGTATGCTATATTCTTAGTTCTCTTTTTAGAATCTAACTCTTCGACAGTTACATTGTAAGACTCTGCAACCATCTCTTTTATTCTCAATATATTTGGAGCCTTTGTACTGTAAGATACCAATATATCTTTCAAAGCTTCTTTAGCTGTTTCAAGTCCTAATTCTTTTGATGTAAATCTTGAGTACAGGATTACCTTATTAAGAGCACCTTCTAATTCTCTGATATTTGACTGTACATTATCTGCTATATATTCGATTACTTCTTTTGGCATTTCAATGTTTTCAGTTTCAGCTTTAGTTTGCAAAATAGCCATTCTAGTAGAATAATCTGGTGGCTGGATATCAGTGGCTATACCCATCCTAAATCTCGACTTTAATCTAAGTTCTAAGTCTTGTATATCCTGTGGGTGCTTGTCACTAGAAAGAATAATCTTTTTTTCAAGGGCATGTAGATCATTAAAAGTATGGAATAATTCTTCTTGGACAGAAGCCTTACCGGATAAGAATTGAACATCATCTACCATGAGTACATCTACACTTCTATATTTACGTCTAAATTCTTCATTTTTATTTTCTCTAATAGCTTGTATTAGTTCATTTGTAAATGTTTCAGAAGAAACATATAAAACTTTCTTTAAAGGATCTGATTCTAAAATTTCATGTCCAATTGCATGCATTAGATGGGTTTTTCCAAGTCCAACTCCTCCATACAAGAATAAAGGATTATAACTTCTAAAAGTATCATTATATCTTGCTACATTTTGGCATGCTGCTACAGCAAAGTTATTGCTAGGACCAATAACGAACGTATCAAAAGTATATTTTGGGTTCAAATTGGCATTTGATACTGACTTTGCAAGTATTTTAATTCTATCTGTATTCTCTATAGGAGTTTCATCTGATATATTTGATTTATCCATAAGCTGGTTTTTTGTATCTTCATCAGTAATTACTATTATATCTGTAATATTAGCAGCTAATTCACCGAAAACTTCTAGTAATTTTTCTTTTCCTTGATTTTCAAAGAACTGTTTAGTTCTTTCAATGCCACTTAGATAAAAAATATTATTATCTATAGCTATTGGCTTTGTTTTGTTATCTTCATAGTACAATTCATATGTACTTTTATGAACTATTCCTTTTAATCTTTGTTTAGCTGAAGTCCATAATTTGTTTGCATCCATTTAGCGATACTCCCCCCATTTCTTTGCTTGTTTATTTTATGTATATAAGTATGTTGATAAATTGTTGTAAAAAAAAATTATAAAAATACCAAGAATAAAATATTAACATGTTTCTCATAATAAATAAACATGTTATCAACATAATTAATATGCATTTTTTAAGATAGATATATTATACAACCTTATTTTAGATAATTGTCCACAAAGTTATCAACAAAATGTGGATAAGTGTATAAGTATATTAAATAATTATCCACATATTGTATTTGTTGTGGATAAACTATTATTATAATAACTGTATATTGTTTATAAAAAAATGTTGAGTTTTTATAAAAAAAATATTATAAGTAATTTTTTATTTTATACACAATAAAATAAGCAATTACTATAAGGAAATATATAAAATTAGATTGACTTTTACTCTTAAAATCATTATAATTATAGTGTTATATTTACAATTACGATTAATATGAAAGGAGTGTTCTAAAGATGAAAAGAACTTATCAGCCAAAGAAAAGACAGAGAAAAAAAGAAC